>NZ_JAWKZJ010000005.1:0-336169 GCF_041395985.1 Haliea sp.
AGCGCAACCAGCCCCTCGTTGCACTGGCTGATGAAGGCCGGCGCATAAATGCGCTCCACTGCCGCACCGCCCTCTACCGCGCGCCCAGCGGTTTCGAAGTGCCCGATCAGAATCTGCTGTGGCTGGGCCTTTTCCGCCATGCGCGCCAGCTCGATCGTGACATCGCCCACGATGTAGCTGTGTACGGTGGGATTGACGCCCTCGGCCTGGTACAGCTCGTAATGGCTGCCGATATGGTAGGCGGCGCGGATGACCGGCACGGTGTTGCCGTGCGAGGCCCGTCGCGCCACCGCGTTGTCGGCCACGACCAGCAACAGGAAATAGAACAGGTCATGGTTTGCCTGCGCGCCCAGCGCGCGGTTCCAGACATAGTAGCCATCGCCGGTGGTGGTGCGCGAAAAATGCACCTCGATGCCTTTCGCCAGCAGCTTGTTGTAGGCGGAGTTCAGCGAGTAGGACAGGCTGTTCAACTGGCTGGCCTGCTCGAAGGGCGTAAACAGGGAGAACTCGGCAATGTCGAACAGCAACACCGCGCGATCGCTGACATAGCTCAGCCCATAGCGTTTGATCAGCTGTTCCACACCGCTGGTGACTGCCGGGTCATCGGCGAGTGGCGTATCCAGGCGGATAAAGCCGGGGGCAATGTCCAGCCTGTTGGCAATGGCAAAGAATTCATCCCGGGGTTTGCCGCGGCTGCCGGAAATGAGTTCGCGCACAAAAGCCTCGTTGTCCTGCACGCCCTCTACGCCGGGCCGCGCACAGAAGTTACCGAGGAAGTAGTGAGGGACGAAAATGACAAGTATGCCGCGTTCATCGGCGCTCCAGCACAGCACGATGTTCTGGCCCAGCCGCCACTGCTTGCGCAGGGCGCTCTCGAGCGCCTTCAGGTTGCCGCGCTGGGAGATGCTGATGGTCCTGTGGTCTGTCACGGCGCCGCCTGTCATGCCCGCGGGCTCGTCCGGTCTTTCGGTCATAGCCTACTCGTTTCTGTTCGCCCAAGCCGGTACCATTATAGGGTGCCACGCTGCCTGAATCCATGCGCCAGCCGGGCGCGCATCGGGGGCTTAAAACATGGGAACACAACGCATGCTCGGTCGATGGCTTATCGGCATTTCCCTGTGTTGGCTGGCAGCTTGCCAACAATACGATTTCAGCGTCAACGAGCGCGTCGTGTACAGCCCGCGCCCGCTGTTGACGGATTTCCGGATTGAAGACCCGGCATTGCGCAGCTGTATCGAACAGGCCATCAACGACAACAAGATCAGCAGCGTCGGCGAATTGCAGACCCTCGACTGCAGCGGTGCCGGGGTGCGCAGCCTCAATGGCCTGGGGCGCTTCTCCAGCCTGAGCTGGCTCAACCTGGGCGGCAACGCGCTGCAGGACATTCGCGAGCTGGTGGCGCTGCTGGAACTGCGCAGCGTACTGCTGGACGACAACCGGATAGAGGATGCAAGCCCGCTCTACCGATTGCCCGCGCTCGCCGTGGTCAATCTGGAGGGCAATAGCGGCCTGCGCTGCCCCGCCCCGGACAGCTGGGTTTCACTGGAGCGCCTGACCCTGCCCCGGCACTGCCGCTAGCGTCAGCCAGTCGAACCCGGCGTTCTGCGCGGCGAATACCACGCGCTGATCCCCTGCACCCAGCACGCTCTCGAGTGCTGCAGCCGCCCGCGTGGGACAGTTGTTCTGTTCACTGATATGCGCCACGACCAGGTGTTCGAGGGTTTCTGGTCCGAGCTGTTGCAACAGTTCAGCCGCCTGGTGGTTGTTCAAATGACCCCAGTCGCTGGCCACGCGCTGCTTCAGCGAGGGCGGATAACTCCCCGCCCACAGCATGTCCAGATCGTGATTGAATTCCAGCACCAGGGCATCGCAGCCCCGAAAGCGCTCCACCACGTGCGGGGTAATGCTGCCGAGATCGGTCAGCACCCCCAGCGAGCGACCGCCATGAGAGAGCCGATACTGGCAGGGTTCACGTGCATCGTGGGGAACGGCCACAGGTTCTACCGACAGCGCGCCGATCTGCAGACGTTCCTCGCTGTTGAAGCAGGTGACGCGCGGACACCCCTCGAGGCGACCACTGCGCTGCGTACCGTGCGTCAGGTAGACCGGTATATCCCACTGCCTTGCCAGGCGGCTGACACCGGCGCTGTGATCACTGTGTTCGTGCGTGACCAGAATGGCGGCGAGATCATCGGGGCACAGGCCCAGCAGGGCCAGACGGCGCTGGGTTTCCCGCAGGGAAAACCCACAGTCGATCAGCACCGTGGTCCCGCCGCCCGTCACGACCGTGGCGTTGCCCTTGCTGCCGCTGCCCAGTGATGCAAAACGCAGCATGCCGGCGCCCTAGTTGATGTTGCCCTTGAGCAGGGTGAGCAGCGCCTGCTGGTCACGTTTCTCCAGGGTTGCCTCGCCGGCTACCGGCGCCATGCCCACGGTGACCGCCTTGTCCCCCGCTTCGACGACCGACACCAGGAAACTGCGGCCGATCATGGGATTCTCATCTTCGTCGGAGAACATCCAGGAGAACCAGCCGCCGTCTTCTTCTGCCGCCTCGCCGAGGAAGCGCACATAGTAGACACCCTCACTGCGGTCGCGATCAGTGATCTCGAAGCGGGAGTCCTCCAGCGCTTTGCCGACGGACGCCCAGGCCCGGGTGAAGGGCAACCCAACCCGCAGGACGCTGGTGCCATTGGCGCCGTCCTCCATGGTCAACTTCCCTTCCGCACTCATCGCACGGTCCGCCAGCATGGACACCGGCGCGGAGTCGGCGCTGTTGGCGATAAACTGCGCCACAGCACGCAACATTTCCTGCTCCTGGGCAGTATCGTCAGAGCGCCCGGGCCAGCCGCTCACATCGCCTGCCTGGCGCATTTGCAGCACATGCAATTCACTGCTGCCGCGCTGCACCCCCTGCTCTATGCGGAAGCGGAAACGCGACGCCATGGTCTGTCCTTCCAGGTCCAGCCAGCCGGTTTCGATCAAGCCCGCCTGGGCGTCCACGCGTCCCACCGGAATGCCCGCCGACGTGAGAAAGCTGCGTACCTGGGGCCAGAGCTGGCCCGGGGCAACCGCAATCAGCGCCCAGCTTTCATCACCGAGAGACTGGATGCGCACCACATCTTCCCCGGCCCCGGCCACCAGCGGTGTCGGCCGCGGCACTTCGAACTCCCCGGCGAGCAGGGTATCGTCCTGCACGGGGGGAATGGGGTAGATCTCCTCGAGCCTGGCTTCTTCCTTGCCTTCCGGCAAACGAATGGGGTCCATCTCGCGCGCGTTCTTGTAGTCATCCGAGGTGTCGGGAAACAGGCCCTCGTCACCGAACAGATAACTGCAACCCGCGCTGGCCAGCAAGCTGCCAACCAGTGCTGTGCGCAATACCAGCTTCATAGATTCCGCCATTAAATTCCCGCCGCCTCCAACGCTGCAAGGACCTGCGCATGAAAGCGCTCATCCAGAGGCGTCAAGGGTAAACGAATACCTGCCTCAATCAAGCCGCGCTGCTGCATGGCCCACTTTACCGGTATCGGATTCGCCTCCAGGAACAGCGCACGGTTGAGCCCGGACAGGCGCTCGTTGATCTGCGCGGCCTCGGCCCGCTCGCCCGCGAGCGCCAACCGGCAGAGCTCGGCCAGCTGCCGCGGCGCAATGTTTGCGGTAACGGAGACATTGCCGTGCCCCCCGGCGAGCATCAGTTCCATGGCCGTGGGGTCATCCCCGGAGTAAATCGCAAAGTCGTCAGGGCAGCGCGCCTTGAAGTCCGGCACCCGTGACAGATCACCGGTCGCATCCTTGATACCGACGATGTTGTCGAGCTCGGACAGGCGCACCACGGTATCGTTGTCCATATCCACCGCCGTACGGCCTGGCACGTTGTAGAGAATCTGGGGAATGTCGACCGCCGCCGCAATGGCCTTGAAATGCTCGTACAGGCCACGCTGCGTCGGGCGATTGTAGTACGGCGTTACCAGCAGGCAGGCATCAGCGCCATTGCGGGCCGCAACGCTGGTCAGCTCGATCGCCTCGCGGGTCGAGTTGGCACCCGTGCCGGCAACCACCGGGATGCGACCGTTGACGTAGCGCACGCAGTGGCGGATGACCTCGAGGTGCTCCGGGACGCTCAGGGTGGCACTCTCGCCGGTGGTCCCGACCGCGCCGATGGCGCTGGTGCCTGCCGCAATGTGCATGTCCAGCAAGCGCTCCAGACTGCCCCAGTCGAGGCTGCCATCCGGGTGCATTGGCGTCACAAGCGCGACAATACTGCCGGTTATCATGGGAAATCTCCAGAAATGTGCCGGGCGCCGGCCACAGCCGCTGAACGCCGGAGTAAAGAAGAGCGCAATTATCCATGCAGGCAACACGAAGACAACCGCGATGCGCTAAAATACGCGCGGGCACGCACACAGACCTGCACCAAGATACGCACCGGAGTATACCATGAGACCTTCTGACCCCGCCCAGTGGTTTCTCGCCACCTTCTTCCTGTTTGCATCCCTGGCCACGCCGTCGCTCACCGCGGGCGCCCAGGATGAGGTCACGGTCAGCCCACCGTCCATGATCGCCCTCGCCCACATGGCGCAGCAGCGTGCCAGCGTGGACGATCTCGCCCGCCGGGAACTCGGCCAGGGTATCAGCGGCGACCCAGACCGCGACATCCGCATGCTGCAGCGCCTGCTGGACAGGGGCATTGTGACCCCGGAGGACGTCGGCACGCTGCAGGCCATGGGCCTGGTACTGGGCGACCTGCTGGCGAGCGAACTCGGGCTGGCGTGGGTGATCTACAACGACGCCAGCGGTCGCAGCCGGGCACTGTACGACAAACAGACCGACAATTACCTGTTCCCCATGACCATGATTTCCCGTCGCCAGCAGGTGGGTAATCAGAAACCGGTCGCGGACATCTACCGGGATGCAAAGGCCGTCATTGAGGAGAAGCGGCCCAGGCTACCCTTCCAGTAGAACGGTAGCGGGGACTGGCTGGTCATCCCCCGGGTTAGGGTTTAGCATAGTTGACGACTTTTTCAGGACGTCTCCGGGCATGAACCAGCCGGCCGCCGGCTTCGAGCTGGACACCGACAACGCATCAAAAACCGCTACACTCCGACTTTACGGCAGCTGGGTGGACGCTGCTTCGGTACCCGAGTTCCGGGACGTGAGGGCGCAGCTCACGGCGCTCACGGTGGACAATCTCCGCTTTGACTGCGATGAGCTGGGCGACTGGACTACGCTGCTCATGTCGTTTCTGCTGAGCTGTGCCAGCTACTGCGAGGAGCGCGGTGTCGAGGTCGATACCGAGGGGCTCCCCGAGAACGCCAGGCGCCTGTTATCAATCGCCACCTCGGTACCCGCCCACCAGCGTCAACAACCCGCCCCCCGGCCCTGGTGGCATGTGCGCAGCCCCTCTGAAGCGCTGCGGGAACTGTTGGATGACCTGCGCGTGTCGCTGGCTTTCTTTGGCGATATCTGCATCGCACTCGGCGCCCTGATCGCCGGCAAGGCCAACACCCGCTTCGCCGACTTTCGCACCTTCTGCTACCAGTCCGGTCCCGATGCGTTTGCCATCATCAGCCTGACCAGCGTTCTTGTCGGTATGATTCTCGGGTACCTGGGAGCCGTGCAATTGCAGCAATTCGGCGCCGGCATCTACGTCGCCGATCTCGTCACCATCGGGCTGCTGCGCGAAATGGGTCCGTTGATGACCGCGATTGTGATGGCGGGACGCACCGGTGCGGCCTACGCCGCCCAGCTGGGCACCATGCAGGCCAGCGAGGAAATCGATGCCGTGCGCACGCTGGGCGTGTCGCCGATCGAGTTTCTGGTGATACCGCGCATCCTGGCGCTGGTGGTGACCATGCCGCTGCTTACCATTTACGCCAACCTGCTGGGCATTGTCGGTGGCGGCATTGTCGCCGGGGGCATGGGCATTTCCCTGTTGCAGTATTCCAGCCAGGCGGGAGCCGCTGTGAGCATCGCCCATATCGGTATCGGGTTGCTGAAAAGCCTTGTGTTTGCGGTGCTGATCGCCATTGCAGGCTGTCGCTCGGGCATGCAGTCCGGGCGCAATTCTGCGGGCGTGGGCAGGGCCGCTACCGAGGCTGTGGTCACCGCCCTCGTTTACCTGATTGTGGCAGACGCCTCCATCAACATCCTCTTCCAGCATCTGGGTATCTGATGACTGACGACGAGCGCGAAGTCCATATCGAGGTTCGCGAGCTGACCATGGCGTTTGGCAGTAACGTCATTCAGCGTGACCTGAGCTTCCCGGTATACCGGGGCGACATCTTCGTCATCATGGGCGGCAGCGGCTGCGGTAAAAGCACGCTCCTCAAGCACATGCTGGGGCTGCTGGAGCCAGCGGCGGGTGAGATTCTGTACACAGGCACCAGTTTCACCCACGCCTCGTCGGAAGTACGCGACGCGATGCGCCGCAGTTGGGGCATTACCTACCAGTCCGGTGGGCTGTTCAGTGCCATGACCCTGGAACAGAATATCAGCCTGCCACTGCAACTGTACACTGACTACACAGCGGCGCAGATCAGGGACGTGGTACGCTACAAATTATCGCTGGTCGGCCTGGGTGGCTTTGAAAGTTACTACCCCTCGGAAATCAGCGGTGGCATGAATAAACGCGCAGCGCTCGCCCGGGCCATCGCTCTGGATCCGCAGATCCTCTTTTTCGACGAGCCCTCTGCCGGGCTGGACCCGATAAGCTCGCGGTTACTGGATGACCTGATCTTGCAGTTGACCGAATCGATCGGCGCTACCGTGGTGATGGTCACGCACGAATTACCGAGTATATTCGCCATTGCCAACAACAGCGTTTATCTCGATGCGAGCACCCGCACCATGATTGGCTATGGCGACCCAAAACAGCTGCGAGAACACAGCGAGGAGGCGGTCGTGCGGCAATTTCTGACCCGCAGCGCCGACGCAGGAGAAACCGGGTAATGTCTGAAGAAAGAGCACACAGCGTCGCCATTGGCGGCTTCATTGTCGGCGCCCTGCTGATTGCACTGGCGACGCTCCTGTTCGTACTGGGCTCGGGGCTGGGCAGCGATCGCAGCAAGGTGGTGATGGTGTTCGACAGCTCGGTGAAGGGCTTGAGCGTGGGGGCACCAGTGACCTTGCGCGGCGTTGAGATCGGCCAGGTCACGGGCATCAACCTGCTGCTGGACAGCAACACCGCCAAGTTGATCATGCAGGTGGAAGCCGAGCTGTCGGGCGAGAGCATACAGATGACCGAGCAGCCCTCCGTGGCACTGATCGACGACCTCATCGGGCGCGGCCTGCGCGCGCAACTTGGCCTGCAAAGCCTGCTCACGGGCCTGCTGTATATACAACTGGATTTCCACCCGGAAACGCCTGTCGACCTGCTCGCCATCGACACGGAGTACACACAAATACCCACAATTCCCACCGAGCTGGAACGCATCGTGAGCCAGATCGAGGGCCTTGATATCGCGCAAATGGCAGCCAACCTGCAGAGCATCGCCTCCAACGTCAACGCCTTCGTCGAGCAGGCGCCGTTCCAGCAACTGCCCGCGGACGTTGGGCTCACACTGGCCAGCCTGCGCTCCCTGACCACACAGCTCGAAGCCACCCTGACCACCGCTGGCCCCGGCATCGACCGCGTGCTGAACAACTCCAACACGCTGGTCAGCGAAGCTGCGGAAGCGCTGCCCAGGCTGACCACCCTGCTGGAAGACAACATGATCGTACTGCGCAACGCCACGGCGCGATTCGAAAGCACGATGGGTGAGATCGACGGCCTGGTATCCGCCGACTCCGCAACCGCCTTCCGCCTGAACGAAGCCCTGCGCGAACTGGCACTGGCCGGAAGGGCACTGCAAATGCTGGCAAAAACCCTGGAAGAGCAGCCTGAGTCGCTGCTTCGCGGCAAAAGCGAGAACAGCCAATGACCCCGATCAAACTTCTCACCGTCGCCTGCGCCCTGTTGCTGGTCGCCTGCGGCAGCTCCCCCCAACACCAGTACTACCTGCTGAGCAGTAACCAGCAGGCGCCGGCTATGGGGCAGAACCCGTCACTGGGGGTGGGGCCGATCACCATTCCCGAGTACCTGAATCGCTCCGGGATGGTGTACAGCGAAAACGGCAACCGACTGCATGTCGCCCCCTACGAACGCTGGGCCGAGCCCCTGGAGGATGGTATACAGCGTGTGCTGGGGCTGAACCTGTCGGCGGCCTTGGGCACGCAGAATATTCGCCCCCACCCCTGGCAGCGCAATGATATACCGGAGTTCGCGGTGCAGGTCTGGCTGCTGTCACTGGACGCCGGCAACAACAGCGCGGAACTGGTCGCCGAATGGCGCGTTACCCGCACCGGCGACGGAGCGAGCACGCCGGTGGCGCAGCGCATCAGCCGCCTGTCGGCACCCCTGCCGGGGCCCGGGTGGCAGGCCGCGGATACGGCGGCGGCCTACAGCGACCTGCTACAGCGGCTGAGCGACGAGATCGCCAGCGTCATCCGCAGGGACATGGAGGCCGGCGCGAGCGATCAGAACTGATCGCTGCGCAGCATGGCGTCGGAACCGCCATCGACAAAGAACACCGAACCGCATACGAAGTCCGCTTCGTCGCTGAGCATAAAGCGCATCACATTGGCGATTTGACCGGGTTGTGCGGTCTGGCCCCAGGGCACCATGGCACTGAAGTCGCGCATCACACCGCCCAACTGTTCATCGGCAAACACCTGCTGAGTCAGCGGTGTATCGGTGATGCCGGGCGCCACCGCGTTCAGCCGCACCCCGGCTTTTGCCCAGGCCACGACATTGCGGCGCATCCACACCGTCAGCGCATGCTTCGACGCCGAGTACACCGTCTGCCCCATTTCACCCTCGGCCACGTCCAGCGCCTTCGGTTCATCACCCGCGAGAAATGCCTGGGCCAGCGGGTGCGAGGTTTGGGTCATGGGGGCAGAGTTCGAGCTCACCAGCAACACCGTACCACGCTACGCTTGCCCACCAGATCCTGCAAGCCCGTGGCCATGACAACCGCTGCGAAATAGTTCACCGCAGCAATGATACGTGGCGGGGCGACGGGCGGCAGGCCGGCACAGGGGATAAACCCGTCGAGGCCATCGGCAGCGCGCTCCCGCACGGCGGCCAGGGCGCGATCACGGCCTTCCCGGTGGGAGAGGTCGGCAATGATGTCACCCTCCTTGATATCGATCGAAATCACTTCGTGGCCCGCCGCACAGAGCTGCTCACGCAGTGCGGCGCCGATACCCGTGGCTCCGCCGGTCAGCGGCATAGCGTTTCTTCATGCTGGTACTCCTGATTCTGCTGGATTGAGACGGCGCATATTGTCGCGCGTGCGGCGACGGCTGTGCGCGCCGGCCCGAAATGCGTGGCAGCAAGCACAACTTACTGAACCGGCGCTCCCGCTTAACGACAAGCCCGGCTAGTTTTCAACTCGAACTGTCCGAGCGTTATACCGTATCCCAACTGCGCTCCCGTATTGAGAAAATATTCTTTGTAACGAGTGAAAAGCCCGTCGAGGTGTTGATCTATTTCCTCCTGCGAATAACTAATAACGGCATTCACCGTCTGAATCTCCAGGCGTTTGGCACGACGCAGACTATCAGCATCATCGAACACGTTGAATACAACGTTGATGATGTAGCCCTGGCTCTTCGGAGCAGTGGTGTCAGGGAAGCAGTCGCTCTCTTTGCCGGGTATTGGCGCGCACAGCTCAATGCCAGCGTTCCAACTGATTATGACTTGAATACCGAAGGGTCATCCATCCAGTTGGCTTCGTGAAAAATCGCTCCAAGAAGATCGGCATAGTAGCGCTTCGACTCCTCGATATTCCGTACTGCCACGATAATTCGGTTAACGCCTTCTTACATTCATTCCATCTCTCCGATGCACCAAAAAACTTGTAGAACCTCCTGATGTACTTTAACAATCAGCCGCCTGTCGGCACCCCTGCCCGGGCCCGGGTGGCAGGCCGCCGATACCGCAGCGGCCTACAGCGACCTGCTACAGCGGCTAAGCGACGAGATCGCCAGCGTCATCCGCGGGGATATGCAGGCTGGCGCGAGCAGTCAGAACTGATCGCTGCGCAGCATGGCATCGGAACCGCCATCGACAAAGAACACGGAACCGCACACGAAGTCCGCCTCGTCACTGAGCATAAAGCGCATCACGTTGGCGATTTGAGCCGGCTGCGCGGTCTGGCCCCAGGGCACCATGGCGCTGAAGTCGCGCATCACGCCGCCCAACTGCTCATCGGCAAACACCTGCTGAGTCAGCGGTGTATCGGTGATACCAGGGGCAACCGCGTTCAGCCTTACCCCGGCTTTTGCCCAGGCCACCACATTGCGCCGCATCCACACGGTCAGCGCATGCTTTGAGGCCGAGTACACCGTCTGCCCCATTTCACCCGCCGCCACGTCCAGTGCCGTCGGCTCATCGCCCGCGAGAAAGGCCTGGGCCAGCGGGTGCGAGGTTTGGGTCATGGGGGCAGAGTTCGAGCTCACCAGCAACACCGTACCACGCCGCTTGCCCACCAGATCCTGCAAGCCTGTCGCCATCGCAACCGCCGCGAAATAGTTCACCGCGGCAATAATGCGTGGCGGCGCTACCGGCGGCAGGCCCGCACAGGGGATAAACCCGTCGAGACCGTCGGCAGCGCGCTCACGCACAGCGGCCAGGGCGCGGTCACGGCCTTCCTGCGTGGAAAGGTCGGCGATGATGTCGCCCTCCTTGATATCGATCGAAATCACTTCGTGGCCCGCCGCGCACAGCTGCTCACGCAGCGCAGCGCCGATACCGGTGGCACCGCCGGTCATGGCATAGCGTTTCTTCATGCTGGTACTCCCTGATTCTGGTTGATTGAGACAACGCATATTGTCGCGCGTGCGGCGACGGCTGTGCGCGCCGGCCTGAAATGCGTGGCAGCAAGCACAACTTACTGAACCGGTACTCCCCGTTGGTGAGTATCGCGATATTGCCGACTACCGGGGTTCACGCTGCTTCAGTGATGTTCTGCCACCGATAACAGCGCTCTACAGGATTCCCTGTCCCCAGACCGAACAGATAGCACACTGGAGACCCCGCATGAGTGACCCCACTCCATGAGGGACGCATGCACAAGCCTCCGAAGGACAGGAAGCACCTGGCTGCCCTACTACGCTAGCGCCAGCCCAGAAAACCTGGCCAAGACGACAGTCAAGACAGACTGGAACGACGCGCGCAATTCTACACTGCCTTGTCGGGATGCGACCTGCCCAGCCAAAGAGCAGCTGTCGCCAGCAACACCACAACGCCCGCCGCAAAAACGGCCACCGGCACGCCCAGCACCACGCTTTCCAGGTTACCCGAATGGATTGAGCCGCCGTAGCCATCTGCAAGGACATGCGCCACCAGCACGCCGCCCATCACACAGACATTCAAAAGACTGGCAATAGCTACCGCGCCGCGCCACCAGGTCAGCCACAATGCCAGCAGGCCTAGCGCACAATGGGTTGTGAGCTGCCAGACTTCATGCAGGCGTGCATGGGGCGGCCATGCCTCATTGAGCACATGCGACGGGTTGATCTCCAGATACGGAATCACCAGCGCATACACCAGCACCCCGAATGTGACACAGGCCCTGGCAAGCATTTTCCTTGCCATCATGGTGAATAACGCGCTCATGCTGCTTTCCCGTTTACGGATGTACCGGGTACAGACCAGACACCGGAGGCCGCCATACGTGCCACATACTCTGCAAGACTGCGCGCCGGGCGGCCCAGTACCCGCTCGACGGTATCGGTGGTGCTTTCATTGCGGCCATCGAGCACATGCACGAACAGCTCATTGATCAGCCAGGCAATGTCATCCGGCAGGCCCTCGGCCTTCGCAGCAGTGAGATAGGCGTCCACCGGCACCGGGGTAAAGCCGATGTCGCGACCGCTGGCCTGGGCAACGGCCTGCACGCTCTCGGCAAACGTCAGCAGCTCGGGGCCGGTGACTTCCAGCAGCTGGTGACGCAGTGCCGGCTCAGTCAGCGCCGCGACGGCCACATCGGCAATATCGTCCACATCAATAAACGGCTCCCGGGCTCGCGGCTGCGGCAGCACGAGCTCTCCCGCTTGAAGTCCCTCGAGCATGAAACTTTCGCTAAAGTTCTGCATGAACCAGCTGGCACGCACCACATTCCAGGCCAGACCGCTGTTGATCAGCACCTGCTCGGCGCGCTGGGCGCCCTCTTCACCGCGACCCGACAGCAGCACCATGTGCTCGACACCCTGCTGCCTGGCCAGCGCGATCAAAGCGCGGATGTCGTCTTCAGCCTGCGGCATGGCCAGATCCGGGTAATACGTCACATAGGCCGCGCTTACGCCGGCCAGTGCCGCCGGCCAGGTGGCCCGGTCTTGCCAGTCGAACGGGATCGATGCGTTACGCGAAAGTGTCCGCACTGCCCGCCCCCGCTCGCTCAACCGTGTTGCCACTCGCACACCGGTCTTGCCGGTAGCCCCAATCACTGCAATCACGTCGTTGTTCATGCCTCATCATCTCCGATCGTCAAGGTCTGTTGGATGTGGGTGATCAGCCACCCGATGAGGCCAGTCTAAAGGGCGAAAACTTGAATTTTAATGCCTGTATAGCCATATTTCTTTGCAGATTATCCAGAAAGGTAGCCCATATGGCCTCCGAACTGCCCAGAGACATCCCTGCCCGCGCCGATACCCTGGGCGAGACGCTCTACTCCCTGCGCCTGAACGGGGCGGTGTATGCCAACTCGGCATTGACCGCCCCCTGGGGCATCGAGATGCCGCCCATGGCCGGCATGATGATGTTCCACATTCTCACTGAGGGCAGCTGCTGGCTGCGCTTCAACGACAACCAGAGCCTCTACCTGAAACCCGGCGAGCTGGCGCTGATTCCCAAGGGCGAAGGCCACTGCATCGCCCACCGGGTAGACCAGCCCTGTGAGCCGTTCTTTGATATTCCGGTGACCAGACTCTCCGAGCGCCTTGAATACATCCGCTACGGCGGCGACGGAGAACAAGGCCCAGGTGAAAAAACCCGGCTGATCTGCGGGGTGCTTGGCTTTGATCATATCGCCGGACAAAAGCTGGTCAGCCAGTTGCCGCAGATCATTCATATCCAGTGCGACGGAGCCAACCTGCCCGGCCCGCTGCAGGCGATGATCGAGCTGATGGAACAGGAAGCCGCGTCCCTGGCGCCGGGCGGTGAAACGGTGATGGCGCACCTGGCAGATATCATCGTCATCCACGCCATCCGCCACTGGATTGAACACGCGCCGGATGCCGGCAAGGGCTGGCTCGGCGCCCTGGAAGACCCAAAGCTGGGCAAGGCACTGGCCGCCATCCACGCCCATCCGGAAACTCACTGGACTGTGGACCGTCTGGCCGAGCAGGCGGGCATGTCACGCTCGGGCTTCTCCGCTCGCTTCACTGAGGTGCTCGGCACTTCGGTAAAGCACTATTTGACGGACTGGCGCATGAACCTCGCGCGTATGAAGATCCTGCAATCCCCGGTGACGCTTACCGAGCTGGCCGAAGATCTGGGCTATCAATCGGAAGCGGCGTTTTCGCGGGCCTACAAGCGGGTGTTCGGGGTGCCCCCGCTGCGGCAGGCAGCGCAGCAGAAGCACGACGCTACATAGCACCACACATTTAGACGGGGGAAAAACACCCCGACCCACTACGCCACTCATCACGGCGCAGGTTCCAATACAACCACAAAGATCCTGTCTGCAGTGACGCTTTCGCCAAAGCCGGGCCGTGGCGCCCGGACGGGAAGGTCTGCATTGATATACCCGCCACTGGAGAAGCGCCCCACCCTGGCCGCCCGGTTGCCTGCGCAGGTGCCGGGTAGTACCCTGCAGGCCGCGTTTCGGCGGAGATTCCCCATGAATGAGAAACCCCAGGCACCGGCCATTGAAGGCTGGTTCACGATGGACGACAAGCCCCGGTTGATCGGCACCCAGTGCTGTGCCTGTGGCACGTATTTCTTTCCCAAACAGCAGCGCTACTGCAAAAACCCGGACTGCGACAGCACCGACTTCCGCGAGGTACAGCTGAGCCGGACCGGTCGGGTGTGGAGCTACACCAACGCCTGCTACAAGCCGCCAGCGCCTTTTGTGGCCGCTGAGCCCTTCGAGCCCTATACCATCGCCGCCGTGACGCTGGAGGAAGAGCAGATGACGGTGCTGGGGCAGGTTGTCACCGGCGTCAATGTCAGCGACCTCAAGGTAGGCATGGCAATGGAACTGGTGCTGGAGCCGCTGCATGAAACCGATGACGACATCAAGATGACCTGGAAATGGCGGCCACTGGCAGAACAGGGGGAGCAGCACTGATGAGCAACGATATCGCCATAATTGGTGCGGGCATGCACCCCTGGGGCAAGTGGGGACACAATTTCGTTGAATACGGCGTCGCCGCAGCGCGCGAGGCGTTGGCGGATGCCGGCATCCCCTGGCGGGATGTCGGGTTCGTGTCCGGCGGCGCCACGGTGCGCTGCGGTTACCCGGGCTATGTCGCAGGTGCCACCTTTGCCCAGGCATTGGGCTGGCAGGGCTGTGAGGTGAATACTTCCTATGCCGCCTGTGCCTCCGGCTCGCAGGCGCTGGCCGCTGCGCGCAACAAGATTCTCGCGGGAGCCTGTGATGTCGCTCTCGTCATCGGTGCCGACACCACCCCCAAGGGCTTCCTTGCCCCCGCGGGTGGCTATCGACCGGAAGACCCGGACTGGGTGCGCTTCTACCTGGGCATTACCAACCCGACCTATTTTGCCCTGTACGCGCGGCGCCGCATGGACCTCTACGGCGACACGCTGGAGGATTTCGCCGCCGTGAAGGTGAAGAACTCCCTGATCGGCAGCAAGAACCCGCGGGCGCGCTACCGCAAATGCTTCACCGCGGAAGACGTGGCGGCCTCCGCCATGGTCGCGGACCCGCTGCGGTTGATGGACATCTGCGCCACCAGCGATGGCGGCGCTGCCCTGATCATTTGCAGCGCTGACTATGCGCGCCGCATTGGCAAGGCCGATGCGCCACGCATTGCGGCCATTTCCACCGTCACGCCGAGCTTTGCCAGCGCGGTGGTAGAGATGCCGGATATCGCGACCGACTCCGCTGCGGCTGCCGGTATTGATGCCCACAGCTTCCGTGCAGCGCTGCCAGTAAAAGCCTACGAAGAAGCCGGTATCGGCCCCGAGGACGTCGATGTTGCGGAAGTCTACGACCTGTCGACCGCGCTGGAACTCGACTGGATTGAAGACCTGCAACTGGCGCCACGCGGTGAAGCCGCACAGCTGCTGCGTCGTGGCGACACCGCGGTGGGTGGCAGGATACCGGTGAACCCCTCAGGCGGCCTGGCCTGCTTCGGTGAAGCCGTGCCGGCACAGGCACTCGCCCAGGTCTGCGAACTCACTTGGCAGCTGCGCGGCGAATGTGGTGACCGGCAGGTCGCCGGTGCCAGGGTGGGCATCACCGCCAACCAGGGCCTGTTTGGACACGGTAGCTCGGTCATTATCAAGCGCTGAACGGCCAGCGCCGCTGCGGTTACAGCCGAGCAATATGCTCGGCAGTTGCCAGTACGCGGCGCGCTTCATCCACGTGCATCGATTCAATCAGCTTGCCGTCGAGCACCGCGACGGCAGCGCCCGCCTCCGTGGTTTCCTGCCACAGTGCGAGCAGCCGACGGGCGTGTTCCACCGCCGCCTCCGAGGGCCCGAACACGGCGTTGGCGATCTCGATCTGCCCCGGATGTATCAGCGTCTTGCCGTCGAAGCCCAGCGCCCGCCCCTGCTCACACACGGCCTGTAACCCGGCGCTGTTGCCGATATCGAGATAAACGCCGTCCAGCACCATGATGCCGGCCAGCCGTGCCGCCAGTACGCAGCGCTGCAGGGCATAGGACAGGCCCCGGCGCTGCTCGTCCGGTGGCAGGCGCAGCTCTGCACAGAGGTCCGTGGTGCCCATGAGCAGCGCATCCACGCGCTCGCAGTCCGCAATCTGCTCGACGCGCGCCACACCCGCTGGCGTTTCGATCATCGCCCAGATGACCATGTCGCTGCGGCCACAGGCATCGAGCTCGCGGGTAACGGCGCGCACCTGCTGCACAGACTCCACCTTGGGCAGGCACACCGTCGCCAAACCCGGCGCCGCCGCAACTGCCTGCAGATCGTCCAGGCCCCAGGGCGTGGACAAGGCATTGCAGCGCACCACGAGCTGTCGCGCACCGTAGCCGCCAGCGGCGATCTGCGCAACGACCTGTGCGCGCGCCTGTGCCTTGGCCTCCGGCGCTACCGCGTCCTCCAGGTCGAAAACAATGGCGTCGGCGGGCAGGCCCCGCGCCTTCTCCATCGCCCGCTGGTTGGAGCCGGGCATATACAGCGCGGTACGCGGCGTCATCTTCATTCCTGCAGTTGCTCTTCAATCGGTGGGCGCACGGAGGCGCGTTTCAGGTAGGCGACAAGATCCGCCCGCTGCTGCGGATCGGGAATCCCACGCGCCATCATCGTGGTGCCCGGGAACATGGCCAGCGGGTCTGCCAGCCAGAGGTAGAGCAGCTGCGGCGTCCACACGAACTGGGCATTGCGGAACGTCTCCGAGTAGTACGCAAAGCCCGGTTGCTTGCCCGCCACCTGACCGAAGATGCGGTACAGGCTGGGCCCGTTATTGTGGCCGACCTCGGGCTCCGGATAATGGCAGGTGCGGCACTGGCCAAACACCAGCCGGCCACGCTCGGGATCTCCTTCGGGCATCGTCGTGGTATCGGTCTGTGCGCCCGCGGGCGCCACGGCAAGCAACAACAGGAGCAGTAGTGGCTTCATGCGGAGACCTCATGGTTTGCCGCCGCCACACCGGCGCGGCGCCCAAAGAACGTGCAGTCACCCACAGACAGGCCACTGGCGATATACGGTGCAACCGGCAGGCCCGCCGTGGTGCGGCCCGCCGCATAGAGGCCGGGAACAGGCTCGCCAAAACCGCTGATCACACGGCCGTCGATATCCGTGTGCAGGCCGCCGAAGGTGTGGGCGGTGAAGAAGGCGCGCTTCACCGAGAGGTCCCAGGCTTTGAACGGGGGCTTGTCGAGTGGGCGCAGGTACTGCGCCTGCTTGTGGAACAGGGGGTCGCGCCCCAGGTCCGCGAAGCGATTGTAATAGGCGACCGTGTGCTGCAGGGCGCCCTGGGGAAAATCCGTGCGCGCCGCCAGATCACCGATGGTCGGTGCCTCGGCCACCAGCAGGAAATTGTCCTGCGGAAAATCGAAACTGCTGCTGGCATCGGTAATCAGCCACGCGCGCCCCTGTTCACGGTAGGCAATGGCATCCCCCAGCACACCGTAGTAGCTGTCCTCGGGCACGAAGCGTTGCGCACTGGCGTTCACCACGATACCTGCCAGGGTCGACTCCGGCGGGTAGATAGGGGTGATAGCAAAGCCCTCATGCATGTGCAGGGTCTCTCCGCCCACGCCGGCTCCCATGAGGATGCCCTGCCCCAGATCGCCCGCGTTGCCCCAGGGCGCGGAGCAGTCGAACAGGGCCGGCGCATGGCGCTGCACCATCTCGCGATTGTGGATGAAGCCGCCACAGGCCAGCACGACCCCGCGCTGCGCGCGAATATTGCGTGTCTCACCGTCCGCCAGCACCTGCATGCCAGCCACGCGACCGTCCGACTCCACGATCAGGCGCTGACCGGCAACACCCGCACGCATCGTGACACCCGCCGCGGCGGTCTGCGCCAGCAGCGCCTCCATCAGGGTGCGGCCGCCGGTCATGCCGGGCAGGCCCGGCACGTGACCGCGCGGCACCGGGCGCGCAATCTCCCGCGCCGGCCAGGCGAGTTCGTTGCCCGAGTAATACAACGACTCATCGCCCAGCGTCAGCTCCTTCACCGGCGTAAAACGTTCGTTATAAGGCACACCCATGGCCACCAGCCAGTCGAAATGGGCGACACTTTCCTCGCAGTAGAGCTGGATCTTGGCCAACTGGGGATGGCCGCCGCTGTTACCGGCGATAAAGCGGTACATCTCCTCCACGCTGTCTTCAAAGCCCGCCGCCTTCTGCAGGGCGGTGCCACCGCCGGCATACACCACGCCGCCCGACATGGCCGACGAGCCGCCGAACTGCGGCAGAGCTTCGATGAGCAATACGCGGGCACCTGCGCGCTGCGCCTCGATCGCTGCACTGCAGGCCGCCGAACCGGAGCCTGCGACCAGTACATCCGTCGTCTCGTCCCAGCGACTCACCTCCCGACGGCTCAGTGCGGCAGCGGGCCCGGCGAGCCCGACACCTGCAGCCCCCGCACCGAGGCCGGCAAGCAGTTGTCGACGGCGCCAGCGTGTTGTGCTCATTCCACCCCCTCGCGGATGTACTCCAGCTGATCATTGATCATATAGGTTCGATGCCGGGGACCACTGACCGCTTCCACCAGGTCAGCATAGCCCGCATCCTCTTCGTAGAGGAAACAGACACCACCCTCCTGCATGATCATGCGCGGCGCATACCGCCGCGGTGGACGCGCGCCCAGCGCCGCCCGGGCGGTGGCGCAGTCGCGGAAATCAGCGAGGTCGACGAGGCTGACGTAGGTTGGCGGCATCAGGCGGAACGGACTTTGCGTATCGCGAATCTCTGCAAAGGCGTCCTGCGGGCGCACCCAGCGGTGCGCGGAGATCTCACCCCCGTCAACGCGTATCTCCGCATCGGCGTCGAGCACCGCCAGGAAAAACCAGGTGCTGTAGCGCCGTCGGGCACCCTCCGGAGTCGTCCAGTGGGACAGGAAATGCAGCTGCTCCGGCGTAATCTGCACATCCGCTTCTTCGCGGGTCTCGCGAATCGCCGCCTGCAACGCGGCCTGATCGTGGTCATCTGCCACCGGGTAGTCGGACGGATCAATTCGTCCTCCCGGAAAAACCCACTCCCCGCCCATGTGTTTCAGCGCCCTGTTGCGTTGCAAGAGCAGCACTTCCAGCCCCTGCGGGCCATCGCGCACTGGCACGACGGTCGCCGAAGGCACGATCGGCACATCGCCTTCGCCCATGTCCAGCATGGCGCTGCTCAGGGGAAGAAACGGCTGATGGTGTCGATGACGCAGGCGGGGCGATCACTGCCCTCCACCTCGATCGTCACCCTGACCACCACCTGCACGCCGCCCTTCACGTCTTCAGCAGAGAGGATCTCGCCGCAACCGCGCACGCGACTGCCCACCGGCACCGGCGCCGGGAAGCGCACCTTGTCACAGCCGTAATTCACGCCCATCGACACGTTGTTCACCTGCAACAGCTGCGGCAGGAACAGGTTCGCCAGCGACAGCGTGAGATAACCGTGCGCAATCGTCTTGCCGAAGGGGCCGCTCGAGGCACGTTCGGGATCGACGTGAATCCACTGGTGATCACCCGTCGCCTCGGCAAACAGGTTGATACGCTCCTGCTCGATCAGCAGCCAGTCGGTACAGCCCAGTGCCGTGCCCTCACTGCCGAGCAGTGCTGCGGGGTTTTCAAATACTGTGGTCATGCGGGATTTCCTGTCAGCAACCTGTGTGCCCGGACTATACCACCCGCGCGGCGGCTCGGCAGCGAGCGTGGTTTAACGTTTTCCACCACAGCGCCCGCCACGTCCATCCCGACCCGCCGCCTGCAGGCGCGCGGAGTTTCCGGTATAGTCACTCACCTGATACACAGGAGACCCGATCATGCTGGAAAACCTCGACTTTGCTGAACTGCTGCACACCTACGTCATCCCCTGGGGTACGCGCATCGTGCTGGCGCTCGCCATTTTCTATATCGGGCGCATGGTGGTATCCGCCGTCGCCGGCTGGGTTGAGAAATTCATGCGCGCACGGCGCATGGACGAGGTGCTGGTCAAGTTCCTGACAGCCATCCTGCACTGGGTTCTGCTGCTGTTTGTCATCATTGCAGCGCTCAGCCAGCTCGGCATCGACACCACGTCCATGGTCGCTCTGCTCGGTGCTGCGGGCCTCGCCATCGGCCTTTCGCTGCAGAGCTCTCTGTCCAACCTGGCGGCCGGCGTGTTGCTGATCATCTTCCGCCCCTTCACCAAAGGCAATTTCGTGGAGGCAGGCGGCGCCATGGGCGTCGTCGAGGCCATCAGCATTTTCACAACCACGCTGACCACACCGGACAACAAGGAAGTCATCGTGCCCAACAGTGCGGTGCTGGGAAACAACATCGTCAACTATTCTGCACGGCCCACACGGCGCGTGGACCTGGTTTTCGGCGTGTCCTACGGGGACGATCTGCGCAAGGCAAAGCAACTGCTGGAAGAGATCATTGCTGCGGATACCCGCGTTCTCAGCGACCCGGCTCCGACCATCGTGGTCGGCGAACTCGCCGACTCCAGTGTCAACTTCCTTGTGCGCCCCTGGGTAAAATCGGAAGATTACTGGGCCGTCTACTGGGATACCACCGAATCAGTCAAGCTGAAGTTCGATGAAGCCGGCATCACCATTCCGTTCCCGCAGATGGACGTGCACACGCCGGAGCGGGACTGAGCCAACCACTGTATTAACAGTATTTCACAGCCTGCGGGCCTGCTGATGTGATATAAAGCCTGTTTCGCATCTCCCCTGGTCCGCCCGTGTATCGCGGGCGACCGGGGCAGCAAAACGGTACTGCATGTGGCCACTGTGAAACGCCAATTCGTTGTTGCCAGCGCACTGCTGCTGTCAGCAGCCCTCATCACCCTTCTCCTCTACGCGACACGGCCCGACACCGACATCAGCGAGCCCGTGTATGTGCCGATCACTGTCGATGTGGTCGTGGCGGAAAAGGAGACTATACGCATCCCCATGCAGGCGCAGGGCACCGTGTCGCCTCTGCAGCAGACCACACTGCTGGCCGAGGTTCAGGGCCGTATTGTGGAGGCCTCTGAAACCTTCAACGTCGGTGGCTTTGTCAACGCGGGGGATGTCTTGCTGCGTATTGACCCCCGCGACTACCAGGCGCGCCTCGCCCGGGCTGAGGCGGCACTGCGCTCGGCGGAGAGCGAGCTTTTGCAGGAGCGCGGCCGGGCCGATGTGGCGCGCCGGGAATGGGAAAAGCTGCCCGCAGGCAGTCAACGCTCGGACGAAGCGCGCGATCTGTACCTGCGCAAGCCGCAACTGGCGCAGGCTGAGGGGCAGCTGCTGGCAGCCCGCGCCGACCTGCAAACAGCGCAGGACGACCTCGACAGAACCGTGGTGCGCGCACCCTATACCGCGCTGATTCGTGCCAAGCACGCTGAGCTGGGGCAATTCGTCACACCCGGCACGCAGCTCGCAGAGGTGTTCTCAGTGGATGTGGCCGAGGTGCGGCTGCCCATCCCGCAAACGCGGCTCGCCTATCTCGACCTGCCCGGTGTGCGCAGCACGGAGGCTGGAGCGCGCATCGACCTGTACACCGACGTCAACGGTGACGTCACCCACTGGCCCGCCAGGCTGCACCGCAGCGAGGGTGTGTTTGACGAGCGCTCGCGCGCGCTGTACGCCGTGGCGCGCATCGACGACCCCTACGGACTGACGCATCCGGGGCAGCCGCCCCTGCGCATCGGCACCTTCGTCACCGCCAGCATCGAAGGGCGCCCGATGTCCGGGCTCGTCGCCCTGCCCCGGTATGTGATGCGGGCAGGCGATAACGTCGCGGTCGTCGACGACAACAATCTGGTGCGTAACCGAACCGTCACCACACTGAACACCGGGGGCGACTTCGTCTATGTCGCTGCGGGGCTGGACGATGGCGACCAGGTCATACTCACCACACTGGACAGCGCGCTCACCGGTGCCGAGGTCAGCGTGGTGTCGCGCATCAGCAGCCGCGAACTGCGACTGCAGAGCACGGCCAAGGGCACCACGGCAACGGGCGCTGACGTCGCCGCCGACGCCGCCCCGGCGCAACCCGGCGGAGCCCCTTCCGCATGAGTCCTCACCGGCAGGGCGGGGTGATTGCCTGGTTCGCCCACAACCCCGTGGCCGCGAACCTGCTGATGGCCATCATCCTGGTGGTGGGGCTGGGCTCCGCGTTCAATATCCAGCGCTCGATGTTTCCCTCCTTCGACATCGAGCTGATTTTCATCAACATGTCCTACCCCGGTGCCTCCCCGGAGGAGGTCGAGCAGGGCATCGTGCTGAAAATCGAGGAGGCCATCAACGACCTCGATGGCATCAAACGGGTGGAGTCCGATGCCCTGGACTCCCACGCACGGGTCATGGTGGAGCCCCAGGAAGGGATCGACATGAACGCCCTGCTGGGGGATATCAAAAACCGTATCGACGCCATACAGCATTTTCCCGCCAATGCCGAAAAGGCCATCATCAGCCAGCCGGAGCTACAGTTTCCGGCGCTGCAGCTGCAACTCTCCGGCGAGCTCGATGAACGCAGCATGAAGACACTGGCGGAGGATATTCGTCGGGACCTGCTGACCCTGCCCGAAGTCTCCGCGGCGGAGGTGGTGGGCGCGCGCGATTACGAGATTTCCATCGAGATCTCCGAATCGCTGCTGCGTGAGTACCACCTGACGCTGAGTGATGTCGCAGAGGTGATCGCCCGCTCTTCGCTGGACCTGCCGGCGGGCTCGCTGCGCACCCGCCAGGGAGACATCCTGCTGCGCACGCAGGGACAGGCCTACGTGCAGCAGGATTTTGAATCCATCGTGCTGCGCAGCTTTGCCGATGGTACCCGCCTGCTGCTCGGCGATATCGCCACCGTGCGCGACGGCTTTGTCGAGGATAGCGGTTTCGCGCGCTTCAATGGCCGCTATTCACTGGGGATACAGGTGTTCGCCATGGGGGAGCAGGACATCCTCGATACGGCGATCGCCACACGCAACTGGGTAGAGCAGAAACAAGGCGAGTTGCCCGCTGCCGTCAGGCTGGATATCTGGTCGGATATCACCTTCTATCTGCAAGGTCGCCTGGGCATGATGCTGAAGAACCTCGCGATGGGGGCTCTGCTGGTATTCATCGTGCTTGCCCTGTTCCTGGAGATCAAACTGGCGTTCTGGGTGATGCTCGGCATCCCCGTCTGCTTCCTCGGCGCCATGGCTCTGATCAACACACCCTATATCCACGCCAGCCTGAACATGATCAGCCTGTTCGGCTTTATCCTGGTGCTGGGTATCGTTGTGGATGACGCGATTATCATGGGCGAAAGCGCCTACACCGAGCAGGAGCGCCACGGCCACAGCATCCAGAGCGTGGTCGACGGCGTCAACAAAGTCGCCGTACCGGCCACCTTCGGCGTGCTGACCACGATTGTCGCGTTTGCGCCCACGCTGTTTATGGAAGGGGTGTTTGCCGCCTTCCCGGAAGCCTGCGGCTGGGTGGTGATCCTCTGCCTGCTGTTTTCCCTGGTGGAATCGAAATGGATTCTGCCCGCTCACCTGGCCCACAGCAGCCCTACGCGCAACCGCGTGCTGCTGGCAGTGGACCGACGGCAGCAGCAGGTTAACCAGGGCCTGAAACGCTTCGTTGAACAGCACTACAGCCCGCTGATGCAGCGCTGCATACGCAACCGCTATGTCACGCTCGCCGCGTTCATCGCCCTGCTGGTGCTGTGCAGCGGGCTGGTCCTCGGCGGCGTGGTCCGCACGGTCATCGCCCCCGATGTGCCCGGTGAATTCATTTCCGTACAGCTGGAAATGACCGAAGGTACGCCCGAGGAGCGCACGCTGGCGACCATCGAACACATTGTCGCGGCACTCGACCGTGTCGAACAGGCACATAAACAGGCGACCGGCGGCGAAGAGCACCTGGTGAATCACGTCTTCGCCTACGGCAGCAGCCGCACCACGGGCGGCGTGGATATCGAACTGACGAAGGAAAACGAGCGCAGCATTTCCACGCGCGAAGTGGAACGGCGCTGGCGCGAAGCCGTAGGCACACTGCACGGCACCAAAGTGTTGTCGATCAGCAGCGCCGACGGACCGGGCTTTGGACCGGCCATCGCCTTCGACCTCATGCACCGAGATTTCACCATGCTGCGTGCCGCGGCGGCGGAGCTGGAGACTGCGATTCACCGCTACGACGGCGTGTACGATATCCGCAACGGCGCCAGCGACACCGCCGATGAATTCCACATTGAGCTACTGCCCGAGGGCGAGGCGCTTGGCCTGAGCCGCTACGCGGTTGCCAACCAGGTGCGCAACGCGTTCTACGGTGCGGAGGCCCAGCGCATGCAGCGCGGGCTGGACGAGGTGAAGGTCATGGTGCGCTACCCTCGCGCCGACCGGGAGACCGTGGATACGCTGCAGGACATGTACATTCGCACACCGGACGGGCAGGAGCTGCCCTTCCAGACCGTGGCCACCGTGGCCGTCAAGCAGGGCCTGCGCAAGGTCACCCACATCAACTACCAGCGCGCCGCCGAGGTAACGGCTGAGGCCAACAAGGATCTGGTAGAGCCGTCGCGCATTGTCGCCGACCTCGAGAAATCCGTGCTGCCGGGCCTGCTGCAGAAGTATCCTGGGCTCAGCTATGCCGTGGCCGGCTTGGCCGATGAGGAAAGCAAGATGGTGACCAGCATGCTGATCGGCTTCGGCCTTGCGCTGTTCGGCATCTACGCGCTGCTGGCAATACCCACCCGCTCCTACCTGCAGCCCCTGATCATCATGGGCGTCATTCCCTTTGGCGTGATTGGCGCCGTCGTCGGCCACTGGCTGACGGGCTACCCGCTGAGCATGATGTCGCTGATGGGGGTGATCGCGTTAAGCGGTGTGGTGGTGAATGACAGCCTGATTCTCGTTGATCATATCAATAACGCGATCAAGAGCGGCGTTGAGCCACTGCGGGCTGTCGTAGAGTCCGGTACGCAGCGTTTCCGCGCTATTTTGCTCACCTCGCTGACCACGTTCTTCGGCCTCGCGCCGATGCTGCTGGAGCGGAGTGCGCAGGCCCAGGAAATCGTGCCGATGGCGGTCTCCCTCGCCTTCGGTATTGTATTTGCCACCGTTATCACCCTGCTGCTGGTCCCGGCGCTGTACATGATCCTGCTGGATCTGAAGCAGTGGCGCGAGCCGACTGCTCAGTCATCCGCCCTGCCCGCTCGCTGAACGGTCAGGGCGCGGCACAGCCTACGCAGCGCATGTAGAGGTGCGCCGGGTCGTTCAGTTCGGTGAGCGTGCGAGCTGCGGTGGCCACAGGCTGCAGCAGCTGCTGCATGCCGGCATCCAGCCCGGGAAGCAAACCACTCAACCCCACCCGCGACGCCAGCTGCCGGAGCAGCATGTCACGCGGCGACAGGGGCTGCTGTACATATTCCACGGGGTGACGCTGCGGGTCCAGTCCACCCAGCTCGGCCGCCGCGGCAATCGCTTCCCGCAGTGAACCCAGCTCGTCGATCAGGCCCAGCACCTGGGCGTCGGCGGCACTCCACACCCGACCACCCGCAGCAGCCTGCACCGCTTCCTCGGACAGGCCACGGCCACTGGCCACCAGCTGCAGGAACTCGCGGTAGGTGAAGTCCACACCGCTGGCGAGGGTTTCCGCGACCTGCGGATTGAGCGGTCGATCAAGCCGCAGCGACCCCGCCAGCTCTGTGGTACCCACACCGTCCGTAGTGACCCCGATGCGCTCCAGCAGCCGCTCAAACGTGGGAAAGGCGGCGAACACACCGATACTGCCGGTAATCGTCGTTGGTGTGGCCCAGATTTCATCGGCCTCGGCGGCGATGTAATAACCGCCCGAGGCGGCGATGGCGCCCATGGAAATCACCACCGGCGTGCCGGCCTCACGAATGCGGGCAATGGTCTGCCGAATCCGCTCGGCGGCCAACACGCTGCCGCCGCCCGTATTCACCCTGAGCACCAGCGCCTTGACCCCCGGCTGCTCGGCAGCCTGGCGCAACAGCCTGGACAGGGAGTCGCCCCCGATGGTGCCAGGCGGCTGCTCACCGGACATCATGTTACCTTCGGCGGTGACCACTGCCACGCGGTCTTCCGTGCGCTGGGTGAATGCCACGGGACGCTTGCTGTTGATATAGGACTCGAAGAACACCGCCTCGTAGAACCCCTCGTCGTCCTCCGCCCCGACCCGCTCAATCAGGTAGTCGTTGGCATCGGCGCGGGACAACAGCGTATCCACCAGCCCCTGCTCCTGGGCCACCCGGGCGGAATTGCCACCGGCGGCCGTCAGGTACTCGGCATAGCGGTTGATGTAACTGTCGAGGCTGCCAGGGGGCAGGTTGCGGCGGCTTTCAACCACGGTGACATATTCCCGCCAGAGGTCTTCAAGCCAGGCCAGGGTGATGGCTTTCTCTCCCTCGGACATGTCGTCACGCAGAAACGGCTCGGCCATCGACTTGTGCTCCCCGGCATAGAACACATGCATGGTGACCAGTGCCTTGTCCAGGGCCTGACGGAAATGGTTGCGGTAGCTCGCGAATCCCTCGAGGGGCACAGCGCCCATGGGGTGCAGGATCACCTCGTCCGCCTGGCTGGCAAGCAGATACTGGTCCTGCGTGAAGTAGTCGCCGACGGCAATGACCGGCTTGCCGGTCGCCTTGAAGTTATCGATAGCTGCGGCAATTTCCAGACTTTTGCTGATCCCGGCTGACACCAGGAAGTCGAGCTCCATGACCAGTGCGGTGATGGCCGGGTCCTGGGCGGCCTCCTGTATGGCGTCAAGCACATCGCGCAGGGCGATTTCGCGCTCCGCAGGGGAAGGCTCACCCGCCAGTGCCTGCAGCGGGCTGACCTCGGACTTCTCGTCAACCAGTGTGCCCCCGAGGTTCAGCAACAATGCGGCCTTTTCCGGCTGCGGCGGTGGTCCACCGCTGAAATACAGCACGTAGATAAAGACCAGAAAGGCGAGAAATAACAGGTTCGACAGCGCCAGGCGAAACCAGGTCAATCCGCGCCAGAATGCGGAAAAGAAACGGCGAATGGGCGATGGGCGACTCATGGCGATGACTCCGGGAATGTTTCGCGCGCTGTGTGCAGCTCGCGGGCGCGCCAGCGCACGTACAGCATGGCGCTACAGAACAGTACAACGACGGCGACCATGCCGACCCAGGGCAACGGCGCCCGTGGCGTTGCAAACAAGCGCTCCACCAGCGCGATAAAGTAGAGTAGGGACACAAAGCACAACCAGATGAAGCTGCGCAGACGGTCGTGCCACATTCCGTACAGAAACAGGCTCAGGGGCAGCAGGCTCCCCAACCAGATAATCCAGGGCGGCTGGGTGAGTGCCAGGGAAAGCGCCGTCTGGCCAAACAAAGTGCCCCAGCTCAACCACGTGGCGCGCCACAGCAAGAGACTTGGGCCCTGGCGTTGCACAGGGGTCATCGCGCAGCCTCCAGAGCCAGGGACAGGCGCGCAACACGTGCGCCCAGTGCGCGACACAGTGCGGCTTCCTGCGGGTCGAGGCGTTTCTGGTTGTCGGCACCGGCCCAGTGGGAGGCACCGTAGGGCGTTCCGCCGCTGGTTGCCGTCATCAGTCCCGGCTCACTGTATGGCAGGCCTGCGGCCACCATCCCGTGATGCAGCAGGGGCAGCAGCATGCTGAGCAGGGTAGACTCCTGACCGCCGTGCAGGCTGGAGGTCGAGGTGAAGACCGCGGCCGGCTTGTCGATCAATGCACCGCTCAACCACAGGCCCGAGCTTTGATCCAGGAAGTACTTCAGGGGCGCGGCCATGTTGCCGAAGCGCGTGGGGCTGCCCAGCACCAGCCCGGCGCAGTCGCCGAGTTCCTCAAGCTCACAATACAGCGGGCCGTCGGCGGGGATCACATCCTCGACGGCCTCGCAGCTGGCCGATATCGACGGCACCGTGCGCACCCGTGCGGTGATGCCGGCAACCGACTCCACCCCGCGCGCCACCTGGGTGGCCATGGCCGCAGTGGCGCCGTGGCGACTGTAATACAGCACCAGTACGTAGGGGTCGGCCATCAGTCGAGCAGCGCCAGCACGTTCTCCGGGGGCCGGCCGATCACAGCGCGCTCACCGCGCACCACCACCGGCCGCTCAATCAGTTTGGGATGCGCGGCCATGGCGGCGAGTATCTCGGCTTCGCTACTGTCCGAATGCAAACCGGCCGACTTGAATTCCGGCTCTCCACGCCGCAGCAGCCCGCTGGCCGGCACTGCCAGCTTCTTCAGCAGGCGCTTGAGCGCCGCGGCACTGGGCGGCTGATCCAGATAGGCAATCACATCGGGCTCTACGCCATGCTCCCGCAACAGGGCGAGTGCCGCGCGGGACTTGGAACAGCGTGGGTTGTGATAGATCTGAAACTCGCTCACGGAAAACTCCCCGGGGACAAAAGGCGTACATTATAGCAAAAGGGCTGGGCGCCGCGCCGCCATGCAATCGTGGCATACTGCGCGCGCCAAGCCATTTTTTCCACTGATCCTGCCAATCAACAAGGAGCAACCCGGACGTGAGAAGCGCCTGCCTGACCCTGCTACTGTTAACCCTGACCGCGTGCCAGCCATCCGCACCGGAAAGCAACGCGGACCTGCTGCAAAGCCTGCGGGGCCAGTGGGTGGTCATCAATTACTGGGCCGAATGGTGCAAGCCCTGCATCAAGGAAATACCGGAACTGAATGCACTGGACAGCGATTACGATAGCGTAACCGTGCTCGGCGTAAACTATGACGGTGCCACTGGCGACGCCTTACAAGCTCAGCTCGACGCGCTGCAGGTTCAGTTCGCTACGCTGGGGGAAGACCCGGCCGGCCTCCTCGGACTGGACCGACCCAACGTCCTCCCCACCACGCTGATCATCAACCCCGCGGGAGAATTGCTGGATATGCTGGTCGGGCCACAAACGCTGGAGTCGCTGCTGGCGGTGACGGTGCACCGCGCCAGCCAGGCCGAGAAGTAAACGGTGGGGTAGCGGCAGGCGTGGGCCGGCGCAGAACGCGCCGACCCTGCCGCCACTACAGGCTCTGGTAGTAATCCATGAGTATCCTGGCCACTTCCGGCCGGGAGAACTCAGGCGGCGGGGCGATGCCGTTGCCCAGCATTTCGCGCACCCGCGTACCCGAAAGCAGCACGAAGTCCTCCGGGCTGTGATCCGGCGCGTCGCGCATCATGACAACGCGGTCCAGCTTCTTGCTGTAAGCCGTGTGGTCGGCGCGGTAGATTTCCAGCTCCAGGGCACCTGACGGTACTTCCTCGTCAAAGATAGTCTGCGCGTCAAAGCCGCCATAGTAGTCGCCTACGCCGGCGTGGTCGCGCCCCACAATCAGGTGCGTGCAGCCGCAGTTCTGACGGAAGACTGCGTGCAGTACCGCCTCGCGCGGGCCGGCATACAGCATGTCAAAGCCGTAACCCGTGACCATCACGGTGTTCGGCGGGAAATAGACATCCACCATTTTCCGGATCGCCGCATCGCGCACGTCTGCGGGAATATCACCCGGCTTGAGCTTGCCCAACAGCATGTGGATGAGAATGCCATCCGCATGCAGGTCTTCCATCGCCATACGGCACAGTTCCTCATGCGCGCGGTGCATGGGGTTGCGGGTCTGGAAAGCGACGACCTTGTTCCAGCCGCGGGAGGCGATTTCGGCGCGAATCTCCACGGCGGTGCGGAAGGTGTCGGGGAACTCGCCGGGGAAGTAAGAGAAATTCAGCACCTCAATCGGGCCGGACAACAAGGTGCGGCCCAGCGACTTGAAGGTCGCAACGCCGGGATGCGCAGGGTCCAGTGTGCGGAACACTTTCTCCGCGATAAAGTCGATCTGCGCGTCGGACACCGACTCCACCGCGTCCACCTCCATCACGGCAAGCACCGGGTTGCCCTCGGTATTCGGGTCGCGCAGCGCGATACGTGTGCCGGGCTGGATGTCCGTTGCCTCGGTCAGGTTGACAATGGGCACGGGCCAGAACAGGCCGTCGACGGTCTGCAGCTTCTCCGCCACGCTGAGGCTGTCAGCCAGGTTCATGTAGCCGTTCAGGGGGTTGAAGTAACCAGCGCCCAGCATGACCGCATTGGCTGCGGCCGCTGAGTTGAGCAGCAGTGAGGGCAACTGCTCCGCCTCCTTCAACAGCGCCTCGCGACGGGCATCGTCAGCGATGTAGAGAGGTTGCAGCTCGTCTGAGCCGTGTGGCTTGATCATGTTCGTCTCCGTTCGGGGTAAGGTAATCAGGACGTGATGATGCCGCGCTCGCGCAGCAGGGCAATGATGGTATCCACCTCTTCGGCCAGCGTTTGCTGATCCGAGTGCAAATGCACCTCGGGCTTGAACGGCGCCTCGTAAGGGTCATCGATTCCCGTAAAGTTCTTGATTTCTCCCGCCCGCGCTTTCTTGTACAGGCCCTTGGGATCACGCGCTTCCGCGGCCTCCAGGGAACAATCCACAAAGATCTCGATAAAGTCCATGCCCGCTGCTTCGTGCAACTCTCGCACCTGGTTCCGATCGCTGGCATAGGGGCTGATAAAGCTGCTCAGTGTAACGATGCCGCAGTCCACAAACAGCTTGGAGATTTCCCCGATGCGACGGATATTTTCGGTGCGGTCGTCCGCACTGAAACCCAGGTTGCGGTTAATGCCCAGGCGCACGTTGTCACCATCCAGCCGATAGGCAAGCACGCCCATTTCATTCAGACGCCCCTCCAGTTCTACCGCCACGGTGCTCTTGCCGCTGCCGGACAGGCCGGTGAACCACAGGGTGGCCCCTTTATGACCCAACAACTTCTCGCGGTGTTCGCGGGTGATGTCACCCTCGTGCCAATGGACATTCGTCGCTTTTTGCTCTGCCATGTGTGCTCTCTCGTGCAGTGGTTCAGGTTAGCCGCCGGGCGCCCCGGCGACGATGTTCACTTATCCAGGATAAAGGCTTCCCGATAGCCCTTGAATTGCGCCTTCAGGCCCTCTTCGGTCAGGCCGAACTGGTCCAATGTGTAGGCATGTGCAGGGCGCAGTTCACGCCGGTTGGAGTCTTGCCAGCGCGCCATTTCCACACTGGCTTCGGGGGTAAGGTCCATACCGAGGAAGTCGTAGACGCGGCCGATCTCCACCATTGGCTGGCTGACCGTATCCTTGAACCAGAGGTCCAGGAACCGCTCGGGGCCCATCTCGCGGCGCACATCTATGGTGTGCTGCATGCCCTTGGCGAACTTGCGGGCCCACTGTCGCCCTACTGCCACCGGGTCGGCGGAGTCGGAATACACCTGCCACACATTGGCGATCATGCTGGCCAGCGACGGAATGGTCTCAACCGGGTCACGGTGGGATTGTACCACGCGGGCATCCGGGAAGATGCGAAACACCAGGTCCATGTAGTGCAGGTGGTGCGGCGCCTTCAGTGCCCAGCGCTCACCGCGCTGCCCGCTACGTTTCTTTTGCCACTGCAGGAACTGCAGTAGCAGCTTCAGGTACTCATAGCCAATGGTGTGGTCCTGCGCCTCGATCCAGGCATCGAAACTGGGGACATTCGCCAGCGCCTGGATATTGAAGCTGTAGAAGGACTGCTCCAACAGCATGATGTCCTCGTCCGGCTCCATGGCATCCAGCGGGTGCACGGACAGCAGGTCGGGGTTGCTGTCGACCATCATTTTCACTTCCGCCTTGGCGTCGCGAATACGACGGTCACCTGCCGCGGTGAAGTCCCAATCGAGATCCGGGCAGGGAAAACGTGTTTCATACCACAACGGGGCATACATGCGATTGTCAGCGGCGATGGTCCGGTGCAACATCGTGGTCCCGGTGCGGGGCAGGCCGACAATCACCAGCGGCTCCACGATCTGCTCATCCAGGATTTCCGGGTGGCGACGCAGCCACTCCTGCACGCGCAGCCTGGTCGACAGGATATCCAGCATGCGCTGGGCCATTGCCGGGCGGCCGATCGCGTTCAGGTCCGCCTCATGCACCAGCGACCACAGGAGCCTTTCCAATGGCTCGCGATAGCTGTCGTCACCAAAGTCTTCAAGCCCGTCTACAGCCCTGGCCGCAGCGACCAGTGCATCTGCATCCAGCGCCAGTTCCGTCATGCTCATTCCACCTCTCCTGCGATTAATGTCTCCAGCGCGACAACACGCGTGCGCACCGGAGGATGATCCGATGCCTCGACATAGCGCAACAACATGGCGCCACACTCATGACCCGCGGTCGTCAGCCAGTTGGGGTATGCGCTACCCGGATTCCTGCCCGCCACCACAATGCGCACACTGCCGTCCGCTTCATAGCGGGCACTGCTGCGATTGATATGGATACGATGGAAGCGGTAGTCCAGCGACTCCATCCAGAAATTTGAGAGCTGGAAGTTCCAGGTCCGACAGTCCCGGGGCGGCATAAATTCAATCAGCAGCGCCTCTTCCGGGGCCAACTGCCAGTAGCTGTTGTGGTAGTAGATTGCAGGGTCGCCGCCCGCCCGCAGGCACATCTGCTGGTCATTGGGGGGCAGTGCGTTGATATGGCCGGCAAAGCCCAGCATCCAGTTGCGGAACAGGCCGGCGGTGCCGTTCACGAAAGGCACCACGCGCTGTAACTGGCTGGCAAACGCCGCAGGATCCAGCACGGGGGCTGCCTGCTGGTCCAGGCACTCGATGCGCAGTTCAAGCTTGGGCTCACGCGCGCGGTCCCGAAAGGTCTGGCGCACCAGAATATTGTCCGAGGCTTCGGTCATGGACAACCAGTTACCGGGCTGCGGGGTCGCGCTGACCAGCAGCTCAAATTCCCCATTGGGGCCCAGTTCCAGATCCTCCAGGGTGATGTGGCCGGTGGGGGCCATATCGCCCTGGCCGGCGAAGGAGCCCGCCTTGGTTTCAATGCTCAGGTATTCCACCTGTCCTGCATTACCGGTAATGCGGTAGCTGTGACGTCCGTCTACCGCACAGTTCTGGTAGAAATTGTCCGGGTTGTCATTGCCGATTTTGGCGGTTTCATGCGACAGGGAGTAGAACTGCGGACAGGCGGGGTCGCTGAACTCGAGGTGTTTTTCCAGGCTCAACCGCAACAGACGTGTGAGGTACCGATACCCTTCCGCGATGCTGAGATCGTCAGCAGGCACACCCTCTGCCAGGATCTCTGCACCGGCGCTTTTCAGGCTCTCACAAAAATCTTCCCAAAGCTGGCCATTGCGTAACGCATCAAGCTCGGTCATCGACATGATCAGGGTCCCCGCGGTGAAGATATCAGTGTAATCAGCGACGCGCAGTGTGCAGTGTTTTCGATCCGCGCGCATCACCCTTAAGGGTGACCTGCCTACCAATACTGGCTGGCCAGAGACAGCAGCAGCATCAAGCCGACCAGAGGCAACAGCCAGCGTTGCAGCTGACGCACCCGCTCCTGCGGCAGGGGGCGGGCAAAGCGCTCACCCAGCACCACCATCAGCGCCACGGCGCTGAACACCAACACCAGCAGTAGCAGCAATTGCGTCACCTGCCAACTCCCCTTTCGTCCGCAACCCTCAGGCGCCGGGCTTCAGCAGCTGGGGTGACAGGGTGGCGACCATGTTGCGCACCCCCTCGCGCCAGTCCACCCGGGTGGGGCCAATCAGTTCATGCATGCGCGTGGTGTCAATCGCCAGGCTGCCGAAGGCGGCGGGGTTGTCGCGAAACTCCGGCTGCAGGCCGGTAAGCTCCGCAAGCCAAGCGCACCAGTCCTCGATACTGACCGCCTGCGATCCGCCAAAGTTAACCGTGGTCACGTCGGTGCTCGCGGCGCCCAGCAGCAGGGGCAGTTTCTCGATGTAGTCGTCGGTGTGCAGCAGGTTGTAGAGATTCGGTCGTTCCGGGTGCACATCGATGGGCATCCCCTGCTCCATCATCAACAGGTGATACCAGGGCCAGCCGCCGTTGTTGCCATAGGGCACGCTGAGACGCGCAATGGTGGCGGGAATGCCGAACTGGTGCGCAACAAAGCGACAGACGGTTTCTGCGGCAATCTTGCTGATGCTATAAGTGGGAAACATGGCGCGGTGGTTGTCGCCCAACGGCGCATCCTCGGCCCGCGGGGCGTGGCCGGCGTACTCGTAGACGGCCGTCGAGGACAGGTGCAGGAAAGCCCTGGCGGCACGGCAATGCAGCATGAGCCGCCCCAGCCCCTCCGCATTCGCCGCGAGGTCGTAATCGAAACTGTCTGTTTTCACCACGGCAAAATTCAGCACGTAGTCGAAGTCATCCGGCAGGTCACGCAAACCGTTGCGGTCGGCAAGATCCGCCGCCACGCAGCGTACCCCTTTGTCCTCGAGCGCTGCGCGCTGCGCCGGATCGCTGAAACGTGCCAGGGCGGTCAACTCCGCCTGGCCGGCCCAGGCGTCGATCACCGGCGCCGCCACCTGCCCGGTCGGGCCTGTGATAAGGATTTTACTGCCTGCGATCTTTGCTGCCTCGACGGTCATGGCTTCACTCCTTCAGGGATTGTCTGGCGTCAGTCTAGCCTGCTGCTGCCCGCCATGTCTCACCCGTTCGGGGGATCAGAGCTCATCGCGATCGGGCAGTACGCGGTACACCTCGGATATCTGCTCCGGACCACTGACCGTGCACTGCAGATCCTGGATAAGGCCGTCCTTCAGGCTGTAAACCCAGCCGTGCACTGACAGCCCCTGACCGCGCGCCCAGGCGTTCTGCACGATGGTGGTGTGACACACGTTTGACACCTGGCTGACCACATTGAGTTCGCAGAGCAGATTGACCCGCTCCTCGTCGCTTTCCAGCGCCGCGATACGCCGGCGATGGCGCTGCTGGACATCCTTGATGTTGCGCAGCCAGTTGTCGATCAGGCCGTTGTCACGGTTTTCGTAGGCGGCGCGCACACCGCCGCAGTTGTAATGCCCGACCACCAGCACATGTTTGACCCGCAGCACATCCACCGCGTACTGCAGCACGGTCAGGCAGTTGAAATCCGTGTGTACCACCATGTTGGCAACGTTACGGTGCACAAACACCTCTCCGGGCAGCAGGCCGACGATCTGATTGGCGGGGACGCGGCTGTCGGAACAGCCAATCCAGAGGTACTCCGGACTCTGCTGATTGGCCAGCTTCTCGAAAAAATCCGGATCAGTGGTTTTTACGGAGTGCGCCCAAGCACGGTTGTTTTCGAAAAGGTCGTCGATACTCCTCAAGGGCACACTGTCTCCGGAATCAGATCATCAGGGTAGAGAGGCGGCCGACCTTGAGTTGATTACCATTTCCCGCAACCGCGCTCTGCACTGCTTTCGAACCGGCGCTCTGCATTTGCCGGGCCAGCTGCGCCATGTCAACGGCAGGGTATTGTTCAGGTTCCCAGGTGACAAGGCCGAGGCTAAGCGTAACCTGAAGCACCGCACCACGGCCATCATCTATGAGGAAATTTTCTATGTCCCGGCGTATCCTTTCCGCCACATCAATGGCGGGAGACTCGCTGGTGCCGGAAAGCAGCACCGCCAGTCGAGAATCTGACAGGCGCGCGAGATAGTCGGTGGCGCGCAGCCCGGAGGAGACGCGCTCTGTCACCTTTTTCAGCACAAACCGGCCCGTGATCTCCCCGTAGTGACGATACAGCTCTTCAAACTCGTCCACCTCCAGCATCAGGACCGATAGCGCCTCATTGGCGCGCCGTGCCCGAGCGATTTCACGGGCGATATCCTTCTCGAAGCCGCGCAGGTTGCTGATCTGGGTCAGCGGGTCCAGCATGGTCAGGCGGGAAATCTGCTGTCGGCTGACCGCGTTCTTGAAGCTCTGGGATACCACCGATGCCAGGTGTGTGACGACCGCACCATCATCGGCTGTGGTCTTCATGGGCCGGTCGACAAACCCGCAGTGATAACTGCCCAATAGCCTGCCGGAGTCCAGCAGGGGAACCAGCAGGGCATGCTGTATTCCCTGGTCCGTTTTCAAGACCTCGAACATGCGCGAGTCGGTCGCATCCAGGAGGATGACGTCCGGCTCCATGTCGTAGAGCTCCTGCATTTCAAACACATCGTGATGCAGTTGCAGATACTGGCCGTAGCGGTGACCCGAGGTCATCAGGCTCGCCAGGACGTTTTCCGGGTCATAGAGCCAGAGCTCGGCGACCCGGAATCCGAAGTGCCGCGGCATGCTCACCAGCAAGACCTCAAGCAGCGCCTCAAGGTCGGGGGCATCAAGCATCATCCGCTGCATCTGCCGCGCCTGCTCAACAAGCCAGCGATTCAACTGGATGGTTTCGCTCAGGCGCTGCTCCTGCACCTCGGCGGGGCTGGCTGGTGCGGGCGCCGCTTCGATCTCTTCACCCGGGATCACATCGTACACAGACTCATCCGACATTCAGTATCTCGCCGCTAGCAGGACGCAGGGCCCCGGTTATGGACAGAATTATTGGCAACTCAGTTTAAGCGGCCTATACTCGCGTTGCAAACACGCGCTGACTTGCTATGTAACAAAGTGTTACGTCCAGATTGGCGCTTGCAAACCTGGGGGTGGCTACGGCCTGAGATACCGTTCTGCGGTAAACCCTTCGAACCTGACCCGGTTAGGACCGGCGTAGGGATAGGTGCACGTCTCCTGTTCATTCCGCATATCCAACCGGTTCTCTTGCAGTTATTCAAGGAGAACCCGATGAAAAGATCCTGTTATCTGTTGACCGCAAGCCTGCTTGCCGTGGCCCCGGCGTTGTCGCGTGAGCTGACGGAGGTGGTAGTCACTGCCGAGTGGCGCGATACACCGCTGCTGAACCAGTCGGCATCAACAACGGTACTCACCAGCGCAGCGCTGAGGGAACGCTCTGCGCAGCACCTTGAAGAGGTGCTGAACGTGATCCCGAACCTCAACTACGCCAGCGGTGCCTCCCGCGCGCGGTTCTTCCAGATCCGCGGCATCGGTGAACGCAGCCAGTTCCAGGAGCCGCTCAACGCGTCAGTGGGGCTGATGGTCGACGGCATCGATTTCAGCGGCCTGAGTGCCATTGGCACCCTGTTCGACGTAGCCCAGGTTGAGGTGCTGCGCGGCCCCCAGGGTACGCTGCACGGCGCCAACGCCCTCGCCGGGCTGGTGAACATCCGCAGCGCCGCTCCAGAGAGCAGCCCGGGACTGCGGCTGGAAGCCACCGTGGCGGACTACATCACCCAGGCACTGGGGGTTGTGGGCACCGGCCCGCTGGCCGGCGATGAGCTGTTGTACCGCGTGGCAGTACAGCAGTACCGCAGTGACGGTTACTACGACAACGACTTTCTGCGCCGGGACGACACCAATGAACGCGATGAAACCACTGTACGCGCCCGCCTGCGCTGGCTTGCCTCGGCCACCGATACCGTCGACCTGAGCGTGACGCTGGCCGACATCGACAACGGCTACGATGCCTTCTCGCTGGACAACACGCGCCGCACACTGTCCGACCAGCCGGGCCGTGATCGCCAGGAGACCAGCGCCGCCAGCCTCACCTGGGCCGCCTCACGCGCGGCACTGGACATCGAGACGGTGATCACACTCGCAACCAGCGACACGGAGTACAGTTTCGACGAAGACTGGAGTTTTGTCGGCATCGCTCCGGAACTGGAATACAGTTCCTTCGACCGCTATCTGCGCGACCGCGACAGTTTCAGCGGCGAGCTGCGATTGCTCTCCAACGAACAGTCGCGACTGTTCGAGGGGCGCAGTGACTGGACGGTGGGCTTTTACTACCTGGGTGACCGCGAGGATCTGGACCGCGAATACACCTACCTCGACGGGCCCTTCAACAGCCGCTACGACACGGACACAAGCGCCGTGTTCGGGCAGCTGGATACGCGGCTCACCGACCACCTGACGCTGTCCAGCGGCCTGCGCCTGGAGCGACGGCGCACCGACTATGCCGACAATAACGGCGTGGCCGAGCGGGTTGCCAAAAACCTTTGGGGCGCGCGGCTGGTGCTCGAGTACCAGCCTGCGGACGGCGCGCTGTGGTACGGTGGCATTTCCCGCGGCTACCGCGGCAATGGCGTGAACGCAGGCATTCTGGCCAGCGCGGGCGCCACCGACGACCCCGGCCAGCAGACGCTGCTCGCGAGCCTGAGCCGCTTTGATGAGGAAACACTGCTCAACTATGAAGTCGGTTACAAGGCCGAAGCACTGCAGGGACGGCTGCAGGGACGCCTCGCCCTGTTCTATATGGACCGGGATGACCAGCAGGTAAAAGGCTCCCTGGTGCTGCCGCGTGATGACGGCAGCACCGCATTCCTCGACTACACCAACAACGCCGCCCGAGGGCACAATTACGGGCTGGAGCTCGAAATCGACTGGCTGGCACACGAGGCACTGGAGCTGTACGTCAACCTGGGCCTGCTGGAAGCCAGTTTCGACCGCTATATCAATGCAGATGGCAGCGACCTCGCCGGGCGTGACCAGGCTCACGCGCCGGGCTATCAGGCTGCGCTGGGCGGCCGCCTCGCGATCACCCGGCAGCTCTATGCGCGTGTGGATATCGAGGCCCGCGACAGCTTTTACTTTTCCGACCGCCACGATTTACGCTCGGAGGCCTATGAACTGGTACACCTGCGCCTTGGCTGGGCGGAAGCGGATTGGGACATCGCGCTCTGGGCACGGAACCTCGCTGACAGGGACTACGCGACGCGCGGCTTCGGCAGCTTCGGCAACGACCCACGCAAGGGCTATGCTCTTGAGCCGTATTACCAGTTCGGCGAACCACGCAGCGTGGGCCTGACGGCCAGCTATCAATTCTAGAAACAGGATATCCCGTATGGACATCACCGCAGAACTCAGCCTGTATCCGCTGCAGGAGGACTATATTCCGGTCATCAAGCGCTTCATCGAGCAATTGGCAGCAATTCAGGGTCTGACCGTGGTGACCAACGCCATGAGCACGCAACTGAGCGGTGATGCGGGGGCTGTGTTCGCTGCCGTGCAAGCGACCCTGGAAACCAGTTATCACCACTTCGGCAAGCAGGTGCTGGTCTGCAAGTTCATTCCCGGGCTGCTGCCGATTCACCCGACATGAGCGCTGACAGCTTTCTCACGCAGCTGGTGGCGGGAGCCGCCACCCTCTCCGGCTGGGAGTTGGCCGCCGTGTTGCTGGGGGTGGCGTACCTGCTGCTGGCAGTGCGGGAGAGCCTGTGGTGCTGGTATGCAGCCTTCGCCAGCACCGCCATTTTCCTCTGGCTGTTCTGGCAGGTGGGGCTGCTGATGGAGTCCGCGCTACAGGTGTATTACCTGGGCATGGCGCTCTATGGCTGGCAGCAGTGGCGCGGCGGCGGCAGCGGGAACGCGGCGGCGCAGCAGCGCCTGCCGATCAGCGTCTGGCCGCCGCAGCGACACATCCTGGCCATTGCCAGCGTGCTGCTGGCCAGCGTCGCCAGCGGTGCGCTGCTCGACAGGTACACGGGCGCGGTGCTGCCCTACATCGACTCCTTCACCACCTGGGGCAGCATTCTGACGACCTGGATGGTGGCGAGAAAGCTGCTGGAAAACTGGCTTTACTGGCTGGTCATCGACAGCGTGTCCATTTACCTGTACCTGGAGCGCGGCCTGTTTCTCACCGCCGCGCTGTTTGCCGTGTACCTGGTCATCGTCGTGTTCGGTTACCGTCGCTGGCACCGGCACTATCGGCTGCAATGCGCCAGCGCCTGAAGCGTGCGCTGGACACGTGGCGCAGCTGGCAGGTAAGTGAACTGCAACTCGCGCCTCGCGTTCTGCGTCGCCTCGGCGGTGGCCTGAGTAATCAGAGTTTTCTGGTGAGCAGCGGTGACCGACTGTTCGCAGTGCGGCTGACAGGCGACGACCCGGGCACGGACCTGCCGGGCCCGCACGTGGAATGGCAGGCGCTGCAGTTGGCACATGAGGCCGGCCTCGCACCGGCGCCACGGTATCTCGACACACAGGCGGGCCTTCTGGTCTGTGACTACCTGCAACCCGACCCCGACGGCGCCGTCACGCCCGCCGTCCTGGGCACGCTGCTGCGGCGTATCCACCAGCTGCCGGACCTGCCTGCAAGCCTGGCCGTGGGGGAACGCTGCGAGCGGGCCGCGTGGGCCATCCGACAGGGGCGGGCCACAACCTGGCGCGCCCTGCAACCGCTGGCGGCGCGTGCGGCACCGTTCATTGCGCTACTGGAGACTGCCGGCCCGCACGCCACCTGCCACAATGACTTGTTGCGCGCCAACTGCGTGGTGAGCGGGGGGCGGCTGTGGGCGATTGATTGGGAGTATGCCGCGACCGGCCCGGTGTGGTTTGACCTGGCGGCAGTCTGCGCCGGCGATGAACTTGAGGCGTCCGCGCGCCGGGCGCTGCTGGAGAATTACCTGCAAGCGCCTGCCACCGCCCATGACTGGCAACACTTGACGCTGTTTGAGTGTGGCTACCGCTATCTGGAACTGCTCTGGCACCTTCGCACACACAGCGCACCAGCCGCGGCCAGCCTGCCGCAGAAACGGGAGCGCCTGGAGCACTGCATCACCTTACTGGAAAGCCGCTGACACGGCGTCCCGGGAAGGCAAAGCCCTGTCAAGGAATAGCTGCCGGCGTCAGTCGCGGAAGTTGGTGAACTGGAGGGGCACATCGACAACATCGCTCCCGCGCAGCAGGGCAATCGCCTGCTGCAGGTCATCGCGCTTCTTGCCTGTGACCCGCACCTGCTCACCCTGGATCTGTGCCTGCACCTTGAGCTTGGCCTCCTTGAGCTGCTTGACGATGGCCTTGCACTGCTGGCTGTCCAGACCATTGCGCAGCGTTACCGTCTGGCGCACCAGCTTGCCACTGGTAATCGGATCCCCGACCTCCATGGCCTGTGGGTCGATATCGCACTTGATCAATGCGCTGCGCAGCATGTCCTCCATCTGCGCCAGCTGGAATTCCACCTCCGCATGCAGCGCAACGCTATGCCCATCCCGCTCGAAACCCGCATCAATGCCCTTGAAGTCGAAGCGGTTAGTGACAATCCGGGCCGCCTGATCCACAGCGTTGGTCAGCTGGTGCAGGTCGACTTCCGATACAACGTCGAAAGATGGCATAGTGCGGTTCCCCGGTTCAGGTAATCAAACAGGAGCACCATGTTAATCAGCCGGCACCGCATTGCAATCCCCGCAGTACGCTGAATGCGCTCACGCCACTGGCATATTCTCGGTGCCGGTTCCATTGGCAGCCTGTTCGCCTGCCTCTTTGACAAGGCGGGCATCAGCTGTTCACTGTTGCTGCGCGACGGCGATCCGGCACTGACGCAGACGACGCGGCGCATCCAGTTGCGGGCAGGTGGCCTGACCAGTGAACACAGCTTCCCGGTTACCAGCGGTGCACACGCCGCACCGATTCACTATCTGCTGGTCTGTACCAAGGCCTACGACCTGGTAGACGGCCTCGCCGGCTTGCAGCCCTGGCTCGCCCCTAACGCTGTGGTCGTGCTGCTCGCCAATGGCCTGGGCTATCAGCAGACAGTGGCGGCACGGTGGCCGCAGCTGGCCGTGTTCAGCGGCAGCACCACAGAGGGGGCGTTCCGCGAGGCGGGCCAACGTGTCCTGCGGGCCGGGCGCGGCACCACCTGGATAGGCGGCCGGGGAACACGGGATGCCCCGGACTGGTTCAGCGACTGGCAGGCCATTGATGCTCGCTGCGGCTGGAGGGAAGACATCGATACGGTGCTGTGGCACAAGTTCGCCATCAACTGCGCCATCAACCCGCTCACCGCGCTGCACCGGTGTCGCAATGGCGCACTGGCGGAGCCCGGACTCGCCGATGAGGTGCGCGCACTGTGCCTGGAGATTGCAGCCATCGGGCAGGCTGCAGGCCAGGGAGAGGCCGTTGCTGGACTCTACCGGTCCGTGATGGAGGTTGTGGCGGCCACCGCCGACAACCGCTCATCCATGTTGCAGGATGTGCTCGCGGGGCGCCCCACGGAGATCGGGTTTCTGACGTCCTTCCTCGTTGCCACGGCCGACGCACTGGGGATTGATGCCACAGACAACAAGGCGCTGCTGGCCGCGTTGCGACCCGCAACCCACCCAGTCGGCTAGGGATCAGCCGCAAACAGCTCTGCCGCCGCCCTGCCCGTCAAGGCGCGCCAGCGATGTTCGGGGGCACCCGTTGGCACCAGCACCTGCCGATAGCGATGCGCGCCCCCGCGCTCACGCTCAAGGCCAAGCACACACAGCGCGGGGCTGCACTGCAGGGCGATGTGCAGCGTTTCCGGCGGCGGTGGCAGATTGTGGTCCAGTACGGTGGGGTAGAAAGGCGACGATTCACCGTGAAACTGCAGCCCCGGACGCTCCGCAAGTATTTGCTCGCGCACGAGCGCCAACACCCCCTCCAACCCGCCAGCCTGCGAGAGCACCGCAGACCCCGGCTCCAGCACCACCAGCGGACGTGGCACCATAACCCGTTGATCCCGTGGCCAGAGCGCAATCAGCAACCCTGTCAGCACGCATGCCAGCGTGGCGGCCGCCGCGAGCCAGTGCCGGCGGCGCCAGTGGCGCCCCACACCCAGCACCGACCACTGCCCCGAACGGCGCGGCATCCGGGAGCGCCCCTGACGGCTGAGACTGCGGGGGATCTGCAACGGCAGATCGTCGCTGTCCTCGGTCCGAAAAAAGCGCTCGGCCTCCTCCCGCAGTGGTGAACGCAGCTGTCGCGGCTGCGCTGTCGCCATCCTGTGCAGCTGCCGCCGCACCTCATGGGTATTTGGTGGGCGCTGCGCGGGATCGGCGGCCAGCAGGCTGCCGATCAGGGCCTCCAGACCCTGCGGCGGCGCAGACCCGTCCACCAGCGTGGCAGGCAGTGCGTGCGCAGCGCCACGCAACAGGGCCTCGCTGTCCAGACCGTGGCGTCCCTGGAAGGGATGACGACCTGCCACCAGCCGGTACAACAGGCACCCCAGAGCGAAGAGATCCGAACGCACATCCTGCGGCTTGCCCAGCAGCTGCTCGGGCGAGACACAGCTGAGACTGCCACGGGCAGTGGCGACCGAGCCCTGCTGTGCAGCGAGTCCGAAATCGGTCAGCTTGACGCGCCCCTCCGGGGTGACCAGGACGTTTCCGGGTTTGATATCACCGTGCACGATACCCCGCGAGCGACCGGCGGCAATTGCCGCCGCAACGTCACTGGCGACAACCAGACTGCTGGCCAGGGACAGCTCCCGCTCGGCGAGGAGCTCCTCAAGGTCACAACCGGGCACGTATTCCATGATCATGGCAAGGTGCGTATCGCCGACGATCACATCATGAATCGTGACCACGCGCGTGCTGTCCAGCGAGGCCACCGCCTGCGCCTCGCGCAGCACGCGGCGACTCTGCGCAGGCTCTGCCGGCAGGGCATGGATTTTGGCCACGATGCGTCGCCCGAGGCGTTCATCAATACCGAGAAAGACCGACCCCTGCCCTCCGCGCCGTATGAGTCGCAGGATACGATAGGGGCCGATGCGATCGCCGCTACTCAAGCGTCGCCGCTTCCCGCCGGCGCAGCACGGTGATGTGCCAGACGGCTGCGCAGGGCGATCGCCGAGACACGCAAGGCCGTGGCGGTGGCTGCTACATCGTGGTCGGCACGCGCCAGTGCCTCTTGCAGTTCTGCCTCCGGTACCTGCGCGGCCAGGCGCAGACCCAGCGCCGGCAATCGCCGGTACAGTGCCTGGCGGCTCATGCCCGCGCGGCGGGCCGCAGCGCTGACTTCATACCGCTCCTGCTTCAACAGCGCTCGCAGAGCATCGTCACCCAGTTCCACCGCCGCCGAAGCGGGCGCCTTGGCGGGCGAATCGGCGACGTTCGCGGCAACGGGTTGCGACAGCATTGCCGGCAGCAGACCACCCTCACCCTGCAGCACGATCTGCCGCGCACAGTTGCCCAGCTCACGCACATTGCCGGGCCAGTCGTAACGGTGGCAGAGAGTGAACAGATCCGCCCACTGCGCGACTTCCAGGGGGGCGCTCCCGGGTGTGGGTAACAGGGAGGGTGAGCCAGTTTCGGCACAGGCCTGTTGCAGAAAGTGACAGAGCAACTCGCCGATGTCCTCGGGGTGCTCGCGCAGCGGTGCGACGCAGATCTCGGCGCTGCCCAGACGGTGTCGCAGTGCGCTGCGAAACGTGCTGTCCGGGCCTTCCAACGGCGCATCGGTCGCCGAAATGACGCGCACATCCACCGTGCGAAGGGTCCCGCCCACCGGCTGTATCTCGCGTTCCTGCAGCGCGCGCAACAGCTGCGGCTGCACCTCGGCCGGGGTGTCGCCCACTTCGTCAAGAAACAGGCTGCCCTTTTCGGCCTGCTGAAAATAACCGACGCTGTTGCGCTCTGCGCCGGTAAAGGCGCCCCTCGCGCTGCCGAACAGCACTGCCGCCGCGACCCCCGGGGGAATCGCCGCCATATTGACAGGTACCAGCGGCCCCGCGGCACGCTCGCTGGCGCCATGTACCGCGCGTGCCACCAATTCCTTGCCGCTACCGGTCTCGCCTCGAATCAGTACATCCAGACCGCAGCGCGCAATGCGTGCAATATCGCGGCGCAGAGCCTGCATGTAATCGCTGCTGCCGAGCAGGCCAGAAAACGCAGCCGTCGACGCTGCGGCCGCCTCCCCGACACCAGGCGGGAACGCCGGGACCTCACGAAGCAGCAGCACGACACTGTGGGCCAGTTGCAGCACAATGCCCCTGCGCAAATCCGCCGCGGTGAAATCCCGCGCCGCCTGCACCCATTCACCGTTCAGCCGGCAGCGGCAGGCATCGGCCACCGGTGCCAGGGTTACCCCGGCGTCACGAAATCGCATATGCAGCGCCTGGCGACTGACATGCGGGTCGTCCAGAGGACGCCCCACGTCCCCGCCGGCGCGCACGAAAGCCGGCTGCTGTCTTCCGAGCACCAAAGGCTTGCGCCGCGAGCCTTTCAGCACCCAGCGTTCGCCAATGCGCTCCACATTGGGGTGAAAGACAATGGTGAGTACGCGTACCCGATGCGCAGGAGCGGAAGTCAGCTGCGCAAATACCGAGGGCAGCGTCGCATCCATGCGGTTGTGTTCCGGCATAGGCAAACCCGAGCTTCAATGCGTTCCGCTGACTTTAAGCGAAAGCCTAGCAGATGAACGCCCGCTTTGCCCCTGCACGGTTGCATCTGACGAAATGCGCGCGCCGGAGGGCGGTAGTCAGCCGATGATGGCCACCAGGGCAATCACCACCACCCAGATGACGGCACTTCGCGTCAGCAGGTCACCAAGCGCCTGCATGTCGTCAGCGGCAGTCTGCACATCGGCGTCCGCACCCGCACCGTGCACGGCCGCTGTGCCCACATCGCCGAGCAACTCAGCCGGGGCTCGAACAGTATTCAGCAGAGCGGCAAACAGCACATCGCGGCTGTGTATGAAGTCGCCAGCCAAGGCAAATGTCAGCGCTAACAGCCGTGCCGGAACCCAGTCGACGACAAACAACAGCCTGGCGGCGGCACACTCCGGTGCCTGCTGCGCTTCCAGCTGCAGCAGGCGGTAGGCGAAGGCCCAGGCCGGCCCCAGCGTCACAAACACCAGCACGACCGCAAACCAGCGCTGATAACCGTCATAAAGCAGACGCGCCTGCAGCCTGTGCCAGGCATCATCCGCTTCACCCTCGCTGGCCGCACGTGCCAGATCGTCGGCACCCAGGGCACCGCAGAGGAACAGCCACGCGGTTTCGGGGTTACCACGTTCACAGTGCGCACGATACTGCACCAGGCGCGCGTGGAAGTCGCCGCGACCAAAGCTGAACAACAGGACCAGCGCCGCAAGCAGTATCCAGGGCAACCCGAACAGCACAGGCGCCAACAGCATCAGCAGCGCGCCCAACAACAGTGTGGGCAGCAGCACCAGCAACAGCAGCTGCACCGCATCCAGCAGACCCAGTGCCGCGACGCGTTCGCGGTAGTCGTACCACCAGCGGTCGCGGTGCAGCCAGGGCTCGGCACCCCAGAGTTGCCGCAGTGCCAGTGCGAGAATCAGTGCGAGAAAGGTCATGCGGCGTCTCCTGCGGGTGCCAGGCTGGCACGGTAACGCGGCCAGTCGAACACCCTGCCCGGATCGGTCTTTCTTCCGGGGGCGATATCGGCGTGGCCCGCGATGTGATCGTGACACAAGCCCGGGTAAGACGCGATCAGGGTATCGGTCAGGGCCGCGAGGGTTGTGTACTGCGCATCCGTATAGGGAAGCTCGTCAGTCCCTTCCAGCTCGACCCCGATGCTGAAATCGTTGCAGTTCTCCCGACCCCGCCAGCAGGACTGTCCGGCGTGCCAGGCGCGCAACCCGGTTGCGACAAACTGCACCAGTTCACCGCAGCGGCGAATCAGGAAATGCGCCGACACTTCCAGGCCGCGTATTTCCGCGTAGAAGGGATGCGCTCTCCAGTCCAGGCAATTGGTAAACAGCTGCTCGATGGCGTCGCCACCGAAACATCCCGGCGGCAGCGAGATATTGTGGATCACCAGCAGTTCCACCGCCACACCCAGCGGCCGTGGGCCGCAGTTCGGCGAAGGCACTCTGCGCGCCTGATCAATCCAGCCCTGGTCGAGTGTATAGCGCATGCCAGCCCCACTGCGTGAAGCGACATCATAATCCAGCACCCGAGGGGGCTCAACGCATCGCCGGTGTGCTGCTACAATCGTCCTTTTTACCCACCCGGCCGATCGCCATGGAAACCCGCTCTATGCCCGCTCTCACCGACACGGATATTCAGGACAATGTGCGCGCCGCGCTGGCGGAAGACATCGGTAGCGGCGATATCACTGCGACACTGATTCCAGCCTCGGCCACGGCCACCGCGCGCGTGATCACCCGTGAAAATGGCATCCTCTGTGGCCGCGCCTGGGTAGACGCCGTGTTCGCGGCAGTAGACCCCTCGCTGCGGCCCGAATGGGCGGCGGCGGAGGGCGACCGTATCGCGGCCGACAGCACACTGTTCACCGTGCGCGGACCGGCGCGCGCACTGCTCACCGCCGAACGCAGCGCACTCAACTTCCTGCAGCTGCTCTCGGGTACCGCAACCCGCTGCCACCATTACGCCTCGCTGGTCGCTGGCACCGGCGTACGCCTGCTGGATACGCGCAAAACGATTCCGGGGCTGCGCAATGCACAGAAATATGCGGTGCGCTGCGGTGGCTGCCACAATCACCGCATGGGCCTGTACGACGCGTTTCTGATCAAGGAAAACCACATAAGCGCCTGCGGTGGGATCGCCGCTGCGGTGCGGGAAGCTCGATCGGTGGCTCCCGGCAAGCCGGTGGAAGTGGAGGTGGAAAGCCTCGACGAACTGCAGCAGGCCCTCAGCGCCGGGGCGGACCGGGTCATGCTGGACAATTTCAGCCTGCAGGACATGCGCGATGCGGTCGCGGTCGTGGCCAGGCGGCTGGAGCTGGAGGCGTCCGGCAATATCACCGAAGCCAACCTGCGCAGCGTGGCGGAGACCGGCGTGGACTTTATCTCCATTGGCGCCCTGACCAAGGATACCCGGGCGCTGGATCTGTCCATGCGCCTGCTGGACTGAGGGCTTCCCGCAGACTAAACCAGAGGTTCGGCGCTGACCACCACACCGTTGTTGTCGGCATAGATGTAATTCCCGGGTGCGATACGTGCGCCGCCGAACTGCAGGCAAATGTCGCGCTGACCCTCTCCGCGCTTTTCCGTCTTCAACGGCGTTGCGCCCAGGGCCTTTACACCCAGCGCCGTGGTCGCGATTTCGTCCACGTCACGCACCGCGCCGTTGATCACCAGACCAGACCAGCCATTGCGCGCCGCTTCCTCCGCCAGCATGTCGCCTAGCAGGGCCCGGCGCAGCGATCCGCCACCGTCCACCACCAGCACCCGGCCCGCGCCCGCTTCACCGACCGCCTGCTTGACCAGCGAATTGTCTTCGTGGCATTTGATCGTGACCGCCTGACCCGCAAAGCGCGGGTGTGCACCGAAATTGCGCCACTGCAGTTCTATGACCTGTGCATCGGGAGCGGCGTCGGTCAGGTCGGGCGTTGAAAACGTCTGCATGGCGGCCTCCTACAGCCAGTCGACGGGGTAATCCGCAAGCGCCTCGGGGCCCGCCATGATGGCCCCCGCATGCGCGCGACAGCGCGGGAGCACCTGCTCTGCGTAGAACCGGGTTGTGGCGATTTTGCGCTCATAGAAGGGATTTTCAGCGCCGCCATCCAGGCGCTCCTGTGCAATTAGGGCTGAGCGCGCCAGATGCCAACCACCGAACAGATAGCCGCACTGCATCATGTAATCGAAGGATGCACCCAGGGCCTGTTCCGGTGCCACCTGCAGCCCTTCCAGCAACCGGGCTGTCGTCTCCTCGACACCCGCCAGCGCCGCCGCCAGACGGTCCGCAATGACGGCCAGCGCCGGTTGCCCGGCGTCACGCAGCGCCGCCACCGTGGTCGCAATATCGGCCAGCGCATCGCGCATCGCCCCGCCCTGATCACGACCCAGTTTGCGGGATACCAGATCCGCCGCCTGAATGCCGTTGGTGCCCTCGTAGATGGAGGTGATCCGCACATCGCGCAGATACTGTGCGGCGCCGGTCTCCTCGATGTAGCCCATGCCGCCATGCACCTGCACACCCAGGGACGTCAGCTCCTGGCCCACTTCTGTCATCCAGCCCTTGATCACCGGGATCATCAGGTCGATGCGGAACTGGTGCTGCGCGCGGTCAGCCTCCGGGCCCCGGTGTGCCAGATCGAGGGTGACCGCCTCCGCGTACACCAGCGCGCGCATCGCCTCAATCAGCGCACGCATGGTCAGCAGCATGCGCCGGACATCGGGGTGCTCAATAATGGCCACGCCGCCCTGCACGCGCTCCCGCGCGTAGGCAACCGCCTTCTGGTAGGCACCCTCTGCAGCGCCCAGACCCTGTACACCCACTTTGAGACGGGCTTCGTTCATCATCGTGAACATGCAGGCCAGGCCGCGGTTTTCCTCACCGACCAGGTAGCCCAGGGCGCCTTCGTTATCGCCAAAGGCCATCACGCAGGTCGGACTGCCATGAATGCCCAGCTTATGCTCGGTGGACACCGGGTAGACATCGTTGCGCGCCCCCAGGCTGCCGTCTTCGTTCACCAGGAACTTGGGCACCAGGAACAGGGAGATGCCGCGGCTGCCCTCGGGGGCATCGGGCAACTTGGCCAACACCAGGTGAATGATGTTGTCGGTGGCATCGTGATCGCCCCAGGTGATGTAGATTTTCTGCCCGTGAATACGGTAGTGATCACCCTCCGGTACCGCACGTGTTTTCATGACGCCGAGGTCGGATCCCGCGCCGGACTCCGTAAGGTTCATGGTGCCGGCCCATTCCCCGGAATGCATCTTCGGCAGGTAGCGCTGTTTCAGCTCTTCACTGGCATGGGCATGAATCGCAAGCGCCGCGCCCGAGCTGAGCATGGGCGCCAGCCCGAAAGCCAGATTGGCGCTGTTCCACATCTCACAGGCCGCCGTGGCATAGAGCTCGGGCAGGCCCTGACCGCCGTAGACCGGGTCCGAGGAGATGCCCATCCAGCCCCCGGCGCCCAGCTGTTGCAGCGCCTCACCGTAACCCGGGCTCAATGTGACCGCGCCATCGCGGCAGGTCGCAGGATGTTCATCACCCACGCGCCGCAACGGCGCCAGCACATCGGCGGCGAGCCGGGCACCCTCGTCGAGCAGTGCCGTGCTCAGGTCCGGACCCACGCCGAGTTCCTCGAAGGCCGGCAGTGAACCCAGGGCTTGCCCCACGTCCAGCACCTCGTCAATCAGAAACGTCATGTCCTCAATCGGGGCGCGGTAGCTGCTCATGGTGATGGTGTCCTCGTCAGTCCGGGTGATGATCAATGCCACAACTGTCGCGCCTGAGCGCTTCGTATGACTTGGCAATTCTAGCGAAAGGACTATAATTTTCACAATCTATGAATCGCATCCCCGCCATTCCTTCGGTGAATGCTACATGTCGACCAAACTGAACCGTATCGACCTCAATCTGCTGGTCTACCTGGATGCCCTGCTGCGCGAACGCAACGTGACCCAGGCCGCCCACCAGTTGAACCTTTCACAACCGGCCATGAGCAACGGCTTGCGCCGCCTGCGGGACCTGTTCGACGACCCCCTGCTGGTTCGCACCTCCGATGGCATGACCCCCACCGAACGCGCGCTGGAACTGGAGCCACAGGTGCGCGAAGTGCTGATGAATATTGAACAGGCGGTACAGCCACGCTCCGCCTTTGCGCCCGAGCAGGCGCAGCGGGTGTTCCGCATCATGGCCAGTGACTACGCGGAATCCACCCTGCTGCCGGCGGTGCTGGGCAAATTGCGACTGCAGGCACCGGGCCTGACCCTGGACATCATGACCCCCTCCGATGTCAGCTTCCTGGATGTGGAGCGCGGCAAGGTCGACATGGTGATCAACCGGTTCGATTCGATGCCGCAGTCCTTTCACCAGATCCACCTCTGGAATGACAGCTTTTCCTGCCTGCTGAGCCCGGAAAACCCGGTGCTTGACGACTTCACCCTGGAAAACTACCTGCAGGCCAAGCACATCTGGGTGAGCAAGACCGGCATGGGTGTTGGCGTCGGCGTCGACCCCGACGACGTGCAGCGTCTGGGCTGGGTGGACAGCGCGCTCGCAAGGCTGGGGAAAAAGCGCCAGATTCGGGTGTTTACCCGCCACTACCAGGCGGCCATGACGCTGGCGGAGCAGAACGACCTGATTGTCACCCTGCCCACGCGGGCCGCCCTGCTCAAGCGCAACAATCCCCGGGTCGTGTTGCGGGAGCCGCCGCTGGATATCCCGCCGCTGGAGTTGAAAATGGCCTGGAGTCCGCTCCTGCAACACAATCCCGCCAACCGCTGGCTGCGCAAACTGATCGCCGATACAGCGCGGGAGATGGACAACCAGCCACCGTTACCCTGAGTGAGAGGGTCAGGCGTGCAGCCACACCAGATCATTCAGGAAGGGAATGACCGCGATAAAAACGATAAATTGGATAAATTAAGCCTGCTCACCGTAGACTAGCACTTTTTCCGGTGGGCGCATGGCGCGCCCCGCAGTCAGAGGAATGAAGCCCCATGAGCGAGCGCATCACTGAAGGTGGCCTGCACATCGACGCAGGCCTGCACAGCCTTCTGGAGCAGGACATTGCCCCCGGCACCGGGGTCAGCCCGGAGCAGTTCTGGCAAGGCCTCGACGCCATCGTACGCGACCTTGCACCGCGCAATCGAGACCTGCTGGCGACCCGCGCCAGCCTGCAGGAACAGATTGACAGCTGGCACCGGGCCAACCCCGGGCCCGACTACGACCGTGCAGAGTACAAGGCCTTTCTGGAAGCCATTGGCTATCTGCTGCCGGAGCCCGCGAACTTCGCCATCAGCACCGAGAACGTCGACCCGGAGGTCGCCACCCTGGCGGGGCCCCAACTGGTCGTGCCGGTCATGAATGCGCGCTACGCGCTGAACGCGGCCAACGCCCGCTGGGGGAGCCTCTACGACGCCCTCTACGGCACGGATGTGATTCCCGAAGAGGGCGGCGCTGAGCGCGCCGGTGGCTACAATCCTGTGCGCGGCGAACGCGTGATCGCGTGGGCCAAGCACTTCCTTAACACCCATTGTCCGCTGTCGACAGGCGATCACAGCCAGGCGACGGCGTACACCGTGGTGAACGGTGCACTGCAGGTGGTGCTGAGCGGCGGCCAGATCAGTTCGCTGGCGACGCCGGCACAGTTTCGCGGCTACCAGGGCGAAGGCAATGCGCCCACCAGCATCCTGCTGCGGCACAACGGCCTGCACATCGAAATTCTCATCGACCCACTGAGCCCCATCGGTGCCAGCGACCCCGCTGGCGTCAAGGACGTGGTGCTGGAGGCGGCGCTGACCACCATCCAGGACTGCGAGGACTCCATCGCCGCGGTGGATGCGGCGGACAAGATCCTGGTCTATCGCAACTGGCTGGGCCTGATGCGCGGCGACCTCGAAGACGTGTTCCGCAAGGGCGAGCAGACTTTGACCCGCCGCCTCAACCCGGACCGCGTGTTCACCGCGCCGGATGGCAGTGAACGCGTGCTACCGGGCCGCAGCCTGATGTTTGTGCGCAATGTGGGGCACCTGATGACCAGCGACGCCATTCTCGACGCCACGGGCAGGGAGATCCCGGAGGGCATCATGGACGGCATGTTCACCGCCATGATTGCCCTGCATGACCTGCGTGGCACAGGCACCCTGCGCAACTCGCGCCAGGGCAGCATCTACATCGTCAAACCGAAAATGCACGGCCCGGACGAGGTCGACTTCACCTGCACCCTGTTTGATCGCATTGAAGACGCCCTGGGCCTCGCGCGCCACACCATCAAACTCGGCATCATGGACGAGGAGCGCCGCACCACCGTCAACCTGAAAGCCTGTATCGAACGGGCCCGCCAGCGCCTGGTCTTCATCAACACCGGCTTCCTTGACCGCACCGGCGACGAGATCCACACCAGCATGGAAGCCGGGGCCATGACGCCCAAGGGCGCCATGAAACAGGAGCCCTGGATCAACGCCTACGAAGACTGGAACGTGGACACAGGCCTCGCCTGCGGCTTGCAGGGCAAGGCGCAGATCGGCAAGGGCATGTGGGCGATGCCCGACCTCATGGCGGACATGCTGCAGGCCAAGGTCGCGCACCCCAGTGCCGGTGCGAGCACCGCCTGGGTGCCCTCCCCTACAGCGGCGACCCTGCATGCCACGCACTACCACAGCATTGACGTGGCACAGCGCCAGGAAGCGCTCAAATCACGCCCGCGGGCGTCGCTGGATGACATCCTGCGCATTCCCCTGAAGGGCGCCGCTGGCCTGAGCGCCGGGGACATCCAGCGCGAGCTGGACAACAATGCCCAGGGCATTCTCGGCTATGTCGTGCGCTGGATCGATCAGGGCGTGGGCTGCTCCAAGGTGCCCGACATCCACAACGTCGGGCTGATGGAAGATCGCGCGACCCTGCGTATTTCAAGCCAGCATATTGCCAACTGGCTGCGCCACGGCGTGTGCAGTGAAGCCCAGGTACGGGAGACCATGGAGCGTATGGCAGCGGTGGTCGACCAGCAGAATGCCGGCGACCCGGCCTACCGCCCCATGGCGCCGAACTTCGCCGACAGTGTAGCCTTCCAGGCGGCACTGGAACTGGTGCTGGAGGGCTGTGCGCAGCCCAGCGGCTACACCGAGCCGGTGCTGCACGCGCGCCGCCGCGAGGCGAAGGCCAAATACGGCGGCTGACACACCCTGCGGCTGCGGGTCGGCCGCAAGCGGACAAGCCCGCGACTCAGCGGCCCAATGCCGTCATCGGGGCGATAAAGTCGTAGCCCAGCGCTTCCGCGACCGCCGCATGCGTCACCTGCCCGGCGTGCACGTTCAGGCCGTTGCGCAGATGCTCGTCCTTCTCCAGCGCGGCGCGCACGCCGTGACGCGCCAGCTGCACCGCGTAGGGCAATGTTGCATTGGTCAGCGCCATGGTGGAGGTTCTGGCCACACCGCCGGGCATGTTCGCCACGCAGTAGTGCACGACACCCTCGATCACGTAGGTAGGCTCCTGATGCGTGGTGGGCCGGCTGGTCTCAAAACAGCCACCCTGATCGATGGCCACGTCGACCATGACCGCGCCCTTCTTCATTCCCGCTACCAGCTCGCGGCTGATCAGCTTGGGCGCTGATGCGCCGGGAATCAGCACCGCACCCACGACCAGATCGGCCTGCAGGGCATAGCGCTCCAGTGCTTCCTTGGTCGAGTACACCGTCTTCAGGCGCCCACCAAACAGCATATCCAGTTCCTTGAGCCGGTTGAGATCGCGGTCCAGCAGTGTCACATCCGCCCCCATACCCATCGCCATCCGCGCCGCGTTGATGCCGACCACGCCGCCACCGATGATAAGCACCTGCGCAGGTTCCACGCCTGGCACGCCACCCAGCAGCATGCCGTTGCCACCCTGGGCCTTCTCCAGGTTGTGCGCACCGGCCTGGATGGCCATGCGGCCCGCCACTTCACTCATCGGCGCCAACAGAGGCAGCCCGCGACCCGCGGAAGTCACGGTTTCATAGGCGATACAGGTGGCGCCTGAGGCCAACAGGGCCTTCGCCTGCTCAGGATCCGGCGCCAGGTGCAGGTAGGTGAACAGCAGCTGGCCGGGGCGCAACATCCGGCACTCGACGGGCTGCGGCTCCTTGACCTTGATGATCATCTCCGCCTCGGCAAAGATCGCCTCGGCACCGGCGACGATCTCTGCCCCCGCCTCGCGATACTGGCCGTCGTCGAAACCGATGGGTTCACCACCGTCCTGTTCCACCAGTACGCGGTGACCATCGTGCACCAGTTCACGCACGCCCGCCGGCGTGAGGCCAATGCGGTACTCGTGGTTCTTGATTTCCTTCGGTACGCCAATCAGCATGTGTGCGCTCTCCAGCGACAGGTTCATGTGACCGGCATGCTAAGGTGGAAAAAAACACTTTTCTCATGTATTTTCGCCAAATCAGCAGTTATTTCCACTGTATTTTTATATATCTTTAGGCGTATCGACCAATATAGAACCGCCGATAGTCAGCCGATCAGCTGCATATAACCACAGTAGCGAGTGAGCACAATGAAAGCACGGCTTCAGAACCTCAACCGCACCGACCGGCGCCTGCTGCGGCTGCTGCAACAGGATGCACGCACCAGCTACGCAGAGCTCGCGCGCCAGGTTGGCCTGAGCACCACACCCTGCAAGGAGCGCATCAAACGGCTGGAGCGCGAGGGCATCATCCGTGGCTACCAGGCCATCCTGGACCCGGAACAGCTCGATGCGGGGCTGGTTGTGTTTGTGCAGATCCGCCTGAGCCGCACGTCACAGGATATTTTCGAGGAATTCAAACGCAGCGCCTTCGAACTACCCGAAGTTCAGGAGTGCTACCTCGTCTCCGGCAATTTCGACTACCTGATCAAGGCGCGCGTTGCTGACATGAATGCGTATCGCGCGTTCCTGGGCGAAACACTGCTTACCCTGCCCGGGGTGCAGGAATCGACCAGCTACGTGGTGATGGAGCAGGTGAAAGAAACTCTGGCGCTGCACATCCCCTGACAGCGGCCCGCTCAGTCGAGGTCGTGATCGATATCCTTGTACTGCAGGTTGGTGAGCTGCTCGGACAGGAGGCCAATGAAAAACACCACCAGACCCGCCAACAGCAACAGCGAGCTCATATTGCTGAAGCGCAATAAACCGCTGCCAAACGCGCCCAGCAGATAATTGGCCATGCCCAGGCCGGCCAGCAGCACCGACAGCGGAAAGTAGACTTTCAGCGGGGAATAGAGCGTACCAATCTTGAAGATGATGAGGAAAAAACGCACCCCGTCGCGCAGCGGACTGATATGGCTTTTGCCGACGCGCTGCTCTACCGCAATAGGTACAAAGCCGACGGAGTAACCGGCCCGAAAGAAGGCCATGGTCGAGGTCGTGGGGTAGCTGAAGCCGTTGGGCAGCAGATACAGGAAGCTGAGAAACTTGCGCCGGTTTACCGCACGAAACCCCGAGGTGAGGTCATCAATGCGCCGGTTTACCATCCAGCTCGCCAACCGGTTGTACAGCGTGTTGGCGCTCCAGCGCGCAAAGCTGGCCTGGGACGACAGGCCCGAGCGCGCGCCCACGACCATATCGTAGCCTTCCGCCATGGTGGCAAGCAGGCTGGCGATGTCCGCCGGGTCGTGCTGGCCATCGCCGTCCAGGAAAACCAGCACGTCTCCCCTCGCCGCCCGCGCGCCGGATTTTATCGCGGCGCCGTTGCCCTTGGGGTAGGGGTGGGACACGACCGTGGCGCCGGCACTGCGGGCGACCGCAGCCGTGTCATCCTCCGAGCCGTCGTTGACGACGATCAGTTCGGCATCGGGGTACAGGCTACGGAGGCGCGGTAGCAGCGGTGCCAGCCCCTGTTGCTCATTCCTGGCGGGTATCACAATGGAAATTCGCAACTAGTCTGCCTCCAGGTAGAGCGCGAGGGTTTCTTGATCTGAGACGGTTAACGCCCCCGCCGCCTGCAGCGTCAACAGCTGTCGCTGCAACGCTTCAGCCTCACTCACTTTACCCAATGCCGTACTGAAATGCAGCTGCATTAACAGGCCGCGTGGCGTACCCGGCGCCTGCGCAAGAAACTGCGCAGTGTATTCATAGGCATTGGCGTAACGTCCGAGGGCATTTTCCAGCACTGCGAGCAGGGCGTAGATATTCGCCGACGCCGTGGCACCGGCCTCCGGGCGCAGATACACGCTCGCAAAGGCATCCGCGATTGCAAGGCGGTCCAACTGCACACACTGCTCGTTCTGCAGCATCTGCACCAGCACATGCAGGGTGGCCACGGAACTCAGTGGGCGGGGCGCATCCAGAGCACTGGCGATGGTCCCCGCTGACGCCGGCAACGGCCGACCGGCCATGCAGCTGAGCGCGAGATTGCGCAGGTAATGATCGCCGTCCCGCTCCGGGGAGTGTGCATGGGCCTGGGCGGAATACGCCAGCGCCCGCTCGAGGCTGCCCGCTTGCGCATACATCACCGCCATATCGGCATTGGCGCGAAAAGACGCCGGGTGCGCACTGATCTGATTGAAGCGCAGCAGGTAGCTATTTGCCCAGATTTCCACCTGGGAGCTGGTATTGAAGCTCAACATCAGCAGTGCAAGGGCAAGATAGGCCATCACCGGTCGGGCGACCACACGCCAACGCCGTGCCAGTTCGGCCAGCAGCAGCGCCAGGAGGAGGAAGACAGCAATACCGGGAAAGTAATTGCGGTGCTCGAAATACAGCTCCAACGGCAGCACGGTGGACTCGACGCTGTGCCCGACCAGGAACATGAGCAGGCAGAACGCCACCCGCCGGCCCAGGGCGAAGCGAGAGATTGCGGCGGCAAGCAGCAGCGCCGCACACCAGGCCACTAGCGCATGGAGCGTGGTAATGGGGCTCATTATTGACCGCGATAGCACGACATCGTCATGGTACAGCCCCATGCGGGCGACGTCCGGCCAGACCAGTTGCCCCAGATAATCCCAGAGAATCCGGCTCTGGGTCAGCAGCCGTTCCACCAGCGTAAACTCGCGCAGCGCGTAGTGCGCCAGAAAGCGCTCGGGCGCCAGGGCAAACACAGCGATCACGAACACGCCGCCCAACACCAGGGCACCCAACACCTGGTAGAGCATCCTCTGGTCGACACGGTCACCTCGACGACAGCCGAACCAGAGCAACTCCAACAGCAGCAAAACCGGCAGCACAACGACACCATTTTCCTTGGCGAATACCGCCAGGGTGGCGCAGACAATCACCAGCGCAAAGCGCAGTATGCCCTTCTCGCCTGCGCTGTAGCGCTCGCGCCAGTAGGTATAGGCGATGAGCGCGAGCAACATCAATGTACAGGCCAGCATGGCCATACGCTGCACCGCATACAGCACCGTACTCACCCACAGCGGCGACACCAGCCACAGGCCTGCCGCAAGCAGCGCCACTGCCATAACACGCGCATAATCGGCTGCACCCAACAGGCGATGGATCAGCCAGGCCAACAGGAGCCCATTCAGCAGGTGCAGGCCGATATTGATGGCCTTGCTCCAGCGCACATCATCGCCAACAAAGGCCCGCTCGGCGACGAAGGTCGCCATGGTGACCGGCCTTCCCAGCGGCCCGGAACCATCCCCGAACACCTGCTCCACGCGTTGCCGAGAATCCACGTCGGTCTCCAGCAAGGTCACACTGGTGCGGTCATCCAGCAAGACCGGGCCGTGAATACCCGGCGCATAAAGCCACGCTGTTGCAGCAAGCAGCAGGCCAAACATCCCGAACAGGCAAAGCCTTGCAGCGTACCCGGACATCATTGGCCTGCCCCCGCAACGACCTGGCGCTGTAACGGCAGCTGGCGCCGACGGCTGTCGTAGTGCATCCACTCCCCTATCGAGCGCAAGACACCCTCGGCATCGCCAACTTCACTGTAGCGGGCGATGAGGTAGGGATAGTAGGCCAGCTGGCCGGGCAAGCGAGCCAGCGCCGCTTTCAGGGCAGCAAGCAACTCCTCGGGGGGCGCACCACGCGCCTGCAGGTAGGTGTAACGCAGGCTGTCAAGGTCCGTGGGGGTGAGCGAGTAGCGCCCCAACGCGGCAAACAGCCGCTCCACTTCCTCGTCCTGCGTGGCGCACCTTGCCATCGCCCATGCATTCCGCCAGCACCTGTAGCGCATTCCTGTCGGAGGCTTTCAGCACCCGACCCGGCAGCGCGGCGTGCAGGGCCGACAGCCAGTCGGTTTGCGCACCCAGCTCGGGAAAGAAGAGGCTATCCAGGTAATAGAGCATCACCAGCGCACCGAGATCTGCTGGGTCACGCTGATGCATCAGTTCCATGTAGTGTCGGCCGACCGCCAGACTGGCCCTGGCCTCTGCTTCGGTGAGTCCCAGTTCATTCCGCAGCCGATACTGGCGCAGCAGTGCATTACCGTAGAAGTAATTGGAGCGTACGGACTCGGGATGACGGGCCAGGTTCGTGCGCGACAGTGTGAGATCATCAGACCAGGTGTTGCCCCGCAAACCCAGCAGCAGCGCAAACACGGCGCACAGCGCCAGCAGCGCCGGCACACGGCGCGGCGCTGGCAGGCGATCGAGCAGACTGGCAAAGCCGACGCCCAGCAACAGGCAAATACCGATACTGGGCAAATAGTTGCGATGTTCGTAGACCATCTCCAGTGCGAAAGCTGGACTCCATGCTGTGGCCCACGAGGTACACAGAACCGCCAACAGAAGCAGGAGGCCAGCGTGCACGCCGCCAGACGGCGACGACAAGCACCGACACCCAGCCCGCCACAGCAAGCAGTGTGGACACAGGCTGCAGCCAGCCGGTCGACAGCGCCACGTCATCGTGCTGAAATCCCATGCTCAGAATATTGGGCCAGACAATCCAGCTGACGTACTGCCACAGCACGCGCGCCTGCGTCAGCAACCGCTCCTCGAGGTGAAATTGCGCTGGGCATAGCCCCCAGAAACGTCTCGGGCGCGAACCAGAAAATCAATGCAATCGCTACAAGCGGCAACAGCAACAGCACCCAGCCGGCAGCCGCCAGCGGCGACCGCAGCTGGCCCGGCCCAGCGACCGCGGTACACCGCCACTTCCACCGCCGGCAGCAACCACAGCAACAGCGCCCCGTTTTCCTTGCTGAGCACCGCGAACACCGTGACCAGCAGCAGCCACAGCGCCGCCGCAACCACCTCCTGCGGGCTGGCGCCGCGCTCGGCCCAGCGGGAGCGCCAGCGCACGAACAGCAACAGCCCCAGCACCGTGAACAGCGTGGACAGCTGCGCCATACGCTGCACCGCATACAACACCGTAGACACATGCAGGGGGTGCAGCAGCCAGAACCCCATGGCAAGCGCCGCCACCCAGCCGGGATCACAGCGCAGTTTGCCCTGGGCCACCAGCGCCGCAAGCAGCGCGCGGAACAGCAAGAACAGCAGGCCAGCAATAACGAGGTGAATCACGATGTTGCCCAGCTTGAGCGAGCGGGCGCTGAAGCCGCCCTCGAGGGCGTGCTGCAGGGCAAACGTCACCATGGTCAGGGGCGGCTCAGCGGGCCGGCACTGGAACTGAAGGCGGCGGTACGCCATTCGTCAAAGCGCTCGCCGGAAATCTGCACCAGCTGATTGCCGCTGAGGGCCGGGCGTCATCGAAGAGAAAGTCGTCGCCGGCGTTAGGGGCGTAGAGCAGCGCAGCGATGAACAACAACAGCGCGACCCACCCGCTGAGGCGTGCGGTAACGGAAAACCCTTCCAGGAAGCTGTCGCGCACTCTGTTTTCATTACGTTGTGGGCGGCAGTGTATACCGCTTTACGGCGTCAACAAAAAATGGGCATAAAAAAGCCCGGCAATGCCGGGCTTCAGGGATGCCGAGTTTAGCCGCGGCAGTTGGCCGGGAGGTACTTGGCTTCGATAGGGGTAGTAGTACCAGGCTTACATTTCCAATCAATTGAGCGATCAGAGCGAGTCGTCCCTGACAACACGAAAGAGTTTCCGGTGCCACCGCCGGGGATGATGCCAGCCTGGACCCTAGCACGCAGCAAAGGCCCAGAGGCGGCGCTGGTGTAAATGATTGATGCCACGATTTCTTTATTTGGATCACTGTTAATGCCTGCGATTGCAGCCGTATTCGGCAGTACACCATTAGCAGAGTAATACTCAGCAATCGTCGTCTTCGCTTCAGCCAGCGTCGCCAGCGGCTCGGACATCTTCGCCCGCACGGTGTAATCCTGATAGGCCGGCAGCGCAATAGCCGCCAGGATGCCCACGATCGCGATTACGATCATCAGTTCGATCAGGGTAAAACCCTTTTGTACATTCTGCATTTTCATGTTCCTTACTCCTGTCCCCTGCGGGGTGTTTGGTCCGCACGCTTGCTCAGTGAGCGCGTTGCGAGTCAGAATAAGCATGAAGCGTGCCAATCAAACACGAGGGCCCGAGCAGGAGAATATTTGTTTATAAAACATGGTGTTACGATTCAGGCGTATTCGGAATCACCACCCTGCCCGCCGTACACCTGACCAATTTGGGTCAGAAAGCGGCCGGATGTGACGTTTATTGTCAGCCTGGCGGTGACGCAGCCTGTCGCACGGCGGGCGAACCCGCGCCAAATTTGGGCAAAAATCCATATAAAATCATGCTTTTACGACCGCTTCAGGGTATTAGCATGAACTTTCTCTGGGTATACTTGGGCTGAGTATTGACAAAATAATGCGACCCCCAGGGATGCAGGCAGGATGAACGAAAGAGCAATCGGGCAGTTGAGTGGCCTCGCGGGGCGCCTTGTGGTGGAGGGCCTGCTGAGCGCCGAGGCTGCCAAGGAAGCGCAGCGCGAGGCGACCTACCAGCGGGTTCCCCTGGTCAAATACCTCGTTGACAAGCTTAGCCTCGACAGCCACCGCATCGCGGAGATCGCCTCCAACGAATTTGGGGTGCCGCTGTTCGACATCAGCGCCTTCAACCTGGCCACCCTGCCCAGCGGCCTGGTGGATACCAACCTCGTTACCAAGCACCATGCCCTGCCCCTGTTCCGCCGCGGCAATCGCCTGTTCATCGCCGTCTCGGACCCCACCAACCTGGCTGCATTGGACGAAATCAAGTTCCACACCGGTGTCAACACCGATGCCATCCTCGTCGAGGAGCGCAGCCTGAACGCGGTGATCACGGACTGGATGGAGTCCCAGGACAACCTCACTGAAGGGCTGGGTGACCTCGAATCCGAGGACTTTGAGAATATCGACATCTCCACCGGTGATGACAACAGCAAGGAGGACGCGGGCTCAGACGGTGTCGACGAGACACCCATCGTACGTTTCATCAACAAGGTGCTGGTGGACGCCATCAAGCAGGGCGCATCGGACATTCACTTCGAACCCTACGAGAAGAACTACCGGGTGCGTTTCCGCACCGACGGCATTCTGCGCGAGGTGGTCAAGCCGCCCAAGAACCTCTCGGCACGGATGGCCGCGCGTCTGAAAATCATGTCGCAGATGGATATCTCCGAGCGGCGGGTACCGCAGGACGGGCGCATCCAGATGAAGCTGTCCCGCAACCGGGCCATCGACTTCCGGGTCAACACCCTGCCCACCCTGTTCGGCGAGAAAGTGGTGCTGCGTATCCTGGATCCCAGCAGCGCGCAGATGGGTATCGACGCACTGGGCTACGAGGAAGACCAGAAGAAGATGTATCTGGATGCGCTGAGCAAACCCCAGGGCATGATTCTGGTCACCGGTCCCACCGGTTCGGGTAAAACGGTGTCGCTGTATACCGGTATCAACCTGCTGAACCAGCCGGAGCGGAATATTTCCACCGCGGAGGACCCGGTGGAAATCAATATGGAAGGTGTCAACCAGGTGCACGTGAACCCCAAGGTGGGGCTCAATTTCGCCGAGGCCCTGCGCTCCTTCCTGCGTCAGGACCCGGACGTGATCATGGTCGGTGAGATCCGCGACCTGGAAACCGCGGAAATCGCCATCAAGGCCGCGCAGACCGGTCACCTTGTGCTATCCACCCTGCACACCAACAGCGCCGCGGAGACCGTCACGCGACTGCTGAACATGGGCGTACCCTCGTTCAACCTCGCCACATCGGTCAACCTGATTATCGCCCAGCGACTGGCGCGGCGCCTCTGCAAGGAATGCAGCGAACCCGCCGAACTGCCCACCGAGGTGCTGCTGAAAGCAGGCTTCAGTGAGGAACAGCTGGCCAACGCCGATATCCGGCGCGCTGTGGGTTGCGACCTCTGCAAGGACGGCTACAAGGGCCGGGTCGGTATCTACGAGGTGGTGCGTATCACCCCGACCATCGCCCAGCTGATTCTGTCCCAGGGCAACGCCATGGAAATTCACAAGCAAGCGCGGGCGGAGGGCTTCCCGGATTTGCACCAGTCCGCGCTGCTGAAGGTACTCAAGGGTATGACCAGCCTGGAAGAAGTGAACCGGGTGACCACGGACTAGACACTGCGTAACCACGTGCTAAACGGACGAGACTATGGCTACCAACGCGGCAAAAAACGTATTTGTGTGGAACGGCGTCGACCGCAACGGGCGCGCGACACAGGGTGAGATCACCGCACAGAGCTCGGGCGTTGCCCGCGCGCAGCTGCGCACCCAGGGCATCAAGCCGAAAACAGTCAAGAAGAAGGCGAAGCCCCTGTTCGGTGGCGGCGGCAAGCCGATCAAGCCCGCGGATATCGCCATTTTCACACGCCAGCTGGCCACGATGATGAAAGCCGGGGTGCCGCTGGTACAGAGCTTCGACATCGTTGCAGAAGGTCTGGAAAAGCCGCGCATGCGCGAGCTGGTGGTCAGTATCAAGAACGACGTTGCCTCCGGTTCCGGCCTGGCGCCGTCGCTGGCAAAGTACCCGCGTCAGTTCGACGACCTGTTCTGCAGCCTGGTCGCCTCGGGCGAGGCCTCGGGTACGCTGGAGGTCATGCTGAGCCGGGTCGCCACCTACAAGGAAAAAACCGAGCAGCTGAAAGCCAAGATTAAAAAGGCCATGACCTACCCCACTGCGGTGGTGATTGTAGCCATCGTCGTGACCGCCATTCTGCTGATCAAGGTGGTGCCGCAGTTTGCCGATACCTTCCGCAGCTTCGGCTCCGACCTGCCGGCGTTCACCCTGATGGTGGTGGGGCTCTCGAATTTCATGCAGGAATGGTGGTTTATCATCCTCATTGGCATGATTGCCGCCGGCTATGGCATGAAGGAGGCCAAACACCGCTCGGTGGCGTTTGCCGAGGCACTGGATCGACTCGCCCTGCGCTTGCCTGTGGTGGGAGGCATTGTGCACGATGCGATTGTGGCCCGCTTCTCCCGCACCCTGGCGACGACCTTCGCCGCCGGCGTGCCGCTGGTCGATGCCCTGAACTCCACCGCCGGCGCTGCGGGCAACTCGGTGTACAGCAAGGCAATCATGCAGATTCGCGACGACGTTACCACCGGCACCACGCTGTACCAGGCGATTCGCGCCACCGGCCTGTTCCCGAACATGCTGCTGCAGATGGTCTCTATCGGTGAGGAATCCGGCGCGCTTGACGACATGCTGGACAAGGTCGCCCAGCACTACGAGGAAGCCGTGGACAACGCGGTAGACAGCCTCAGCTCACTGATGGAGCCCATTATCATGTCTGTGCTCGGCGTGCTGGTCGGCGGCCTGATGATCGCCATGTACCTGCCGATCTTCATGCTGGGTTCGGTAATCTAGGCCAGCGCGGGTGCTGGACGTATTCCTGGCGCAGCCCGGGTGGCTGGCAAGCTGCCTGTTGCTGCTGGGTCTGGTCGTCGGCAGTTTCCTCAATGTGGTGGTGTACCGGCTGCCGCTGATGATGCAGGCGCAGTGGCGCAGGGAGTGTTGCGAACTCCTGGCGCAACCCGTGGCGGAAGCAGCGCCGCTGAGCCTGGCCGCACCCAACTCCCACTGCCCCCACTGCAAGGCACCGGTGCGCCCCTGGCAGAACATCCCGGTGATCAGTTACCTGCTGCTCCGGGGCCGCTGTGCCGGATGCCGCGCGCGCATTTCCCCGCGCTACCCCGTGGTGGAAGCCGCCACCGGACTCGTCACACTCTGGCTGGGAGTGCATTACGGCCCCGGCTGGCAGCTGGCCGGCGCCGTGCTGCTGACCTGGGCACTCATCACCCTCACTCTGATAGACTTTGATACCCAGCTGCTGCCCGACGACATTACCCTGCCCCTGCTGTGGCTGGGACTGGCGTTCAACCTGAGTGGCACGTTCGTGCCCATTACCGACGCCGTGCTCGGCGCCATCGCGGGCTATGGCATCCTGTGGAGCGTGTACTGGCTGTTCAAGCTGGCGACCGGCAAGGAGGGTATGGGCTACGGGGATTTCAAGCTGCTGGCAGCGCTGGGGGCCTGGCTGGGCTGGCAGGCACTGCCGCTGGTGGTCCTGCTTTCCTCGCTGGTGGGCGCCATGGTCGGTATTCTCCTGATCGTCATCGCGCGCCGTGGCCGTGATATTCCCATGCCCTTCGGACCCTACCTGGCGGCCGCCGGGTGGCTGGCCCTGATCTGGGGTGAGCCCATCCTCCAGGCCTGGCTGGGCGCGAACGGCTTGCCCGCCTGACAGGGCCAGTTAGACGATAGGGGAGAGAATGAGCCTGATCATCGGCATTACCGGCGGCATCGGCAGCGGCAAGACCGCCGTCACGGACCGCTTCGTCCGTCACGGCATCACCGTGGTTGATGCGGATCTGGCGGCACGCATCGTCGTAGAGCCCGGCACACCGGCGCTGGCCGCGATTGCCCGGCGCTTCGGCCCCGAGGTGCTGCAGGGTGACGGCAGCCTGGACCGCGCTGCCCTGCGGCGTATCGTGTTTGCCGACCCGGCACAGCGCAAGTGGCTGGAGCAGCTGACCCACCCACTTATCGGTGAGGAGATCCAGCGCCAGTTGGCCGCCTCGCGCAGCCCTTACACCCTGCTCAGTTCCCCCCTGCTGCTGGAATCCGCTACCCAGCGCGAGCTCGCCGCGCTGGTGGTTGTTGTGGATGTCCCGGAGGAGATGCAACTGGCGCGCACGGTGCAGCGAGACAACAACGACGAGGATCAGGTAAAGCGCATCATGGCCGCGCAGCTGCCGCGACAGCAGCGCCTGGCACGGGCAGACATTGTGATTGACAACAGCGGTTCACTGAAGGCGTTGGATGCGGTGGTCGCCGAGTTGCACAAAGAGTTTCTGCAGCGCGCGGAAGAGGCGCGCCGACACTGACCCGGTCACGTCACGCTAATCCGCCTGTTCCCCCAGCCGCCGGCGAACGGCGCTGACGATAGGCACATTGGCGGCTGGAAACTCGTAGCGGCCCAGCTCCTCCGCCGTCACCCAGCGCAACGGCTGTCCCTCCAGCCCACGCGCATTGCCCTCCAGCTCCGTGACCAGGTGCACATCCAGCAGCACCGCCTTGTCGCCGTAGTTGAAGGGGACCAGCAGCAGCGGCTGTGAGGTCGCAAATCCGATGCCGAGTTCCTCGCGCAACTCCCGCGCCAGAGCCCGCTCCACAGACTCGCCGGGTTCGACCTTGCCACCGGGAAACTCCCACAGCCCACCCTGGTGCGCAGCACTGGCGCGGCGACTGATCAGTACCCTGCGCTGTTCATCCAGCACCACGCCAACCGCAACATGCACTGCGGCCATTCAGGTACGGTACTCCGCATTGATGCGCACGTAGTCATAGGAAAAGTCCGTGGTCCACACGGTCGCCGCGGCGGGCCCGCGCTGCAGCTCGATACGAATGGTGATGTCGTCCTGTGCCATCGCAGCGGCACCCTGCTGCTCGGTGTAACTGGACGCACGGCAACCCTGCTCGGCGATCAGCACATCGTTCAGGTACACGGCGATGCGCGTGACATCGAGGTCCACCAGCCCCGCGCGGCCGATCGCCGCCAGCAGACGCCCCCAGTTCGGATCGGAGGCGAACAGCGCCGTCTTCACCAGCGGTGAATGGGCGATGGTAAAGGCCACGTCGAGACACTCCTGCTCCCGCGCGCCACCATTGACCTGCACCGTGACAAACTTGCTGGCCCCCTCGCCGTCGCGCACCAGGCCTTGCGCGAGGTTAACGCAGGCTTCCTGCAGGGCGTTGCGCAACGCGTCGTAGAGAGGATCGTCCGCGGACTGCAACAGCGCATTGCCCGCTGCGCCGGTTGCCACCAGCATGCAGGCGTCGTTGGTCGAGGTATCCCCGTCCACCGTAATGCGGTTGAACGAAAGCTCAACCGCCTCAGCGAGCAGGGCCTGCAGGACTGTGGGACTGACCGCGACATCTGTCGCCAGATAGGCCAGCATCGTCGCCATGTTGGGCCGCAGCATGCCGGCGCCCTTGGCAATGCCGGTCAGCACATGGCTGTGCCCATTGCAGCTGAACTGCACAGAGCAGGCCTTGGGCCGGGTATCCGTCGTCATGATGCCGTGGGCGGCATCCAGCCAGCCGTCCACCTGTAACGCCGCCAGCGCCTGCGGCAGCACGTCGATAATTTTCTGCACCGGCAGCGGCTCCCCGATGACGCCGGTGGAGAACGGCAGCACGGACTCGGGGGCTACGCCGGCCAGTTCAGCAACGGCCGCGGCACAGCGACGCGCATCAGCGAGCCCGGCATCACCGGTACCGGCATTGGCATTGCCCGTGTTCACCAGCAGGTAGGCTGGCCGTTGCTGACTGGCCGCCAGATGCTCCTTCGCCACCACCACCGGCGCCGCGCAGAACGCATTGCGCGTAAACACCCCTGCAACGTGGCTACCGGCGGCCAACTCCATGAGCACGACATCGCGCCGTCCCGGCTTTTTTATACCCGCGGAGACTGTGGCCAGGCGCAGGCCCGGTACCGACAGCAACTCCCCCAGGCGCGCTTCACCCACTGCCATGCTGTTGCTCTCCCGCTACGCCGCCAGGCTCAGTCGATACGCCCGTGGCACTGTTTGTACTTTTTCCCGCTGCCACAGGGGCAGGGTTCGTTGCGCCCCACCTTGGGCTGTTCACGGGTGAAGGTCTGCGGCGTTTCCGCCGGTGCGGATTCCGCCGCCCCACTGGCCAGGGCTTCCTCCGCCATGGCCGAGGCCGCGGCGTGCTGGAAGGCCAGTTTTTCGCGCTCCGCTGCCTCGCGCCTGCGCGCCTCAATCAGCGCCGACTCGTCCTGGTGCTGGATCTGCACGTGGCTCAGGAACTTGATGACCTCATACTTGAGGTTCTGCAGCAGCTGTTCGAACAACGCGAAGGACTCACGCTTGTATTCCTGCTTGGGATTCTTCTGCGCGTAGGCGCGCAGATGGATGCCCTGCCGGAGATGATCCATGGTCGCCAGGTGATCTTTCCACAGCGTATCCAGCACCTGCAGCATGATCTGCTTTTCGATCTTGCGCATGGGCGGCCCGACGTCCGCACACTTGGCGTCATAGGCCTCCTGCACTGCGGCGACGATTTTTTCACGCAGTGCTTCCTCGTGCAGGCTGTCGTCCTCGTCCAGCCATTGCTGCAGCGGCAGCGTGACGGCAAATTCCGCCTCAAGCTGACGCTCAAGGCCAGGCACATCCCACTGTTCCTCGACGCTCATCGGCGGGATATAACTGGAGATCGCCTCGTTTACCACGTCCTCGCGAATGGCGGTAATGGTATCGGCAATATCCGCCTCGCCCAGCAACTCGTTCCGCTGCTGGTAGATGATCTGGCGCTGGTCGTTGGCCACGTCATCGTATTCGAGCAACTGCTTGCGAATGTCGAAGTTGCGCCCCTCGACCTTCCGCTGCGCTTTTTCAATGGCATTGGTCACCATGCGATGTTCGATCGCTTCGCCTTTCTCCATGCCCAGCGCCTGCATGAAGCTCTTCACTCGGTCAGAGGCAAAAATGCGCATGAGATTGTCTTCAAGTGACAGATAGAACCGCGACAGGCCGGGGTCACCCTGGCGTCCGGCACGACCGCGCAGCTGATTGTCGATGCGCCGCGACTCGTGTCGCTCAGTACCCAGAATGTGCAGCCCACCCGCAGCCAGCACCGCCTCGTGGCGCTGGCGCCAGGCCTCGGTCAGCTCGGCGCGCCGCGCATCGGACACGTCACCCAGCGACTCCAGCTCTGCCTCGAGGCTGCCGCCCAGCACAATGTCCGTGCCCCGGCCCGCCATGTTGGTCGCAATCGTCACCACCCCCGGGCGCCCGGCCTGGGCAATAATCTCCGCTTCCTGCTCATGGTATTTGGCGTTGAGAACCTTGTGCGGAATCTTCGCGGCGCGAAAGCGTTGCGACAGCTCTTCAGAGGTTTCCACCGACGCGGTACCCACCAGCACCGGAGCACCCTTCTCCACGCAATCCTTCACGTCGGTGACAATGGCGTCGAATTTCTCTTCGCGCGTCAGGTAGACCAGATCGTTCAGGTCTTTACGCTGTCGTGGCTTGTTGGTCGGAATCACCAGCACTTCCAGGCCGTAGATCTGGCGAAACTCGAAAGCTTCCGTGTCCGCGGTGCCGGTCATGCCCGCCAGTTTCTTGTACAGTCGGAAGTAGTTCTGGAAGGTGGTCGAAGCCAGGGTCTGGCTCTCGTTCTGGATACGCACGCCCTCCTTGGCTTCGATGGCCTGATGCAGACCCTCGGAGAGCCTGCGGCCGGTCATGGTGCGGCCGGTGTGCTCGTCAATCAACACCACCTGATCGCCCTGTACGATGTACTCCACGTCCCGATGGAACAGTGCGTGGGCACGCAGGCCGGAATACACATGGTGCAGCAGGTTCAGGTTGGTCGCGGCGTAGAGACTGTCGCCCTCCTGCAGCAGCCCCTCACCAGTGAGCAGCTCTTCGACGTACTCGTGGCCCATCTCGGTCAGCTCGATCTGACGCTGCTTCTCGTCGACCGTGAAGTGGCCCTCCTGTCCTTCCACATCGCGTTTGAGCAAGGGGACCAGTTTGTTGATGCGTTGGTACAGCGCCGAGCTGTCCTCAGAGGCACCGGAAATCACCAGCGGGGTGCGCGCCTCATCGATCAGGATGGAGTCGACTTCGTCGACAATGGCAAAGCTGAGCTCGCCCTGCAGTTTATCCTCGAGCCGGAACGCCATGTTGTCCCGCAGGTAGTCAAAGCCGAATTCATTGTTGGTGCCGTGAATGATATCGGCCTGGTACGCCTCGCGCTTCTGCTCCTGGGTCTGGCCGGAACGTACGACACCGACAGACACACCGAGGAAGCGGTAGAGGGGTGACATCCACTGCGCATCGCGCCCGGCCAGGTAATCGTTGACCGTAATCAGGTGCACGCTTTTGCCGGACAGGGCATTCAGGTAGGCCGGCAGGGTGGCCACCAGGGTTTTGCCCTCCCCGGTGCCCATCTCGGCGATCTTGCCCTCATGCAACGCCATACCGCCAATCAGCTGTACATCAAAATGCCGCATGCCCAGGGTGCGCTGACTCGCCTCGCGGGTGACCGCGAAGGCCTCGGGCAGAATGTCGTCCAACGTCGCGCCATCCGCCAGGCGCTGGCGGAACTCGCCGGTCTTGGCCGCCAGGGCGGCATCGTCCAGCGCCTGCATAGCCTCTTCCAGTGCGTTGATCTTGCGGACGATCTTGCCAAGGCGCTTCAGCTCCCGATCATTTCGGGTGCCGAAGATTTTCTTCATCGTAGTCGTAATCATTAAGGGGTCACTGCGTTAGACATCAGGGCTTCACCCGCCCGATGTGGTACCCGGCGGGAGACGAATTTTGCGCGATGGGTGATTCAGCGTCGGGTGCGACGCACGTAGCTGGAGGGATCGACAGGACGGCCGTGCTTGTACACTTCGAAATGCACGTGGGGACCGGTAGCGCGCCCGCTGGAGCCCATCAGGGCAATGGGCTGGCCCTTGCGCACGAGGTCGCCGGGCTCCACGAGATTGGACTGATTGTGGGCGTACCGCGTGACCAGACCGTCGCCGTGGGAGACTTCAACCATCATCCCGTAGCCGTTGCGGTCATTGCCAGAGAACGTCACCACGCCGCCCGCCACCGCGATGACGTTGGACCCGGCCTTGCCGGCGTAGTCAATACCGTAGTGTGCGGAACGCTTGCCCGAGAACGGATCCGCACGCACACCAAAACCGGACGACACCCAACCCTTTTCCACGGGACGGCCGGACACCCAGGCCTCCTCATCCAGCTTGCGGTGGGTGAGCAGTGACTCAAGGATTTCCAGCTGCTGTTCACGCTCCGTGAGGCGTTCAGCAAAGTGCTCTAACTCACCCGTGAGGTCGGGCGCCAGGTACTCGACGCTAAAATCAGCTGCCAGGGGACCACCGACCGCCGGGGGCTGGCTGAAATCGAACTCGCCGTCCTGCAGATCGGCCATGGCCGTGAGGTGTTCGCCGAGGGCGTCGAGGCGTGTCATTCGCGCCTGCAGCTCCGCCAGACTCAGCGTCATGGCCTGCAGCTTGCGCTCAGCCTCGAGACGCAGGTCCTCCAGCTCCGTTGACTGGGTGGCAAGCTCGTCCTGCAGGCTGTCCAGGGAATTGTCGCGCAGGTCACGCGCCTGAGACTCCTGACCGACGAAGTAGCCCAGTGCCACCATGCCCAGCGGCAGTCCGAGACAGCACAGGGACAGCAGGGCGCGTGACCAGCGGCCCAGCTCGAGAGAGCGGGACCCGCCGTGTTTGCGGCTTATCAGGATGACCTTCATTGGCAACCGGTTGCAATGAACTGACGCGCGAGTGTGCCATAGTCACGGGAATATTACCAATAGCAATTTGCGCCGCCGACGGCAACGGCGCGGGGCATGGCTGCCCGGCGCCCGAAGTATCAGGCGGCGGCGGGGCTCAGCGAGTAGGAAATCGGCGCGGTGGCCTCATCTTCGAAGGTCACCATTTCCCAGGCATCCGGCTGGGCTATCAGGGCCCGCAGGGAGGCATTATTGAGTGCGTGACCGGACTTGTGCGCCCGGTATTCGCCGATAACGCTGTAGCCGAGCAGGTAGATGTCGCCGATAGCATCGAGAATCTTGTGTTTGACGAACTCGTCGTCGTAGCGCAGGCCATCCTGGTTCAGGATGCGGTATTCGTCCACCACAATGGCGTTGTCCACGCTGCCGCCACGGGCCAGCCCCTGGGAGCGCAGGTATTCGATTTCGTGCATGAATCCGAAGGTGCGCGCGCGGCTCACTTCCTTGACGAAAGAAGTGCTGGAAAAGTCGATTTCCGCGTGCGGTGACCGCTCGCGGAATACGGGGTGATCAAACTCGATGGAAAACGAGACCTTGAAGCCATCAAAGGGGAGAAAGCTGGCTGTCTTGTCCCCGTCTTCCACCGTGACCGGACGCTTGATGCGGATGAATTTCTTCGCCGCGTTCTGTTCCTCGATACCCGCGGACTGGATCAGGAACACAAACGGACCCGCACTGCCGTCCATAATCGGCACTTCCGACGCGCTCACATCGACAAAGGCATTGTCGATGCCCAGCCCCGCCATCGCCGACAGCAGGTGCTCCACGGTCGACACCTTCTCGCCATTGGCGATCAACGTGGTCGAGAGCGTGGTCTCCCGCACATTCTCGGCGCGCGCGGGGATTTCGACCACGGGGTCGAGGTCCACGCGCCGGAATACAATACCTGCATCAATGGGGGCAGGCGACAGGGTGAGATACACTTTCTCACCCGTGTGCAAACCGACGCCCGTTGCCTTGATGGCATTGCGTAATGTGCGCTGTCGAATCATACCTTCACCATCTCCTCTGCCCCGGACCGTCCGCGGCAGCCGATGGTGTGTCGGCTATGCCTCGTCAGTCCGCCTGGCGCCGCAAAAATGCGGGGATGTCAAAATAATCGTCACTCGCCATCGCGGCGGCCTCACCACCGGCTGACATGGCGCGACGCATCTTGGTCGGCCGCTCCAGATCACGGTAATCGGGCTCTTCATCCGTTGCTGCAACCGCTGCACGCGGCGCTGTGCCCACTACCTGCAGCGGCGTCGCACGTGCCACCTCGCTGCCCAGACCTGTCGCCACCACCGTGACCTTGAGCTCGTCGGTCATGTTCGGGTCAATCACGGTGCCGACCACTACTGTCGCGTCATCCGACGCAAATTCTTCGATCGTGTCGCCAACTTCGGAAAACTCGCCGAGCGACAGATCCAGACCCGCGGTGATGTTCACCAGAATACCGCGCGCCCCCCGGAGGTCGATATCATCCAGCAGAGGGCTGTTGATCGCACGCTCTGCCGCCTCGCGGGCGCGGTTTTCACCGCGGGCAGAGCCGGTTCCCATCATCGCCATGCCCATCTCGGACATGACCGTACGCACATCGGCAAAATCCACGTTGATCATGCCGGGACGAATGATCAGGTCGGCAATACCCTGAACTGCGCCCAACAATACATCATTCGCTTCTTTGAAGGCATCCAATAAACTGGTACTTTTTCCGAGCACTTCCAGCAACTTTTCGTTCGGAATGGTGATCAAAGAGTCGACGTGTTGCTGCAGTTCCCGCACACCCTCCAGCGCGATCGCCAGCCGCTTCTTGCCTTCGAAAGGGAACGGCCGGGTGACCACGGCCACCGTAAGAATACCCATTTCACGCGCCACTTCCGCAACAATCGGCGCGCCGCCAGTACCCGTGCCACCACCCATACCCGCGGTGATGAACACCATGTCGGCGCCGCGCAGCGCATCGGCGATACGATCACGATCCTCGAGCGCCGCCGCGCGACCGATCTCCGGATTCGCTCCGGCTCCCAGGCCCTTGGTGATGGCACCACCGAGTTGCAGCACGGTTTTCGAACGGATGTCCGAAAGCGCCTGCGCATCGGTATTGGCACAGATGAAGTCCACGCCTTCAACTGAGTTCTCGATCATGTGCTTGACCGCGTTGCCGCCGCCACCGCCAACACCGATAACCTTGATGACCGCGTTCTGTGGTACGTTGTCGATAAGTTCAAACATAGCGTTTCTCCCCTTTCCTTTATGTGGCCACGCCGTGGCGTGACGGTTTACCGCAAAAAATTCTAGAAATTGCTCTGTATCCAGTTGCGCAGGCGCGCCACCAGGCCCTCACCGCTGGCAACGCTGCGCTGGGCGCTGCCGGCGCGCTCGCCGGCCTGCTTCTGGCCGTACTGCAACAGGCCCACGCCGGTTGAATAGATCGGGTTGCGCACGATGTCGTTCAGCCCCTTGACCGTTTGCGGGTAACCCACCCGCACCGGCATGTGGAAGATCTCTTCCGCCAACTCAACCACGCCTTCCATCTTCGACGTGCCGCCGGTGAGCACCACACCGGCGCGGATGGCCTCTTCATAGCCACTGCGGCGCAGTTCGCCCTGAATGAGGGTGAACAGTTCGTCGTAGCGCGGCTCCACCACCTCCGCCAGCGATTGCCGTGACAGATCGCGGGGGGGCCGGTCACCGACACTTGGCACCTTGATCGTTTCATCAGGACCAGCCAGCTGGGTCAGGGCGCAGGCGTATTTGATCTTGATCTCCTCGGCATGCTGGGTGGGCGTGCGCAGCGCCGTGGCAATGTCGTTGGTCACCTGGTCGCCCGCAATGGGAATCACCCCGGTGTGGCGGATAGACCCCTCGGTGAATATGGCGATATCCGTGGTGCCTCCGCCGATATCCACCAGGCAGACGCCCAGTTCCCGCTCGTCTTCCGTAAGCACCGAGTAGCTGGAGGCCAACTGCTCGAGAATCACCTCTTCCACTTCCAGGCCACAGCGACGAATGCACTTCTCGATATTCTGGGCAGCGTTGACTGCGCAGGTGACGAGGTGGACCTTGGCCTCAAGGCGCACGCCGGACATGCCCAGTGGCTCCTTGACCCCTTCCTGGTTATCGATCACGTATTCCTGGGGCAGGATATGCAGCACCTTCTGGTCAGCAGGAATAGCGACGGCCTGCGCCGCATCAAGTACCCGCTCGAGATCCGGCGGCTGAACCTCGCGGTCGCGAATGGCCACAATGCCATGGGAGTTGAGGCTGCGAATGTGGCTGCCTGCGATACCCACGTACACCGAGTGGATCTGGCAGCCGGCCATCAGCTCGGCTTCTTCGACGGCGCGCTGGATAGACTGCACTGTGGACTCGATGTTGACGATCACGCCTTTTTTCATGCCCTTGGACGGATGTGAGCCGATGCCGACCACTTCCAGCCCCCCCTCTGGGCCGATCTCGCCGACGAGGGCGACGACCTTCGAGGTGCCGATGTCCAGTCCCACGATCATCCTTTTGTCCTGAACGCTGCCCATGGCAGTGATACTCCCCACTGAATTATTTTTCGGCCACGCTGGCCAGTTGCGCGGCGTCAACCGCGGGTTCGCGGAAGGCTACCGCCATGCCGCTCTCGTAGCGCAGGTCTACGCGCTCGACCTCATCCCAGCGCGCAGCCAGCTCACGTCGGTACACCGTTGCAAAGCGCTCGAGGCGATCGCCGAAGTCCACATTCCCCAGTGCCAGCTGCGTGCCGCTGTCGAGTTCGGCGCTGAGGTGCCCGCGCTCATCCAGCGACAGGGCATGCAGGACCAGGCCCAGCGGCTGCAGCAGTTCGCCCAGCTGCTGATAGCTCACAATCAGCTCACGTGCAGAGCCGGTGGGCCCCTCAAGTCTCGGCAGCGATGCCTCGCCTGCCACGCTGGACGACTGAAACACCTCACCCTCGTGGTTGAGAAAGCCGCCCTGCCCCCAGCGCGCGATAGGCAGTTGCTCCTGCACATTGATCTCCAACGTGCTGGGCCAGCGCCGGCGCACACTCACCTGGTAGATCCAGGGCAGCGCCTGCAGCCGCGCGCGCACGTCCTCCAGGTTGGCACTCAGGAACCCACCCACCAGCGCGGGCTGTACCATGTCCTGCACGACTTCGGTCTGGGTGCGATGCAAATTGCCCGTCACGGCAATGCGCTGCACCGGAAGCTCCTGCAGGGCAATCCAGCCGCGCAGGCTCACCACGCACACCACACCGACGCCAAGCAGGATCAGCAGGCGGTTTACCCAGCCACCGAGCAGGCGCAGTCCCGGGCGCATGTCCGGTCGCGGCGCGCGCACGGCGCGACGACGGGTCGCTCCTGCGGAGCCGCGGCGCCGGTGTGCGGCGGTCCTGCGCGTGTCAACCATGCGCACGACCCTCCCAGCTCAATTCGACAATGCGTTGCACCAGAGCCTCGATGGACATCCCCACCGCGCGCGCCGCCATCGGCACAAGACTGTGCGATGTCATACCGGGGATGGTGTTCACTTCCAGCACGTAAAAGCGGCCATCGCGGTCGCGCATCAAATCCACGCGCCCCCAGACTGAGCAGCCGAGGCTGCGAAACGCGGCCAGTGCCAGCGCGCTGGCTTCCGCTTCATCTTCGGCGCTCAGGCCACTGGGGCAGTGGTAGCGGGTCTCGTCCGACAGGTACTTCGCTTCGTAGTCGTAGAACTCCCGATCAGTTTCCATACGGATCGACGGCAGCGTGCTGTCCCCCAGAACCGCGACCGTGTACTCGGGACCATCGATGAACTGCTCGGCCAGAACGGTTCCGCCGAAGGCCGATGCCGTGCGCCAGGCCTGTGCCAGCGCCTCTGCGGTCGCCGCCGGCGCCATGCCGACACTGGAACCCTCGCAGGCCGGCTTCACGAACACCTTGCCGAAACGGGCGATGACCGCGTCCCAGTCGCTGCCGGCTTCCAGCACCACAAAGCCGCCGGTGCTGACCCCCACACCCTGCCAGAGCTGCTTGCTGCGCTGCTTGTCCATGGCCAGCGCCGAACCCAGCACCCCGGAACCCGAGTAGGGAATCTGCAATGTTTCCAGGGCGCCCTGAATCACGCCGTCCTCACCGCCGGGGCCGTGCAGCGCGTTGAAGGCAAAGCTCACATCCTCGAGTTGCGCCACCCAGCCAGCCGTGGACGGATCAACAGCGCGCACCTCACACCCCAGGCTCTGCAACGCGGCGACGATGGTTGCGCCGGTCTGCAGCGATACGTCACGCTCTGCAGAACGACCGCCCAGCAGCACGGCCATCGGCCCTGAACTCGCCTGCTGCCAACTCATGCGCGCACCTCCGCCAGGCTGCCCAGCGCCTGGAGGTCCTGCGCCAGTCGCGCGATGTTGCCCGCGCCCTGGGTAATCACGACATCGCCATCGCGCAGAATTCCACACAAGACATTGGCGACTTCGTCAATGCTCTCCACAAACACCGGTTCCACCTGCCCGCGCTGCCGGATACTCCGCGTCAGGCTGCGGCTGTCGGCGCCGGGAATCGGCTCCTCACCTGCCGGATACACATCCAGCAGCAGCAGCGCATCACAGCGCGACAGCACCGCCACGAAATCCTCGTACAGGTCACGCGTGCGCGAGTACCGATGCGGCTGGTACACCATGACCACTCGGCGATCGGGCCAGGCCTGCCGGGCAGATTCCAGCGTCGCCCGTACTTCCGTCGGATGGTGCCCGTAGTCGTCAACCAGCAGTGCATTGCCGCCCGCCACACGCAGTTCACCCATCACGCTGAAACGACGCCCGACACCGGCAAACCCCGCGAGGCCGCGCTGAATCGCGGCGTCATCCACACCCTCATCGCAGGCAACAGCAATCGCCGCGGTGGCGTTCAGCACGTTGTGCTCGCCGGGCATATTCAGCTGTATCGACAGCGGCGGCAGATCCCCGGGACGCGAGACTGTGAACTCGGTGGTCAGCCCCTGCTTGTGCACGTTCATGATGCGGTAGTCCGCCGCCTCATCGAAGCCATAGGTAAGGAACTGGCGAGACAGGTCCGGCAGTAGCCCGGCAACCACCGGATCATCGATACAGAGCACGGCGAGGCCATAGAAAGGCAGGTTGTGCAGGAATTCGAGGAAGGTGCTGCGCAGGGTCGCAAAGTCACCCCCGTAGGTTTCCATGTGATCTGCTTCAATGTTCGTCACGACGGTCACCATCGGCTGCAGGTGCAGGAAGGACGCGTCGCTTTCATCCGCCTCGGCCACCAGGAAGCGACTGGCTCCCAGTTGCGCGTTGCTACCGGCGGAATTCACCAGGCCACCGATGACAAAGGTCGGATCCAGGCCCGCCTCGGCGAACACCGCGGCAATCAGGCTCGTAGTCGTGGTTTTGCCATGGGTGCCCGCCACCGCGATACCGTGACGATAGCGCATCAGCTCCGCGAGCATCTCAGCCCGAGGAACAACCGGCACACGCGCTGCACGAGCCGCCACCACTTCCGGGTTGTCGGCGCGTACGGCGCTGGAACTGACCACCACGTCGGCGTCGCGCACGTGTTCCGCGGCGTGGCCGATAAACACCTCGATGCCGAGCTGCTGCAGGCGTGCCGTCACGGAACTGGGACGCAGGTCGGAGCCCGACACCGCATAGCCCAGGTTCATCAGGACCTCGGCGATCCCGCTCATCCCGGTGCCCCCTATGCCAATCATGTGAATCCTGCGGATCCGGCGCATTTCCGGTACGGTATAGGCGCTGCGTTCAGTCATGGCGCATCAGCTCCTCGCAAAGATCGGCAACCCGCGCTGTCGCCTGCGGCTGCGCCGCGGCGGAGGCGGCCGCCGCCATCGCCGCCAGGCGCTTTGGGTTGCCGATGTATCCAGCCAGCGTCGCAGCGACCGCCCGGGGCGACAGGTCGGCCTGGCGCAACATCAGCGCGGCACCGCGATCCGACAGCGCGCGCGCATTGGCCGTCTGGTGATCGTCGATGGCGTGAGGCAGCGGTATCAACAATGCGGGGCGGCCCATAATGGCGAGTTCGGCCACCGTCAACGCACCTGCCCTGCAGATCACGACATCTGCCCAGGCGTAGGCCGCCGCCATATCCTCAATGAAGTCACTGACCTGCACGCCTTCATCCAGCAATGCGCCATAGTCGGCGCGCAGGCTCTCCACGTGCGCCTGCCCGGACTGATGCCAGATGCGCACCGCGTCATCACCCAGTCGTTTGCGCAGATGGCGCAGCACTTCAGGAAGCAGTGTATTCAGCGGCTGCGCTCCCAGACTCCCGCCCAGTACCAGCACCTGCAGCGGGCGCTGGCCGTGGTAATCCCACAACTGGTCATTGGCCGCCTCAAGCAGCGAGCGGCGCACCGGGTTACCCACCACGGTCACCGCACGCTGGGCCGGGAATGCGCCCGGAAAACCCGCGGCTACCCGGCTGGCCAACGGAGCCAGCAGACGGTTGGTGGTACCCGCCACCGCATTCTGCTCATGAATCAGCAGTGGTTTGCGCAGCAACCAGGCGGCCAGACCCGCGGGGCCCGCCACGTAGCCACCCATGCCCACCACGCAGGACGGCGCGAGACGCCACACCAGGTGTACCGCGCGCAGACAGGACCAGAGCAGCAACACCGCGCCGAGCGCCGTGTCTGCAAGGTTCTTGCCACGCACACCGCGCACCGGGAGCAGGTGCAGCGGGTATCCCGCCGCCGGTACGACCCGCGCTTCCAGCCCGCGGTCTGTACCTGTCCAGGCGATGCGGTAGCCGCGCGCCTGCAAGGTGTCGGCCACGGCCAGCGCCGGATAGACATGTCCGCCCGTGCCGCCCGCCATCATCAGAACCAGAGGCGCCTCACTCATCCGGCACCCCCTTTACGTGGCGCGCGGGGCGCCGCCTTGGGCAATTCGTTGCCGATGCGCAGTACCAGCGCGAGCATGCAGCAGCAGATAATCAGGCTGGTGCCGCCATAGCTGACGAAAGGCAGGGTCAGGCCCTTGGTGGGCAAGAGGCCGGCACTCATGCCCATGTTCACAAAGGCCTGCCCGGAAAACACCAGGGCCACGCCGTAGCAGACGTAGGCGCCGAACAGCTGGCCCGCAGCCTCGGCTTGCCGGGCGACCCACAGAATGCGGGCGATCAGCGCCGTGAAAAGGAGAATGAGGGCGAAGGCGCCGACAAATCCGGTCTCCTCGGCCCAGATGGAAAAGACAAAGTCCGTGTGCGCCTCGGGCAGGTAGAACAGCTTCTGCACACTGTTGCCGAGCCCCACGCCGAGCCACTCACCACGCCCGAACGCAATCAGGGACTGGATCAGCTGGAAGCCGCTGCCATAGGGGTCGGCCCAGGGGTCGGTGAACGAGGTGAGCCGCTGCATGCGATAGGGCGCGGCAAAGACCAGTGCACCCACGACGATGGGACTGGCGAGGACAATGGTCAGGAAGTGCGTGACCTTCATCCCGGCGAGGAACAGCATGCCGAACGACGTGGCCACCACAATCACCGTGGCACCGAAATCGGGCTCGGCGAGGAGCAGCAGGGCGACCAGTGCCAACACGCCCATGGGCTTGAAGAACCCGCTCCACTGCTCACGGACCTCCCGCGCCTGGCGCACCAGGTAGCCCGCGAGGTACACCACCACGGTGAGTTTGGCGAACTCGGAGGGCTGGAAGGTGAACGGCCCCAGAGGCAACCAGCGCTGGGCGCCCTTCACTTCCTTGCCGATCCCCGGCAGCAGCACCAGCACCAGAAAGCCAAGTCCGACCAACAGCCACATCCAACCCGTCCTCAGCCAGAAGCTGGAGGGAAAGCGGTACACCACTGCGGCGGCCGTGACGGCAATGACGATATAGACCAAATGACGCCGGGTCAGCTGCCACGCGTCCTGGTAGTGCCAGTCCGCGTACTCGACTGAGGCGGAGCCGATGGCGACCAGGCCCACCAGCAGCAGTGACAGTGCGAGCAGGAACAGCGCGGGATCGACGGCGAAGTGCAGGGGCTTAGCCAATCTCATGCGTCCACTCCTTCGCGCAATGCGGCGACCGCCTGCACAAAGGCGTCGCCACGCGCCGGATAGCCGCTGAACATGTCAAAGCTGGCACAGGCGGGTGAAAGCAGCACCACGTCGCCTGCCGCTGCGCAGGCCGCAGCACGGCGCACCGCGTCCGCCATGTCTGCGGCACGCTGTATCGGCAGCAGGTCACCCGCGGCATCCGCTATCTGCCCTGCGGCTTCGCCAATCAGGATCAGGGCCTTGCCACTGGCCTGCAGCGGCTGGCGCAGCGGGCGGAAATCCTGGCCCTTGCCAACACCACCGGCAATCAGAATCACATTGCGTCCGGCGCCAAAACCGATGAGAGCCGCGCGCGTGGCGCCCACGTTCGTGCCCTTGGAGTCGTTGACGAAGCGCACGCCGCTGTGCTCTGCAACCAGCTGACAGCGATGGGGCAGACCTGAAAACGAGCGTGCCGCGGACTGCATCGCCGCCATGGGTAACCCCGCCGCATGACCCAGGGCCAGCGCCGCCAGCACATTACCGACATTGTGCCGCCCCTGAATGCCGAGCTCTTCCACGGTCAGCAAGGCATCGAATCCGAGGCAGAGCCACTCCTGACCGTCAATCTGGCGCAGGCCGAAGCCGTGAAGCTCCGGCTCCTTCAGGCGCCAGCTGGTCACGGCGGTTTCGGCACCGACCAGCGGCAACGTCAGCGGATCATCGCGATTGACCACGGCGTGCGCGCAGCCGCGAAAAATCCGGTGCTTGGCCTGGTGGTACTGCTGCAAACTGCCATGCCGGTCCAGATGGTCTGCAGACACATTCAGGACGGTCGCGACAGCGAGACCGAGGCTGGCCGCGCGTTCAAGCTGAAAGCTGGAGAGTTCCAATACATACAGTTCGCGCTCAGGTGCCAGCAGATCGAGGGCCGGCACACCGAGATTGCCGCCCACGCCAACATTGAGGCCCGCTGCCGCGGCCATTTCACCGAGCAGCGCAGTCACCGTCGACTTGGCGTTGGAGCCGGTGATACCCACTACCGGCGCCTCTGCGGCGCGCATGAACAGGTCGATGTCCCCGCACACGGTGGCGCCTGCCGCCAGTGCCCGCACCACGATGGGGTGGTCCAGTGCAATGCCCGGGCTGACCACCCAGCTCCCGCCCTGCTCGATGACTGCGTCAGGTATGGCGCCGGCAAACACAGGCACATCCGGCATCTCGCGCTGCAGCATGGCCAGCTCGGGGGGCTGCTCACGGGTGTCGATCACCACGAAACGCCGGCCGCTGCGATGCAGGAAACGTGCGCAGGACAAGCCAGTCGCGCCGAGGCCGAAAACCACCTCGTCGCCGCTGCTTGCTATAAGACCCTGTGCCATTGACTCAGCTACTCCCCGCCTAACGCAGTTTCAACGTAGCCAGCCCGAACAGGACCAGCATGACGGTGATAATCCAGAAGCGCACGATGACCCGCGGCTCAGGCCAACCCTTCAACTCGAAGTGATGGTGTATCGGGGCCATGCGGAAGATCCGCCGCCCGGTCAGCTTGAAGGACGCCACCTGCAGGATCACCGAGACGGTTTCCAGCACGAAGATGCCTCCCATGATGAAGAACACGATTTCATGCCGGGTGATCACGGCCACCGTGCCCAGTGCCGCGCCGAGGGCCAACGCGCCCACATCGCCCATGAACACCTGCGCCGGATAGGTGTTGAACCAGAGAAAACCCAGGCCGGCTCCAGCGATTGCGCCGCAGAACACGGCGAGTTCGCCGCTGCCCGCCACATAGGGAATATGCAGGTAGTCGGCGAAATTCACGTTACCCGTGAGGTAGGCAATGATGCCGAGCGCAGAGCCAACCATGACGGTGGGCAGTATCGCCAGGCCATCCAGCCCGTCAGTCAGGTTCACCGCGTTGCTGGCACCGACAATCACGAAGTACGTCAGCAGGATAAACAGCGGCCCCATGCTCCAGGCAAAGTCCTTGAAAAACGGGATATAGAGCTCCGTGGTGACCGGGGTATCAAACGCAAGGTAGAGGTAGAGCGCCGCGGCGAGTCCTGCCAGTGACTGCCAGAAGTATTTCCAGCGTGCCGGCAGGCCGCGTGAATCCCGCTCTACCACCTTGCGGTAGTCGTCCACCCACCCGACCGCGCCGAACACTGCTGTCACGCCCAGAGCCACCCAGATGTAGGGATTGCGCAAGTCCGCCCACAGCAGACTGCTAATGGCGATGGCGACGAGGATCAGGGCGCCGCCCATGGTCGGTGTACCAGATTTGCTGAGGTGCGATTGTGGCCCGTCACTGCGGACGGACTGCCCGACCTGGTAGAGGTTCAGGCGGCGGATCATCGCCGGACCGACCAGCAGCGAAATCGCCAGCGCAGTTCCGGCCGCCAGGATGCTGCGCAGCGTGAGGTACTGGAACACCTGGAAACCGCCGGCGAAGTGGGTCAGATATTCTGCCAGGAATAACAGCATGTCAGTTCCCCGTCTCCCGCAAAGTCGCCAGCAGGCGCTCCATGGCAACGCCACGGGACCCCTTGATCAGTACTGTGTCGCCCGGCCCCAGATCTTCACGCAGCGCCAGGGACGCGGCCTCGCAGTCGGCAAACCATTCGCCGCCCAGTTGCTCCACGGCGCCCAGCAGCGCCGGCCCGACCGCGACCATGCGGTCGATACCCCGCTCCCGCGCATAGGCCCAGACCTCGCGGTGCAATTGCTCACTGCCTGCGCCCAACTCGAGCATCGCGCCCAGCACCAGCGTGCGTCTTCCCGGGCAGGCCGCCAACACGTCAATGGCGGCGCGCACCGAGCCGGGGTTCGCGTTGTAGCTGTCGTCGATCAGCACAGAGCCTCCACGACCGGCGACTCGCGCGCCGCGGCCCGGGACCGGAGCCACACCAGCGAGACCCGCGGTGATATCCGCCAGGCTGAGCTCACAGGCGAGACCGACGGCGATGGCTGCGAGTGCGTTGGATACGTTGTGTCGACCCGGCAGTTGCAGGCGCACCGGAGCTTCTCCGGCGGGCGTGCTGACGACGAACGTCACGCCCTGGGCGCCGCGCGACTGAATGCTGTGGGCGCTGATCGCTGCAGCCTGTTCGAGGCCGTAGTCCAGCACCGTGGCCCCCGCGGCACGCGTGCGCCAGCGCGTTGCCCAGGGCTGGTCGGCATTGACGATGGCGATACCCGCCCCTTCCAGACCCGCGTAAATTTCGCCCTTGGCCGACGCGACCCCCTCCAGACTGCCAAAGCCCTCCAGATGCGCCGGCATGGCATTCAGCAGAACAGCGATGTTCGGTCGCGCCAGCTCGCACAGCCAGGCCACATCGCCCTGCCGGCAGGCGCCCATCTCAATCACCGCAAACACATGCTCCGGCGCGAGTTGCAAAAGGGTCAGCGGCACGCCGATTTCGTTGTTCAGATTGCCTTGCGTCGCCAGCACCGGACCGCGGCGGGACAACACGGCGGCAATCAGGTTCTTCGCCGTGGTTTTTCCAGCGCTGCCGGTAATGGCAATCAGCGGGGCGGAGAAGAGTGACCGGTTGAACGCTCCCAGCTGCCCCAGCGCGCGCTGCGTATCAGCGACCTGAAGCAGAGCCAGCGGTGTGTCGACATCGCGGCTGACCACCGCCGCCACCGCACCGGCTTCCGCGACAGCCTGGAGAAAGTCGTGACCATCGAAGCGTTCACCCTGCAACGCCACAAACAGATCCCCCGGCGCCACCCTGCGACTGTCGGTGGTGACACCGGTAATGCTCAGGTCAGCGCCCCGTAAGCGCGCCTGCAATGGGACACTCAATTCGCTGAGGCGGAGGTTGCGCATCATGACACCGCCCTCTGCTGCAGGGCCCAGGCGGCACTGTCGACATCGCTGAAGGCAAGACGCTGATGCCCGATAATCTGGTAGGTTTCGTGCCCCTTGCCGGCGATCAGCACGCAATCGCCAGGCTGCGCCTCGGAAATTGCCAGGGCAATCGCCGCGCCGCGGTCGACCTCCAACTGCACCCGGCCCTGACAGCCCCGCTGGATATCATCCAGAATTGCCCGGGGGTCCTCGCTGCGTGGGTTATCCGACGTCAGCACCACCTGGTCCGCCGCCGTACTCGCCACCCGACCCATCACGGCACGTTTACCGGGATCGCGGTCTCCGCCGCAGCCGAACACCACAATCAGGCGGCCCTCAACCTGTGGCCGCAAGGCCTGCAGAGCCTTCTCCAGGGCATCGGGCGTGTGGGCGTAGTCGACGATCACCTGCAGGCCCAGGGTGTTGGGCACGCTCTGCATGCGTCCGGGCACAGCGTGCAGACCCGCTGCGGCAGCCAGCACCGCGGGAAGCTCACCGCCGAGCAGGACCGCACAGGTAATCGCCGCCAGCGCGTTGGAGAGGTTGAATACCCCCGGCAATGGCAGTTCCAGCTCGCCACTGCCCCAGGGTGTCTGCAGCTGCGCACGCACGCCACCCGGAAAAGGTTCTGTCTGCCGGGCGCAGACATCTGCCGGCCCACCACTGCTGGAAAAGGTCACCGCCTCTACACCCGCAGGCAGCGCGGCCAGCATCTGCGCGCTGAAAGGATCGTCAGCATTAACCACCGCAAAGCGCAGGCCTGCCTGGGAAAACAGACGCTGCTTGCTGCGCGCGTAGGCCTGCATGCTGCCATGGTAGTCAAGATGGTCTCGCGAGAGATTGGTAAATACCGCCACATCAAAGCGCGTGCCCTGCACCCTGCCCTGATCCAGTGCGTGGGACGACACCTCCATGCACACAGCATCGACACCCTCGGTACGCCAGGCTGCCAGCTGTTGCTGCAGCGACACCGCATCCGGCGTGGTGTTGACCGCTTCCGTGGCCGTGTCGTCGAGCACCGCTCCGAGCGTACCAATGACGCCACAGCGATAGCCTGCGGCGCGCAGCAATTGCGCCACCAGTCGGCTGGTGGTGGTCTTGCCATTGGTGCCGGTGACACCCACCATCATCATCCCGCCACTGGGATCACCATAAAAGCGCGCGGCAATCTCGCCCACCGACTGTGCCAATTCCGCCTGCTCCAGCAGGGGCACGTGGAGGACGTCTACATAACCGGCCACCGGCGGCTCCGCCAGCACGGCGACCGCGCCGCGGGCGACCGCCTGCTCAATGAACTGGCGGCCGTCGTGCGCCGCTCCGGGCAGGGCGAGAAACAGGTCGCCCGCCGCCACACGACGGCTGTCGAGCTGCACGCCGGTGACCTGCACATCCGCCCAGGCGCCGGCCCTTGGGCCCAGCAGGTCAGCCAGGGATACAGCGATTTGCGGCGCAGCCAGGCTCATCCCGACACCCCCGGGGCGTGCGCCGCAACGGCCAGCACGGCTTCAGTGTCATCCGGCGGCAGGTTGAGCAGGCGCAGGGTGCCCTGCGCGACCCGCGCAAACACCGGGGCCGCAGCGGCGCCACCGCCATAGGCCTCACCCTGCGGTTCGTTGATCACCACCACGGTGACGAAACGAGGGTCCGCGGTGGGCGCTATACCGGCAAAAAAGGCAATGTACTTGTTATCCTGATAGCCACCGGGACCAACCTTGTGCACCGTGCCGGTCTTGCCGCCCACCGCATACCCCGGCACCCGCGCGCGCCGCGCGGTGCCGTGTTCTTCGGTGACCCGTTGCAGCACCGCGAGCACCTCACGCGCGATATCCGCGTCCACGACGCGGGTTCCCTCGGGCTCGCGCTCGTCGGCAGCAAGCAGCGATACGGGCGGCATCACACCGTCATTGGCGAAGGCGGTGTAGGCGTGCGCCAGTTGCAGAGGCGTGGCCGTCAGCCCGTAGCCGAATGCCAGCGTGACTTTCTCGATGTCACTCCAGCGGCTGCGGTTGGGCAGCTGACCGGCGCTCTCTCCCGGGAACCCGGTGCCCAGCGCCGCGCCGAAACCGAAGCGACGAAACACATCCCGAATCGGCTCGTGACCGATATCCAGCGCGATTTTGGTCACGCCCACCTGGCTGGACTTTTCGATAATCCGAGAAACCGATATTTCACCGTAGTTGCGTGGATCAGGCAGCGTCTTGCGGCCCACGCGAATGCGTCCCGGTGAGGTATCAATCATGGTCTCGCTTGAAAAACGACCGCTTTCCAGTGCCGCGACCAGGGTGAAGGTTTTCATGGTCGAGCCGGGCTCGAACATATCAGTGATGGCCCGATTGCGGGTCTGGTCGGGACTGATGCCGCGGCGGCCATTGGGGTTGTAAACGGGGTGGTTCACCATGGCCAGCACCTCACCGGTGCGGCTATCCAGGGTCACAATGCTGCCGGAGCTGGCCCCGGTCACCGCCATGGCGCGCTGCAGCTCCTGGTGATGCAGGTACTGCAGGCGCAGGTCGATACTCAACCGCAGGTCCTTGCCGGAACGCGCCGGCTCCAGCACACCGATGTCGCGCACCACATCGCCGCGCAGATCCTTGATGTACTGCTTCTTGCCCGGGGTGCCCTTGAGCCAGTCGTCGTACGCCAGCTCCAGCCCGGCGATACCGCGCCCGTCCAGGTTGGTGAACCCCACTAGGTGACCCGCCACCTCACCGGCCGGATAGTAGCGCTGGTATTCACGCCGACCCGACACGCCGGGCAGCTTCAGCGCCAGCACTTCGCGTGCCTCGGCAGGCACCATATGCCGCCGCAGGTACATGAATGAACGGCCGGAAAAGCGCTCAAGGCGCGCCTGCAGGTCGGGCAGCGGCATATCCAGCGCGGTGGCCAGCGGTGAGAGATCCTCGACAGCAGCCAGCAAACGGGGGTCCGCAACCAGGGAGATGACCGGCGTACTGACCGCAAGCGGCTCGCCGCGACGGTCCGAAATGACACCGCGGTAGGCGGGAATTTCAGCATTGCGCATGGAACGGCTTTCGCCCTGGTCCTGTAGGAAGCTGCGCCCATGCTCGATATCCAGCACCTGCAGTGACAGCACCCTGCCCACCAGCAATGCGAGCATCGCCAGCAGTGCAATCGCGACCAGGTAGAAGCGCCAGGGCGCGACGGCGGGCGCGCGGGAGCGGGTCATGGCCGCACCACCTTGAGGCCTTCCAGCACGGGCGCCTGCATATTCAGTTCGCGGGTGGCAACGCGCTCGACGCGGTAATGAGAGGCCCAGGTGCTCTGCTCCAGCAACAGGCGGCCATAGTCTTCCTGCAGGTACCACTGGTCCGCCTCCAGCTGCTGCAGCACGGCATACAGTCGACGGCAGTCGTGGGAGCTGTGGATAACGCCAAAAGCCGAGCCCAGCACCAGCGCCAGCAGGGTGCCAAACAGCGCGAGGGATTGCAGGCTGACACTGTGCTCAGGGGCGGTAACTGCAGATGTCGCGCGGGCCGCCATATCAGCTGATCTTCTCGGCAACACGCATGATGGCACTCCGCGCGCGGGGATTTGCGGTGACCTCCCCGGGGCCTGCCCGCAGGGATTTGCCCACCAGGCGCATCTGCCGGTTAAGTGCGCTGTCGCGTACCGGGACACCTGCTGGCAAGGCATCACCGCGCGCCATATCGCGCATATAGCGCTTTACCAACCTGTCTTCCAATGAGTGGAAGCTGATCACCACCAGGCGGCCGCCCACTTTGAGCAGGCCCAGGGTCGCCGTCAGCAATGCAGCCAGATCATCCAGCTCGCGGTTGATGAAGATGCGAATACCCTGGAACGCGCGCGTCGCCGGATGCTTGTGCTTCTCCCAGCGCGGATTGGCCTCACTGACGATTTTGGCCAGACGACCGGTGGTGACGATGGGGGCCTCCGCACGGGCGGAGACAATAGCCCCCGCAATACGGCGCGCAAAACGCTCTTCACCGTATTCTTTCAGCACCGTGGCGATATCCTGCTCGGTGGCGCGCGCCAGCCACTGGGCCGCCGTCTCACCACTGCTGGTGTCCATACGCATGTCCAGCGGACCATCGTGCTGAAAACTGAAACCGCGCTCGCTGTCGTCCAGCTGCGGGCTGGAAACACCCAGATCAAGCAGAATGCCGTCCAGGCCGGTGATACCGCGGGAAGCCAGTTCGGTGGGCAGCTCAGCAAAAGAACCGTGGAAGAAACTGAAACGGGAATCTGTGGCGCTCAGTTGGGCGGCGACGGCAGCCGCGGCAGGGTCCTTGTCCACCCCCAGCAGATGTCCGTGCGAAGAGAGCCGCTGCAGGACTGCCCGACTGTGGCCACCGCGCCCAAAGGTGCCATCGACGTAGGTACCATCGCTTGTCGTCACCAGAGCTTCCACCGCCTCTCGTAACAAAACTGTCTGATGCATGCCGCTCACCTACAGGGTCAGAGACATTAATTCGTCGGGCAACTCCGCGTCGGCGCCGGACTCGAGCAGCGCCTGTTCGCGCTCCGCCAGCCACAGCTCCTCCGCCCACAGCTCCAGCTTGTTGCCCTGACCCACCAGCACCAGCTTCTTGTCCAGCTGGGCATAATCCCGCAGGGGCTGGGGCAACAGGCAACGACCATTGCTGTCCATCTCTACATCTGTGGCATAGCCCAGCACCAGGCGCTGGAACCGCTTCACCGCAGGCTTGAGGGCAGGCAATGACTGGATGTGCTTTTCGATACGCTCCCAATCGGGAAGCGGGTAGATCACGAGACACTTCACCTGGGTATCGATGGTGATCACGATCTGGCCATCGCAGAGGGCACGCAACGGCTCGCGCTGGCGCGCTGGCATGGCCAGTCGCCCCTTGGCGTCCATATTGATGTGCTGCACCCCACGAAACACGTCAGTTTCCCCCGCTTATCCGGCCCTTAAAAACCACAAAAAGCCAGATATATCCACTTCTTCCCACTTTTCGACACTATAGGGGCGCAGCAATTGGGGTGTCAAGCGAGCCTGACGCGAAAAACGTTTTAATTTCAGCTAATTAGCGCTGATTGGAGGGCAAAATGATAGCTTCTGGCAGCGTGTGTGAAAGCGAAAATTACCTTAAAACAGAGCGCTAACATCGTATATTAAGGATTCACTTTAAGTTAAAGGCTATTTTCTTCTTCAAGATGGATCGCGTTAGCAGAAATTAACATAAGGAGCGGAGCCAATCGCGCGGGAAATGTCCCCGCGGCAGGCCGGTGAGGCGCAGCCGCAGGGAGGGGAAAAAGCGAGTCGGTCGATAAGCCGGGTTCTGTCGAGGACGATCATTCATCTGCGACCGGCGTCGCCGCCGGCCTGTAGCGACCTACCCGAATCCACTGCGGGCCGCAGCATACGGATTCCTATTTGGTCTTGCTCCGAGTGGGGTTTACCATCGCCACGCCTGTTACCAGCCGCGCGGTGCGCTCTTACCGCACCTTTTCACCCTTACCCGACTTGCGCCGGGCGGTATCCTTTCTGTTGCACTTTCCGTAGGCTCACGCCCCCCAGGCGTTACCTGGCACCCTGCCCTGTGGAGCCCGGACTTTCCTCCCCCGGTACATAACCGGAAGCGATCGCCTGACCGACTCGGCGGCAAGACTACTCGCTGCCAGCGGCGCTGGCAAGGAGAGTCGCCGCTCGCCACCGGCTCACGGGGCCTGCCGCTGCTCCAGCAGAAAGTCGTACAGCTGCTTCTTGCGCAGACCGGTGAGTTCGGCCACCAGCGTCGCCGCGCGCTTGGCGGGCAACTCCTGCGCCAGCCGCTGCAATAACCTCTGGGTGTCCGGGGTCAGGGTGTCGTCGCGCCTGCGCTGACCCGCCACGGCCAGCACAATCTCACCCCGTTGCTGATTGCTGTCACCGGCGACGAAGCTGGTGAGCTCGGCCAAGGGTGCACGCTTCAGCGTTTCGAAGGTTTTGCTGAGTTCGCGCGCGAGCAGGGCCTCGCGCTCGGCACCAAAGGTCTCCAACATCGCCTGCAGCGTTTCCGCCACGCGATGCGGTGCTTCATAGAAGACCAGTGTTGCCGACTCTGACGCCAGATCCTGCAATCGACGCAGGCGGGCGCCGGACTTGGCGGGCAGAAAACCTTCAAACAGAAAGCGGTCGGTCGGCAAGCCTGAGGCACTGAGTGCGGCAATGGCGGCGCAGGGGCCGGGCAGCGGTATGACACGGTAACCCGCCGCCTGCACGTCGCGCACCAGGCGGTAACCGGGATCGGAAATCAGCGGCGTGCCGGCATCGGAGACCAGCGCCACGGCGCCACCGTCCGCGAGACAGGCCATGATCCGGGCCTGAGCACGCTCATCGCTGTGCTCGTGGTAAGCCAAGAGGCTTGTAGTGATGGAGAAATGTTGCAACAGGCGCGCGGTATGCCGCGTATCCTCCGCCGCCACCAGGTCCGCCGCCGCCAGCACGTCCAGAGCACGCGCCGTTATATCGCCCAGGTTGCCGATTGGCGTGGCAACAACATACAGTCCCGATTCCACTGATCACCCTTCGCCCTGTATCATTCATCCAAGCATGGACGTCGCCGCTGTTGGCGGCGATCCTGTTGCAGCCGGAAGGATAGCATGACGCGTACAACGACCCCGATCACCGCTGGCAGCCACTGGGCGGGCCTCGCCCTGGTGCTGGCTCTGGGCAGCGGATGCAGCACAGCGCCTCCCGAGCCGCTCACGCCACCGCCACAGGCGGTAGCGCCGGAGAAACCTGTGGAAGCTGCCCCCGAACTGCCACCCCCCATGCCGGTCAGCCGCTGGGACGACGTTTTCGCTCAGGCCCGGACGGCGCTGCGGGCTCGCGACTGGATGGCTGCAGAGCAGGCGCTGGCGGAACTGCCACGGGAGCTTGCCGGCGAGGACCTTGCCCGGCGGGACTTTCTGCTGGCTCGCGCGGCTTTTCTGCGTGGCGACCTCGAAGGCAGCCGGCGATGGGTTGCCGCCACCCGCAACGCCGCGGCGCCCGAGGCGCTGCGCCTTGAACGCGCCGCGTTCAGCGCCGAGGTAGCACAGCTTGCCGGGGATTGGCTGGCCAGCGCCAGGACGGGAGCCGGCATCCTCTCGGAGCAGGCCGGGGACGCAGCGCTGCGGCGCGCTGTATGGGCCGACCTGAACCGCGCCGAGGAAAGCGATCTGGCGGCGGAGCTGTCCACCACCACAGACCGGGACTGGAGGGGCTGGCTGGAGCTGGCGCTTCTTGACCGGCGCGCGGAGAATCGGCAGGCCCTGCAAGAGGCGCTGCAGCAGTGGCGGAACGAATACCCTGCGCACGCCGCCGCTGCGCCGCTGCCGGGCGGGCTTGAATACCTCGCCCGCGGCCCCGCGTCTCCCACCCGGGTCGCATTGCTGCTGCCGTTGAGCGGACGTCTCGCGCCCGCCGCGCGGGCCGTTCAGGACGGTTACCTGGCGCACTATTTTGCTGCCCAGGCCCGCGGCGAGCCGCCCTATGCACTCAGCTTTATCGACACCACTGCGTTCGAGTCCGCCACGGCCGCCTACCGGCACGCCGTCGCGGGAGGCGCGGAAATCGTCATCGGCCCCTTGAGCAAGGAGGCCGTGACAGAGCTCGGGCAACTGCCCGAGCGACCGGTCCCGGTGCTCGCGCTGAATCGCACGGATAGCAATGCCCTGCAGGGCGGCAGCGCGCTGGTACAGCTGTCACTGGCACCTGAAGACGATGCCCGGCGCGTCGCAGAACTGGCTTACGGTAACGGCGCGCGCCGGGCCCTGGTGCTGCGCCCGGCCGGCGAGCGCGGTGCGCGTAGCGAGGATGTGCTGCGCAGCCGCTGGCAGGCACTTGGCGGCAGCGTTGTCGGCACGGCGAGTTATGCCAGCGCAGAGGCTTACTCTGACAACGTCAAGAACGCGCTCAACCTGAGCCCCAGTGAACAGCGCGCCAGCGATATTCGCAGCATGCTGGCGACCAATATCGAATTTACCCCACGCCGGCGGCAGGACATCGACGTCATCTTCCTCCTCGCCGACTCGCCCGCCGAAGCGCGCTCGCTGAAACCGTTGCTGGCATTCCACTACGCGGGCAACGTCCCCGTGTACGCCACATCCAGTATTTACAGCGGCGTACCGGACCTGCGCGACCGCGACCTTAACGGCGTCCGCCTGACAGAGCTCCCCTGGCTGCTGGGCAGCAACCCGGGCCTGCGGGTCGCCATCGCCGCGGGCAACACCGGCAGCGACAACCTGGCGCGCCTGAACGCCCTGGGGGCCGATGCCTGGCTGGTACAATCGCGGTTCGCGCAGTTGCAGGCCGGTGCCGATGCGCTGCTCCGCGGCGATACGGGGCTACTGCGCCTGGACCCGAGCCTGCGTCTGCAACGCGAACCCGTGTTGGCAGTATTTGATGGCAGCGATCTGGTGCGCCCCTGACCTATACTGCGGCCGATACAGGGAGGTATCGGCATGCAGAACCACGGCGACCGGTATGAAGAACTGGCGGCACGCTGGCTACTCGCGCAGGGTTGGCAGGTCCTGCAGCGCAACTTTCGCTGCAAGCTGGGCGAAATCGATATCATTGCCCTGGATCAGGGGCAGCTCGTGTTCGTCGAAGTTCGCGCGCGGAGTAACCCCCGTTTCAGCTCCGCTGCCGCGTCAGTAGACAGACGCAAGCAGCAAAAGCTGCTGCGTACGGCCAGGTTTTTCCTGCAGTGCAGCACCCGCTGGCAAAACATGCCCTGCCGATTTGACGTACTTGCCTTCGACCCGCGACAATCCGACCCTGAACCGGCGCCGCGGTGGATACGCAGCGCCTTCAGTGCCTGACTCCCCAGCGGCGGATACCATGCATGGATGATGATTACGGGCTGATTGCCGACACCGTGCAGGACAGCATCAGCGCACTGGCAATGGCGGTAGACGAACTGGCGGGGCCTGTGCAACAGGCTGCAGCCAGCATCGTGGCGACGCTGCTGCGAGAAGGCAAGGTCATGGCCTGCGGCAACGGCGTCGACGCCGGCCTCAGCCATCTCTTCTGCAGCGCGCTGCTGGCCGGCCTTGAACGGGATCGCCCCTCACTGCCGGCGATTGCCCTGGCAGCCGACGGGGCCAGCCTGTCGGGCATCGCCCACGAGCAGGGTATTGAGGAGATCTGGGCCCGCCAGGTACGAGCACTGGGTCAGCCAGGAGATACCCTGGTCTGCTTCAGTAGCGGACCTGCGGCAGACAGCCTGTTGCGAGCCATTGCGGCGGCACAGGAACGCAACGTTACCGTCGTGCTGCTGTCCAACGCCGTGGAAGCCTCACTGCCGGCAATACTGAGGGACACTGACATCCGCATTGCCTGCGCAGCCGCGCGGCGTCCCCGGGTGATAGAATTGCACACCGTGGTCATTCACTTGCTCTGTGAGTTGATTGATCGCAGCCTGTTTGGTAACTACAACGGAAACTGACCATGAAACAGATTGCACCGCTCTTCGCCCTTCTCGGCAGCCTGCTTCTCGCTGGCTGCGGGAGCATGCTGGCCACCGTAGAGGCGGACTCTATCGAGGATAAACCGGACGAGCGCACCATGGCGCAACGGCTTGAGGACGAGAGCATCGAAATCAAGTCCATCGTCAACATTCATGCTGCCAACACGGCATTTGACGATGCCCACCTGATCGCCGTCAGCTACAACGGCTATGTACTGCTCGCCGGTCAGGTCAGCAGCCCTGACCTGAAGGCGCAGGCGGCGGAGGAAGTGCGCAAAATACGCGGCGTGCGGCGCATCTACAACGAAATCGATGTGAAGGCGCCTACCGGGGCACTGGTGCGCACCAGCGATGCCTGGATAACCACCAAGATCAAATCCTGGCTACTGGCGAACATGGACACACCCGGAGTGCGCACCAAGGTGGTTACGGAGAACAGTGTGGTGTATCTGATGGGGCTGGTGTCGCAGGAGGAGGCGCGCAGGATATCCGATGTGGCCGCCTCGGTCTCTGGCGTCACCCGTGTCGTGCAGTTGTTCGAGATTCTGCCCTGATCAGCTTGATCGTGCAGGCCGCTGGCGCTACTTGACGATTTTCAGCGCCGGACGGCCCTCCGGTTTTGACGAGGACGGCCCCCCGTCATCTCCCGGCGGGCTGTCCGGCGGCTCCGGCGACGGGTCCTCCGCTTCAAACACCATGCCCTGGCCGTTCTCACGGGCATAAATCCCGATCACCGCCGAAACCGGCAACAGAATATCCGTCGGCGTACCGCCGAAGCGTCCATTGAAACTGATCCACTCGTTGCCGATCAGCAACTCGATCACCGCCGTCGGGCTCACGTTGAGCACGATCTGCCCATCCTTTACATACTGGGCAGGCACTTCAACGCCCGGGCGCCGGGCGTCGACCAGCAGGTAGGGCGTACAGTCGTTGTCGACAATCCACTCGTACAGCGCCCGCATGATGTAGGGCCGACTGGGCGTCATCGTTGCGGAGTCGTCAGACATGTGGGCTACCCGGCGCGCCCTAGGGGCGCATCTCGCGTTCCTGCTCGGAGAGGCTCTCCTGGAACGACTCACGACCAAACAGGGCATCCATGTAGGCCAGCAGGGGCTTGGTTTGCTTGCCGGGGCGAATATCAATCCCCAGGGAGGGCAATCGCCAGAGGATCGGAGCCAGACAGCAATCCACCAGGGTGAACTCCTCGCTCATGAAGAACGGCTTTTCAGCAAAAATGGGGGCGATACCCACCAGCCCATCGCGCAGTTCCTTGGTGGCCTTGCTGACCACGTTGTCACTGCGTGAGTGCTGGATGGAGTCCACCAGCGAACACCAGTCCTTTTCAATCCGGTGGATGTAGAGGCGACTTTCGGCACGCGCAACGGGGTACACCGGCAGCAGCGGGGGATGCGGGAACCGCTCGTCCAGATACTCCATCATCACCTTGGATTCGTACAGTACGAGATCGCGGTCGACGAGCGTCGGCAGTGAATTATACGGGTTGAGGTCGGCCAGTTCCGCCGGCGGATGGGCACCATCCGACTCAATCATATCCACCGTGACGCCCTTCTCGGCCAGCACGATGCGCACCCGGTGGCTGTATTGGCTGGCACTGTCAGAGAAGAAGGTCATGGAAGACCGTTTCGCCACCACACCCATTGCGTTGTCATCAGCTCGTTTCATAGTGCAATCCAGAACGTGAGGGAGACCGGCAAGATGCCGGTCCCGGGGGGCATATCAGTGAACGTCTTTCCAGTACTCGCGGTTCAACAGCCAGGCAAAAATGAAGAACAATGCGATGAACAGCAGCACGTACACACCGATGCGCTGCCGGTCCGCTGCGCTGGGCTCGGCCGTGTAGGCAAGGAAATTCACCAGGTCGTACATGGCACTGTCGAATTCTTCGGGTGACATGGCGCCTTCCTGTACCAGGGTGAACTGGCCGCAGGGCTCTTCAAGCAGCGGCTCTCCGGTCAGTGGATCGCGACGCACACCGCCGTTGTTCGCCTTGCCGGGGCCCATCGCACAGGCCTGCAGGCCCTGCAGTTCCAGCATAACGTGCGGCATGCCTACATCCTTGAACACCTTGTTGTTCACGCCGTAGGGACGGCTTTCATCCAGGTAGAACGTGCGCAGGTAGGTATACAACCACTCGGGCTGGCGGGCCCGGGAGACCAGGGTGAGATCCGGGGGCGTGGCGCCGAACCAGGTCTTGGCCAGACGGTCATCCATGGCATTGTCCATGAGCTCGCCGATACGCACATCGGTATCGAAGATCAGGTTCTCGGTGAACAGGTCCTCCGGAATGCCCAGATCCTCCGCGGTGCGCTTGTAGCGTGCGTACTTCAGCGAGTGGCAGGCCATACAGTAGTTCATGTACAGCTTGGCGCCGTTCTGCAGGGACGGCTTGTCGTGCGGGTTCACACTGATCTCGTCGCAGGGCATGGAGCCGCAGTTGTATTCACCGCCGGCGCCCACTGCCTTCAGAGGCAGTATGGTAAGCGTGAGAATCAGGGCGAGGCCGGCGATACTACCCCAGAACCCGATACCGCCATCCATCGTCACACGTTCCGGAACCGGCTTGGTCTTGTCCAGAGAGGACCAGATCGGCATCAGCAGGAAAAACGCGAAGTAGAACACGGAGCAGATCTGGGCCAGCAGCGTGCGCTCCGGCGTCGGCGCCTTGACGCCCAGGACGCCAAGGATCAGGAAGCTCGCCACGAACAGCACCAGCATGACTTTGTTAAGGTTGCCGCGGTAGCGCCAGGACTTGACCGGGCTGCGGTCCAACCAGGGCAGCAGGAACGGTATCGCCACGGAGGCCGCAAAGGCGACGAAGCCCCAGAACTTGTCCGGCACCGCGCGCAGCACGGAGTAGAAAGGCGTGAAGTACCAGACCGGCGCGATATGATCCGGCGTCTTCAGGGCATTCGCTTCCTCAAAATTGGCGTACTCAAGGAAGAACCCGCCCATCTCCGGCATGAAGAACATCACGGCACAGAAGATAAACAGGAATACGCCGATGGCCTGCAGGTCGTGGACCGTGTAGTACGGATGGAAAGCCACGCCGTCCAGCGGCACGCCATCCGGACCCTTGTGCTTCTTGATGTCAACGCCATCCGGGTTATTGGAACCCACTTCGTGCAGCGCCAGCAGGTGCAGCACGACCAGCGCGAGCAGCACGATCGGCAGGGCGACAACGTGCAGGGCGAAGAACCGGTTCAGGGTGACACCTGAAATCAGGTAGTCGCCGCGAATCCAGGTGACCAGGTCTTCACCGACCACCGGAATGGCACCAAACAGGGAAATGATCACCTGTGCACCCCAGTAGGACATCTGGCCCCAGGGCAACACGTAGCCCACGAATGCCTCGGCCATCAGCACAACGAAGATCAGCATGCCAAAGATCCAGATCAGCTCGCGGGGCTTTTTGTAGGAGCCGTAAATCAGCGCCCGGAACATGTGCAGGTACACCACCACGAAGAACGCTGAAGCGCCGGTGGAGTGCATGTAGCGCAGTATCCAGCCGTAGTCCACATCACGCATGATGTATTCGACCGAGGCAAAGGCCTGTTCTGCGCTGGGGGTATAGTTCATGGTGAGCCAGATACCCGTCAACAACTGGTTTACCAGAACCAGCAGCGACAGCACACCAAAGTAGTACCAGAGGTTGAAGTTCTTCGGCGCGTAGTACTGGCCCATATGGGTGTTCCAGGCGCGCATGATCGGCAGGCGTTCGTCTACCCAGTCACGCAATCCTACAAGCATATTGATCATCAGGCTGCCTCCGCGTCCACGCCAATTACCAGAACCGACTCGGTCTCAAAGGAGTACGGCGGCACCACCAGGTTGGTGGACGCCGGGACGCCGGCGTAGACGCGCCCGGACAAATCAAACTTGGAACCGTGGCAGGGGCAGAAAAAGCCGCCCAGCCACTCATCACCGCCCAGATCGGCTGCGCCGACTTCGGGCCGGTATTTGGGTGCGCACCCCAGGTGGGTGCACAAACCTTCAGCAACGAAGATCTCGGGGCGCAGTGCGCGCGCCGGGCCGTCGATGTACGCCGGCTGCGTCGAGATCGCAGAGTCGGGGTCTTTCAGATCACCGGTCAACTTGTCCAGATCAGCCAGCATGGCGGCAGTGCGGTGGACCACGTAGACCGGCTTGCCGCGCCACTCGACCACGATCATCTGGCCAGGCTCCAGCTTGCTGATGTCAGCCTTCACCGGTGCACCTGCGGCTTTCGCCTTGGCAGATGGGTTCCAGGACCCGACAAACGGCACCGCGATACCCACTGCGCCGGCAACGCCAACCACACTCGTCGCGGCGGTCAGGAAACGTCTCCTGCCGGTGTTCACGCCATCGCTACTCATGCTTTTCACTCCTGATTACCGGCCTGGCCACTGACGATGACAGGCTCGGGTGACGACATCGCAAAAAATGCCGCAAATAGTAATGATTTTGTTCGTTGCTGGCAACATAAAGCCCCTGAAAGAGCCAGGGATTCGCCAGTAACTCCCTGTTTTTTCAGCACAAAAAAACGCCCGGCCTGAATACCAAACCGGACGTTTTCGATACGAGGCAGCCGGCCCGATCGGCCAACCGCACACTCAGCGCTTGGAGTACTGCGGACGCTTGCGCGCCTTGCGCAAACCCACTTTCTTCCGTTCGACTTCACGCGCGTCGCGGGTGACAAAGCCGGCACGGCGCAGGGTGCCGCGCAGCGCTTCGTCGTAGTCCATCAGGGCACGAGTGATACCGTGACGAATGGCGCCGGCCTGGCCGAAACTACCGCCGCCTTCGACCGTCACGTTGACGTCGAACTTGTCGGCCAGTTCCACCAACTCGAGAGGCTGGCGCACAATCATGCGCGCCACTTCGCGACCGAAGTACTGGTCGAGCGGGCGTTTGTTGACCGTGATGTTACCGCCGCCGGTCTGGATGAACACACGGGCCGTGGAGGTCTTGCGGCGGCCGGTTCCGTAATACTGGGTTGCTGACATAGAAGGATATCCGTTAGATGTTCAATGCTTGCGGCTGCTGGGCGGTGTGCGGATGCTCTGCGCCCGCGTAGACCTTCAGCTTCTTGAACATGGCGCGACCCAGCGGATTGCGGGGCAGCATGCCCTTCACCGCGGTCTGCAGCACACGCTCAGGCGCCTTGTCGATCAGCTTCTCAAACGAGATGGACTTGATGCCGCCAATGAACCCCGTGTGGTGGTGGTACATCTTGTCTTTGGCCTTGGCACCGGTCACGTGGATCTTTTCGGCATTAATCACCACGATGTAGTCGCCAGTATCAACGTGCGGTGTGTACTCAGCCTTGTGCTTGCCGCGCAAGCGGTGGGCGATTTCGCTGGCCAGGCGCCCGAGGGTCTTGCCTGACGCATCGACGACAAACCAGTCGTGGCGCACGTCTTCGGCTTTGGCACTGAAAGTTTTCATGAATAAACGCCTCTTGGAGGGCTCCAATTTCGAGAGCGCGAATACTACTGCTTCGCACCCGGCTTTTCAAGCACCGCTGAAAATAATCTGTCGCCGGGCAGAGTCACTCGCGCTCAGGGTCGGTGCTCCCTGGCGAGATAGTCGTGAGACTGCATTTCCTGCAAACGGGACACGGTCCGCTGGAACTCGAACCTCAAGCGGTGGCCATCATACAGGTCCAACAGCTGCCTGTCAGCAGCCATCACCAGCTTTACGTTGCGATCGTAGAACTCGTCGACCAGGTTGATGAAGCGGCGCGCGGCGTCATCATTGCCGACGCCCAGAGCCGGCACGCCGGACAGCACCACCGCATGGAACTCGCGGGCGAGCTCGATGTAGTCGTTCTGTGAGCGCGGCCCTTCACACAGCTCGGCGAAGTCAAACCAGACCACATCATCGGCCACACTGCGCGTGCGAATGGCGCGGCCATTGATCTGCAGACTGGCGCCCTCGGTCGCGGCATGCGGCGCCAGGCGCTCGAAACTCTGGCGCAGGCTGACATCCGCTTCGGCATCCAGTGGGTAGTGATAAAGCTCCGCCCTCTCCAGCGTACGCAGTCGATAATCCACACCCGCATCCACATTCACCACCTGTGTATGCTGTTCGATCAGCGCGATGGCGGGAAGGAAACGCTGCCGCTGGAGACCATTCAGATACAGCCGGGAGGGTTCGATGTTGGAGGTGGCCACCAGCGTCACGCCACGCGCGAAGAGCGCCTCCATCAGGCCACCCAGAATCATGGCATCCGCGATGTCGGTGACGAAGAACTCATCGAAACACACCACACGGGCATCGGCGGCGAGATGGTCTGCCACCTGCTGCAGTGGATTCTTCTCCCCCGCCAGCTGCTTCAACTCTGCGTGCACGCGCTGCATGAAGCGGTGGAAATGCACACGCAGCTTGCGCTCGAAAGGCAGGCAATCGAAGAAGGTGTCCATCAGATAGGTCTTGCCGCGACCCACGCCGCCCCACAGGTACAGGCCCCGCTCCGGTGCCGCAGGACGGCGCCGCCACCACTGCCACCACGCTGAGCGACGCTGTTCCTGTTGTACCAGGCGCTCAAAGACATCCTGCAACAGACGCACGGCCGCCTCCTGCGCAGGATCACAGGAAAACCCCGGCTGCTGCAAATCTGCCTGGTAGCGCTCCCAGGGCGTCTGTTGCGCTGCACTCACGCCGCTGTCCGACCTCTGGTTGATGGGAAAACTGGCGGCACACTCTATCCATGCAGCGAGGCCTTGGCAACGCTTTCGCCAGACCCGCGCTAGAGTCCCCGGCAGATTGCGGTATACTCGCCACTGCCCTTCCCGCCGCAAAGAGGAAACCCTGTGTACAGTTTGACGATTCTGATAGTCACCGGCGCCATCACTCTGCTCGTGGGCGGCGCCGTCGGCCTGCTGCTCGGCCGCCGCCTGTCTGCAGACGGCCAGCGGCTGCGCGACACGGAGCGCAAGCTGGACCAGATGACCCAGGATAAACGGGCCTATGAAAACGAGGTGGTTGAGCATTTCACGCAGACCGCGAGGCTGCTGAACACCCTGACCGACAGCTACCGCAATGTCCACAACCACCTTGCCGCAGGCGCGGAGACCCTGTGTCAGGACAAGGGACCGGTATCCCTGGAGCGTTTACAGGGAGGCGCCGAGGACGACGCCGAGATACCGGCACACCTGGCACACATCCAGCCGCCCCTGGACTACGCGCCGAAAACCTCTCCCGGTGAAAAGGGCATGCTCAACGAGGAATTCGGCATCGAGCGTCAGCCCAAACCCGCGCAGGATCGCTGAAGCGCTCATCTACACCGGGTTATCGATATCGATAAACCGGTGCTCCAGACCGAATTCGGCGGCAAGATGCGCCCCGAGCGCCTGTACGCCATAGCGCTCCGTCGCATGGTGTCCCGCCGCCACGAAGTGAATACCCTCCTCCCGCGCGATATGCACCGTCGGCTCGGAAACCTCGCCGGTGAGGTACAGGTCCGCACCCGCCGCCACCGCTTGCCCGATATACGACTGGGCAGCACCGGTACACCAGGCAACCCGCCGGACTGACTGCTCGGGGTCCCCGACGTGGAGAGGTCTGCGCCCGGCGAACCGCGCAATGTCATCAAGCAGTTCCGCCACCTTGCGCGGTGCGGGCAGGTGGCCGATATTGCCCACGGCCGCCGCGTCGTCGGGGTCCAGGGGCTGCACGTCGATCATGCCCAGCAGGGCACCCAGCCGTGCATTATTCCCCAGGTCGGGGTGGGCATCGAGCGGCAGATGGTAGGCCAACAGGCTGATATCGTGTTCCAGCAGCGTGGCCAACCGCCGGCGCTTCATGCCCACCACAGGCTCCGCCTCACCGCGCCAGAAATATCCATGGTGTACCAGGATGGCATCCGCCCGCTGCTCAACTGCCGCCTCCAACAGGGCCTGGCAGGCGGTGACACCGCTGACCAGGCGTTGCACCTGGGCGCGCCCCTCCACCTGCAGGCCGTTGGGGCAGTAGTCGCGAAAGCGCGCAACATCCAGCAGTTGGTCAGTGTGGCGTACCAGTTTTTGCAACGGGACAGGCATGGCGGTATTCCGGGATTTCTGCGGTTTCGTGGCTGTGGATGTTTCGACCATCATATACAATGGCGCTGCAATTCGACACACGGCCGCCACCCTATGCCCAACAGCCTGCGCTATTTTGTCTGGCCCGCGATTGCCGGCCTGCTGGCGGCCCTGTTGATTCTGGACCGCTGGGTTCTGCCGCGCAGCGACGCGGGAAATCGCGGTGATACCGCCATGAGCTATGCCGCCGCGGTGCGCAGCGCCACACCCGCGGTTGTCAACATCTACACGGCAAAGCTGATCCCCTCCCGCGGCGAAACGCGCCCGGGCGACCTGCTCAACCGGCCGTCAAACCGGGTACCCGCGCAGCGCCAGCGAATTGAACGCTCACTGGGTTCAGGCGTCATCATGACCGCCGAGGGCCATGTGCTTACCAACAACCATGTCATCCATGAAGCCGACGCTATCCAGGTGCTATTGCACGACGGGCGCTCGGCAAATGCCGTGGTGATCGGTACGGACCCGGCCACGGATCTCGCGGTGCTGAAAATCAACCTTGAAGACCTGCAACCCATCACCCTCGGCAACTCCGACACCGCGCGCGTGGGTGATGTGGTGCTGGCCATTGGCAACCCCCTGGGCTTCGGCCACTCGGTTACCCAGGGGATTGTTTCAGCGCTGGGCCGCTACGGGCTGCAGCTCTCGGCCTATGAGGATTACATCCAGACCGATGCCATCATTCATCTCGGGAATTCCGGTGGCGCGCTGGTCAATGCCCGCGGGGAACTGCTGGGCATCAACACGCTGATCTACACCGGCGCCGACCAGACCCGGGGCAGCGCGACCGGCATCGGCATCAGCCTGGCCACACCGGTCAACATGGCCCTGTTTGTGATGGAGGACCTGATTCGCTATGGCGAGGTCATCCGCGGCTGGCTGGGCGTGAGCGTGGCACCCGTTCGCGGGCTGGATGAACGCCGGCCGGGCATGCAGTTACTTGAAGTGACGGCGATGGCAGAGGACAGCCCGGCACAGCGGGCGGGCATCCAGGTACGCGACATCATCACCCACATCGATGGCGAGCCGGTACAGGACGGACGCATTACGATGCACCGCATCGCGCAACTGCGCCCGGGAGACAATATCGACATCACGGTGCAGCGCAACCAGCAATCCATCGACCTGCGCGCCATCGTCGGTACGCTGCGCCATTCACCCACCATCTAGCGCGTGATCGTCAGTCGTCGCGCAGGCGCAGCTCCGCACTGCGTGCGTGGGCGGTCAGCTGTTCGCCGCGGGCCAGCGTCGATGCGACGCGCCCCAGCGTCTGCACACCGGCCTCACTGCACATGATCAACGAACTGCGCTTCTGGAAATCGTAGACACCCAACGGAGAGAAAAAGCGTGCTGTACGTGACGTGGGCAGCACATGATTGGGCCCGGCACAGTAATCGCCCAGGCTCTCCGAGGTGTAGGCGCCCATGAAAATGGCACCTGCGTGCCTGATCTGGGGCAGCAGCGCTTCAGGGTCGGCGACGGACAGCTCGAGGTGTTCCGGTGCGAGGCGATTGCAGAGCGCGACAGCCTCCGCAAGGTCACGGGTGAGGATGAGGGCACCGCGCCCGGTGAGTGATGCGCGAATGATCTCTGACCGCTCCATGGCAGGCAGCAGGCGTTCAATGCTCTCCGCCACCCGCGCGATGTAATCCGCATCGGGACACAGCAGCAACGACTGGGCGTTTTCATCATGTTCCGCCTGCGAAAACAAATCCATCGCCACCCAGTCCGGATCGGTGGTGCCATCGCAGACAATGAGTATTTCTGATGGACCGGCGATCATGTCGATGCCCACCCGGCCAAACACCTGGCGCTTCGCGGTCGCCACATACATGTTGCCCGGGCCGACAATCTTGTCCACCGCCGGCACCGTGGCCGTACCGTAGGCCAGCGCGGCAACCGCCTGGGCGCCACCCAGGGTGAAGACGCGATCCACACCGGCGATGGCGGCAGCGGCCAGCACCAGATCGTTCAACTCACCCTCCGGCGCGGGAACGACCATCACGATCTCGTCCACCCCCGCCACCCGTGCGGGCAGGGCGTTCATCAGCACTGACGAGGGATAGCTCGCCTTACCGCCCGGCACGTAGATACCAACCCGCTCCAGCGCCGTAATCTGCTGGCCGAGCAGGTTGCCCTCTTCGTCCCGATACTGCCAACTGGCCTGCCGCTGGTGCTCGTGGTAGCTGCGAATCCGTGCCGCAGCCTGCTCCAGAGCCAGCCGCTGAGGCTGGGGAATCGTGTTCAGCGCCTGCTGCAGGCGCTCCGGTGGGACCTCCAGCTGGGCCGCGGCAGCAACAGACCGCCGATCAAAGCGCGCGGTGTACTCCAGCAGCGCGTCGTCACCGCGCTGGCGCACCGCCGCGATAATCTCCGCAACGGCCGCTTCTACCGCGGTGTCCAGCCCCTCTTCCCAGGCTGTCAGGGCATCCAGGCTCTGGTCGAAGTCTGCACTGCGGGTGTCAAGACGCCGCATTTCAGTCGACCTCCGCCGCCGCCGCGAGGCGCTCGACAAGCTCATGGACCACACCATACCGGGCCCGCATGGCGGCCTTGTTGACGATGAGGCGGGAGCTGATTCGGGCGATTTCGTCCAGCGGCTCCATGCCATTGGCCCGCAGCGTGTTACCGGTGTCGACGATGTCGACAATCAAATCTGCCAGATCCATCATCGGCGCCAACTCCATGGCCCCGTACAGTTTGATGACATCGGCGTGGACGCCCTGCGCGGCGAAGTGTCGCCGGGCGATATTGACGAACTTGGTGGCCACGCGAACACGAGCACCGGACGCCGACCAGCCGACGGGGCCCGCAGTCATCAGCCGGCAGCGGGCAATCCCGAGGTCCAGCGGTTCGTAGAGACCCTCAGCACCGTGTTCCAGCAGAATGTCCTTACCCACCACACCAAGGTCGGCAGCACCATGGCGCACATAGGTGGGGACATCGGTACCGCGAATCACGACCAGCTGAATGTCGGCCCGCGTCGTGGCGAAGATCAGCTTCCGGCTGCTGTGAATATCCTCCAGCGGCTCGATACCGGCTCTGGCCAGCAAAGGCAGGGTTTCCTGCAGTATGCGGCCTTTCGTCAAGGCCATGGTCAAAGGTTGTGCCATAGCGGACCTCAGCTGGACAGGCGACGGATATCCGCCCCCAGTGCCTGCAGTTTCTCTTCGATACACTCGTAGCCGCGGTCGATGTGGTAGATGCGATCGATAATGGTCTCTCCCTCGGCAACCAGCGCCGCGATGACCAGGCTTGCCGACGCGCGCAGGTCGCTGGCCATCACCGGTGCACCCTGCAGACCGGGCTGCCCGGTGATGATGGCGGTATTGCCTTCAATCACAATGTGCGCACCCATGCGATTCATTTCATGGGTCTGGATGAGCCGGTTTTCAAACACGGTCTCGGTGACCGTGGCCGTGCCCTCGGCAATGGCGTTCATGGCGGTAAACTGGGCCTGCATATCCGTGGGAAAACCAGGATAGGGTGCCGTCTTCACGCTCACGGCGCGCGGCCGCCGACCTTCCATATCCAGCGCAATCCAGTCCTCACCCTGCTCCACCTTCGCGCCGGCCGCTGCCAGTTTGGCCAGCACCACTTCAAGGGCATGCGGACAGGTCTGACGCAGCATAATGCTGCCGCCGGTCGCAGCGGCTGCCACGAGGTAGGTACCGGTTTCGATGCGGTCGGGCATCACCCGATACTCGCAACCGTGCAGCCGTTCCACCCCGTCAATCGTTATCGTGTCTGATCCGTGGCCGCTGATGTGCGCACCCATGGCAATCAGGCATTCCGCCAGATCCACCACTTCTGGCTCGCGGGCCGCGTTCTCAATCACCGTGCGCCCATCCGCGAGGGTAGCCGCCATCATGATGTTCTCGGTACCGCCGACGGTCACCGTCTCCATCACAATACGGGCACCGCGCAAACGACCGCTGACTTCCGCGTTGATGTAGCCACCGTCAACGGTGATCTGTGCCCCCATTGCCTCCAGGCCTTTCAGGTGCAGATCGACCGGGCGGCTGCCAATGGCACAGCCTCCAGGGAAGGACACGTGGGCACGCCCGAAGCGGGCGACCATAGGGCCCAGCACGAGAATCGAGGCACGCATCGTCTTGACCAGTTCGTAGGGCGCAGAGAACTCGGTGACATCGCTGGCGTCCACCTCAATACCCAGCTTTTCGTCCAGGGTCAGTTTCACGCCCATGCAGCCCAGCAGTTCGATCATCGTGGTGATGTCGTGCAGGTGCGGCAAGTTGCTGATAATCACGCGCTCGTCGGTCAGCAAGGTCGCTGCCAGAATGGGCAGCGCCGCGTTCTTGGCACCGGAAATGCGCAGCTCACCGTGCAGGCGATGCCCGCCGCGAATAGCCAATTTATCCACTAGATACTCCTGACGAACGGGCTCAGCCGCCCGCGCCCCATTGCTCAGGGGTAAACGTGCGTATGTTCACCGCGTGAATACTGCCATTGGCAATCTGCTCGGCAAGCGCGGCATACACCAGCTGCTGCCGCTGCACAGGGCGCTTGCCCTCAAAGACCTCGCCGATGGCCGTGATGTCGTAACGGTTGCCTTCACCCTCAACCCGGACATCGCAGTCCTGTAAATGAGCCTCAAGCAGGGCTGTTACGGTTGCCGCATCCATCATGTTCTTTCCCCAAAACAAGCCGCATTGGCGCAAGGCGCCGCATTCTAGGCGAATCGACGCTCAGTGGCGAGTGCCGCGACAGGTGCTCCCGGCCACGTCAGCTCTGGATATCCACCGCTGACCACTGTGCAATCACGGTGTCCAGATCGCCACCGTGCTTGCGTGCGGAAGCCTCGAACTGGCTGCGGTAAATCTCGCCGAGGTTGACATTCTCGATAACCAGGTTGCGCAGTTTCCACTGGCCATCGCGATCGCGCCCCATGTGATACACCAACACGTAGGGTTCGGCACCGCTGTTGTAGATCAGCTGCCGGACGGCGGCACGCGGGCCCGCCGACTCTTCTGCGCTGAGGTCAGGGACTTCGATTCTGGAGCCACCAAAGGCCAGCAGACCCTTGCCGTAGGTACGCACCAGACCCTCGCGCATGACCTCCGTGAAGCGCTCCAGCTGGTCGCGCAGCTGGTCGCGACCGGCGCCGTCCAGGGAGCGATAACGCTCTACACTGGCATAGGGGCCCATCACGCCACGGGCGAAGCCGCGGAAATCCACCACATCGTCCAGTATGGCCTGCAAGGTGTTGTAGAACCGCTCGGGCTCCGTGTCCATGTAGCCCTCGGCCTCGCTGACCGCAGACATCACCTGGTCGGTCGCCTGCCTGACCACCTCGTGGGCACCGAGTGGCGCAACCGGCTCAGTGGCCTGTACATTTAGGGCCACAACCATAAGCAGGGTTGCAGCCCATTGCAGCAATTGGGTCATACCTTATCCTTGAATGTCATTACATGCCGGTCGGCGCTCTGTATACTGCGCTCCCACAACCCCTGTGCCGAGAGCTGCCACGGCGTTCGACACCGCCGCGCCGGCAACAGTTCCATCGCTGTGGGGGCCGTCTACTTTAACAGGAAATGCGCTTTTATGCTGTTAGCAACAGCTGCCATTGTCATCGGCTTCCTGATTCTGATCTGGAGCGCCGATGTATTCATCGCGGGGGCGGCATCGCTGGCGGCAAACCTCGGCATGTCGCCGATTGTCATCGGCTTGACCATTGTATCGATAGGCACCTCTGCACCGGAGATCCTCGTTTCGCTGACCGCAGCGGTCACCGGTGCCGGAGCACTTGCCATTGGCAACGCGCTGGGCTCCAACATCGCCAATATCGGCCTTGTGCTCGGCGTGACGCTGCTGATTGCGCCACTGAAGGTACACCCCGGCTGCATGCGGCGCGAGCTGCCCACGTTGCTGCTGGTCACCCTGGCGGCAGCGCTTTTGCTCATCGACGGCGAGCTGTCCCCGCTGGACGGCATGGTCATGCTGGCAACGCTGGCGATCATCATGACCGCAATGCTGCGCGGCGAAGCTACCGACCCCGAGCTGCTGCAGGAGGCCTCCGAACTGACCCGCGAGCCCACCCCCCTGGCAACCGCCTGGCTCAAGTTTGGTGGCGGATTGCTGCTGCTGGTTGCCAGCTCGCGACTGCTTGTGTGGGGCGCCACCGGCATTGCTGAACAACTGGGGGTATCAGAGCTGGTCATCGGCCTGACCATCGTGGCCATCGGCACCAGTCTGCCGGAACTTGCGGCGACGGTGGCCAGTGCCCTGCGCGGCCATGCGGACATTGCTGTGGGCAACGTTATCGGCTCCAACCTGTTCAACCTGCTCGCGGTGATGGCCATTCCGGGCCTGATCGAAACCCAGGCCCTCGACGCCCTGGTGCTGTACCGGGACTACCTCACCATGGCCGGTATGACGCTGCTACTGGCGGCAGCGGTCTACCTGAGCCGCGGCCGGCACAAATCGGGTACGGAGGGCTATGCCTATATCGGCCGCAGCCTCGGCCTACTGTTACTGGCGGTGTACGGGCTGTACTATTACTGGCTGTACCGGACCCGCTGAGCCTGCCGCCCGCCATGCACGCACATGACCCTGCTGCCCACATCGCTTCCGCGCAACGCACGATCCGCATGGAGCGCGATGCCATCGCCGAACTCGAAGCACGTATCGGTGCCGGCTTCGCTGGCGCCTGCGAGCTACTGCTCGCCGTGAAGGGGCGCGTGATCGTAACGGGCATGGGAAAGTCCGGGCATATTGCCAGCAAGATTGCCGCCACCCTGGCAAGCACGGGCACACCCGCCTTTTATGTGCATCCAGCGGAGGCGAGCCACGGCGACATCGGCATGATCACTGCGGACGATGCGGTGATTGCCCTTTCCAACAGCGGCCGCTCGCCCGAGGTTGTCACACTGCTGCCGCTACTCAAACGGCTCGGCATACCGCTGATCAGCATGACCGGCAATCCCGATTCCCCCCTCGCCGAAGCCTCCGATGCCCACCTGGATACGGGCGTACACACGGAAGCCTGCCCGCTGAACCTTGCACCCACCTCCAGCACGACCACTGCGTTGGTCATGGGTGACGCGCTGGCCATCGCGCTACTGGAAGCACGCGGTTTCACAGCAGAGGATTTCGCCTTTTCACACCCGGGCGGCACGCTGGGTAAAAAGCTGCTCCTCAAGGTTGAGGACATCATGCATACCGGGGCGGCGATCCCGCGGGTAACACCCGCTACGCCACTGTCCGAGGCGCTGCTGGAAATCAGTCGCAAGGGGCTGGGAATGACCACCGTCACCGGGCCGGAGGACACACTGGTGGGAATATTCACCGACGGCGACCTGAGGCGCGCGCTGGACGAGGACGTGGATGTGCGCAACACCCCGATCAGCGACCTGATGACCCGCGGTGCGAAGACAATCGGGCCCAACATGCTGGCAGCCGAGGCGCTGCGCATCATGGAAGAAAACAAAATCACCTCCCTCGTTGTGCAACGCGGAGGGCGTATGGTGGGTGTGATTCACTTGATGAACCTTCTGCATGCGGGTATCGCCTGATATGGCCACCGAGCCCCACCCCGCACGGGCTATCCGGCTGCTGGCGCTTGATGTCGACGGCGTCCTGAGTGACGGCCGGGTGACCTACGCCAGCGATGGCAGCGAGTTGAAGTCCTTCAATATCAAGGATGGACTGGGTATCAAACTGCTGCAGCGTTGCGGCATACGGGTGGCGATCATTACCGGCCGCCGTTCGGATATGGTCGCCAGACGGGCCACAGAGCTGGGCATCGTCGACCTGTTCGAGGGCCGGGAAGACAAGCTCAGTGCACTGCAGGAACTCGGGAAACACCTGGGCCTGGCTCTCACCGAATGTGCCTACATGGGCGACGACCTTCCCGATCTCGGTGCAATTTGCGCGGCAGGTATCGGGATGACCGTGTCCGATGCGGTGCCTGAGGTGCGCGCCGCCGCAGACTGGTGCAGCCGCGCCCCGGGCGGTGCGGGGGCCGTGCGGGAGGCCGCCGAGTGGCTGTTGCAGGCGCGCGGGCAGTGGGACGACCTGCTCACAGAGTTCCGCTGATGGAGCGACGCAGGCGTCCATGGCTTCTCGCGGCGGTGCTGGTCGGCGTGGCGGCGTGGTACCTGGGCATCACGGGCGGTGGTCCGCTGGAGCGCAGACCCGTGGCGCAACAGGCAGATATTGTACAGACCTATCTGCTAGACTCGCGCAGCCTGACCTATGCGGAAGACGGTAACCTCGCCCATGTCATGGAGGCCGTGCGTGTGGAACATCGGGGTGACGATGAGGTCTCAGATCTGGAGCAGCCAAGGTTCTACTCGCATGACGGCAACAACCAGACCTGGTCGGCCAGTGCCACGCGCGGCCGGCTCAAGCACCGGACTGGCATACTGATATTGCGCAAAGACGTGGTGCTGACTGATGACAAGGCCGGGGGTGTTCTGGAAACCAGCGCCATGACCCTCAACCTGAAACAGCGCACCGCAAGGTCCAAGGTCCCGGTCAGGGTGACCCAGGGCAACAATGTACTTACCGCCGACGGGATGTTCGCAGACCTGAAGCGCCAAACCATACGCCTGATGCCCGGCGTGGAGGGGATCTATGTTCCGGAAGGCTCCTGAGGGGAGTCGCATTGGCCCACGTGCACTCAGCATCGGGCTTGCGGTGATCAGCCTGCTGCTGGCCAGCGCCACACAGGCGCTGCCCAGCGACCGCGAGCAGCCAATTCGAATCAGTGCTGATCAGGCCCTGCGCGATGAGCGCGAGGGCTTTACCGAATACACGGGAAACGTGCGTCTGCAACAGGGCAGCCTGCAGATCCAGGCCAACAAGCTCACCATCTTCCATGGCCGGGAGGCCGCTGACCGCATCGTGGCGGAAGGCAGCCCGGCGCGTATGCAGCAGCAGCCGGCGGCCGACAAGGCGGTTATTCACGCGGCAGCGCTCAGCATCGAGTATTTCAAATCCCAGGAGCGGGTGAAACTCAGCCGCGAAGCGCGGATTGAGCAGGACGGCTCGATTGTTACCGGCAATACCATCGATTATTTCATGGCGGAGCAGCGGGTCAGGGCCGACGCCGGTCGGCGCGAGGACGGCGGCCGGGTCGAGGTCGTCATCCCCGCCGAGGTGCTGGAAGGCGACGAACAAGAGGCGCAGCGTGGCGCAACTCAGGGCGAGTAACCTGGCCAAGGCCTACCGGGGTCGCAAGGTGGTCATCGACGTCTCGCTGGAGATTTCCAGTGGGCAGGTGGTCGGTCTGCTGGGCCCCAACGGGGCAGGTAAAACCACCTGCTTCTACATGGTGGTTGGCATTATCACGGCAGACGCCGGGCGCATCGAACTGAATGGCGAAGATATCACGTCACTGGCGATGCACGACCGGGCGCGCCGCGGGCTTGGCTACCTGCCCCAGGAGGCCTCCATTTTCCGCAAGCTGAGCGTGCAGGACAACCTGCTCGCGATTCTCGAAACGCGGCCCGACCTGGGCAAGGCCGAGCGACTGGCACACTGCGACCGGCTGCTGGAGGAGTTCCACCTGACTCACCTGCGCACCAGCCTCGGCCAGGCACTGTCCGGAGGCGAGCGGCGCCGCGTGGAAATCGCCCGCGCACTGGCGACCGAGCCCGACTTCATCCTGCTTGACGAACCCTTCGCCGGCGTGGACCCGATCTCGGTTTCCGATATCAAGGACATCATCATTCATCTGCGCAAGCGCGGCATAGGCGTGTTGATCACAGACCACAACGTCCGCGAAACCCTCGACATCTGCGAGCGTGCCTACATCGTCGGCGAGGGGCATATCATCGCCGAGGGAAATGCCCAGGAAGTGCTGGAAAACCCCCGCGTGCGCAAGGTCTATCTGGGCGAGCACTTCAGGCTTTGACGCAGGGCCTCACCCCTGCCCCGGGCCTCCACAATCCCGCAAGCAAATTTCGCGCCATTCTGTTGCGCGGCTACCTGCGCCAGCGCTACACTGGCATCACAGCCAACCCGCGGCGGTACCCGGGATGAATCCAGTACGTTGATGAAACAGTCGCTTCAACTCAAGCTTGGCCAACAGCTGACAATGACGCCGCAGCTGCAACAGGCCATCAAGCTGCTGCAGCTGAGCACCCTGGATTTGCAGCAGGAGATCCAGCAGGCGCTGGACAGTAACCCACTGCTGGAACTTGCCGAGGACGACTACGACGCCGAGGCTGAAGCCCGCGCGCTGGCGACCGAGAACAGCCAGTCCACCGGAGAAGCCACTCCGGAACAGGCCGAGCGCGACGTCGCCGCTAGCGCTGACGAATGGCAAACCGACACCCTCCCCGATGAACTCCCTGTCGACACCCAGTGGGATGACCTGCTGCCCTCCTCGTCGGCTCCCGCGAGTCAGGGGGAGGACGCGTTTGACGGCGATTTTGACGCGCGCAACAATGCCCGCGACAGTCTGCAGGACCAGCTGCTCTGGCAACTGAACCTGACTCGCCTGTCAGACACCGATCGCATCATCGCCATGGCCATTATCGATGCGACCGACGCCAACGGTCGCCTGCAGAGCAGCGTCGAGGATATCCACGAGTCCCTGACGCCGGATCTGGACATCGACCTCGACGAGGTCGTGGCAGTGCTGCACTGCCTGCAGCAGTTTGAACCGGCCGGGGTCTGTACACGCGACCTGCAGGAATGCCTGCTTGTGCAACTGCAACAGCTTCCCCCGGGGACACCCTGCGTGGAACAGGCGCGGCTGATGATCAGCCGGCACATGGCACAACTGGGCAGCGGAGACTACAAGCAGATCATGCGCCGTATGCGCCTCAGCGAAGCACAGCTGAAAGAAGTGCTAGACCTGATCCGCACCCTCGACCCAAACCCGGGGCAAAGCGTCGGCGAAGACACCACGGAGTACGTGGTTCCCGATGTCTTCGTGAGCAAGCGCAACGGCCGCTGGGTGGTCGAGCTCAACCCTGACATCGCCCCCAAGCTGCGCATCAATGACAGCTACGCCAGCCTGATACGTCGCGCCGACAGCAGCGCCGACAACACCTTCCTGAAGGACAACCTCCAGGAAGCGCGCTGGTTCCTGAAGAGCCTGCACAGCCGCAACGAAACGCTGATGAAAGTGGCGAGCAAGATCGTGGAACACCAGCGCAATTTCCTTGAGTATGGCGAAGAAGCCATGAAGCCGTTGGTGCTGCATGACATTGCGGAAGCCATCGAGATGCACGAATCGACCATATCCCGCGCCACGACACGCAAGTACATGCACACGCCGAGGGGTATCTTCGAACTGAAATATTTCTTTTCCAGCCATGTGGGCACGACTGAGGGTGGCGAGGCCTCTTCCACCGCCATCAAGGCGCTGATTCGCAAGCTGGTGGCAGCGGAAAACCCGCGCAAACCGCTCAGCGACAGCAAGATTGCGGCCGTATTGGAGGAGCAGGGTTTGCAGGTGGCCCGCCGTACCGTGGCCAAATATCGCGAGATGCTGATGATCCCGCCCTCCAATGAGCGCAAGAGATTGGTCTAGACTATCAGTGTACTGCCCGGCAGTACTTTGTCAGGTTGCCGCTGGCAGAAAGCGGCACACCGGTTCCGGGCGACCAGCCCGGCTTTCATGAGAAGAAGGAGTCAGGTATGCAATTGAACGTCAGCGGACACCACGTAGAGGTTACTCATGCGCTGCGTGAATATGTGGAGAGTAAGTTCGAGCGCCTGCAGCGACATTTTGACCAGATAACCAATACCGAAGTCACCCTGATTGTGGAAAAAATGGTGCAGAAGGCCGAGGCCAACGTGCACATTTCAGGCGCGGATATCTTTGCCGCAGCGGAGTCAGAGGACATGTATGCAGCGATTGACGCACTGGCGGACAAGCTCGACCGCCAGCTCATCAAACACAAAGAAAAGGCGCGAGCCCGTTAGGAACTTTCATGCACGTTCTTTCTGAACTGCTGACGCCGGGGCGCACGGTCTGCCGTGCCCCCGGCAGCAGTAAAAAAAGGCTCTTTGAAACGCTGGCCAGCGTCGTCAGCGAGAACAGCCCGGAGCTCGCGGAGGCGGATATCTTCGCCCAGCTCATCGCGCGCGAACGCCTGGGCAGTACCGGTCTTGGCGCCGGCATTGCCATTCCGCATTGCCGTATCGCCAATTGCAGCCAGCCCATCGGTTGCCTGGTCACGCTGGAGGAGCCCATTGACTTTGACGCACCGGACGATTTGCCGGTGGATATCCTGTTTGTGCTGCTGGTGCCCGAAGAGGCCCACCAGGCCCACCTGGACATCCTGGCACGCATCGCCCGCCTGTTCAGTCAGTCCAGCTTCTGCGACGCACTGCGTGATGCCCCCGACAGTGCCACGCTGTTCCAGCGCGCGACCGAGTGGCAGGCCTGACCCGCGCCATGCACCTGGTAATCATCTCAGGCCGCTCGGGGTCCGGCAAAAGTACCGCCCTGCACCAGTTGGAAGACGAGGGGTTTTACTGCATTGACAACCTCCCCGCGGCCCTGCTGCCTGCCTTGGTCGATGAGGCCAGCCGCCCGGGCTTTGAGCATTTCCGCGGTGCTGCGGTGTGCATTGATGCACGCAACGCCTGGCGCAATCTCGAAGACTTTAACGCCATCGTCGACGCACTGCCGGACAGTGTGCGCAGCGAAATCCTGTTTCTGGACGCGCAGGACAGCGTGCTGATCAAGCGGTTCAGCGAAACCCGGCGCAAACACCCCTTGAGTGGCGAGCAGATGCCGCTGGCGGAAGCCATCGAGCGCGAACGCGAGCTGCTTGAACCCATCGCCAGTGCCGCTGCGCTGGTGCTGGACACCAGCCAGCTGACCATCTACGAACTGCGGGATGCCGTGCGGCAGCGGCTGATCGGCGAAAGTTCGGGCAGCATGTCGGTACTGATACAGTCCTTTGGCTTCAAACGCGGCGTGCCGACGGATGCTGATCTGGTGTTCGATGTGCGCATGCTGCCCAACCCCCACTGGGTGAAAGAACTGCGCCTGCAGAATGGGCTTGACACGGAAGTGCGGGACTTTCTCGAAGCACAGCCGATGACCGGCGAGTTGTTCGACAGCATTTGCGAATATCTGGATCGCTGGCTGCCGCAGTACCGGGACAGCAACCGCAGCTACATGACCGTGGCGATCGGTTGTACCGGTGGCCAACATCGGTCAGTATATCTTGCGGCCAGGCTCTACCGGCACTACAAAGAGCAGTACCCGCAGGTTCATATTCGCCACCGGGAACTGCAGTAACCGTGATTCAAGCGCAACTGACCATCATCAACAAACTCGGGCTGCATGCACGTGCCGCCGCCAAGTTCGTCAGCTGTACCGCGGGCTACAGCAGCACTGTGCGGGCCGGCCGCAACGGCGAGATGGTCGACGGCAAGAGCATCATGTCCATCATGATGCTGGCGGCGGGGCAAGGCACGGTGCTCGACATCGAGGTCGATGGCCACGATGAGGAAGCCGCACTCGAGGCGTTGCGCACGCTGGTTGAGAACCGCTTTGATGAAGGTGAATAGGTCACACTGACTCCCCGCCACATTGTTACGCCCGGCGCTTTGCCGGATAATCTGCGCTGCATTGCCACCAGCCCCTTTTCCGCGGACCCGTAAGCCATGGCGCAGCCCTCATCATCACAGGCAAGACTCGAACGCCTGTCCCACGCGCTGGGGAGTGGCACGTTTGCCGATGTCAAACGCATGCTCAACGGTCTGCCTGCTGCCGATGTCGCCCACCTGCTGGAATCCTCGCCGCCCAAATTCCGCCATATCCTGTGGCAGATGGTGGAACTGGAGAACGAGGGGGACGTCATCAACGAGCTTGGCGACGAGCTCCGCGTACACTTCCTCAGCGACATGGATGCCGCGGAAGTCGCCCAGATTACCGAACACCTGCAGGACGACGATCTCGCCGACATCCTGCAGCAGCTCCCGGACCGCATAACGCGGGAAGTTCTCGACTCGATGGACCACCGGGACCGTGCCCGTCTGGAACAGGTCATGAACTATCCGGACGACACTGCCGGCGGCCTGATGAGTACCGACACCATCACCATCCGCCCGCCATTGACGCTGGATGTGGTGCTGCGCTATCTGCGCCGACACACCGAGATACCTGCCATGACCGACAATCTGATTGTCGTCAATCGCAATGATCAGTTTATCGGCCTGTTGCCGCTGAACACGCTGTTGGTGTCCGACCCCTCGGCCACCGTGCGGGAAATGATGCTCACTGATGTTCCACCGATTCCTGCCTCCATGCCGGACGATGAAGTGGCGCGTCTGTTCGAGCGCAATGACTGGGTCTCGGCCCCGGTAGTGGATGACGACGGACGCCTGCTTGGCCGTATCACCATTGACGACGTGGTCGACGTGATCCGGGAAGACGCCGATCACTCGCTGACGTCGATGGCCGGCCTGGCTGAAGATACCGACACCTTCGCGCCAGTACTCAACACAGCCAGCAGGCGTGCCATCTGGCTGGGAATCAACCTGGTCACAGCATTCATTGCCGCCTCGGTCATCAACATTTTTCAGGATACCATCGAAAAAGTAGTGGCGCTGGCGGTGCTGATGCCGATTGTGGCCTCAATGGGGGGCATCGCCGGGACCCAGACGCTGACGGTGATGGTACGCGGTATCGCCCTGGGACAGGTCAGCAAGAACAACGAATCCTGGCTGATCCACCGTGAGGTGGGGGCGGGTATCCTCAATGGCCTGTTGTGGGCAGCCGTGGTGGCAGTAGCCGCGTCCGCCTGGTTTCAGGACTGGACCCTGGGCCTGATCATCGCCCTGGCCATCATCATCAACCTGGTCACGGCCGCGTTTACCGGCGCGGCCCTGCCCCTGCTGCTGAAGCGACTTAAAATCGATCCGGCCCTGGCGGGTGGCGTAGTGCTGACTACGGTCACTGACGTGGTCGGATTCTTCTCATTCCTCGGCCTGGCGACCTGGTTTTATGCCTGATTACACCCCTACCGATGAGCATGACGATTTCGAGCCGCCCAGTAAAAGTGAGCTGAAGCGGCGCATGACCGCGCTGCAGAATCTGGGCGAAGCACTCACCGCGCTCAGCGACAAGCAGTTGCAGAAGGTACCGATTGAGGACACTCGCCTGCTGGAAGCCATCGCCGAGGCCCAACGCATTACATCCAACAGCGCCCGGCGCCGTCACCTGCAGTTCATCGGCAAACTCATGCGCGACATCGATGCCGAGCCGATTGCTGCCGCGCTGAGCGCCATGCATCAGGAGCAGCATCGGGCCGCAGCCCATTTCCAGGGGCTGGAGGCTCTGCGGGACCGGCTACTCAGCGAAGGCCCGGATGTTATCGGCGACGTCGTCGAGCGCTGGCCCGATACCGACCGTCAACACCTGCGCAATTTGCTGCTGCAAGCCCAGCGTGAACAGAAACGCGGCCAGGCACCGGCGGCTGCACGCAAGCTGTTTCGCTATTTGCGCGAGCTGGCGTCGGCTGCCGGCGATGGCGATGCGCTGGATGCTGCAGCAGACGGCGACGACGAATCCTGAACCGCCTCACCCGGCGCCGGCACAGCTTCCACAGGCGCTGCGCCATCGCTGGTGTCAAATATCCGATCCAGCCGCACCTCCGGGTCCTGCCAGGTGCCGGAAATGTCATAGACCGCACTGGATAACTGGGACACCTGCTTTTCAAACAGTTTGCTGACCACGAATACCCCCGCAGCAACCGGCAGGCCAGCTGTGAGGGCAGCAACCCAGGGCAGGTTACTCGCCACCGGCAGCGTGGCAACCAGCTCCCCATCCAGCGTACGGGAGGCAATCTCCGAGCTGCCACTGAAGCGGAAGCTGGAGCCCGCTCCGGATACCGCCAGCTCCGGCACGCGAATCATTCCATCCTGCAGTTGCAACTCCCCCTCCATACTGTCAAAGGGAATACCTGACTCAAACCACTGGGTCAGGCTCAGGCGCTGCACAATGTCCGCCAGATTGAGAATGCTCACCACACGCAGCGCGCCAGAGGCGCCCGCCGAGGCATTGAGGAAGCGACCCTCATCCAGCGCCAGCGACAACCTGCCACTGGCATTGGCCAGGGCGAATCGCTGCGGTGCGCCCGGCCATTGCATGTCCACTTCAAAGCGGCCCTGCTCTGTTTCAAGGATGGCTTCATAGCCCAGTGCTGCCAGGGTATCGGCGAGGTCAGCCGCCACCAGATCCATTCTCAAACGGCTTCCCTCGTCGGACCAGGTCAATCTGGCTTGCGGGTCAGAGGCGATTTGCAGACCCGCGAGCTCGCCCTGCAGCTGTTGCACATCGAGCGTGCGATCGTCGGGACGCAGCACAAACGAAAGCTGGCCCAACGGCCTGCCCCCGCGCAGGACTTGCCCAATAGCGACATCGATATCCGGCCAGTCGTTCACAACACCGGGATCGGGGGACTCGCCTCCGCCCGTGGACAGGCCGGCAAGGTCCAGCGCGTCGATATTCAGCACCAGCTTGGACAGACTGACGTCCGCTCGTCCTGCGGCACGCATCCAGGGGGTCTCGACAACACCCCGCCAGCCCTGCGCCATCTGCTGCAGGTTGATCAGCACATCCTGCCAATCCTGTCCACGCAGCAGCAAGCTATCCACGAGAAGCTCCTCGACCACCAGCTGCGGGCCGGCTGCCGGGTCCACAGCTGCCCGCCGCGCACGCAACATCGGCTCAAGGGCAGACTGCCAGGCATCAACATCCACTAACGCCGCGTGCCCGGACACGCGCACCTGTCCCTGCACCAGCGGTAAAGGCTGGTCCTGCAGCGCCAGTGATGCAGCGCCCAGCTGACCGTCGGCGAGGGCAAGACGCGCTGCGACACGGTCGCCAGCGCGCAGATCAAGGGTTAACGGCCCTTTTCCCAGTGCGCTGTCAACAGTGAAGGCGAGTGATTCATGCGCTGCCTTGCCCCAGGTCTGGGGCAGCGCCAGGGTCACGCCCTGCAGGTTCGAGCGCAACTGCAACTGCGGCGCGGTCCCGGGCACGATGGCCAGCGTCGCTGTGACCGGTGCCTCGCCGGTCGCCAGCGCCGGTACTGCGTCACCCAGCCAGTCCCGCAGCGATGCCACCTCGACGTCTCCAGCAACGGCAAGGGTTACCCCGCCTCCATGTGGCGCGGGTTGTGACAGGGACACCGCCAGAGGTCTGCCCCACAGGCGTGCCGTCATACCTTCCGTGGCGAACCCACCCACGCTGGTATAGCGCAGCGCTCCATTCAGTGCATCGATCTGCAATTCGCCGGGGCGTATGGCCAGCGACGCGTCGGCAAGAGCGACATCAAGCGCGACCTGCGCGGGCGATTGCGCCTCCCCCAGGGGAAGATCCAGAGTCAGGTCAAGCATCAAGCCACCCTCCGCGGACCACTGCTGCAGCGCGCCCTGCAGGCTCTCATCCAGTGGCGACTGGTTGATTACCCGCAGTCCGTCCGCCGCGCTGCCTGCAACATGGGCGGTGATTGCCAGCCGCATTTCACCCGCCGGCGAACGCCAGGTTTCCGCAGACAGGTCGGAGACAGCTGCATCGTAGAGCCGTGCCGCACCCGCCCACACGCTGACCCGGGTGTCATCGATGAGTACGGTACCCTCGGGGACGGACAGCGCGGGCCAGCGCGGGTGGTAGGCCAGTTCGGCATCACGCAGCGCGAAAAACAACTGTACGGTACGGCCCGCCGGTACATCAGGACGGAGACTGCCACGCCAGAGAAAACCGCCGGCATCAAGCGCTGCCTGTTGCACACTGCTGTCCAGCCACTGCAGCAGGTTCTCGTCGAGGATATACGGCAGATATCGGCTGCGATAGCGGGCATCGGAGTCACGCATACCCACCAGCAAATCCATTTCTATGCCGTTACGGGTTGGCCCCCACGGAATCCACAGCCCGAGAAGCGCCTGTGCCATGCCCTCCTCTCCCACGGCGGTCAACAGCCCGCTGTGCAGCTGCACGCCGGCTTCTGTCCAGCTGATATCGAGGTCCCCAAAGAGTTCTCGGTAGGCGAGCGGTTGACGGTAGACAGTGGGGAATTCCAGGGTAATATTTTCACTGTCCAGCATCACACGACCGCTGGAAGGTGTGAGCTGAAGATACCCACTGGCCCCGGTTACGCCCGGTGCGCCGTGCCAGGACGCCAGGGCAACGTCGGTGAAGGCTAGCGACAGATCCCATGCGCGCGCTTCCGCGGTCATATCATCCATGGTGAATTGCAGCTCCCTTAACGCACCCCTCGGTTCCAGCTCCTGCAGCACATCGGTCAGGGCGGCCGGTAATACCCCCGCCGTACTCACCAGTTCTGCCGTTTTCGCCAGGGGAAGATCGCGCCCGCGCAGACGCAAAGAGTCACCCCAAACATCCATCTGCAACCGCGGTACAGCCAGCTGGCCACCCGCGTAGGCCAGCTGCACATCGGAGACAAAGACGCTCAGGCGCTGCCCTTGCTGCTGCAGGCTCGCCTCCAGACTGAGATGCTCCACTGGGAGCGCCCAGCCACCGACCTCACCGCGCAGCACGAGATCCTTGCCAGACAACCTCAGCTGCAGACCGTCGAGTCCTGCATTCCAGTCCAGCCAACCCTCCAGCCGCGCCTCACCGCTGGCGCCCAGCGGCAGTCGCCGATCCCACAGGGGACGCCAGCGGTCGAGGCTCGCCAAATCGACAAGCTCGGCGTTTACGTACACCACACCACTGTATTCCGCCATCGCAAGGGGATCGCCAATACCCTCGGCGAGTATCCGGATGCGACTGCCATCCTCCGCCTCCAGCATCGCGCGCAACTGTCGGTGACTGCCCTCGCGTTGCAACGCCAGGTCGAGCCTGAGCAGGTCTTGTCGCGCGTCCGGGGACTGCAGTTGCAGTGTGTTCTGCTCCAGCGTCACGTGCCGGCTGTCCAGCAGCAGTGCCCGCAGGCGCGCCGTTGCATCACCACCGCTGCCACCCAGTCCCATGAGGCGAAATTCCCCGGCAGCGGTGACCTCGCCCGACAAGAACAAATGGCTGAGACGCAGGTGCCCGATACGCAGGGAGCGTTGCAGCAGGCTGCCCCAAACATCTATGGCGACACGCCCTCCTCCCACTGACAGCGGCTCACCGTCGGGAAACCGCAGCTGCACATCACGGAAGACCAGCTCGGGCCCAAAGCCGTGCCACTCGGCGGACAGGGCTCCCTGCTCAATCACAAAAGGTACCCGGGCGTTCAGCACATCCAGCAACCAGCGCTGGTTGGCTTCCACCATTCCGACCAGCAAGCGCCCAGCACTGACATACACTGCCAGCGAGACCACGGTGGCAACGATCAGGCGCCACAACAGCTGGCTCAACCGGTGATACATCGACAGCGCTTCAGTCATGGCCGCGGACCAGCTCGGACAGCGGCGCACCGGCCTGGCGGCGCGTGAACAGGACAACACCCAACGGGTCGACCCGGTGCACCCGGCCGCAGGCCCCATCCTCCTCCAGCGCTGGCTGGAGTGCATCCAGCACCTGGCGCCAGGCCGCGGAATCGGTCAGGGAGACAAAATCAACTGCGATGAGGCCACCGATGCCGCGCAGGCGCAGCTCCCGGGGCACTGCCGCCACGGCCTCGAGGTTGGCCGTGAGCGCAGCGTCGCTGCTCCCGCTGCCGGCACCTGTATTGACATCGACAGTGGTCATGGCCGACGTCTGCTCGATAATCAGGCTGCCACCCGACGGCAATGCAACCCGCGGCTGTAACAAGGATTCGATGGCCGTATCCACGCCGCGACGGATACTCAAGGGGACACTGCCGCCGGCGTATTCCACCAGGGGCGCAAAGGCGGGTCGATACACCGCGCACCAGCTGCGCAGGGCGGCCGCAGTCTCGGCGTCGGCGACACGAATTGTGCACGGCGTGGGCCCTGGCAGGTCACGCAAGACACGCTGGGCGAAGGGCAGTTCCTGCACCAGCACCCGCGGTGGCCCCTGCAGTGCAGGCGCCGCGTGCAACGCCTGCCACCTCACGGCAAGCAATCGGGCCTCCTCGCGCAACAGCGCCTCGGGTGCGTCCGCCGCCGCAGTGCGCGCCAGCAGGCCGGCACCCTCGATCCCCGCTGCCAGCTCGGCCAGCAGGCTGCCCAGCCGGCGACGTGACGCCGGGTCCTGTATTCGGCGCGACAGACCTGTGCCCTGCCTGCTGGCCAGCAGCACCAGGTGCGATCCGGGCAATCCCAGCACGGCACTGAGCTGTGGACGCTTGTCACCCACGCTGTCGCGGGTCACCTGCACCAGCAGGCGCTGCCCCTGCCGCAGAGACGCCGGGCACTGTGGATGCGCCAGCGACAGCAGTCCCTGCAACCCCGGCTCAATCGTTACGAATGCCGCGTCCATCCCGGGCTGTATGCGCGCGACACACCCGCTGTAGATACTGCCGACCCGCGAGGGACTGGCGCAGCGCTCCAACGCCAGCGCCTGCAACACGCCATTGCGCAGGCGGGCCATTCGGTGCAGGAACGCGTCCTCGCTGATCAGTATCTCGTCATGCATCGACGGGTCCGAGAAGGCCAGCCACGCCGTGGGCGGACAGCAACGCCCAGGTCTCCGCCAGGGGCAGGCCCACCACGTTACTGTAGCTGCCTTCAATGCGCTGCACGAGGGCGCCCCCCAACCCCTGGATGCCGTAACCGCCCGCCTTGTCCCAGGGCTCATCAGTTGCCAGATAACGCTCGCACAGTTCACGGGTCAGGTTGATGAACGTGACGTGGGTTTCCACGGCCACCTCGGCGCAATCCTCGGCGTGGACCAGGCACACCGCAGTGATCACCGAGTGCGTGCGCCCGCTCAGCCGCGCGAGCATGCCCAGGCCGGAGAAATGATCGGCGGGCTTGCCGAGGATATCGTCATCGATGACCACCGTGGTATCAGCGGCAAGCACCGGCTCTGCGGAGCCGCGACGGGCCTGCACGGCCATGGCTTTCTCCCGTGCCATGCGCACAACGTAATCCTGCGGAGCTTCGCCCGGCTGCGCGGACTCGTCGATGTCTGCCGGATCCACCGCAAAATGCACGCCGAGCTGCGCAAGGAGCTCCTGACGGCGCGGAGAGGCAGAGGCAAGGATGAGTAGAGACATGGTCAGGTAATCCGGTAGTAGCGTCGAACGCTGCGCAACACCTGCAGGACCACGGGCCAGAGCAATGCGCTGGAGAGCGCCGGCAGCAAAAACCACAGGCTGCGCGCGGCAGCCCCCTCAAGGTTCTGCACCCACTGGCCGATGAGCTGATGCAGGCCAATCAACACAAACACGACACCACACTGCTGCCAAAGGCTGAACACCCGCAGGCGCTGGTAAACCAGCTGGGCACAGAGCGCCACCACGGCCAGGGAAAAGGCATTCTGGCCCAGCACCGCGCCTTCCAGGGCATCGACCAGCACGCCCAGCACGAGGGCAGTAAAGATGCCAATTCGGTGTGGCAGCGCAATACACCAGTAGAGCAACGTCAGGGCGACCCATTCCGGGCGCCCCCACTGCAACCATTCCGGCAACGGTACGATTGCCAGCAGCGCGGCGAGCAGGAAACTCGTTGCTACGACGGTAAACACCACCCCACTGCCAGTGGTCACGGCATGGCCTGCGCAGGCGCCGCGTCCTCTGCCGCTTTGACAAATACCAGCAGGACGTGCCGACTGCGGTTCAGCGCAGCGGTCGGTCGTGCCAGAACCCGCGCAAAGGGTTGCCCGGGATCTCTCTGCACGAGTACCACCTGGGCAATGGGATATCCGACAGGGAAGCGCCCGCCGAGGCCGGAGCTCACCAGCAGGTCGCCCTCGCGAATGTCCGTGGTCGCGGAGATATGCTGCACCTCCAACGCGTCAAGCGAGCCGGTGCCCTCGGCGATCGCCCGCACCCCGTTGCGGTTGACCTGCACCGGTACTGAGTGCGTCAGGTCGGTCACCAGCAGCACCCGGGAGGTGACTTCACCCACCTCAACCACCTGGCCCATGAGGCCGTCCGCATCGATCAGGGGTTGCCCGACATACACACCGTCAGTACTGCCCTTGTTCAACACCAGCTGATGCCGCATCGGGTCCGGAGACACGCCGATCAACTCTGCCACCAGCACATCGCTGCGCAACATCGCCGTTGAGTTCAGCAGGCCGCGCAGGCGGGTGTTCTCCGCCTGCAGCGAGGCCATCTGCAGTGAGCGCCCCTGCAGCAGCAGATTCTCCCGCTGCAGCCGGGCGTTGTCTTCCAGCAGCCGTGCGCGCGAGCGAATGTGCGTATCCTGCCACTGGCCAAGGCGTGCGGGAATGTCCGCCACCCAGATCAGCGGTGCAACCAGCGTATCGAGCACCGCGCGGCTGTGATCGAGCTTGTTGTAGCGCAGGTCAGCGGCGATCAGGCAAACCACCACCAGAATGGCCAGCGATATGCGCAGGCCGAGGTGGGATTCCTTGAGAAATAGCGGCTTGATAACAGCCCCCGCCGCGCGCCCTACTCGGTGGAGAGCAGGTCAATCGTGTGCCGATCCATCTGCTCCATGGCCCGACCGCCGCCGCGTGCTACGCAGGTCAGGGGGTCTTCGGCGACAATAACGGGCAGGCCGGTCTCTTCGGAAATCAGGCGATCCAGGTCGCGCAGGAGCGCACCACCGCCGGTGAGCACAATACCGCTTTCGGCGATATCGGCCGCCAGTTCAGGGGGGGATTGTTCGAGAGCCGACTTCACACCCTGGACAATGGCCTGCAGCGGGTCCTGCAGGGCTTCGAGTATCTCGTCGCTGTTCAGGGTAAAGCTGCGCGGTACGCCCTCTGCAAGGTTGCGACCACGCACGTCGATTTCACGCAGCTCACTGCCGGCGAAGGCACAACCGATTTCCTGCTTGATACGCTCCGCGGTGGCGTCGCCAATGAGGCTGCCGTAGCGCCGGCGTACATGCGAGACAATGGCCTCGTCGAAGCGGTCGCCGCCGATACGCAGCGAATCGCGGTAAACCACGCCATTGAGTGAAATAATGGCGATTTCTGTCGTGCCACCGCCGACATCCACCACCATGCAGCCGGTGGCTTCCTCGACATTCAGGCCGGCACCGATGGCCGCCGCCATGGGTTCCTCGATCAGGCGCACCTCACGCGCACCGGCGCTCAGTGCGGACTCGCGAATCGCGCGCCGCTCGACCTGCGTCGACATACAGGGCACGCAGACCAGCACACGTGGGCTGGGCCGGATGAAGCGGCTTTCGTGCACACGGGCTATGAAATGCTGCAGCATTTTCTCGGTCACCTGGAAATCCGCAATGACGCCGTCCTTCAGTGGGCGGATAGCGGTGATGTTGCCCGGCGTGCGCCCGAGCATGCGTTTGGCTTCGGTGCCCACTGCTTCGATGGTTTTCTGGCCGTTGTGAAAACGGATCGCCACTACCGAGGGCTCATTGAGAACGATGCCCTTGTCGCGCACATAAATGAGCGTGTTCGCTGTACCCAAATCGATAGAGAGATCGTTTGAGAACACGCCGCGCAGCTTCTTCAACATGAATTTTGACTACCTTGTGAATAGATCGGGGAACTCCCTACCGGAGCTCAGCGACACCCCTTCGCGGCGGGCCTCAGGGCCCGAGAGGCCTGCAGTTGAGAGACCGCCTCGTTCATTATTCTGCGGTGTGTAACCTGGCCAATAACTGTATCAATGGCGGGGATTTTGGGCAAGGCGCAAATGTGATAACTTTACGCCCCCGCCGAGAAGGCGGCAGGCTCGCTGATGGTAGTAAATCGAATGACAGTACACCAGGACGACATTGAAAAGCTGGCCGAGCTGGCCCGCTTGCGCATAGCCCCCGAGGCAGTGGCCGAGGTCACCGATCGCATCGCCACCATTCTCGGGCTGGTGGACCAGCTGCAGTCGGTGGATACCGCGGCGGTGGAGCCCATGGCCAATCCGCTGGACGCGGTCCAGCGCCTGCGCAGCGATGCGGTCACCGAGGAAAACAGGCGTGAAGCCTTCCAGGCCATAGCTCCCGCCGTGGAGAATGGCCTCTACCTGGTACCCAAAGTCATTGATTGAAGCGGCAAAGCCGCCCTCGGGACGTCACATGCATGATCTTTCAGTCGCAGAGCTCGCTCACGCCTTGCGCAGCCGGGAATTCACCAGCACCGAATTGACCCGGCACTGCCTGCAGCGCGTACGCTCGCTGGATCCACAGTACAACAGTTTCATCACCGTGGACGAAGCCGGCGCGCTGGCGGCTGCGGCGTGCGCAGATGCCAGGCTGGCGGCCGGCGAGCAAGGGGCTCTGCTCGGTATCCCATTGGCGCACAAGGATATTTTCTGCACCATGGGCCTGCGCACCAGCTGCGGCTCCAAAATGCTCGACAATTTTGTTCCACCCTACGACGCCACCGTCACCCGGCTTTTGCGTGACGCCGGCACCGTGCTCCTGGGCAAAACCAACATGGATGAGTTCGCCATGGGCTCGTCCAGCGAAACCAGTTTTTATGGCAGCACCCGCAACCCCTGGGACACCACCCGGGTTCCCGGCGGCTCCTCCGGCGGCTCTGCTGCCGCAGTGGCGGCGCGACTGGTGCCACTGGCGACTGGCACCGATACCGGCGGGTCCATTCGCCAGCCGGCTGCGTTCTGCGGTATCACCGGTTTGAAGCCCACCTACGGGCGCGTGTCGCGGCTGGGCATGGTGGCCTACGCCTCGAGCCTCGACCAGGGCGGGCCCATGGCGCGCAGTGCCGAGGACTGCGCGCTGCTGCTCAACGCCATCGCCGGCCTCGACCCCCTGGACTCCACCAGCTCGGCCCACCCGGTCGAGGACTACACGGCACAACTGAGCCAGCCGCTGACCGGGCTGCGCATCGGCCTGCCGCGAGAGTATTTCGGCGACGGGCTTGATACCGCTACCGGAGACCGTATCCACGCGGCACTCGCGCTGCTTGAGCAGCAGGGAGCAACACTGGTCGACATCACCCTGCCCCACACCGAGCTGAGCATCCCAACGTATTACATCATCGCCCCGGCGGAGGCCTCGACCAACCTGTCACGCTATGACGGCGTGCGCTACGGCTACCGCTGCGAAGCACCCCGCGACCTGCATGACCTGTATACGCGCAGTCGGCAGGAGGGCTTTGGCGACGAGGTCAAACGGCGCATCCTGGTGGGCACTTTTGCCCTCTCTGCAGGCTACTATGACGCCTACTACCGCAAGGCACAGCAGGTTCGCCGCCTGATTCGCCAGGACTTCCTCGACGCGTTTACCAGCGTGGACATCATTGCCGGGCCCACCACCCCGGGGCCTGCCTTCGGCCTCGGCGCGAAAACCAGCGACCCACTGGCCATGTATCTCGAGGACGCGTACACACTTGCAGTCAACCTTGCCGGGCTGCCCGCGATGTCGGTACCCGCGGGGCAGGCCGACGGGCTCCCCGTTGGCCTGCAGCTGATTGGCCCGCATTTCGACGAGGCCCGCCTGCTGAATGTGGCGCACCAGCTACAGCAGGTCAGCGACTGGCACAGGCAATCACCCGGGGGGACCTCAGCATGAACTGGGAAGTGGTCATCGGGCTGGAGGTGCATTTGCAACTGGCCACCGAATCGAAGATCTTTTCGGGTGCCGCCACGCGCTTTGGCGCTGAGCCGAATACCCAGGCCTGCGCGGTGGACCTCGCCATGCCGGGCATGCTGCCGGTGCTCAACGAACAGGCCGTGCGCTACGCCGTCATGTTCGGTCTGGGCATTGGCGCGGAAATCGGACTGCGCTCGGTGTTCGACCGCAAGAACTATTTCTATCCGGACCTGCCGAAAGGCTACCAGATCAGCCAGTTTCAGGAGCCCATCGTCGGGCGCGGGCATTTTGACATCCAGCTGGAAGACGGCAGTGTGCGCCGCATCGGCATCACCCGCGCCCACCTGGAAGAGGATGCCGGCAAGTCGCTGCACGAGGACTTTCACAACCAGACGGGTATCGATCTCAATCGCGCCGGTACGCCACTGCTGGAGATCGTCAGCGAACCCGACCTGCGCAGCGCAGAAGAAGCTGTTGCCTACCTCAAGACGCTGCACAGCCTGGTCACCAGCCTGGGGATCTCGGATGGCAACATGGCGGAGGGCTCCATGCGCTGTGATATCAACCTGTCACTGCGCCCCGCAGGCAGCGAGACACTGGGGACGCGCGCGGAAATCAAGAACGTCAATTCCTTCCGCTTCGTCGAGAAAGCCATCCACCACGAAATAGAGCGACAGGCAGACATTCTCGAAGCGGGTGGACAGGTGGTGCAGGAGACCCGCCTGTACGATGCGGAGCGTGACGAAACCCGCTCCATGCGCAGTAAAGAGGTCGCCAACGACTACCGCTACTTCCCAGAGCCGGACCTGCTGCCCGTGGTGATTGAGCAAAGCTGGGTCGACAGCATACGCGCCAGCCTGCCCGAGCTGCCCGCGGCCAAACGCGAGCGTTTCATCGCCGACTATGGTCTCAGCGCCTATGACGCGACGGTATTAGCGGCAGAGCGTCCTCTCGCAGATTTCTATGAAGCCGTGGTAAAACACTGTGGCGACGCCAAGATAGCGGCCAACTGGGTGCAGGTGGAGCTGCTCGGGCAGCTCAACCGCAGCGACCTGACCCTGAACGAGAGCCCGGTGGACGCGCAGGCCCTGGCCGCACTGCTGCAGCGTATTCTCGATGGCAGCATTTCCGGGAAGATCGGCAAACAGGTATTCGAGGCCATGTGGGCTGGAGAGGGTGATGCTGACAGCATTATCGAAGCCCGCGGCCTGCGCCAGGTGAGCGACAGCGGCGCCCTTGAGGCCATGGTCTCCGAGGTGATCCGCGCCAATCCGGAACAGGTGGCCCAGTATCTTGCGGCGGATGAGAACCGGCGCAAGAAACTCTCCGGCTTTTTTGTCGGCCAGATCATGAAACTGTCCAAGGGACAGGCGAATCCGCAGATGGTCAACGATCTGCTCAACCAGCAACTGGCAGATGCCGGTGGACACGGGGACACATGAGAAAAGACAAGGAAAAGGTCATCGATGAAGTCTGGACCGAGGATCACATCCGCAGCTTCCTCGAGGTGCGCTCGCACGATGGCAGCGACCACGACTTTCACATGTTGTTGAAAGCCTACCAGAGCATGCGCGCGTCCGACTTCCAGCTGTTCGTGGACTTTTTCACTGCCGAGGGCCGCAATCTCCTGGCAACCGGTAAGGATGGCCGCAGCGTCCTCGACATCATTGGCGAGCATCGCCATGGCACCGAGTACGCGGAAATCCTGCGGCGCGCTGCCGGGCCCTGATACCAGGACGGAAAGTCTCCGCCGGAAACCCGGCGAGCCTCAACGATCAATCGGCACGCGGCCCTTCATAAAGCGCTCCCGATTCTTGCGCTTCTGCTCCTCGCTCTTGCGCAACAGCACATACACCGCGCCGGTGCCACCGTGCTGCGGCTGGGCGCTGTGATACGCCTGTACCATAGCCACTTCCTGCAGCCACACGTGCACATGCCCCTTGAGCACGGCACTGCGCTCGCGCTCGGCCTTGCGTTCGCCCTTGCCATGAATCAGCAGCACACTGCGCAGCCCCAACTCATGGCATTGCTCCAGGAACGCAAACAGCTCACGCCGTGCGACCGCTACCGTCATACGGTGCAGGTCCAGCCGGGCCTCCTGCTCATAGCGGCCCTGCCGTAATTTGCGATACACGCCGTTCTGTACGCCCGGTCGCTTAAACTCAAGCACATACCAGGCGTCCAGTGGCTCTGCCTCGCGGTCACTGAGCAGATTTCTGTCCGTCTCACGCGCGTTGACCGCCGCCTGCCTGCGCGCCTCGACCGAAGAGTCACGGGCGTCAGCGTCCGGGGCAAGCGGCACCCGCTTTTCGCGTTTCAGTGGCACAACATCGGCCACTTCCTGGAAAAACAGCTCAGATTCTTCGTCAACCATGGCTTCCCGCTCCCATGCAGTGCATCATTATAGCGCGGCAGATCACCGGGTTTCACGCCAACCAACAGAGGCCACGTTTTCTATGGAAGGCAATCTTGCTCGCGGCGCGGACTACCTGGTCCGCGGCGCCCGCCTACTCACACACCCCGCATTGCGCCTGTTCGTCATTGTGCCCTTGCTGGTCAATGTGCTTATCTTCGCGTCGCTGCTGGGCGTCGCATTCAGTTTTCTCGACCGCACCATCACCGACTGGATGGCAGCACTGCCCGGCTGGCTGGCGTTTCTTGAGTGGATCATCTGGCCGCTGCTGGTGGTCGTGTTCGGCCTACTTGCCGGCTACACCTTTACCGCACTGGCACTGCTGATCGCGTCACCCTTCAATAACCTGCTCGCCGAAAAAGCCGAGGAACTCCTGACCGGGCAGCCCGTGGACGCACTGGAGGGCCCGCTGGCCGCCCTGCTGTCCGTGCCCCGAGCCGTGCTGCGGGAACTGGCCAAACTGGCCTACTACCTGCCCATGGCACTGCTGGTCCTGGTGCTCAGTTTTGTGCCCGGCATCAATCTGGCCGCGCCGCTGCTGTGGTTCCTGCTGGGCGCCTGGATGATGAGCATCCAGTTTGTCGACTACCCGGTCGATAACCACCAACTGGGGTTTGCCGAAGTGAAAGCGGCGGTAGCCCGCAAGCGCCTGAGCAGCCTGGGCTTCGGTGGCCTCGTCGCGCTGTGCGCCGGGATACCGGTGATCAACTTCTTCGTGGTCCCGGCAGCGGTGGTTGGCGCCACCCTGCTCTGGTGTGAGGAACTACGCGAGCAGTGACTCGGGTGGGTGGGTGCACTCGAGCCGCTCACCCAGCAGGGCTTCAATATCCGGCAGCAGGAACGCGTCGTCTTCGCTGGCGAAGCTGATGGACACGCCGGTGGCGCCCGCGCGCCCGGTGCGCCCGATACGGTGCACGTAGTCGTCGGGGTCTTCCGGCAGGTTGTAGTTGACCACGTGGCTCACACCATCCACGTGAATGCCGCGACCGGCGACATCGGTGGCGACCAGCACCTTGATATCACCCTTCTTGAACTGGGCCAGTGTACTGGTGCGCTTCGCCTGCGGAATCTCCCCGGAGAGGATGCCACAGGAGACACCCGCCTTGCGCAAGCGCTCGTGCAGCCTGCGCACCTGATCCCGGCGGTTGGCAAATACAATAACGCTGGTGGCTTCCGGGCTGCGCACCAGATTGACCAGGAGGCGATAGCGCTGCTCACTGCTCACCAGATAGACCTTCTGGTCTACCGAGTCAGTGGCCACATGGTCGGGTTCAATCTCAATCGTAATCGGCTCCCAGGTCCACTGTTCTGAGAGGTTGATGATGTCCTGTGTGAACGTCGCAGAAAACAGCAGGGTCTGGCGGTTCTGCTTGGGAGGCGTGGCCCGCACAATACGTTTCACCTGGGGAATGAAGCCCATATCCAGCATACGGTCTGCTTCGTCCAGCACCAGTGTCTCCACTCGATCAAGGAACAGGTCGCGGCGCTGCATGAAGTCGATCAGGCGACCGGGCGTCGCCACAACGAGGTCGACCACGTCGCTGTTCAGCCGGTTCAACTGCTTCTGGTAATCCATTCCACCGATCAGCGTGACCACCTTCAGACCCGTGAAACGGGCAAGGTCCTCCGCGTCAGCGGCAATCTGCATAACCAGTTCCCGTGTCGGCGCGATCACCAGGGCTCGCGGCTCGCCAAGGAAGCGCTCACCTTCCTGCGGATGGCACAGCAGGTCGTTGAAGACGGTAATCAGAAAGGCCGCTGTCTTGCCGGTTCCGGTCTGCGCCTTGCCGATCGCGTCGTGACCCTGCAGGGTATGCGGAAGGATCGCCGCCTGAATCGGCGAGCAGTAACTGAAACCGAGCCCCGCGATGCCGCGCATCAGCTCCTCGCGCAAGCCGAGGTCATGGAAACGTGTCTTGCCCTCTTCCGGCGCCACCTGAAAGTCGTCCAGGCTCCAGGGCTTCTCGGGGGCAGGGGAACGGCGGGCGCGCTGCTTTCCGGACTTGCCCTGTCCGCGGTCACTGTGCCCGGGGCCGCGGGGCGGCCTGCCGTGCGTCGAATCACTGGCGGAGGCTTCGGGAGGGGGGGGTGTAGCGGCGGCGCCATCAGCATTTTTGCTGCCGCGGCCGAGTAGACTCTTGATCAAGGTTGCTTCCTGTCAGGGTTCACGGACTTGCACTGTTTCACAGGGGCACTAGTCTAGCAGTTTTGTCCGGGACGTGCCGCTGCCGGGATACAAACGCGAGAGATAGTAGTCGGCACTGACAAAGCGCCCTCCCCCCATGAACAGCAGTGCCAGCAGCATGGCGAAATAGGTAGCGGCAAACTCGATGCCGTTATTCAGCACCACGAGATTACCGTGCTCGGTCAGCCAGCTGTAATTGCCATGCTCACGCAGGAGATCGCGTGCGGTGCCAAGGCGCACCGCGATATCCTCTGCGCCGGAATCTGCAATCGCCGCCCAGCCGTTCTGCCAGTGCACCGTCCAAGCCGCGACCAGCATGGTCACCATCAGCGGCAGGGCAACCCAGCGTGTGGCGAGCCCGACAAGCAGCAGCAGTGCGCCGATGGCTTCGGTGTAGGCGGCCAGGTGGGCCAGCAGCGCGGGGAACGGCAAGCCCAGCCCCCAATCCTCGTTGGCGAACCATTCAATGGTGTTGTCCATGCCGGCGATTTTCTGCATGCCGGCCATCCAGAATACGGGCACCAGGTACAGGCGCAGCGCCAGTGGCGCCAGCCAGTCGACGTGGCGCAAGGTACCAAAGACGCCGTTGTGCAAGCGGTAATACAGTCCGATCAGCCAATCCATAGAGCATTCTCTCCGGTGCGTGACAGTGTGACCCCACACAGGGCAAAAAGTTTGCGGCCGGTGCGCTTCAGCGCCTTGCCCGTGATCCGCAGTCCGGGCAATCGGGCTTCCGCTGCAGCCGCAGGCGGCACTGGGACAGGGTGCGCAAATCCAGCATGAGTACTTCATCGCGCAAGGTTGGCAGGCCCGCGAGGTATTTCAGTGCCTCCAGCGACAACAGCGACCCCAGCACGCCCACCACCGGCCCGAGCACGCCGGACTCAGCACAGGCCTGCTGGGCGTCATCGGCGGCCGCCAGAGGATACAGGCAACGGTAGCAGGCGCCGCCCGAGCGTGTATCAAACAGCGCCAGCTGCCCCTCCAGACGCACCGCGGAGGCCGACAGCAGGGGCACCCCCAGCTCCACGCACGCCCGATTCACCGCGTAGCGGGTGCTGAAACGATCACTGGCATCAATGACCAGGTCCTGCCCGGCGACCGCCTCCGCCAGTGCGCGACCCTGCAGATGCGTGGCGAGGGGCTGCAGCCGGGTCGTGCTGTTCAGTGCCGCCAGGCGCCGTGCCGCGGAGGCGGCCTTGTTCATGCCAAGGGTGGTTTCATCATGCAGTATCTGGCGCTGCAGGTTGCTCGACGCCACCGCGTCGCCGTCAGCCAGCCGCAGGTGACCGACCCCCGCCGCCGCGAGGTACAGGGCCGCGGGGCTGCCCAATCCGCCAAGGCCAACAACCAGCACCCGGGCTGCCGCCAGCGCCTGCTGTCCGTCGATACCGAAATCCGGCAGCAACAGCTGCCGGCTGTAACGCACAAGGTCCGCGTCAGTCAGCATGCCAGCAGCCACCGGTCACCCGCTCCCTGCCCGCCAGATCACAGCGCGTGGCAACGGACTCGAAGCCACTTTCCCGCAGCAACTGCCGCACCGCTGCGCCCTGTTGGTGGCCGTGCTCAAGCAACAACCAGCCGCCGGCGAGCAGGTAGGCCGGCGCGGCCACACAGAGCTGTGTAAGGTCATCAAGCCCCTGCTCACCGGCGACCAGTGCGCCGACAGGCTCGAAGCGCACATCACCCTGTGCCAGCCAGGGACTGTTGCTCTCCACGTAGGGCGGATTGCTGACAATCAGCGCATGACGTGTACCCTGCAGCGCCGCGAACCAGTCGGACTGCAGACAGCGCACCCGCCCCGGACACAGCCGCGCGACATTGTCCTCAGCCACCGCAAGGGCCGCGCTGGAGCGATCCAGTGCAGTCAGCTGCCAGCCAGCACGCTCCACCGCAAGGGCAATGGCGATGGCACCGGTACCAGTCCCCAGATCAAGCACACTGGCGTCGGGGGGCAACGGCAATGACAGGGCCCATTCAACCAGCGTCTCGGTCTCCGGGCGGGGGATCAGCGTGGCATCGGTCACCCGCAGCAGCAGCGACCAGAACTCGCGCTCACCGGTCAGATACGCAATCGGCTCACCTGCGCGGCGCCGGGCCAGCAGGGCTGTATAGCGAGCGGCCTGGGCGGGAGCCAGTTGCGCATCGGGCCAGGCGTAGAGCCAGCTCCGGGACTTGCCCAGCACATGGGTGAGGAGGATTTCGGCATCGCGACGCGCACTGTCACCCGGCAGGTCGTTGCCGGCGCGCAGGCAGGCGTCGACCGTCAGCATCAGTGTGCCGCCATGGCCGCCAGTTGATCCGCCTGGTACTCCTGACGCAGCGGGCCGATGATGGCGTCCAGCTCCCCCTGCATGACCTCGTCAAGCTTGTACAGCGTCAGGTTGATGCGATGGTCTGTGACGCGGCCCTGCGGAAAATTGTAGGTACGGATGCGATCGGAGCGATCCCCGGTGCCGACCAGGTTACGACGCTGCTCGGCCTGCTCGGCGGCCTGCTTGTCCTGCGCTGACGTCTGCAGCTTTGCCTGCAACAGGGACATGGCCCGGGCGCGGTTCTTGTGCTGTGAGCGCTCATCCTGGCATTCGACAACAATGCCGCTGGGCAGGTGCGTGATGCGCACGGCGGAGTCGGTCTTGTTAACGTGCTGGCCACCCGCGCCTGACGCCCGGAAGGTGTCGACGCGGATATCCGCCTTGCTGATGGCGCCGACGGCGACCTCGTCCGGCTCCGGCATCACCGCTACCGTACAGGCAGACGTATGAATGCGGCCCTGGGATTCGGTTTCCGGCACGCGCTGCACGCGATGCGCACCGGATTCGAACTTGAGGTGGGCATACACATCGCGCCCCTCAACGAGCGTGATGATTTCCTTGAAGCCGCCGTGTTCACCCGGACGCTCGGACAGGACCTCGATTTTCCAGCCCATGGTCTCCGCGTAACGACTGTACATGCGAAACAGGTCGCCGGAGAAAATCGCGGCCTCGTCGCCACCGGTTCCGGCGCGAATCTCGAGGAATACGTTGCAGGAGTCCTGCGGGTCCCGCGGCAGCAGCAGTGCCTGCAGCTCCTGCTCCAGGGCCTCCAGACGCCCCGTGCCGCTGGCGATCTCTTCCTCTGCCATGGCCACGATGTCTGCGTCCGCCTCCTGCAGCATGCTACGCGCCTCATCGAGATCAGCGCGCACACGGCTGTACTGGTGATAGCAGTTCACCACCTCTTCCAGTTCGGCATACTCGCGGGACAGTTCCCGAAAGCGGTTCTGGTCGGCGATCGTCTCGGCGTCGCCGAGCAGTGCGGAGACCTCCTCGTGGCGATCGGTGAGGGCATCCAGTTTGGTCAGCAGGGAAGCTTTCATTGCAGGGTTCGGTCGACTCGGGATTGGGCTTGCGGTGCAGAGGTGGCAGCCGGGGCGTCCTCCACGGGTTCCAGGCGGTTGGCGCCGGTGGCGCTGTGCGCGGCTTCATCCAGACCGAGCAGCCGACGGGCGCCTGCCAGCAGATCCTGGCGACCCTCGGCGCTGGCCCGTTTGAGGCCGGCGGTGGGCGCGTGGATCAGCTTGTTGGTGATGCCGCGCGCCAGCTGGGCCACTATCTGCTGCGGGTCATCTCCGCGGGCCAGAGCGCGCAGCGCCCGCTGCAATTCCAGCTCACGGATCGATTCCGCCATGTCACGGTACTGCCGCACGCTGTCCACAGCGGCGAGGCTGCGCAGTTCCTCAAGGTACTCGCTGACACCGGCCTCGATAAGCTGGTCGGCCTTGCGCGCCTCCGTCTGGCGGCTGCGCAGGTTCTGTTCCACGATATCGCGCAGATCATCCACAGTGTACAGATAGACATCCGGCAGATCCGCCACCTGCGGTTCTATGTCCCTGGGCACCGCGATGTCCACCATCAGGACCGGACGGTGCTTGCGCACCTTGATGGCCTGTTCAACGGCACCTTTACCGAGAATCGGCAACTGACTCGCCGTCGACGTGATAACGATGTCTGCATGCGGCAGGTGCTCGGGGATCTCGGCCAGCAGCACCGCCTCCGCACCGAACTTCTGCGCCAGCTCGCGCGCACGCCCCAGAGTCCGGTTGGCAATCACGATACGTCGCACACCCGCTTCCAGCAGGTGCCGCGCCACCAGCTCAATGGTCTCTCCTGCGCCAACCAGCAGCGCATCGCAGCGGCTCAGGTCGGAGAAAATGTGTCCGGCCAGGTCCACGGCGGCGTAGGCCACAGACACAGGGTTTTCGCCGATCGCGGTGTCCGTACGCACCCGCTTGGCGAGGGCGAATACCTTCTGGAACAGGCGACCCATATCCGCGCCGATGGTGCCCGCTTCCGCTGCCACCGCATAGGCGGACTTCAACTGGCCGAATATCTGGGGCTCACCCAGCACCATGGAATCGAGGCCGCTGGCCACCTTGACCATATGGCGCAGCGCATCAGCCGCCTCATAGTGATAGGCCGCCCGGCGCAGCTCCTCGCGGGACAGGTGATGGTAGTTCGCCATCCAGTCTACGAGCTGCGCGGACTTCTCTGCGCAGCGGGATGCCTCAGGCACGATGGCGTAGAGCTCGGTGCGATTACAGGTGGACAGAATCACGACTTCGTCGAGCCCCGCGTGCTCACAGGCATGCTCCAGCGCTTCGGTCACCTGTTCCGGCGCAAACGCCACGCGCTCGCGCACCTCGACGCCAGCCGAGTTGTGGTTGATTCCAAGGGCAATGAGATTCATAGCGCGCGAGGGGCTCCGGAGGGGTGGCGGGCCGGGTAGACGCCGCAAACCGAACCACATCCTGTCTGATAGACCCGTGATTCTACCAAGATATGCGCTGAATGACAGGCATCTTGTGTGGCCGCCGCTGGAGGTATCACCGGCGATCCGCTTTACACCACTTGGGATTCAACCCCTGAGTGTGTCACTATTACTGCCTCACGCCGGATATCGATACCTGTCCTGACCATGCTCCGACTCTTGCTGACAAGTGCGCTCCTGCTGGCGCTGGGGGGCTGCGCGTCCAACCCCCCTGCGGCGCCGGCCAAAGCACCGGCGCAGGACGCTGTCGCGCCCGCTGACTTCGCAGAGCCACCGGAGCGCGCTTTTCCGGCTGCAAGCCTCTACCCCCTGCTGCTGGCGGAGTTTGCCCTGCGCCGCAGCGACTACAACACCGCGCTGACCACCTATCTGGAACAGGCCCGGCTGCTGCGGGATCCCGCCATCAGTGCGCACGCCACCCACCTCGCCCAGTTCATGAAGCGCGAAGCCGAGGCCTACGAGGCGGTGAGTCTGTGGGTCGAACTGGACCCCGACAGCCCGGAGGCCAACAATACACTGGCCACCCTGCTGATCCGCAAGGGTCATCCGGCGCAGGCGGTACCGCATCTCGCAGTGGTCGCACGCAACGAGTTGCGCACCAGCTTCCCCATGCTGCTGAGCGGCTTCCGCGAGCTGCCGGCTACGGAGAAAGCCGCACTCGACGACGCTGTCGCCACCCTGCTGACCGAACGTCCGGAGGATACGGGCCTGCTGCTCACGCACGCCCTGATTCGCGACGAGCTGGGTGATGCGGCAGGCACTCGTGCTGCCCTCGAGCGCCTCCTGGCGCTGGAGCCCGGGCAAACCCAGGGACTCATGCTGGACGCCAAGTTACGCCTGGAAGCGGAGGAGGAACGGCCGTTCCAGCGCATCGAAGCGGCGCTGGAAGAACAACCGGACAACAGCGCCCTGCGCCTCCAGTACGCCCGTCTGCTGACCCGCTCCGACATTGGCGCAGCGCGCCGCCAGTTCGAGATTCTCTCGGCCCGCTCCCCACGCGACGGCGACCTGCTGCTGTCCCTGGCCCTGCTCAACCAGGATGCAGGCGACACACTGGCGGCCAAGGCCTACCTGCGACAGGTGCTGGCGCTGGAACAGCGGGTCGACGAGGCGAATTACTATCTCGGGCGTATCCTGGAGCAGGAAGGACGCCCCGAGGAGGCGATCGCCGCCTACTCACAGGTCGAAGACCCCAGCAGCCGGGAGTTCTTCAATGCCCGCGGACGCGTCGGGCGCCTGCTGATGGAGCAGGGCGACGTCAGCGAGAGCGCCGCCTTCTTCGACCAGCAGCGGGCCAGCTACCCCGCGCTGACGGAGCAGCTTTTCGCGCTCGAGTCCGAGCTGCTGACCCGGGCCAGCCTGCTGGAAGCCAGCCTGGCACTGCTGGACCAGGCCTTGGCCACGCTGCCGGATGCCGACTCCCTGCGCTACAGTCGCGCCATGCTGCGCGAGCAACTCGATGATCTGAAAGGCATGGAGGCGGACCTGAGGCATATCCTGCAGGACAACCCGGACAATGCCACGGCGCTGAACGCGCTGGGATACACCCTGAGCAACCACACCAACCGCTATGCGGAAGCCGAGCAGCTCATTTCCCGTGCCCTGACCCTGGCCCCGGAGGAGCCGGCCATCCTGGACAGCATGGGCTGGGTGCTGTTCCGACAGAACCGGGCGGAAGAGGCGCTGCACTATCTGCAACGGGCCTGGACGGGGCTGAAGGACCCCGAAGTCGCGGCGCATCTCGGTGAGGTGCTCTGGACCCTGGGTCGTGAGGATGACGCCACCGCAGTCTGGCGCAACGGGCTGCAGCTGGATCCTGAACACCGCACCCTGCTGGAGACGCTACAGCGCCTGCAGGTGCCCCCTGCACGGCTCGAAGGCGAGTGACACCGCAGCACACTCCCGCCCTGCGCCTTGCCTTCCTGTGTATCGGGCTGTGGCTGACCGGCTGCGCCACCGCGCCACCGCCCCTCCCGGACAGCCCCTGGCTGCAACGGTCGCAACAGCTGGGCGCGCTGGATGACTGGTCCGCCACTGGCAAGATCGCCGTGCGCAACGGCGAGCAGTCGGAATCCGCCAGTCTCAGCTGGGAACAGCAGCAAAGCGACACCACGGTGCAGCTCAGCGGACCTCTGGGGCTGCAGGCCACGGAGCTGCGCAGTGACGGTCACACGCTGGCGGTATCGCAGGGAGAGTCCGTGCGACGCTTCGACCTGTCGACACCGGATGTCATGGCGCAGGAGACGGGCTGGGACCTGCCGCTTGCGGCCCTGCCCCACTGGCTCAAGGGCATTCCCGCCCCGACGCCCCCGCCCGATGTGCTGGACATCGCCGATGACCTGCTGCAGACCCTGCAGCAGGCAGGTTGGCGGATACACTACGAGCGCTACCAGCAGGTGGGCGTGTACTTCCTCCCCACGCGATTGACCCTCGAGCGCGGCGCCACACGCGCCAAAGTGATCATTCAACACTGGCGCGCAGGTCGTGAACCATGAGCAGCAGCGTGGCGCTGACATCGCCGGCCAAACTGAACCTGTTCCTGCACGTTACCGGCCGACGCGAGGACGGCTATCACACCTTGCAGACCGTGTTCCAGCTCCTGGACTGGGGAGACAGGATGACGTTCACCGCCAACGACAGCGGCACAGTCACCCTGGACATGCCGGGCAGCGATGTGCCCCTCCGGGACAACCTGATCCTGCGCGCCGCACAGCTGCTGCAGCGTGGTACACTGGGTGCCGCGATTACCTGTGACAAACAGATCCCCATGGGCGGCGGGCTTGGTGGAGGTTCCTCCAACGCGGCGAGCACACTGCTGGCGCTGAACCGGCTGTGGCAGCTCGACATGAGCCTCGGCACCCTGCAGGCCCTGGGCGCCTCCCTGGGTGCGGACGTGCCGGTGTTTGTCGGCGGTCACAGTGCCTGGGCCGAGGGCATCGGCGAGGTGCTGACGGCGATCCACCTGCCAGAGGCCTGGTACCTCATCCTCAAGCCCGGCTGTGCGGTGCCCACAGGGGAAATTTTTTCCGACCGGGAATTGACACGAGACAGCCTGCCGATCACAATGGCCGCCTTTTTTCAGGGGGTACACCGCAACGACTGTGAGCCGGTTGTTGTCGCGCGCTACCCTGAGACAGGTGAAGCGCTCGACTGGCTGCGGCAGTTTGCCGAGCCGAGGCTGACCGGCACCGGGTCCTGTGTTTTTGCCGCGTTCGGCACACGGGAACAGGCGCAGGCGGCGCAGCGGGAAGTCCCCGGGAAGTGGGTCTCCTTCGTTGCAAAGGGCGTCAACGAGTCACCTGCACTGAGGGCACTGGCCTGAAGTTTACAACGAATTATTGGGGTGTCGCCAAGTGGCAAGGCACCGGGTTTTGATCCCGGCATTCGTAGGTTCGAATCCTACCACCCCAGCCATATCCCCCCAGGAGAGAAGTGCCGTGTCCTCCAAGCTGATGGTCTTTACGGGTAATGCAAACCCGGAACTGGCCCAGAAGATCGCCAACCGACTGTATCTTTCCCTGGGCAAAGCCAGCGTGGGCAAGTTCAGCGACGGCGAGATCGCGGTCGAGCTGAATGAAAACGTCCGCGGCAAGGACGTGTTTGTCGTGCAACCCACCTGCGCGCCGACCAACGACAACCTGATGGAACTGCTGGTCATGATTGATGCGCTGCGCCGTGCGTCGGCTGCGCGCATCACCGCGGTAGTGCCCTACTTCGGCTACGCACGCCAGGATCGTCGCGTGCGCTCGGCCCGCGTGCCGATCACCGCCAAGGTCGTTGCCGACATGATGGTGTCCGTGGGCGTTGACCGGGTGCTCACTGTCGACCTGCACGCCGAACAGATTCAGGGTTTCTTCGGTTGCCCGGTAGACAACGTCTACGGCTCTCCCATCCTGAACGCCGATATCCTGGACTGCAACTACGAGAACCTGATCGTCGTATCGCCGGATATCGGCGGCGTGGTCCGGGCTCGCGCTATTGCCAAACAGCTCGATGATGCCGACCTCGCCATCATCGACAAACGCCGCCCCCAGGCCAATGAAGCGCAGGTGATGAACCTGATCGGAGAAGTCGACGGGCGCATCTGTCTGCTGGTGGACGACATGGTCGACACCGCCGGCACCCTGTGCAAGGCCGCCGATGCGCTCAAGGAGCGCGGGGCCAGCAAAGTCGTGGCGTACTGCACCCACGCGGTGCTGTCTGGCCGCGCTCTGGAAAACCTTCGCAATTCCCAGCTCGACGAGCTGGTCGTCACCGACACGATTCCCCTGAGCGCGGACGCCCGGGCCGTTTCGAAAATCCGCCAGCTGACCATATCGGACCTGCTGGCAGAGTCGATTCGCCGGGTTTCCAACGAGGAATCCATCAGCGCGCTGTTCCAGTAGGGGCAGCGCATAACCCACCCACTGCCGGGCCGGTCGCAGGCGAAGCAGTGTGTTATCAAAGGAGTGCAGACAATGTCTGACCAATTTGAGTTGTACGCAGAAGTGCGTGAGGACATGGGGAAAGGTGCGAGCCGCCGCCTGCGTCGTCTCGCAGACCAGGTTCCCGCCATCATTTATGGCGGTGACAAGGACCCCCAGCCACTGTCCATCATCCGCAAGGATCTGGAAAAATCGCTGGAAAACGAGGCATTTTTCTCTCACGTGCTGGTGATCAACATCAACGGCAAAAAAGAGAAAGCGATCCTCAAGGACCTGCAGCGCCACCCGGCCCGCAACAGCGTGACCCACGCTGACTTCCTGCGCGTCAACGAGAACGTGGCCATCAAGGTTCACGTGCCGATCCACTTCCTGAATGAAAAGACCTGCCACGGCGTCAAGGTTCAGGGCGGCATGATCCAGCACCAGGCTACCGACATCGAAGTACTGTGTCTGCCGACGGACATCCCCGAGTTCATTGAAGTGGACATGGCTGACGTCAAGACCGGTGAAATCATTCACCTGTCAGACATCACGCTGCCGCAGGGCGTCACCTCGGTTGCCCTGGCTCTTGGCGAAGACCACGACCTCGCGGTCGCCTCCGTTGTTGCACCCAAGGGTGGCAGCGACGCCGAGGAAGACTCGTCCGAAGACAGCAGCTCGGACAGCAGCGAGGACTGATCTCTCGCAACGGCGAGGCACTGGCGTTGGCAGGCTCCATATCCATGATTGCCGGACTGGGCAACCCGGGCAGCGACTACCGGGGAACCCGTCACAACGCCGGTGCCGACTTCGTCGAGGCACTGGCACGTCAATACGGTGCCACACTGCAGCCAGAATCCCGTTTCGCTGGCCTCACTGCACGCATTCAGGTGGCCGGTCACGACATTCGATTGCTGATCCCCACCACGTTCATGAACCGCAGCGGGCAGTCCGTTGCGGCCATGGCGAACTTTTTCAAGATCGCACCCGAGGCCATTCTGGTCGCGCACGACGAATTGGACATTCCTGCCGGGACCGCTCGCTTCAAACGCGGGGGTGGGCACGGTGGCCACAACGGGCTGCGCGATATTGTCTCCCGCCTCGGCAACAACAACAGTTTTGCCCGACTGCGTATCGGCATTGGCCACCCAGGCCACGCGTCCCAGGTCACGGGCTATGTGCTCGGCCGGGCCAGCGCGGTTGACCAGACGCGTATCGAAGCCAGTATTGACGCGGCCATTGATGCCCTGCCCCTGTTTCTGGCGGGGGAAGACACACGGGCGATGACACAGCTACACAGCTTCAGTGCGCCCTGAACCGCGCGCGTCGCGTTACACTCGCCCCCTCACACTCGCACCGTAGAAACAGGATTCAAACATGGGTTTCAAATGTGGAATTGTCGGGCTGCCCAATGTCGGCAAATCGACCCTCTTCAACGCCCTCACCCGGGCCGGCATCGATGCCGAGAACTTCCCGTTCTGCACCATCGAGCCCAATGCCGGTGTGGTGCCGGTACCGGACCCGCGCCAGAAGCGTATTGCCGAGATCGTCAAACCCCAGCGCGAGGTGTCGACCACCATGGAGTTCGTGGACATTGCCGGGCTGGTCGCCGGCGCCTCCAAGGGTGAGGGCCTGGGCAACCAGTTCCTGGCCAATATCCGCGAAACCGATGCCATCGCCCACGTCGTGCGCTGCTTCAATGACGACAACGTTATCCACGTGGCGAACCGGGTCGACCCCCGGGCGGACATCGACGTGATCAACACCGAGCTGGCCCTGGCCGACCTGGAGAGCTGCGAAAAACAGCTGCAGCGGGTGACCCGCAACGCCAAGGGCGGTGACAAGGAGGCGATCGCCCTGAAAGCGCTGCTGGAAAGCAAGCTGCTGCCGCACCTGAACGAAGCCCTGCCGGTGCGCTCACTGGCGTTTGATGACAACGAGCGGGCACTGGTGAAGACCCTGCACCTGCTCACGGTCAAGCCCACCATGTACATCGCCAATGTCGACGAGGAGGGTTTTGAGGCAAACCCCTACCTCGACACCGTGCGCGAGATCGCCGCCAGCGAGGGCGCTGTTGTCGTCGCCATCTGCAACAAACTGGAGTCAGAGATCGTCGAGCTGGAGGATGCCGAGCGGCAGGAATTCCTGCAGGATCTGGGTATGGAAGAGCCGGGACTGGACCGGGTTATCCGTGCCGGCTACCAGTTGCTCAACCTACAGACCTACTTCACGGCAGGTGTGAAGGAAGTCCGCGCCTGGACCGTACGCGTAGGCGCAACCGCCCCGGAGGCCGCCGGGGTTATCCATACGGACTTCCAGAAGGGCTTTATTCGCGCGGAGGTCATCAGCTACGAGGACTTTATCACCTACAAGGGCGAGCAGGGCGCCAAGGACGCGGGGCGCTGGCGCCTTGAGGGCAAGGACTATATCGTTCAGGATGGTGACGTTATCCACTTCCGATTCAACGTGTAGGAGTGAAGCCCATGGCACGCACCGTGACCGTCGCCGCCACCCAGATGGCCTGCAGCTGGGACCGGGCGGCAAATATCGCCAATGCTGAACGCCTGGTGCGGGAGGCGCACCGTGCTGGCGCGCAGGTCATCCTCCTGCAGGAGCTGTTTGAAACCCCCTACTTCTGCCAGAAACCGGATGAGGACCACATGCTGCTGGCCACAGCAATGGCAGAAAATCCCGCCATCCGGCATTTTCAGGCCGTAGCACGAGAACTGCAGGTGGTGCTGCCAATCAGTTACTTCGAGCTCGCCGGTCGTGCCCGCTTCAATTCAGTGGCCATTGTCGATGCCGACGGCAGCCTGCTCGGCAACTACCGCAAGAGCCATATCCCGGACGGCCCCGGCTACCACGAGAAGTTCTACTTCAATCCCGGCGATACCGGTTTCAAGGTCTGGAACACCCGTTATGCCCGCATCGGCGTGGGCATCTGCTGGGATCAGTGGTTCCCGGAAAGCGCACGCAGCATGGCACTGCTGGGCGCCGAACTGCTGTTCTACCCGACCGCCATCGGCAGTGAACCCCACGACCCCAACATCCACTCTCGCGACCACTGGCAGCGGGTGCAACAGGGCCACGCCGGCGCCAACCTGATGCCCTTGATTGCCAGCAACCGCATCGGTCGTGAAGTTCAGGAAGACAGCGACATCACCTTCTACGGGGGCTCCTTCATCGCCGACCATACCGGTGCACTGGTACAGCATGCGGATGGCGCCCACGAGAGCGTGCTGGTAGAAACCTTCGACCTGGACGCCATCGAGAAGATGCGCACGGCCTGGGGCGTTTTCCGCGACCGCCGGCCACCGCTCTACGCGCCCATCAACACACTGGATGGCGAACACGCGTGACTCCGCAACCCGGCACACCACGCGCCGACGGCTACTACATGCCGGCGGAATGGGCCCCGCATACGCGGACGTGGATGCTCTGGCCAGAGCGCCCCGACAGCTGGCGCACAGGCGCCGTGCCCGCGCAGGCCGCTTTCAGGGCGGTTATCGCCGCCATCGCGCGCTTCGAACCGGTAACCGTAGGCACCTCGCAGGCGCAATTCCTGAACGCCTCGACACAGCTGGCTGACATCCCGAATGCTCGCGTTATTGAACTCTCCAGTGATGACGTCTGGATGCGCGACTGCGGCCCGACCTTTGTGATCGACCATGCGGGCGGCCTGGCAGCCGTAGACTGGGATTTCAACGCCTGGGGCGGTCACGATGGCGGCCTTTACCCCACCTGGGACATCGACAGCCAGGTCGCGCGGAAAGTGGCCCAACTGGAGGGCGTCGCGCGCTACGCGACCCCCGGCTTCGTGCTGGAAGGCGGCTCCATTCATGTGGACGGGGAAGGCACGCTGATCACCACCGCGGAATGCCTGCTGCACCGCAACCGCAACCCGGGACTGTCACAGGATGTGATTGAGACCTACCTGCGGGACTACCTGGCGGTCGACACCATCATCTGGCTGCCACAGGGCATGTACAACGATGAAACTGACGGCCACATCGATAACTTCTGCTGCTTCGTGGCACCCGGCGAGGTCCTGCTCTGCTGGACCGATGACGCCGCCGATCCCAACTACAGCCGCTGCCGGGCTGCGCTTGCGGTGCTGGAGAACAGCCGCGACGCCAAGGGTCGCTCACTGCGCGTGCACACCATTCCCATTCCTTCGGCCCGCTACGCCGTTCTGGAGAGTGAGGGTGGCGCCATCGGCCAGGTGCCGGATGAACAGGGGCGACCGGAGCGGCTGGCCGCCTCTTACGTCAATTTCCTCATCGTCAATGGCGGCGTGGTGATGCCCGGGTTTGACGACCCGATGGATGCGGTGGCCCGCAAAACGCTGGAGAAGCTTTTTCCGGAGCGCGAGGTAGTGATGGTGCCGGGCGGGGAAATCCTGCTCGGAGGGGGCAATATTCACTGCATCACGCAACAGCAGCCACAGCCGACAGGCGCTTGACTTGCCCCGGCAAAATTAGGAAAATGCGCGCCTTCTCGGGACAGCAGTCCCAGGCGCTCATTGTGGCTACGTAGCTCAGCTGGTTAGAGCACAGCATTCATAATGCTGGGGTCGCTGGTTCAAGTCCAGCCGTAGCTACCATTTTCAATCTAAAAATCAATAGCTTAAAGAGCACTCAAACCATTTTACGGTTCTCCCTCCTCCCGATTGCGGGAGATTTGCGGGAGTTTTCACTCTTGATCAAGGTCAGGGTCGGTGCCGAGCTACCCGACCAGCTCACTTTTTCCACCGCCTCTATCAATTCTCCGATTTCAGCTGCGGAATAGTGCGTCGTGATCTGGCCGTTTTTATGGCCCAGGAGCACCTGCCGGGTTTCATGACTGACGCCTTTGGCCCGCAACCGGCGACCGAAGGTATGTTTCAAATCATGTACCCGCACTTGCGGCAATCCAGCCTCCTTCCTTGCCCTGCGCCAGGCCTTGGTGTTGATACGATCGACCGACTGACCCCTCGAGTAGGTAAATACATACTCCGGGTTCCTGCCGCGCTGCCGATTGATCACCGCCCGCGCTTCGGCATTCATCACCACCAGTCGATCCTCACCATTCTTAACACCGCCACCCGGGATAACAAAGACACTGGTTTTCAGCTCTGGAATCGATACCTCCCAATTCCACCGCAGGCAAACCACTTCCTGCTCCCGCGTTCCGGTGTTGACCTTGAACAATGCCATTTCCCTCAAATGTTCCGGCAGGCGCGCAAACAACCCCGTTTGCTCGTCCCAGGATAAGGGATACGGCTTGCGGGCATCGTCACAATCGAGTAATTGCAGCAAAGGGGCCGTTTCGAGCCAGGTCAAACCGGACTCATCCCGCCACAATCGGACGGCCAGAGTCAGAATTCGCCGCACCACCGCCAGATCACGGTTGATGGTATTGGCTCGCATACCTTGCTCACGACGATGCTGGATGAACGACTCCAGCGTACCCTGATGGACCTGGCGCAAAGGCAGATCACCTATGTGCGGGTCCAGAATTTTCAGGGATTGTGCGTAGCGGCCAATACTGCGCTTATGCCGGTAATCCAGCAAAAACCTGGTGGCCGCCTGCCGAAAACTGCGCTCCGGTCGAATACCATAAACAGTCGCCTTGCGCAGCTCTTCCAATCGTCTAATCAGGTACCGTTCCGCTTCCTCGAGCTCGCTTGTGCCAGTGCTCTCGTGAAGTCGGCCATATCCTTTGATGCATTTATCGATGTGCCAGATGCCCTGGGTGCCTCTCTTGTAGAGGCCCGGGATTCGCTTTGACATAGGAAATCTCCTCTATGCTTAGGCGAACACCCACAGCGGTTTATATACTGCTTCGCCCAGGCGTCCATTTCAAGCCGATCAAAGGCTATGCCTTGCTTGCCGATGGGAATCGCAGTCAGCTCTGCCCGAACCTCGCGATTGAATCGATTCTTGTCCATGCCCAGGTAGGCCGGGGCATCGCGGAGTCGGATCAGGCGGGGCTGGATCTGCATGGCTATCGACCCAGATAAACCGCGGTAATCTGCTCGCGCTGGTGGCCGATTTCTGCACTGATAATCAGCCGCGCCTGCTGATCGGACTGCCGTTGAGCCTCAGTCAGTTGCTCTCTGGTCGGCCCGCCCGCGTGGGGCGAGGGCCAGCCGGTGAGCTCCCGGTAGCGCTGCTGGGCATAGGCATGGCGCAAGCCGTGCATCTTCGACAAGCCGGCATTGGCAGTGTGGCGCTCGTAGATCCTGAGCTGCTCGATGTATTGCCGGCCCCGGGGGATCAGGGAGCCGAAACCGGCCAGGCGCTTGGCCTGTTCCAGCAGTGCGCGCTGTTCCTGACTGCGGATGGGAACGGACCGTTCTTTTCCGCCCTTGGTCCAGCTGGCCTTGAGCTGCAGGTGGTCGCCCCGATCCGCCCAGCGGGGCTGGATCTTGAGGGCCTCCTCTCGTCGGAGCCCGAAGGCCTGCTGCAGGCGCAGGCTCATTCTGACGTGTTCGTCCTTGACCCGGGTGAGCTGTTCCCGGGTCAGGTCTTTGGCCTTGCTCTGGTCGGACACAAACTGCCGGTCCGGTATCCCATAATGATCGTTGGAGCTGGCCACCACGGCCCGCTTGTTGACCTTCTCGGCCCACCAGCGCAAGGAACTCATCCGGTTCTTTATGGTCCCGGGTGAGAGATTTTGGCCCAGCCAGTGGTCCACCAGGGCCTGGATATGCTTCTGTTTGAGTGACGTGGCCTTCATCTGCCGGAAGCCCAGGTCGTGTAACTGGTTGGCGATGGAGCTTAACTGTCGCTCCCGGCCCACCCGAGTTTCAAAGCTGCCTTCGTGGCTGTGCTTGCATAACATTTTCAGTTGGTAGTTCAGGTCTCGCATAGTGCTATTTCCTTGGGTGAGTGTTTCTGATCACCTGGCAACAGAAGCTGCGCAGGCCCGCTGTGCGGTACGATCACGGGACACCAATCCCGGTTGACCTGAATGTGTCTGGCCATAGACAACACGGTGTGTTTCCTAATGGAAACTGGCCCGTGCCAACCAACGGTTATCCAGCCTGAGGCCGGAATAGATTTACCTCCTTTCTTAGAAAAACAGAACGCACTGACCGCCAGCGCGTTTGCAGGGTTGAAGAAACTGTTGAATATCCAGGGCACGAGTGCCCTGTCACCAACAGCGGTTGTGTAACAGATCCCCGTAACCAGCGGGAGAGATTGGAAGGCGCGGTACCCGGACTTGCGGCACCCGATGGTTCGAAGATGGACCCGGTCATCACTGACCGCTGCGTCACATGTGGTCCTGACTGACGCTTTCGGCGGATTCCAAAACTACCGGACTCTGCCTGCCCCGTTTGCGAATGCAAGGTGGGGTCCTCCTTGCCACTTTTCCGCAGTGGCCGCGTTTTAGTGGGTCCACTATACGAACACGGAATACGGGCGTCACAAAGAATTCGACCCGAACCGGGGGTGGTTTTTCTCGGATACCTGATGTGCTGATTATCCGGAGCCGATCCGAAATTATGCATTGGCTACTCTGAAAGCAGTTTCGAGCCCGAAAATCCTCAGATACTGTTACTTTGCGGGATGCTTCCAGTGGAACCACCCCGAAATTACGTGGAGCAGGCGCGCCACTGCGTTTTTGCTCTTGAGTGCGGGCGCCCACGTCACTACCCGCATTCGCTCTGTAGTGACGTGGGCAGCGAGTGTCTTACACCTTCTTCCCCTCGGCAACCTACCGCATCGGATGAATCGCGACAGGCTCGCGGGCCACTTCGGATGTGGCATTATCCGGCCTCCCGATACAGGCTGGTTTGTTCGGTTCAACTGATCAGCCAGCGCGTCGGCCGCTGCCTCGAACGCCAGGGCTTGCTGGAACAGGACACCGAGAGTGCCTGGCTGGACCTCGACCCCGCCGAGGATACCGATGCCATGCCCCAGATTCTGGGTAGTTCCGTCTCGTATCGAATCGCCGTTGGTCCCCAGCAAGGGCGAAAGGCCTTCATGATTCGCACCATCCGGCCACTGGAGCGCCCCGATCCAGGACTGGAGCGGGTGGCCAAGGCCAATGGCTTCTCTCTGCACGCCGGTGTCAGCTGTGAGGGGCATCAAAAAGACAAGCGTGAACATCTCTGCCGGTATATTGCCCGCCCTGCCGTGGCAGTTCCCCGCCTTTCACTGAGTGCCACTGGCAAGGTGGTTTACACCCTGAAGACACCGTACCGGGATGGAACGACACAGGTGGCCTTCGACCCGGTGGATTTCATTGCGCGGTTAGCTGCTCTGGCACCAAAACCGAGGGTCAATCTCACCCGCTACCACGGCGTCCTGGCACCGAACCATCGCTGGCGAGGGCTGGTCACACCAGCCAGGCGCGGTAAAGGCATCAAGTCCATCTCCAACGCAGAAGTCCGCACATCCGCCGAGCGTCATGCCGCAATGACCTGGGCTCAACGGCTAAAGCGTGTTTTCAATATAGACATCAGGGTCTGCGCCCGCTGCGGTGGACCTGCCAGGGTCATCGCGTGTATCGAGGACCAGGACGTCATCGACCGGATCCTGGACCACCTGCGCCAGAAGGAACAGGAAACGCCGGCTCGGCCATTGCTAGTGCCACCGACCAGAGCGCCACCTGGGGCGTTGCCGCTTTTCGCTGGGAAGGATTCCAGCACAACAGCACTACACCAGCAAGGAAGCCAGTGAAAACCGCATGGCATGAGCTGTTGCGTACTCTCGTTCAGGAATGAACGGATTTGAATGGCATGCTCAACGCCGCGAACAGGGTTTTCGGGTCAATAGCAGGAAACTTCGACAGGTCAGCAGGTCCAGTCGACACAATCAGCGAGGATGTCTACTCTCGATAGGCCGTTAATATTTCCTATCCTTGGTTGCCACGGATAGACGCCTGGCTGCACTGTCCGAACTATGGCTGGCGCAGGCTCAGGCCATGAAGCCCGGTTCAGCGCAGCAAGCCGCCTGGCTTGAGACGATTCGCTATGCCTATGCTTATCTGTTCCTTGGTGACCATACTCCGGGAGAGCGGGCCTTCGAGGATCGCCAGACCCAAGTGCGGGATTGGTATAACTATGCCGTCGAGCATGCGGCCACCGGCATGTTCGAAGTTCGGCAACAAATGCCGACGCAGTTGTCCGACCAGACCAGTTGGAACATTGCAGGCTGGGAACTGAAGCTGGATATGCGCGGCGCGCGCTTACCGGGCAGTACGGCGGTGCCAGCCGAACTCCTGCCAGCCTCGTCCCTGTCTTTCCGTGGATTGCGTAGCCTCTACCGGCGCGACGGCTTTGGCGCCGAGCTTGTGGCGGTCATTCCGGACGAGTCCCTGAGCGCCGCCCCAACTCGGGGTGGTCGCCCAGCGGCAAAACATGATCAGCAACCGCTGCCCTGGAGCGAGATGCCCGCGCCGTCCATGACGGTTCTGCTGCATCCCGACGGAGACAACTTGGACAGCGTGCTGCATGCTCGTACAGCCCGTCTGACGGTGCATGACCCCTATGTGGAATCGGCCATTATGCTGCGCGGCCAACGTGTGCCGCTGGCGGCCAATTTCACGGCCGGCTATGGCGTATGGCTGGCCCGTGCCAATTTCAACCGCCAGTCGCTGCGCAGCCTGCTCGGGCGCGAGGGTGGCATCGACCGCCCGCACGTCTACTTGATGCAGCCCTACGATCCGAACAGGCGGATCATCGTCATGCTGCACGGACTGGCCAGCAGCCCTGAAGCCTGGGTGGAACTCGCCAACGAAATCCTGGGCGATGAGGCCCTGCGCCAGCATTACCAGATCTGGCAGGTCTACTACCCGACCAACATGCCAGTCGCGTTGAACCACGCCATGATTCGCAGGGCGCTCGGGGATACGCTGACGCATTTCGACCCATCCGGCCAAGCGCCGGCGTCGTCCGACCTCGTGCTGGTGGGGCATAGCATGGGCGGGGTCATCGCGCGGTTGATGGTGTCGTCAACCGATCAATCGCTGGTGCAATTGGCTGCGGATCACAGTCGGTTGACGCCGCAGCAGATCAGGCGCATTGATCCCATGTTGCGCTTCGAGCCCTTCCCGAATGTCAGCAGTGCCATCTTCATCGCGGCGCCTCATCGGGGCACATCGGTCGCGGGTGGACGCCTGGGGCGCTGGATGGCGGGATTTATCCGCTTTCCCATTACGGTGCTCGAAGAACTCGCCCATACACTGACACCCAATGCGGCCGCCAGCAGCCGTGAAAGCCTGGGGCATATCCCCAATAGCGTCGACAATCTCGACGAAAACGATCCATTCGTGCGCACGGCTGCGGACTTTCCCATCTCTACCCAGGTGCGCTATCACTCGATCGTGGCCCAGGCCAATGCCGAAGTGGCCCTCGCTGATTCCGATGATGGTCTCGTGCCTTATCGCAGCGCACATCTTCCCGGCGCACAGTCCGAGAAAGTCATTATTTCGGGGCACAGCGTGCAACAGAGCGCGGCCGCGATACTGGAGATCCAGCGTATTCTGAGAGAGGACATGGCTCTGCGGGAAGCGCATTTACAGCCATAGACAACTGCCATCTGCTGTGCGCGGCCGAGCTGATTTCGGATTTCGTATGGGCGTAATGCATTCATCTGAATGCGCAAAGAGCATCAGACTTACTGTTGCCCGCTCGACGCTGGCACAGTGGGTCGGTGCGTGCGGCGCGCAACTGCAGCCGATGGTAAAGGCGCTGGATGACGAACTGCGTCGCCACGTGGTGCTGCACGCCCACGAGACGCCGATGCTCAAGCCCAAGCATCTTGGCGACGGCAAGGCGTACCCAACGTGATCCGCCGTCTGGCGGCGACCCAGCGATCGCCTTGGCCATCGAGATGACATGATTGGCGAGATCGCCTTGGCCATCGAGATGGGCGCCGACGCAGTGGACATCGGCAAGACCATCCACCCGCATCCGACGCTGGGCGAGAGCATCGGCATGGCGGCGGAAGTGGCGCATGGCAGCTGCACGGATGTGCCGCCTGCGCGCAAGTAAGTCCGCAGCCAAGCTACCCTGACAAGGCCCGAACTGGCGACGGTTCGGGCCTTGTGCTTTGCGTACCCAAACAATCGCCGCAGAATACTGTGCATTTGTACAGTATTCATGCCAATCACTGCAAAACCCAAACTCTACAACCCACGCCACCCCGAACGCACGCTGCTCTACCAAACGGTAGCCGAGCACTACGAGACCTGGCTAGAGTTGGCCAGCGCGGGTCAGTTCGACGGCCAGGGCGACCACCACACCCCCAAGCCCTTCGTGCGCAAAGCGTTTGCCAAGTATCTGGAGTGCGGCATCTTTGCCCATGGCTTTGCCCGCGCTCGCTGCGGCGACTGTGGGCACGACTACTTTGTAGCCTTCTCCTGCAAAGGCCGGGGAGTCTGCCCCTCGTGCACCACCCGGCGCATGGTGGAGACAGCAGCGCACCTGAACGATCACGTATTCCCCCGCCTGCCGGTGCGCCAGTGGGTGCTGTCGGTTCCCAAGCGGCTTCGTTACTTCATGCAGCGCGACGGGCCAGTGCTCAATATGGTGCTGCGCATCTTCCTGCGGGTGATTGCGCAAAGCCTGCAGGCGCACTGCATTGGCGCGGCCAATGCAGACAAGGCAAGCCTGCACATCGGCGCAGTTGCCTTCATCCACAGGTTCGGCTCCAGCCTGAACGAACACGTCCACTTCCACGTCTGTGTGGTGGACGGGGTGTTTGAGGAGGTGGCAGGCGAGGGCAGCGCTGATGCCGCAATGCAAGTCTCTGCGTCAGGTGTCGTATTCCACCCTGCCACCGGCATCGATGCGACACCCGTGGCACAAGTGCAGACCACACTGCAAAAACGTATCCTGCGCGCCTTTGTGGGCCGTGGGCTGCTGGAGAACTTCGAGGCAAAAGAGATGCTGGGGTACAAACACAGCGGTTTCTCGGTGGATGCCGGGGTGTGCATTGAATCCCACGACCGTCCAGGCCTTGAGCGGCTCTTGCGCTATTGCGCCCGCCCACCCTTTGCGATGGACAGGCTGCGCAAAGAGGGTGCTGAGCTGGTGTACCGCTGCGGCAAGCAGCGCAGCGAACCCACCAGCGACAAGCGCGGTGCCAAGGTTGATGAGCTGCACCTCACACCGCTGGAGCTGATCGACCGCATCGCCGCGCTGGTGCCACCGCCACGCACCCACCGGCACCGCTACTTTGGTGTGCTGGCACCAAACTCGCCGCTGAGAGCGGCGGTAACGGCGCTGGCCCAGCCTGCTGCGTCGCAACCAGCCACGGTGGAGACTGCACAACCTGGCGCGGGCGTACCTGGGGTGGCGGCGCCGGGCAACGCGGCCACACCCACACCCGAACCTGAAGCACGCCCGAAGCGAGCGGCGCATTACTTGTGGGCGGTGCTGATTGCCCGCATCTACGAGGCATTTCCGCTGCTGTGCCCCATGTGCGGTGGGCAGATGCGCATCATTGCCTTCATCACCCACAGCGCCGAAATCCGCCACATCCTGAACCACATCGGGGTGGAGTCTGCCCCCCCGCACATCACCCCGGCACGCGGGCCACCGCTGTGGGAGGGCTGCGACGCGCCGGTGGATGATGGTGCGCAAGGCGAGCCGGATTGGGATCTGGCAGCTCAACCCGACGAGGTAGACCAGCGCGTCAATTGGTGACCCAGTGAAGCGGCGGTATCCATCGCTGCGGGGAAGCAGCTGCGCGCGCGCCAGGCCCAAATGCATACTGCCTCCCAAGCTCTTGCCATTGAGCGGCAAGCGAGCGCTCAACCTTCCTTGGCCGAACGTGTTTCGAGGCCCAAAACTCGTGCCATACTTGGCCTCATGCGGTTGAATTTCCTATCCGTGGCCGGGGTGAAACGCGACAGGGCTGACTTGGCAAAACGCGGGTTGTCGCTGAGGAAATTGGCCGCCGTGACGTCCATGTTGGTGAAGTTGGCGCGGCCACCGCCCGAGATGCGGATTTTTTCGGCCACCTTTTCGCTGTGGTCCAGCACCAAAACCTTCAAACCCAATTGGCCCGCTACCCCGGCACAAAACAGGCCGGCCGCACCGGCACCCACGATCACAACATCAAAACTTTGCATGGGCTGCAGTGTATACTTTCAACGATGACGGTACCCGATACAGAGGCGCTGCATAACGAGAGACAAAACCATGAATCCCATTGTTTACGCCATACCCGTATTCATGCTCACCATCCTGCTCGAGGCCTGGGTGGCCCGGCGGCGCGGTGTGGCGGTCTACGACATTCCCGACGCCATCACCAGCCTGCACCATGGCCTGTTGAGCCAGGTGACCAACGCCTTCACCAAGATCGCCACGCTGGGCATCTACATCGCGGTGTATGAGGCCTACCGCTTTACCGAATGGTCCATGAGCAGTATTCCGCTGTGGATTCTGGCCCTGGTGCTGTACGACCTGTGTTACTACTGGGCGCACCGCATGGGCCACGAGGTCAATGTCATGTGGGCCTCGCATGTGGTACACCACTCGTCGGAGTACTACAACCTGTCTACCGCACTGCGGCAGACCTCTACCGGTGCGTTATTCGGCTGGGTGTTCTACCTGCCCCTGGCGGTGCTCGGTATCCCGTGGCAGATGCTGGTGATCGTGGGCCTGATCGACCTGCTGTACCAGTACTGGGTGCACACCGAGCTGATTGGCCGACTGGGCATACTGGATCGCATTCTGGTGACGCCCAGCAACCACCGTGTGCACCACGGCCAGAACGACTACTGCATCGACAAGAACTATGGCGGCATCCTGGTCCTGTGGGACCGTCTGTTCGGCACCTTTGCCGACGAGCGCGATGACGAGAAAATTTGCTACGGCATCCGCAAGCCGCTGCACAGCTTCAGCCCGATCAAGGGCAACCTGCACTACTACGCCGACCTGTGGCAGATGTCCCGTGCGGCAAAAGGCTGGCGCGCCAAGCTGGGTGTCTGGGTGGCGCCACCGGGCGGCTGGACCGACGAACCCATCGAACATTTCGAGCCCCGCACCTTTACCCGCTTTGATGTGCAAACCCCCGCGCCGCTGCGCTGGTACGTGGCGCTGCAGTGCGCGGTGCTGGTGCCTTTTGTTTCGCATTTCATCGGTGTGGCTAAGGGTCTGGACAGAGGCACGGCCGCGGTGTACGCGCTGGGCATTCTGGTCACGGCGGTGGCGCTGGGGGCGCTGCTTGAGCGTTTTGTCTGGGGCAAGTGGCTGGAGCAGGTGCGTCTGCTGGCGCTGGGTGTGTCGTTCGCCGCCGTGCCGCAGTGGTTTGGCTTTGAGGCGCCGCTGCTGCTCAAGGGTGCATTGCTGGTGTTGTGTGTGGGCAGTGTGGTCTGGCTGAATCGCCAGTCCGTCGCCCCTGCCAACGCGGTGGGAGTGGCAGCATGAACCCGGACGCCTTGTCGGATCTGGTGCTGCTGCTGGTGTGTGCTGCCATCCTGTGGTTTCACCTGCGCCAGCGGCCTGCTGTGGCAGTGGCTGCCGGCCTGATCGGTTTGGCGGCCTGCCTGGGTGTGCTGCGGTATTCGGGCTGGGCCGAGATGCTGGGGCCACACCGTTTCACCAGCCTGCTGGCCGCCTGTGCTGCGTTTCCGTTGCTTGCATCAGGCCTGCGCTGGCCGGATGCGCCGCTGGCCACACGTGGCGCGGCGGTCGGGCGTTTTGTGCTGGTCGTGGGGGGTGTCGGCATCGTGCTGACGCTGGCCGGTCTGGTGCTCTGGTCGCAGGTGGTGCCGGGCGTGTGCGCGCTGGTGATTGCCTGGACGGCGGTGCAGCAGCGCAATACCTGGGGCATGGCGGGCACGCTGGCTTTGTTGGGCAGCTTTGTGGTGGCGGCTACTGGCAAGGCCGACAGCAACTACCTGGGACTCTTTAACAACGTGCAGTTGATGCACTACAGTCTGGCGCTGGCCTTGGCGCTGCTGGCGGTGGGGGCCACGCGCACACCACAAAACCAGCAGCTCGCGGCTGCCTGAACGCTCAGGCGGTGCGCGTCTGGCCCAGGGGTTCCCGTTCGGGGACCTGGGCTGCGGCCAGCAGGCCCTGCATCACATCACCGACCACGATGACGCTGGGGCTGGCCAGGCCTTCGCGGGCGATGGTGGTCTGCAGCTCACCCAGCGTGCAGACCGCATGGCGCTGCGTGGGCAGGCTGGCGTTGTGCACGATGGCCACGGGGGTGGTGTCGGGCAGGCCGTACAGCAGTTCGTCCTGGATGTGGGCGGCACCGCTCACACCCATGTAAATCACCAAAGTCAGCTTGGCCTGGTAGGCCGTGTGCGCCAGCGCGCGCCAGTCGGTACCGGTGTCGCCGGGCTTGGCGTGGCCGGTCACAAACACCACGCCATGCGCGTGCTCGCGGTGCGTCAGCGGCACGTTCAGTGAGGTGACCGCGGCCAGGCCAGACGTGATGCCGTTGATGACGCTGACGCGTATGCCAGCGGCTTGCAGGTTTTCTACCTCTTCACCACCACGGCCAAAGATGAACGGGTCACCACCCTTGAGGCGTACCACGTTCTCGCCTTCGAGTGCGGCGGTGACCATGAGCTTTTCGATAAACGACTGCGGTGTCGACTTGCAGCCCCCGCGCTTGCCCACGTGCACGATACGTGCTTCGGGGGATGCGTAGGCCACGATGGCTTCGTTGACCAGGTCGTCCACCATCAGCACCGTGGCGGCCTGGATGGCTTTGAGCGCTTTGAGGGTCAGCAGCTCCGGGTCGCCCGGGCCGGCGCCGACCAGGGTGACCTGGCCTGCCGCGTTGGAGTCGGAGAGATCGTGTTTCATAGTGATTCGACTAACTGCAAGATGTGGGCCACCTGTTGCGCAATGGGGGCGGGTACGGGCTGTGCGCCGGTCATCACACTTTGAATATAGGCTGCGGTGGTGGCTGCGTCCAGTTGCGTGGGCAGGTTGGGCAGGCTGGTCAGCGGGCCGGCCTGGTGCTCCTGCAAGGTAAAGGTCTGGCCGTTCACAAAGGCCTGCATCGTGGGCGTGCGGCGCGGGTCGGCCACGGCCTCGCCCTCGGTGCCGCGCAGCAGCAGGGCGTTGGCATGGGTGAGTGCAAAGGTGGCGGCCATGGAGATCGCGTATTCGGGGTGGGTGTAGCTGCTGACGATCAGGCTTTTGCCCACGCACGGGTTCATGAGCTTGACCAGGCTGTGTGCCGGGTTGCGCAGGTTCACCACGCGGCGTACCTCCAGCAGGCGTTGCAGCCCGGGGCACAGCAGGGCGGTGGGGACAAACGCCACCTCACCATTTGCTATCTTTTGAATAGCTGCTTGCGCAGGTATACCAAGGGCTGCGAGCACTTCTGACGTAAAAACCCGGGTGGACTCGGTGGCCGTGCCGTGGATCAGCACCGGCAAGCCCTCACGGGCCAGCAGCAACGCCAGCAGCGGTGTCAGCAGCGGCAGCTTGCGCGCGCCGTTGTAGCTGGGGATGACCACCGTGGGCCGGTCGCTGGCGGGCAGGTGCTGCAGGCGCGCAGCGGTGGCGTCCAGAAAACCGGCCATTTCTTCAGCGGTTTCGCCCTTGATGCGCATGGCCAGGCAAAAGGCGCCAATCTCCAGATCGGTCACTGTGCCGTCCAGCACCTGACCGAACAGGTCCGTCGCCTGCGCGCGGTTCAGCGCGCGGGCACCGTCCTTGCCGCGTCCGATTTCCTTGATGTATTTGCCAATGGCCATAGGGGGCTTGTCTCTGTTCTGGGTCAGGCCTGAAACTGCGCCAGGTCCTGGGCGGAATAATCCCCCCGCAGCGTGCCAACGCAGTACTGCAGCCAGGTCTTGGAGAGCTGGCACAACACGCCCGGTGTTTCTCCGGCAGCGGCATCAAAGCGCACCACCGCGTCCACCATGGAGGGAGCTGCATTGTGCGGCATGTTGATGGCCTGCAATTGTCGGCGGTCCAGATCCAGCATGGCACCCAGCCGGTCCACCCGCAGCGCAAACTCGACGCGGCTGCGACTGTCCAGACCATCAGGGTGGCGGCATTGGATGAGCAGGCATGCGCAAAGCCGATCTCCTCGGAGTGCGCGGAGGCCTTGGCTACCGTGACGGGGGTTGCCACGGATAGACGCCTGGCTGCACTGTCCGAACTATGGCTGGCGCAGGCTCAGGCCATGAAGCCCGGTTCAGCGCAGCAAGCCGCCTGGCTTGAGACGATTCGCTATGCCTATGCTTATCTGTTCCTTGGTGACCATACTCCGGGAGAGCGGGCCTTCGAGGATCGCCAGACCCAAGTGCGGGATTGGTATAACTATGCCGTCGAGCATGCGGCCACCGGCATGTTCGAAGTTCGGCAACAAATGCCGACGCAGTTGTCCGACCAGACCAGTTGGAACATTGCAGGCTGGGAACTGAAGCTGGATATGCGCGGCGCGCGCTTACCGGGCAGTACGGCGGTGCCAGCCGAACTCCTGCCAGCCTCGTCCCTGTCTTTCCGTGGATTGCGTAGCCTCTACCGGCGCGACGGCTTTGGCGCCGAGCTTGTGGCGGTCATTCCGGACGAGTCCCTGAGCGCCGCCCCAACTCGGGGTGGTCGCCCAGCGGCAAAACATGATCAGCAACCGCTGCCCTGGAGCGAGATGCCCGCGCCGTCCATGACGGTTCTGCTGCATCCCGACGGAGACAACTTGGACAGCGTGCTGCATGCTCGTACAGCCCGTCTGACGGTGCATGACCCCTATGTGGAATCGGCCATTATGCTGCGCGGCCAACGTGTGCCGCTGGCGGCCAATTTCACGGCCGGCTATGGCGTATGGCTGGCCCGTGCCAATTTCAACCGCCAGTCGCTGCGCAGCCTGCTCGGGCGCGAGGGTGGCATCGACCGCCCGCACGTCTACTTGATGCAGCCCTACGATCCGAACAGGCGGATCATCGTCATGCTGCACGGACTGGCCAGCAGCCCTGAAGCCTGGGTGGAACTCGCCAACGAAATCCTGGGCGATGAGGCCCTGCGCCAGCATTACCAGATCTGGCAGGTCTACTACCCGACCAACATGCCAGTCGCGTTGAACCACGCCATGATTCGCAGGGCGCTCGGGGATACGCTGACGCATTTCGACCCATCCGGCCAAGCGCCGGCGTCGTCCGACCTCGTGCTGGTGGGGCATAGCATGGGCGGGGTCATCGCGCGGTTGATGGTGTCGTCAACCGATCAATCGCTGGTGCAATTGGCTGCGGATCACAGTCGGTTGACGCCGCAGCAGATCAGGCGCATTGATCCCATGTTGCGCTTCGAGCCCTTCCCGAATGTCAGCAGTGCCATCTTCATCGCGGCGCCTCATCGGGGCACATCGGTCGCGGGTGGACGCCTGGGGCGCTGGATGGCGGGATTTATCCGCTTTCCCATTACGGTGCTCGAAGAACTCGCCCATACACTGACACCCAATGCGGCCGCCAGCAGCCGTGAAAGCCTGGGGCATATCCCCAATAGCGTCGACAATCTCGACGAAAACGATCCATTCGTGCGCACGGCTGCGGACTTTCCCATCTCTACCCAGGTGCGCTATCACTCGATCGTGGCCCAGGCCAATGCCGAAGTGGCCCTCGCTGATTCCGATGATGGTCTCGTGCCTTATCGCAGCGCACATCTTCCCGGCGCACAGTCCGAGAAAGTCATTATTTCGGGGCACAGCGTGCAACAGAGCGCGGCCGCGATACTGGAGATCCAGCGTATTCTGAGAGAGGACATGGCTCTGCGGGAAGCGCATTTACAGCCATAGACAACTGCCATCTGCTGTGCGCGGCCGAGCTGATTTCGGATTTCGTATGGGCGTAATGCATTCATCTGAATGCGCAAAGAGCATCAGACTTACTGTTGCCCGCTCGACGCTGGCACAGTGGGTCGGTGCGTGCGGCGCGCAACTGCAGCCGATGGTAAAGGCGCTGGATGACGAACTGCGTCGCCACGTGGTGCTGCACGCCCACGAGACGCCGATGCTCAAGCCCAAGCATCTTGGCGACGGCAAGGCGTACCCAACGTGATCCGCCGTCTGGCGGCGACCCAGCGATCGCCTTGGCCATCGAGATGACATGATTGGCGAGATCGCCTTGGCCATCGAGATGGGCGCCGACGCAGTGGACATCGGCAAGACCATCCATCCGCATCCAACCCTTGGCGAATCCATTGGCATGGCGGCGGAAGTGGCGCATGGCAGCTGCACGGATGTGCCGCCTGCGCGCAAGTAAGTCCGCAGCCAAGCTACCCTGCCAAGGCCCGAACTGGCGACGGTTCGGGCCTTGTGCTTTGCGTACCCAAACAATCGCCGCAGAATACTGTGCATTTGTACAGTATTCATGTCAGCCACTTCCAAGCCCAAGCTCTACAACCCACGCCACCCCGAACGCACGCTGCTCTACCAAACGGTAGCCGAGCACTACGAGACCTGGCTAGAGTTGGCCAGCGCGGGTCAGTTCGACGGCCAGTGCGACCACCACACCCCCAAGCCCTTCGTGCGCAAAGCGTTTGCCAAGTATCTTGAGTGCGGCATCTTTGCCCATGGCTTTGCCCGCGCTCGCTGCGGCGACTGTGGGCACGACTACTTTGTAGCCTTCTCCTGCAAAGGCCGGGGAGTCTGCCCCTCGTGCACCACCCGGCGCATGGTGGAGACAGCAGCGCACCTGAACGATCACGTATTCCCCCGCCTGCCGGTGCGCCAGTGGGTGCTCTCCGTGCCCAAGAGGTTGCGGTACTTCATGCAACGCGACGGAGCGGTGCTGAGCATGGTGCTGCGCATCTTTCTGCGGGTGATCGCACAAACTCTGCAGACCCACAGCCCCGGTGCGGCCCATATGGACAAGGCAGGCCTGCACATCGGTGCCATCGCCTTCATTCACCGATTCGGCTCCAGCCTCAATGAACACGTCCACTTCCACGTTTGTGTGGTGGACGGGGTGTTTGAGGAAGTGGAGGGCGAGGGCGATGCTGATGCGACCCCTCGAATCTCATCGCCGGGTGTCATCTTTCACGCGGCCACCGGCATCGATGCGGCTACCGTGGCCCCAGTGCAGACCACACTGCAAAAACGCATCCTGCGCGCCTTCGTTGCTCGGGGCCTGCTGGAGAACTGTGACGCCAAAGACATGCTGGGCTACAAACACAGCGGCTTCTCGGTGGACGCCGGTGTCTGCATCGAAGCCCACGACCGCGCTGCGCTGGAGCGGCTGCTGCGCTATTGCGCGCGTCCACCGTTTTCCATGGAGCGCCTACGCAAAGAGGGAAGCAAACTGGTGTACCGCTGTGCCAAACAGCGCAGCGAGCCCACCAGTGACAAGCGTGGTGCCAAGGCAGATGAGCTGCACCTCACACCGCTGGAGCTGATCGACCGCATCGCCGCGCTGGTGCCACCGCCACGCACCCACCGGCACCGCTACTTTGGTGTGCTGGCACCAAACTCGCCGCTGAGAGCGGCGGTAACGGCGCTGGCTCAGCCTGCTGCGTCGCAACCAGCCACGGTGGAGACTGCACAACCTGGCGCGGGCGTACCTGGGGTGGCGGCGCCGGGCAACGCGGCCACACCCACACCCGAACCTGAAGCACGCCCGAAGCGAGCGGCGCATTACTTGTGGGCGGTGCTGATTGCCCGCATCTACGAGGCATTTCCGCTGCTGTGCCCCATGTGCGGTGGGCAGATGCGCATCATTGCCTTCATCACCCACAGCGCCGAAATCCGCCACATCCTGAACCACATCGGGGTGGAGTCTGCCCCGCACATCACCCCGGCACGCGGGCCACCGCTGTGGGAGGCTGCGACGCGCCGGTGGATGATGGTGCGCAAGGCGAGCCGGATTGGGATCTGGCAGCTCAACCCGACGAGGTAGACCAGCGCGTCAATTGGTGACCCAGTGAAGCGGCGGTATCCATCGCTGCGGGGAAGCAGCTGCGCGCGCGCCAGGCCCAAATGCATACTGCCTCCCAAGCTCTTGCCATTGAGCGGCAAGCGAGCGCTCAACCTTCCTTGGCCGAACGTGTTTCGAGGCCCAAAACTCGTGCCATACTTGGCCTCATGCGGTTGAATTTCCTATCCGTGGCCGGGGTGAAACGCGACAGGGCTGACTTGGCAAAACGCGGGTTGTCGCTGAGGAAATTGGCCGCCGTGACGTCCATGTTGGTGAAGTTGGCGCGGCCACCGCCCGAGATGCGGATTTTTTCGGCCACCTTTTCGCTGTGGTCCAGCACCAAAACCTTCAAACCCAATTGGCCCGCTACCCCGGCACAAAACAGGCCGGCCGCACCGGCACCCACGATCACAACATCAAAACTTTGCATGGGCTGCAGTGTATACTTTCAACGATGACGGTACCCGATACAGAGGCGCTGCATAACGAGAGAGACAAAACCATGAATCCCATTGTTTACGCCATACCCGTATTCATGCTCACCATCCTGCTCGAGGCCTGGGTGGCCCGGCGGCGCGGTGTGGCGGTCTACGACATTCCCGACGCCATCACCAGCCTGCACCATGGCCTGTTGAGCCAGGTGACCAACGCCTTCACCAAGATCGCCACGCTGGGCATCTACATCGCGGTGTATGAGGCCTACCGCTTTACCGAATGGTCCATGAGCAGTATTCCGCTGTGGATTCTGGCCCTGGTGCTGTACGACCTGTGTTACTACTGGGCGCACCGCATGGGCCACGAGGTCAATGTCATGTGGGCCTCGCATGTACACACCACTCGTCGGAGTACTACAACCTGTCTACCGCACTGCGGCAGACCTCTACCGGTGCGTTATTCGGCTGGGTGTTCTACCTGCCCCTGGCGGTGCTCGGTATCCCGTGGCAGATGCTGGTGATCGTGGGCCTGATCGACCTGCTGTACCAGTACTGGGTGCACACCGAGCTGATTGGCCGACTGGGCATACTGGATCGCATTCTGGTGACGCCCAGCAACCACCGTGTGCACCACGGCCAGAACGACTACTGCATCGACAAGAACTATGGCGGCATCCTGGTCCTGTGGGACCGTCTGTTCGGCACCTTTGCCGACGAGCGCGATGACGAGAAAATTTGCTACGGCATCCGCAAGCCGCTGCACAGCTTCAGCCCGATCAAGGGCAACCTGCACTACTACGCCGACCTGTGGCAGATGTCCCGTGCGGCAAAAGGCTGGCGCGCCAAGCTGGGTGTCTGGGTGGCGCCACCGGGCGGCTGGACCGACGAACCCATCGAACATTTCGAGCCCCGCACCTTTACCCGCTTTGATGTGCAAACCCCCGCGCCGCTGCGCCGGGTGAGCTGTTCCCGGGTCAGGTCTTTGGCCTTGCTCTGGTCGGACACAAACTGCCGGTCCGGTATCCCATAATGATCGTTGGAGCTGGCCACCACGGCCCGCTTGTTGACCTTCTCGGCCCACCAGCGCAAGGAACTCATCCGGTTCTTTATGGTCCCGGGTGAGAGATTTTGGCCCAGCCAGTGGTCCACCAGGGCCTGGATATGCTTCTGTTTGAGTGACGTGGCCTTCATCTGCCGGAAGCCCAGGTCGTGTAACTGGTTGGCGATGGAGCTTAACTGTCGCTCCCGGCCCACCCGAGTTTCAAAGCTGCCTTCGTGGCTGTGCTTGCATAACATTTTCAGTTGGTAGTTCAGGTCTCGCATAGTGCTATTTCCTTGGGTGAGTGTTTCTGATCACCTGGCAACAGAAGCTGCGCAGGCCCGCTGTGCGGTACGATCACGGGACACCAATCCCGGTTGACCTGAATGTGTCTGGCCATAGACAACACGGTGTGTTTCCTAATGGAAACTGGCCCGTGCCAACCAACGGTTATCCAGCCTGAGGCCGGAATAGATTTACCTCCTTTCTTAGAAAAACAGAACGCACTGACCGCCAGCGCGTTTGCAGGGTTGAAGAAACTGTTGAATATCCAGGGCACGAGTGCCCTGTCACCAACAGCGGTTGTGTAACAGATCCCCGTAACCAGCGGGAGAGATTGGAAGGCGCGGTACCCGGACTTGCGGCACCCGATGGTTCGAAGATGGACCCGGTCATCACTGACCGCTGCGTCACATGTGGTCCTGACTGACGCTTTCGGCGGATTCCAAAACTACCGGACTCTGCCTGCCCCGTTTGCGAATGCAAGGTGGGGTCCTCCTTGCCACTTTTCCGCAGTGGCCGCGTTTTAGTGGGTCCACTATACGAACACGGAATACGGGCGTCACAAAGAATTCGACCCGAACCGGGGTGGTTTTTCTCGGATACCTGATGTGCTGATTATCCGGAGCCGATCCGAAATTATGCATTGGCTACTCTGAAAGCAGTTTCGAGCCCGAAAATCCTCAGATACTGTTACTTTGCGGGATGCTTCCAGTGGAACCACCCCGAAATTACGTGGAGCAGGCGCGCCACTGCGTTTTTGCTCTTGAGTGCGGGCGCCCACGTCACTACCCGCATTCGCTCTGTAGTGACGTGGGCAGCGAGTGTCTTACACCTTCTTCCCCTCGGCAACCTACCGCATCGGATGAATCGCGACAGGCTCGCGGGCCACTTCGGATGTGGCATTATCCGGCCTCCCGATACAGGCTGGTTTGTTCGGTCTTCAGGTCTCCAAGGCGAAACCACCATGTTGGCACAAGGCAGGGATGGCCTTGGCAAAACCACCTACGAGCGCCATCAACCCGAGCAGACACTACTCTACCAGCTCGTCGAAGCGCACTACCCTGCCCTTGTGGACCAATTGGCTCAGCAGGGCAAATCCCTGCCAGACCATGTCCACCAGGAATTTGAGGCCTACCTGAAGTGCGGCCGCCTCGAACACGGCTTTCTCCGGGTACGCTGTGACAAATGTCATTTCGAACGACTTGTAGCGTTTTCCTGCAAGAAGCGCGGGTTCTGCCCCAGTTGTGGCGCCCGCCGCATGGCCGAGACCGCCGCCCTACTGGCCGATGAGGTGTTTCCCGATGTCCCGCTTCGCCAGTGGGTCATCAGCTTCCCCTTCCCACTGCGCTTCCTGTTTGCGGCCTACCCCCAGGCCATGGGCAAGGTGCTGCGCATCGTTTACCGGGCGATCTCCACCCACCTGATCCACAAGACCGGATTCTCGCTCAAGGATGGCGCTACCGGGGCAGTGACGTTGATCCAGCGCTTCGGCAGCGCCCTTAACCTCAACATTCACTTTCATATTTTGTTCCTGGATGGCGTCTATGTGCATCGCGACAACAGACCGCCCCGCTTTCAGCGCGTCAAAGCACCGGACAAAGGCGAGTTGGAGGAGTTGGTTCAACTGATCAGCCAGCGCGTCGGCCGCTGCCTCGAACGCCAGGGCTTGCTGGAACAGGACACCGAGAGTGCCTGGCTGGACCTCGACCCCGCCGAGGATACCGATGCCATGCCCCAGATTCTGGGTAGTTCCGTCTCGTATCGAATCGCCGTTGGTCCCCAGCAAGGGCGAAAGGCCTTCATGATTCGCACCATCCGGCCACTGGAGCGCCCCGATCCAGGACTGGAGCGGGTGGCCAAGGCCAATGGCTTCTCTGCACGCCGGTGTCAGCTGTGAGGGGCATCAAAAAGACAAGCGTGAACATCTCTGCCGGTATATTGCCCGCCCTGCCGTGGCAGTTCCCCGCCTTTCACTGAGTGCCACTGGCAAGGTGGTTTACACCCTGAAGACACCGTACCGGGATGGAACGACACAGGTGGCCTTCGACCCGGTGGATTTCATTGCGCGGTTAGCTGCTCTGGCACCAAAACCGAGGGTCAATCTCACCCGCTACCACGGCGTCCTGGCACCGAACCATCGCTGGCGAGGGCTGGTCACACCAGCCAGGCGCGGTAAAGGCATCAAGTCCATCTCCAACGCAGAAGTCCGCACATCCGCCGAGCGTCATGCCGCAATGACCTGGGCTCAACGGCTAAAGCGTGTTTTCAATATAGACATCAGGGTCTGCGCCCGCTGCGGTGGACCTGCCAGGGTCATCGCGTGTATCGAGGACCAGGACGTCATCGACCGGATCCTGGACCACCTGCGCCAGAAGGAACAGGAAACGCCGGCTCGGCCATTGCTAGTGCCACCGACCAGAGCGCCACCTGGGGCGTTGCCGCTTTTCGCTGGGAAGGATTCCAGCACAACAGCACTACACCAGCAAGGAAGCCAGTGAAAACCGCATGGCATGAGCTGTTGCGTACTCTCGTTCAGGAATGAACGGATTTGAATGGCATGCTCAACGCCGCGAACAGGGTTTTCGGGTCAATAGCAGGAAACTTCGACAGGTCAGCAGGTCCAGTCGACACAATCAGCGAGGATGTCTACTCTCGATAGGCCGTTAATATTTCCTATCCTTCGAGGCGCGCGACCGGGTGACGCCGTGAATGGTCAGCATAGGGGACTCCGCTTGGTTTTCGGGCAGGTTAGAGCGGTATCTTGTCGCGGAAAAGCGGGAATGATTTGATCCAGCGCAAGGCGTGACGGTTATATGTCGGTTATGCTCATTCGGTTTATTAAAAATTGAAAGGGAAATGCGATGCCTGATGACAGCCCGAACCATGCCGTTCTCTCCGAACCTGCTGCGGCCAGCCCGTCCGAAGGAACCGGTCCGAAGCGCTTTCCGACCGTGACCCCCGACCAGGTGCGTGCGGCCTTTGAAAGCGGCAAATATCCTTATGCCCGCCGCATCGCCCGCAAGGGTTACGAGATCGAGAAGGCGAAGCTTCAGGCCGAGCTTCTGAAGGTGCAGAAATGGGCGCTGGAGACCGGGCAGAGATTCGTCATCCTCTTCGAGGGCCGCGATGCCGCCGGCAAGGGTGGCACGATCAAGCGCTTCAACGAACATCTCAACCCGCGCTTTGCCCGGGTCGTGGCGCTGAACAAGCCCACCGACGAAGAGCGCGGGCAATGGTATTTCCAGCGCTATATCAACCATCTGCCGACCTCGGGCGAGATGACCTTCTATGACCGCAGCTGGTACAACCGCGCCGGGGTCGAGCGGGTGATGGGCTTCTGCACCCCTTCGGAATATCTGGAATTCATGCGTCAGGCGCCGGAATTCGAACGGATGCTGGCCCGTTCGGGCATCCGGCTTTACAAATACTGGTTCTCGGTCACCCGAGAGGAGCAGCGCCGCCGCTTCAAGGCGCGCGAGACCGATCCGCTGAAGCAGTGGAAGCTCAGCCCGATCGACAAGGCCTCGCTGGGGAAATGGGACGAATATACCGAGGCCAAGGAGGCGATGTTCTTCTATACCGACACCGCCGACGCGCCCTGGGTCATCGTGAAGTCGAACGACAAGAAACGGGCGCGGCTGAACTGCATGCGGCATTTCCTGTCGACGCTGGATTATCCGGGCAAGGATCCGTCCATTGCCACGCCGCCCGATCCGCTGATCGTCGGCCATGCCAGCCATGTCGTGCATGGCATGTCGCATATCCTCGATGCCAGCAGGCCGCCGCAGGCTGGGGCTGAGGCGGAAAAGCCGGCCAAGAACACGGCGCCCGCGGCGGCGAAGACAGCCGCGCCGGAAGCTGCCAAGGATGCGAAGCCCGAGGCGAAAGCCGCCGCGCCGCAAGGCGCCAATGGCGCGGCGCGCGGCAAGGGATAAGATGCCGGCCCGGGCGGACGCGCACCGTCCGCCCGGCCTGACCGGTCATTGTTACAGCCAGTCCTCGACCCCGGTCCCGGTCAGTTCCGACAGGCTGGTCAGCCCTTCCTCGGCGGCGCGCTGATCGAGGCCGCGGGCGATATCCTCGGCCAGCGAAAAGCCCTGATAGATCAGCGCCGAATAAAGCTGGATCGCGCTCGCACCGGCGCGGAGCGTGCGGGCGCCCACGTCACTACCCGCATTCGCTCTGTAGTGACGTGGGCAGCGAGTGTCTTACACCTTCTTCCCCTCGGCAACCTACCGCATCGGATGAATCGCGACAGGCTCGCGGGCCACTTCGGATGTGGCATTATCCGGCCTCCCGATACAGGCTGGTTTGTTCGGTCTTCAGGTCTCCAAGGCGAAACCACCATGTTGGCACAAGGCAGGGATGGCCTTGGCAAAACCACCTACGAGCGCCATCAACCCGAGCAGACACTACTCTACCAGCTCGTCGAAGCGCACTACCCTGCCCTTGTGGACCAATTGGCTCAGCAGGGCAAATCCCTGCCAGACCATGTCCACCAGGAATTTGAGGCCTACCTGAAGTGCGGCCGCCTCGAACACGGCTTTCTCCGGGTACGCTGTGACAAATGTCATTTCGAACGACTTGTAGCGTTTTCCTGCAAGAAGCGCGGGTTCTGCCCCAGTTGTGGCGCCCGCCGCATGGCCGAGACCGCCGCCCTACTGGCCGATGAGGTGTTTCCCGATGTCCCGCTTCGCCAGTGGGTCATCAGCTTCCCCTTCCCACTGCGCTTCCTGTTTGCGGCCTACCCCCAGGCCATGGGCAAGGTGCTGCGCATCGTTTACCGGGCGATCTCCACCCACCTGATCCACAAGACCGGATTCTCGCTCAAGGATGGCGCTACCGGGGCAGTGACGTTGATCCAGCGCTTCGGCAGCGCCCTTAACCTCAACATTCACTTTCATATTTTGTTCCTGGATGGCGTCTATGTGCATCGCGACAACAGACCGCCCGCTTTCAGCGCGTCAAAGCACCGGACAAAGGCGAGTTGGAGGAGTTGGTTCAACTGATCAGCCAGCGCGTCGGCCGCTGCCTCGAACGCCAGGGCTTGCTGGAACAGGACACCGAGAGTGCCTGGCTGGACCTCGACCCCGCCGAGGATACCGATGCCATGCCCCAGATTCTGGGTAGTTCCGTCTCGTATCGAATCGCCGTTGGTCCCCAGCAAGGGCGAAAGGCCTTCATGATTCGCACCATCCGGCCACTGGAGCGCCCCGATCCAGGACTGGAGCGGGTGGCCAAGGCCAATGGCTTCTCTCTGCACGCCGGTGTCAGCTGTGAGGGGCATCAAAAAGACAAGCGTGAACATCTCTGCCGGTATATTGCCCGCCCTGCCGTGGCAGTTCCCCGCCTTTCACTGAGTGCCACTGGCAAGGTGGTTTACACCCTGAAGACACCGTACCGGGATGGAACGACACAGGTGGCCTTCGACCCGGTGGATTTCATTGCGCGGTTAGCTGCTCTGGCACCAAAACCGAGGGTCAATCTCACCCGCTACCACGGCGTCCTGGCACCGAACCATCGCTGGCGAGGGCTGGTCACACCAGCCAGGCGCGGTAAAGGCATCAAGTCCATCTCCAACGCAGAAGTCCGCACATCCGCCGAGCGTCATGCCGCAATGACCTGGGCTCAACGGCTAAAGCGTGTTTTCAATATAGACATCAGGGTCTGCGCCCGCTGCGGTGGACCTGCCAGGGTCATCGCGTGTATCGAGGACCAGGACGTCATCGACCGGATCCTGGACCACCTGCGCCAGAAGGAACAGGAAACGCCGGCTCGGCCATTGCTAGTGCCACCGACCAGAGCCACCTGGGGCGTTGCCGCTTTTCGCTGGGAAGGATTCCAGCACAACAGCACTACACCAGCAAGGAAGCCAGTGAAAACCGCATGGCATGAGCTGTTGCGTACTCTCGTTCAGGAATGAACGGATTTGAATGGCATGCTCAACGCCGCGAACAGGGTTTTCGGGTCAATAGCAGGAAACTTCGACAGGTCAGCAGGTCCAGTCGACACAATCAGCGAGGATGTCTACTCTCGATAGGCCGTTAATATTTCCTATCCTTGCGCACCGGCACCACCATTTTGTTCGAACTGATGGCGCAAGACCCGTCCAATCGGACACCTGCGAGCTGGGAAGTCGCCAGGCCAGTGCCACCGCCCGTTGAATCGCAGTACACCGCTGACCGGCGAATCCGGTTAACCGAACTACATCTCTCAATCGCCGAGAGACTCTCCCCCGGGTTCAGGGCCATCCACGCCATTGGTGCGCGCCTGCCCCAGGAATGCGTCTACCTGTTTTCTTCGAACTTCATGAGCGAGCAGTTCGGGTACATGTATCACATCCCCGCCTACCGGCGCTGGCTGCTGGAGCAGCCGATGGCCGAAACCTACCGCTGGCATCACGATTTCCTGCAACACCTGCAAAGCGGTTTCGAGCGCGAGCGTTGGGTGCTCAAAACCCCGTCGCACCTGGCTTTTCTCGACGACCTGTTCGCTTGCTATCCCGATGCCGGTGTTGTCTGGACGCATCGCGAACCAGCTCCTTCCTGAATGCCTGTGATCGCCAGGACCCGGAGGCCGTGCGCGCCTGTTTTGCCGAGGGCGAGGTGCTGATCGACATGGACTACTTTGGCCAGTGCGGCAATCGCGACGAGTTTGTGGACGGCATCTTCGTGCCCCGGGGCTGCCATGAGTACGTGCTGGACATGCACCACTGCGCCAATCCGGAAATCGAGATCCGTGACGCGAACCGGGCCCGCGGCCTGTGGTCATTGAACTACCGCAACATCAATACCCGGGAGCAGACCCTGACCCTGCTGTCGGCGCTCTACCATGACGAGTATCGTCGTATCGATGGCGAGTGGAAGATCAGCCGTTCTCGCACCGAGTACCGCACCGTGCTCAGCTGCCGCTACGCGCCCGGTACGCTGGAGGTCGAGACCGCGGCGCGCTCGCTGGCGCCGGCAGGTTAGCGCCGCGCGGGTTGCCGTGGCGACACGGGTCACGTTTACATCCGTCTTGTGTTCTTTCGATGCTAGAATTGGCGACTGACATATAGCGGGATACTCATCATGACAATGATCAAGCCGGGCGGCCTCTGCCTGATAGTTGCCACGCTGCTGTTGGGCGCTTGCGCCCAGGAGCAGGCTGAGCTGCCAGAGCCTGCCTCGCGCCCGGTCAAGCTGTTCACCGTCGGCGGGGGCAGTAATGATGCGGTCCGCACCTTCCCCGGCCGGGTGGATGCCACGCAGCGCGCCGAGCTGGCGTTTCGCGTGGGCGGCCAGTTGCGGGAACTGCTGATCAAGGAGGGCGACCTGGTCAAGAAGGGCCAGGTGCTGGCCCGGCTGGACCCGACCGACTACGCCATCGTGGTGGAGGACCGGCGCGCGGCTTACGACAATGCTCGGCGCAATTTCGAGCGCGGCAAAGACCTCATTGAGGATGGCAACATCTCGCGCCTTGATTTTGATCGCATGGAAGCGGAGTTTCGCTCCGCCAGCGCCGCCCTGAACGCTGCGGAGCAGGACCTGGAATATACGGTACTGACAGCGCCGTTCAGTGGCCGTATCGCCCGCCGCAATGTGGAGAACTTCGAAGAAGTGGTGCCACGACAGACGGTGATCTGGCTGCAAAATATCGACGAACTGGACGTGATCATCAACTTGCCTGAATCAGTGGTGCGCAGCGTGCGTGACGAGCCCGGCCCCGACGTGGACCTGCGCCGGGGTGAAACCGCTGACTCAATACGTGCCACGGTCCGCTTCGATGGCCGCGACGACCGTGAATTTCCGCTTCGTCCCAAGGAGATTGCAACCAAGGCGGACGAGCAGACCCAGACCTTCCGCGCCACCTTCACCATGGATGCCCCGACTGACTTCAATGTGCTGCCCGGCATGACGGCCACGGTCGAGCTCGACCTGACCGGGGTGGTAACCCGCGAAAGCGTCAGGTGGGTGCCGGCGCGAGCGGTGCAGGCCGACAGCAGCATGTCGCCGCGGGTGTGGGTACTGGATCCGGACACCATGACCGTCTCCGCGCAGCCCGTGGAGATCGGGCGCATGTCCGGTCGCTCGGTCGAAATACGCGCCGGCCTGGAGGGTGGCGAGGACATTGTCGCTGTCGGTGCCCCCTACCTGGCAGAGGGAATGAAGGTCAGCCGCATGCCCAAAACGGAACAGGCCCAGCCGCGCGCCGATGAAGCGCTGTGACCTTGGCAGGCAGCGGGAGGCGCATCAATGAATATCGGTGAATACGCGGTGCGCAAACCGGTGATCACCTGGCTGCTGGTGGTGATCCTGGTCGGTGGCGGTATCTGGGCCTACCAGAGCATGGGCAAACTGGAGGATCCGCCATTCACCATCAAGATGGCGAAGATCCTGACCCAGTACCCGGGTGCCAGCGCCAGGGAAGTTCAGGAAGAGCTGACCTACCACCTGGAAGACGCCATCCAGCGTATGCCGCAACTCAAGCGCATCAAGATGTCGGTATCGCGCCCGGGACTGTCCGACATACTTATCGAGTTCAAGGACGAGTACCAGGCCGAGGACCTGCCCAACATTTTCGACGAGTTACGTCGCAAGATCGCCGACGTCAAACCCTCGCTGCCGCCGGGCGCCAACGCGCCGATCATCGTCGACGACTTCGGCGATGTCTACGGTGTGTATATGGTGCTCAACGGCGAGGGTTACAGCTGGCGCGACCTCTATGACACGGCCGAGCAGATCAAGCGACAACTGGTGCTCGTGGACGGCGTGCGCAAGGTGGTGATCGACGGCGTGCAGCAGGAGGTGGTGTACCTGGATATTTCCCGCAGCCGGCTGGCGGAGCTGGGTATCTCTCTGGAGCAGATCGCCGATGTGCTGGGTTCGCAGAACGTGGTGGTGGATGCTGGCCATGTCAGTGTGGGCAAGGACTACCTGCGTTTCAATCCCACCGGTGCCTTCCGTTCGGTGCAGGAAATGGGCGACCTGCTGATCAGTTCCAGCGAGCGCCGGCTCATCCGCCTGTCCGACATCGCCACCATTACCCGCGCCTACGAGACCGTGCCCAACAAGTTTTATTACGTGAACGGCAGGCCGGGCCTGAGCATCGGTATCTCCATGTCTAACGGAGAAAACGTGGTCGCGGTAGGCCGGCGCCTGGATCGCAAGATGCATATGTTGCTGTCGGAGATTCCCGTCGGGATGGCGCTGACCTCGGTGTACGACCAGCCGGAAGAAGTGAAGAACTCGGTAAGCGGCTTCCTGGTCAGTGTAGGGCAGGCGGTCGCCATTGTGATCGTGGTGCTGCTGCTGTTTATGGGGTTGCGCACCGGCCTGGTCATCGGTGCGGTGCTGTTGATCACGGTGGCCGGCACACTGCTGGTCATGCACATCTACGAAATAGAACTGCAGCGTATTTCCCTCGGGGCGCTGGTTATCGCCCTGGGCATGCTGGTGGACAACGCCATCGTGGTTGCCGAGGGTATGCTGGTGCGCATGAACGGCGGTATGCGCCCCGAACAGGCCGCCAGGGAAGCCGTGGGCAAGACCATCTGGGCGCTGCTTGGCGGTACCGCCATCGGTATTCTCGCGTTCTCTGCCATCGGCCTGTCCCCTGACAACACCGGGGAATTCGCCAGCTCGCTGTTTTACGTGATCCTGATCTCACTGGCGCTGAGTTGGGTGACCGCCATCACCGTTACCCCCTTGTTGTGTGCGCTGTTGCTCAAGCCAGGGGCGGATGCGGCGGACAAGGACCCTTACGAGGGCAAGTTGTTCGTGATCTACCGCGGCCTGGTCAGCAGGGCGGTGGACCACCGCTGGCTGACCCTGGGCATCGTCGTGGCGCTGTTCGTTGCCGCCGCGCTGGGCTTCAGTCGGGTGAACAGCGGTTTCTTCCCTGACTCCAACACGCCCCTGTTCTTCGTCGACATCTGGGAGCCCGAGGGCACCGACATCCGCGCCACGCGCGATGACACGGTGCGCGTCAGCGAGTTTATCCGCCAGCAGCCCGGGGTGGTGCAGACCACCTCCGTGGTCGGTGGGCCGCACCAGCGCTTTACCCTGGTGTATGACTCCAAGGAACCCTCGCCGGTCTACGGGCAGGTGATCGTGCGCACCGAGACGCTGGCGCAGATAGAGGAGGTGTGGGCGGCGACGGAGGACTACCTGCACAGCGAGATGCCCTGGACCGACCCGATCATCAAGCCGATGCGTATCGGGCCGGGGCGCGATGCCAAGATCGAGGCGCGCTTTTCCGGGCCCGACGAGACTGTGCTGCGCAAACTCTCTGAAGAGGCCCAGCGCATTATGCGTGAGGACGGGTTCGCCACCGACATCCGCGACGACTGGCGCTCGCCAGTGAAGGTTGCGGTGCCGGTGTTTAACGAGCAGGTGGGCAGGCAGCTGGGCGTGGATCGCGAATCCCTCGGCGATGCCCTGCGCTACGCGTTTGAGGGCTCGCGGGTGGGGGTCTACCGCGACGGCATCCGCCTGCTGCCGATAGAGCTGCGCGCGCCCGCCGAGGAACGCGGGGATATCGATAACGTGCGCGATATCCAGGTGTGGAGCCCGGTACTGGGGCGTTCCGTGCCGGCGTCGCAGGTGGTATCGCGCTACGAGACGCGCCTGGAAAATGCGGTGATCCGCGGCCGGGATCGCATCCAGACCATTATCGCTTCCTGTAACCCGGTGCAAGAGTCCGCCACCGAACTGCTGGCGCGGCTGCGGCCGGAGATCGAGGCGATCGAGCTGCCCATCGGCTACCACCTGGAGTGGGGCGGTGAGTTCGAGGATTCGCAGAATGCCCAGGCCGGCCTGGTGCGCTCGCTGCCCGTGGGATTCCTGCTGATGATCCTCACCAGTATTTTCCTGTTCGGTAAGCTGCGGCAGCCGGCGATCATCTGGGCCACCGTGCCCCTGGCTATCGTGGGTATTACCGCGGGCCTGCTGGCCACCGGCGGGGCGTTTGACTTCATGTCGCTGCTGGGCGCGTTATCCTTGGTGGGGCTGTTGATCAAGAATGCCATCGTGCTGATCGATGAGACCGACCAGCAGATCGCCGACGGCAAGGAGCCCTACACGGCGATACTGGATTCAGCGGTGAGTCGCCTGCGGCCGGTGATGCTGGCCGCCGGCACCACGATTCTCGGGTTGATACCGCTGTTGTCCGACGTGTTTTTCGTCAACATGTCGATCACTATCATGGCGGGCCTGGGTTTTGCATCGCTCCTGACACTGACCATCGTACCCACGCTGTACGCGATTTTTTTCCGCATCAAGAAACCGGAGCAGGCACCGCAGGAGGCCTGATCGAATGCGGCGGGGCCGTCTGGTTGGGCGGCGCTCCAGCAGGCATACTCTGGCGATAAATGGGTTACAGGGAGTAAACCGATGCGAGCGATGGTATTTGAGGGCGTGGGGCAGCCGCTGGTGGAGCAGGAGGTGCCGACCCCCGAGCCCGGCAGTGGCCAGCTGCAACTGCGGGTGACCGCCTGCGGTATCTGCCGCACCGACCTGCACGTGGTCGATGGCGATCTCACCGAGCCGGTGCTGCCGCTGATCCCCGGGCACCAGATTGTCGGTGAGATTACCTCGCTGGGCACGGGTGTCGCGGGGTTCCGGCTTGGCCAGCGCGTGGGCGTGCCCTGGCTTCAGGTCTCCAAGGCGAAACCACCATGTTGGCACAAGGCAGGGATGGCCTTGGCAAAACCACCTACGAGCGCCATCAACCCGAGCAGACACTACTCTACCAGCTCGTCGAAGCGCACTACCCTGCCCTTGTGGACCAATTGGCCCAGCAGGGCAAATCCCTGCCAGACCATGTCCACCAGGAATTTGAGGCCTACCTGAAGTGCGGCCGCCTCGAACACGGCTTTCTCCGGGTACGCTGTGACAAATGTCATTTCGAACGACTTGTAGCGTTTTCCTGCAAGAAGCGCGGGTTCTGCCCCAGTTGTGGCGCCCGCCGCATGGCCGAGACCGCCGCCCTACTGGCCGATGAGGTGTTTCCCGATGTCCCGCTTCGCCAGTGGGTCATCAGCTTCCCCTTCCCACTGCGCTTCCTGTTTGCGGCCTACCCCCAGGCCATGGGCAAGGTGCTGCGCATCGTTTACCGGGCGATCTCCACCCACCTGATCCACAAGACCGGATTCTCGCTCAAGGATGGCGCTACCGGGGCAGTGACGTTGATCCAGCGCTTCGGCAGCGCCCTTAACCTCAACATTCACTTTCATATTTTGTTCCTGGATGGCGTCTATGTGCATCGCGACAACAGACCGCCCCGCTTTCAGCGCGTCAAAGCACCGGACAAAGGCGAGTTGGAGGAGTTGGTTCAACTGATCAGCCAGCGCGTCGGCCGCTGCCTCGAACGCCAGGGCTTGCTGGAACAGGACACCGAGAGTGCCTGGCTGGACCTCGACCCCGCCGAGGATACCGATGCCATGCCCCAGATTCTGGGTAGTTCCGTCTCGTATCGAATCGCCGTTGGTCCCCAGCAAGGGCGAAAGGCCTTCATGATTCGCACCATCCGGCCACTGGAGCGCCCCGATCCAGGACTGGAGCGGGTGGCCAAGGCCAATGGCTTCTCTCTGCACGCCGGTGTCAGCTGTGAGGGGCATCAAAAAGACAAGCGTGAACATCTCTGCCGGTATATTGCCCGCCCTGCCGTGGCAGTTCCCCGCCTTTCACTGAGTGCCACTGGCAAGGTGGTTTACACCCTGAAGACACCGTACCGGGATGGAACGACACAGGTGGCCTTCGACCCGGTGGATTTCATTGCGCGGTTAGCTGCTCTGGCACCAAAACCGAGGGTCAATCTCACCCGCTACCACGGCGTCCTGGCACCGAACCATCGCTGGCGAGGGCTGGTCACACCAGCCAGGCGCGGTAAAGGCATCAAGTCCATCTCCAACGCAGAAGTCCGCACATCCGCCGAGCGTCATGCCGCAATGACCTGGGCTCAACGGCTAAAGCGTGTTTTCAATATAGACATCAGGGTCTGCGCCCGCTGCGGTGGACCTGCCAGGGTCATCGCGTGTATCGAGGACCAGGACGTCATCGACCGGATCCTGGACCACCTGCGCCAGAAGGAACAGGAAACGCCGGCTCGGCCATTGCTAGTGCCACCGACCAGAGCGCCACCTGGGGCGTTGCCGCTTTTCGCTGGGAAGGATTCCAGCACAACAGCACTACACCAGCAAGGAAGCCAGTGAAAACCGCATGGCATGAGCTGTTGCGTACTCTCGTTCAGGAATGAACGGATTTGAATGGCATGCTCAACGCCGCGAACAGGGTTTTCGGGTCAATAGCAGGAAACTTCGACAGGTCAGCAGGTCCAGTCGACACAATCAGCGAGGATGTCTACTCTCGATAGGCCGTTAATATTTCCTATCCTTTCATTCTTCGCCGCTGATTATTGCCCTTTCCCGGCCGATTACGCCGGTTCAGGCGGTGGCGACTGTGGCGGGTTGCCGGTGAGAGCCTGCTCCCTGCCGCCGTCGATGGTGCGGACGTGCACGTCCAGCTGATTGAAGGCAATCTCGATGTCATGTTCCCTGAACAGCTCGTCGATACGACGATTGATCTCATCGATAACGGGGTTCCGGTCGGCCAGTTCCCGGACGTGGATACGCAATTCGTGGTCCAGGGTGCTGGCGCCGAAACTGAGGAAAAACACCATGGGCTCAGGATCGCTGAGCACTCGGGGGTTTTCTTCGGCGACCCGGTATAACAGTTGGCGGGTGGTGGCGAGGTCTGAACCGTAGGCGACGCCGATCTTGACGGTGACCCGGGTCACCGTATCGGACAGCGACCAGTTGATCAGTTGATCGGTCACGAATACCTTGTTGGGAACAATGATTTCCTTGCGGTCGAAATCGGTAATGGTGGTCGCCCGTATGCGAATGCGGCTGACGGTTCCCGATAGGTTGCCAATGGTCACCACATCGCCGATACGCACGGGTTTCTCAAACAGAATAATCAGGCCGGAAATGAAATTCGCGAAAATTTCCTGCAGGCCAAAACCGAGCCCCACCGAGAGTGCCGCCACCAGCCACTGCAGCTTGTTCCAGCTGACACCCAGCGCGCCCAGGGTGGCGATGAAGCCGATGCTGAAGATGACATAGGAGAGCAGGGTGGTAATGGCATAGGCGCTACCCTGGGCCAGTCTGAGCCGGGACAGGAACAAGACTTCGAGCAGGCCCGGAATATTGCGGGCAAGCATCAGGGAAATCACCACGATAACCAGCGCCCCCAGGACATCCTGCAGACTGATCGGAATAAGCTCCTGGGCTTCGCCGCTGCCGCTGGCGTATTGGTAAAGGATAACGTTGTCGAGATAGGAGAATACACCGAGCAGGTCGACCCATATCAGGTAGAGGCTGACCAGGAAAATACCCCATAGGGCGAGGCGCATCAGACGCAGGGACTGCTGGTTGATCTGGTCGATATTCAACACCGGTTCCTCGACGATCTCCGTCGAATCGGCGCCGTCGCGCAGGGTGTTTTCATGTTTTTTGAGCATCCGCTGATAGGCCAGGCGCTGGCCAGCGAGGGCCAGGCCCCGCACCAGGGTCGCTTCCAGAATCCGCCAGACAATCAGCAGGCACAGGCTGCCCAGCAAGCTGGTGGTCAGCACCAGGGCCGTGTAGTAGTAGCCAAACATGACGGCGATGAACAAACCCAGGGGGACAAGCGCCAGCAGGGCACCGGTTATCCAGCGCAGAGCCGAGAGGCGATCGCTGGTTTCACGGTACCAGGCCAGTTTGGGCAGCAGGACGGTCAACAGGGCGTAACCCGCGGACAGCGCCAGAATGCCCAGGACGTCATCACTCAAGGCACTGGCATGCTGGCGGGCCAGTGTCGCAGTGGCTACAAGCAATAGTGATGTCAGGCCAATGGCCACGGTTTTCCGGCGCAGAAACCGCGTAGTGGATTCAGACCATCTGAAATGGTGCTCTGCGACTCCCCGGTGATGGAGGAGGCGATAGGCGGTGTAAAAGACCATCCATATCAAGGCCATTTCAATCAGGGCAAGGCCAATGGCCGGATTCTCGCCGCGATTGTCGTTGTTGAGAATGATGCCTGCGGTGGCGCCCAAAAGACCGATGGGCGCGGCATAGAGGAAGTGAATGCCGATCGCGAGGGGCGTATTCCACTGACTGTCCCGGCGAACGAAACCAACATTCCGGTTGAGGTTCCTAAGTGTGTGCGTCAGCCAGCGGCGGCGGGCGGCGAGTATCGCCCAGAACAGCAATAGAGGTAAAAAGTAAGGTTCATCGCGCATTTCCGGGGAAGGCGGCTTTGATCTTCAGGAAGAAGTAATCAACGTCGCGATAGCCGTAGGCCATGCGCTTGATCACCTTGATCCGATTGTTCACGCCTTCCAGTACGCTCGTGCTGAGCGGATAGCTTGCACTGGCAATGATACCTTCGGCATAGGGCCGCAGATTCCTTGCGAACCTCTCCAGTGAAGCAACGCCGCTCGACAAAGCCTGATTGAGCCAGTGCGTGAGCCGCCACCTGGCGGCCCGTTCAGTCCTCGCATACCACAATCCTTTGAGCTGCGACTTCATCAGGTACGCCAGCATCAGCGGTTGATTCACGGCCAGAAGCTCGTCGAGGCTGGCAGCCTGACGCTGATCGAGATTCTCGGGGTTCCGCAGGAGAAGCCAGCGCGACTGCTTCACCAGGCGCCGCGCGGGCTTATCGTGTCGCAGCTGGTTCGCTTGATCGACACGAACACGGTCAATCACCTCGCGGCCATACTTGGCCACGACGTGGAACAGGTCGTACACGACTCTGGCGTTCGGGCAGTGAGCGCGAACCTCGAGATCCATGGCCGTATTCTGGTCCATCGCCACGGCTTCGATGTGTTGACAGTGTTCGCCAAGCCAGAGGAAGAACGGCCTGACCGACTCGCGCGAACGTCCCGTGCCCACCCAGAGTACGCTCCTGCGCTCAGCATCCATGACCACCGTCGCATAGCGATGACCCTTGTGCAGGGCGAATTCGTCCATCAACAGATAGCGCACACGGCGCAGGTCAGGTGCCGGCAGATCGCGGGTTAATCGTGCTTTATCGATGCCCTTCAGGGTATGCCAATGCAGCCCCGTGAGCTGGGCCACATGCTTGATAGGCAGCAGTCGCAACAACTGCTCGGCGTACTGCTGCATTCGTGTCGTCAGGCGCGCATGGGATGGAAGCCAAGGCAGGTGCTCTCTCGACACACCACAGTGTCTGCAAAGGACTCGCCGAACAGGCACGTCCAGCCAGACGCGGTACTCGAACAAATTCGCGTCCCTGACACGGCGCAAATGGGTATCGTGCACTCGACGGCACGGGTGATGGCAACGAGAACACCGAGCCAACCGGGACGGATCCGCCCGAAGCGTGATCAGTAAGCCCTCATTGCCTAGTGGCTGTGACGAGAGCGGGAGAAACCCTTCCCAGAAGCACGCTGGAAACGTAGCATCGAACATGGCGGCGGTCCTTCGGTCGGCTGTTTGGTCGCACTTACAACCTAAACCGATTGACCGTTCGCCTCTACCAAATTCCCGCTAACCCGCGATGAACCAAAAGTAAGCCCAGTGTGCGGCCAGGGCGTAAAAGACGGGTGTCGCTATCTTGCCCCAGGGAATGTTGCTGACCTGTGTTGCCAGCTGGCCCGGCACCGCCAGCAGCCAGCTCCCGGTAACCGGGCGGTTGCTGGGAATCCAGAACAGTTGTTCGTCAAGCTTTCCCCTCAACTCCCGCGCTGTTCGTTCCAGCTCAAGCTGGCTGAGCTGGAGATTGATCGATTCGTTCAGCAGAGCATTCAATTCCTGGTTGAGCTGCTCGATGAGTTCGATTCGACTGCGGGCGATGTTGATTAATTGCTGGCGGATCCGGGGCTGCATGGTCTGCTGTGGATGCTCTTCCAGCAATGTGTCCGCATAGATTTCCGGGTCGGCGACCGCGTCCAGCTGCTGGCCGACTTCAAACTGATACATGCGCAGCTCGGCAATATCCTCCGAAAGATTCGAAGCGATGGTGATTTCAGGCAGGCTGCCGCGCTGTTCATGGAGTATTTTGGCCAATACCAGACTGCCTTCGAGAACGGAAACGAGCTCCTTCAGGGCCTGTTCGGACTGCTTCAGGGTTTCTACCTGCTGGCTTACCGCCAGGCTGCGCTGCGTCAGGGCGTTAAGACGGTCAGTGGTTTCCAGCAGCTTTTCGGAAAGCGCCCGGTTGACCGCATTCTCTTTCCTGAGCAGCGCGCTGTCGCCGGCATCGCCCGTGTCGATCCAGAGGCTGGCGATAGTCTTTTCCGACGCTTCCCTGCGCCCCTCGTTAACCCGTTTCTGAAGTAGGGCTATCTCCGCTTCCTGACGGTTTATTTTTTCACTCAGCAGGTCCCGCTCCAGTCTGGTCAGTTCACGCAACACGTTGTTGGCGGACAACTCTTTGCGCAACAGACGGTTGCGACTCTCCAGAGCCTGCTTTTCAGCCAGCAGCGCAAGACGCTGTTCCTCAACCGGTTTTGATGCATCGGCCCCCTGGGCGTTCAGCGTCTCGCTGATGGCCGATAGCCGGTTCTGGTTCTGACGGATCTCGGCCTGGACACGTTCGGGGCGGGTCTGGGTGCCGACAAGTTCCGTTGTCGCCTCGTTCAGGCTTTGATGTAAAGCGGCTAATGCCACCTCTGCGGTCGCCAGCCGCTGCTCGAGCTTGTTCAGCGAGGTATCGGCGATGTGCTTCTCGGAAGGCTGTTTTTTTAACGTAGTCAGGGCTTGCTGGCGTGAGGCAAGGGTCGCCGGTGCGTCGCTAACCCGCTTCTCCAGCGTCAGCAGTGCCGCCTGATCGGCGGTCGCAGCCTGGAGATGGTTTATCGCCCGGGTAAGCGCCTCCCTGGCTGCCTGTTGCGAGGCCTCGTCTCCGGAGAGCTGTTGCAGGCGTCGTTGGAGATTCTCGAGGGACAGGGCCGGATGATCCTGTGCCTGACCGGTTTGGCAAAGCAGCATCAGGGTCAGCAGGACGATGGTGAAGATTTGGGGCATTGGGGATGTGGCTCCAAGGCACGGCGGTGGATTCGCTATTAACCGACGAGTATAGAGAAGTGTGTGGGTTCCGGTAAGTCGATCTGGAACAAAAAATATACCGGGTTTTGAAACGCGCGCGGAACAGAACCTTTGCCATGATCGTTCGCCATTAAGGTTCAAATCACATCGCATAACAGATCGATCACACCCGGTTGAGCGATAGGCGCCAGTCTAAGGCGAGGTAGATTTTTACCCTTTGAAAAAAGTTGGATGCATATCCCCGGTAGTAGTTGGAGTTTCCAATGCATTTTATGCGTACTCACCACGATGCGCGCCGAGATTCAACATACAACTAAACGGCAAGGATAGGCCCTGACTCGGTCCCGGTTGGATTTGTCGGGGTTTCCCAGCGTAACGAGGTTCCAAATCGTGCTGTCGCTTCATTCGTGCAGCCTGAATCTGCAATGGCCGGGCAGCGACATCGATGTCTGGCGGGGAGTACTCATTGCGCAGTGGAGTGTTTATGTTTGTCTTAAAGTTGACTTGTTTTATCTGATATCGAGATAAAAAACTGCAAGCAACGGTTAATTATAAAAGTTATGGGATTTGGTTATGTCAAAAAAACATGGATTGAAAGTAAACCTGTCGAGGCATGCACTGTCGCTATCGATTGCCACAGCGAGTATTTTCCCTGCTGTGCACAGTCAAGCGGAGGCGCTGCAGGAAATTGTGGTGACGGCTCGAAAGCAAGTGGAGTCTCTCCAGTCCACACCTGTAGCCGTTTCAGCGATGGATCAGGAGCAAATGCGTATTGCACAGATTATTGATATAACGGACGTACAGCGCACCGCGCCGAACCTGGCGATCAGCTCCGGTGGCCCTGGTGCCGCTTCCAATGTCTTTGTTGGTATTCGGGGTCAGAACAGTCTTGGTGGCACGCTGACCTCCGATCCGGCCATCGGTATTTACGTCGATGGCATTTACGTTTCTCGTCCTACGGCGTCCTTGACCGACATGATCGATGTCCAGAGGGTCGAAGTCTTGCGCGGCCCCCAGGGAACGCTGTTTGGACGCAACACGACGGGTGGCGCTCTGAGTGTGACTTCCAATACGCCTACCGACATTCTCGAAGGCTCTCTGCAGGTGGAACTCGGTAACTACGATCACCGGGAAGTCACCGGCGTCCTCAATATACCGCTCAATGAAAGCCTTGCCGCGCGTATCGCTGTACAGCATTCCGAGCATGATGGTTATGGCGAAAACCGCAACCTTGGTTTCGATTTGGGCGACAAGGATCAGGACTTTGCCCGAGCGTCACTGAAATACACGGACCCTGGTGACCGTTGGGATTTAACCCTCACATTCGATATTACCCAGCGCGATGACAATGGGCAGCTAAGTACATTCATCGGGGCACCACCCACCTCGCTGATTAATAATCCAAATATCCGTGCCGCCCTTGGTAATCTTTACGGCTTCACGGATTTTACGCCTTATATAGCCGACAATAATGACTTCTGGGAAAACTTCGGCAATGAGTCATCCAACGAGTTTGACGGTCATGGGGTTGTCGGCACATTGAATATTGATCTTGGCTGGGCTGATTTCAAATCGATCACCGGTTGGCGTACCTACGAGAGTGAGGGGCTTACCGAAAATGATGGTACTCCCGCGATGCTCTTGTCCACCTTCGTGCACAACGAGTCTGATCAGTTCTCACAGGAGTTTCAGCTGAGCGGCGAACTCAATGCGCTCCGGTGGATTACAGGTGTAACCTACTTCAACGAAAAAGCATCGGAGCTCACGAATTCCATTGCCTACCTGGCAACAATATTCAGTAATGGCGGGCAGGAAATTCCAGGTGAAAACAATGGCGACGCGGAAAACACTTCGGAGGGCGTCTTCGGTCAAATCTATTACGATCTCACCAATACCGTGACACTCACCGCGGGACTGCGTTACACCGAGGATACCCGTGAGGCTGTGCTGAAAAACTATAGATCGATTCTGCGCACGACCTGTAACAACTTCGTTGTCAATCCGAGCTGTCGTCAAAAGCTGGATACCGATTTCGACTACTGGTCCTATTTGTTCGGTATTGACTGGCAGATTAGTGAGGACGTGTTTCTATATGCGAAAACCAGTCAGTCATACTTGAGTGGTGGCTGGAATAGCCGTGGTGGTTCTCCGTCAGAAAGCTTCGAACCGGAACAGGTGCGCGATATCGAAGTTGGAGCCAAGACCGAATGGCTCGATGGCCGCCTGAGAGCTAATATTGCGTTATTTCATGCGGAGCAGGAGGATATCCAGAGAGTTGTGAGTACATTCCCTGCAGGCGCGACCTTGCCGGCGACCTTTATCAGTAATGCCGGTTCCTCCACGGTCGAGGGGCTTGAACTTGAACTACCATCCGGCCACTGGAGCGCCCCGATCCAGGACTGGAGCGGGTGGCCAAGGCCAATGGCTTCTCTCTGCACGCCGGTGTCAGCTGTGAGGGGCATCAAAAAGACAAGCGTGAACATCTCTGCCGGTATATTGCCCGCCCTGCCGTGGCAGTTCCCCGCCTTTCACTGAGTGCCACTGGCAAGGTGGTTTACACCCTGAAGACACCGTACCGGGATGGAACGACACAGGTGGCCTTCGACCCGGTGGATTTCATTGCGCGGTTAGCTGCTCTGGCACCAAAACCGAGGGTCAATCTCACCCGCTACCACGGCGTCCTGGCACCGAACCATCGCTGGCGAGGGCTGGTCACACCAGCCAGGCGCGGTAAAGGCATCAAGTCCATCTCCAACGCAGAAGTCCGCACATCCGCCGAGCGTCATGCCGCAATGACCTGGGCTCAACGGCTAAAGCGTGTTTTCAATATAGACATCAGGGTCTGCGCCCGCTGCGGTGGACCTGCCAGGGTCATCGCGTGTATCGAGGACCAGGACGTCATCGACCGGATCCTGGACCACCTGCGCCAGAAGGAACAGGAAACGCCGGCTCGGCCATTGCTAGTGCCACCGACCAGAGCGCCACCTGGGGCGTTGCCGCTTTTCGCTGGGAAGGATTCCAGCACAACAGCACTACACCAGCAAGGAAGCCAGTGAAAACCGCATGGCATGAGCTGTTGCGTACTCTCGTTCAGGAATGAACGGATTTGAATGGCATGCTCAACGCCGCGAACAGGGTTTTCGGGTCAATAGCAGGAAACTTCGACAGGTCAGCAGGTCCAGTCGACACAATCAGCGAGGATGTCTACTCTCGATAGGCCGTTAATATTTCCTATCCTTAGTGACGTACAGGGTTAAGTCGACCAGACGATAATTGCCAATCGCCTCAGCGGCTGCACACAATACGCGTACTCGGCACGGGCAGTTGGATCTCAGAGGCCTATGGGTTGGTTAAACGCTTCTGCAACGACCTTACTGCAAACGCTATAACTTCTTGGACAGGGCCGCCAGGTCAGTAGCCCTAATATAACTAATATTCAACCGAAGGGTCACCGACGCGCAGTGCAGATAAATCTCCACTTTTCAACATACCCAAAATCATATTCACCCGGCGTTCCAAGGGTCGCCGCTCGCGAAGCCTTTCTGATAGTAAGCATGCCATGGCGATACCTATAACGAACAAAAGAATCAGCTCTGAGGCTTCCTGCACTGGCACGGACGGGTCTATTTCACCATGCGCTGATGCATATTTAAGTGCATCCCAGATTTCGACGTAAACCTGATTAAAAGAGTCATTACTGTCTTTTGCGATCTGCTGGTCGGCGCTACCCCGGTTAAAAAATATTGAACGTACCCGCCATTCATCCAGTATTTCGTCGGTAAATGGAAGCAAGTTATGTAACTGCCCTTCCAGTAACGCCAGCCCACTGAGTTTGCGTAGGCTACTTACGCGCTCAAGGTATGCCGTATTAACCCACCGATTGGCCTCAACTACCAACTCAGCTTTATCACGAAAATAATGCTCAACCAACCCCCGGGAACAGCCAGCCATGTCCGCTACTTTCCTAACCGATACGCCCTCAAGACCATTGCGGGCTATCAACCTGGTAGCCGTGTCGATTATATGGTTACGCCGCATCTCTTTTGTATCGGCTGCTTTGGGGAACCGCATGGATGTCATCTTCTCTCCTTCATTACGCCTACCTCACCGATCCTGGCGTCGATTCCGCCTGATCCAACAATGCCTCGCACATTCTACCCCGCCAGGCCGCACGTGACAATCGTCTTGCAAATATGACAGTCGTCTTGTACTGTGCACGACATATCCGGTAAGAAGGGCAGAGACCATGACAGGTAATAAACACTTAACTCGAAGAGAGTATTTGCAAAAAACGGCGGTACTGGCCCTTGGAACCGGGGTTTCCGGTTGTGACATGAGCTCTCCAAAAACCACGCCAGCCAATGGCAGGCGCCAGGCCAGCAGCGAAAGCTCCGCGTACGACAACGGTTCTGTCCCCATTAGCCAGAGTGGTTGGGCAACCCCTCCAAACGAATTTGCCGACTACCCTATGCTTGAAGGAGACATAGACGCCGACATAGCCATCGTTGGAGCCGGCCTGGCTGGCGCTTCGCTTGCCCTGCATCTCACCGAAGCAGGCGTAAAGGTAGCGGTACTGGAAGCGCATCAACCCGGATGGGGCGCTTCCGGTCGCAACGCCGGGCATGTTCTGCCCACCCTGAAAGATATTAATCTTATCAACGGGTTTGCCGATGGAGGACGTCGCTTTCTTGAAGCTTTTAGAGAGCACCATACCATCCCATTCGACCTGTCGGAAAAGTACGGAATTTCATGTGACAGCGCACAGCTTGGCTATCTCAATATGTGCAGCGGGGTCGATAGCTACGAAGAACAAAAAAAGGCAGCCGCGTTCTGGAAGGAGCAGCAGGGTCAGCAAATAGCTTTTCTGGACACCGCAGACATGCAACGGTTTACTGGGTCCAGCTACTACCCTTACGGTGTGCTGTATGAATCAGGCGGCCGTATCAATCCCTACCAATTTACCAACGGCATGATAGCCGCAGCCGTAGATCAAGGGGCACTGGTATTTGGTAACAGTGAAGCCCTGTCTATTAACAAAAACAACAAGCGCTGGCAGGTAAGCAGTGAAAATGGCAGTGTTACAGCGGCACAAGTAGTATTTTGTACAAACGCCTACCCTGGCAGCATTGCTCCATCGCTTGGCAATAATTTTTATCCGCTTACAGCGTACGCGCTATCGACTCAGCCCCTGTCGAAAGAAGCCCTGGAGGTCATTAACCCGGGGCGGGCTACGCTTTCACAGGCACCTGTTAGCCTGAATCCATTCATAATTGACGAGCACAATCGCATAATTATGTCTTCGATTCCGCGGGCTTCCAGCCCGGAAGATAGCGAACGGCACTTTCAGGACAATCTGGCATGGATCCACAGGACCTGGCCCGAATCCAAAGCGCTGAATATCAAACTGGAACATTATTGGACAGGCAGGGTAGCGCTGCGCGACCGCGAATTTCCCGGCGTATTTGAGCTGGATAAAGGTGTCTACGGCTTAATGCACTTTAATGCCTGGGGTAACGTCATGGCGCCTTTAATGGGTAAGCTGCTGGCACAAGGCCTGCAAGCAGACAGGATGGACCAACTCCCCTTCCCGCTTGAGAAACCCACCCCGGTAGCCGTGCCCGCCAAGCAAGATATTCTCATTCGAAAACTACTGATACCTGCCGCCAGGATCGGACAGAAGTTTAACATCTTGTAGGCACCGTGAAGCCGATACGCATCCCGAACCATAAACAAAGACAAGTTCCAGACAGGAGAAACAATACAATGCGACCCGTTATTCTAGGATGTGGAAACATAGGCAAGCGCCCCGGCGAGCCGATTTTCTACTTCACAGACGGCTATCGGCGAGCTGCTGGACAATGCCGAAGCCAGGGAAGTATTGGGCAGACACCTGCCGGAGCTGGTCCCGCAGCTCTCAGGCAACGCCCAGGTTCGCAACATGACCCTGACGGCCATCAGTCATTTCGATCCCAGACTGACCAAGGAACTGTTAAGCGCGATCGACGAAGACCTGGCCGGCCTCAAGTGACAGGGTGACAGACGAATCGACGGGGATCAGCCAAGCCGCTTGTCTGCGGTGACATACGATTCGAGAATACTTTCTTCGAAGGCACGGGATAACTCCTGTACATCGAGGACCAGGACGTCATCGACCGGATCCTGGACCACCTGCGCCAGAAGGAACAGGAAACGCCGGCTCGGCCATTGCTAGTGCCACCGACCAGAGCACCACCTGAGACTTTGCCTCTTTTCGCTGGGAAGGATTCCAGCACAACAGCACTACACCAGCAAGGAAGCCAGTGAAAACCGCATGGCATGAGCTGTTGCGTACTCTCGTTCAGGAATGAACGGATTTGAATGGCATGCTCAACGCCGCGAACAGGATTTTCGGGTCAATAATCGGGTATTTCGACAGGTCAGCAGGTCCAGTCGACACAATCAGCGAGGATGTCTACTCTCAATAGACCGTTAGTATTTCCTATCCTTTTATTTCACTTTTAGCGGTAAAAGTGAAATAAAATGGCTCCTATTTCATTTACATCACTGTGGAATAAGACGGTATCTTTACTTCAACTCCATCTCTTTAACCAGTTTTCAAACTCTGAAGGTTTCAACTTATATCTGGCGATATTTCCCTCATGCAAACCAGTCAGTTCCGTCTCCACCATTTCCATGAAGCGCGCTCTGTCTTGCTCCACAATTTCTTGTTCTATGAACTGCTTTATAGCTGAAACCGCCTCGCGCTTGTTTAGAGCGGAACGGACGATATTGGAGACCAGCTGAGCGATGAATTCCCTGTAACGCAACCGAAACGGATCGGGATCACCGAGTGATTGACGGGCCGCAGAATAGCGGGCGCAAGATCTCTCATAGGCCCAAACAAAAACATCAGCCAACAATTCAGTGCGATTGAGTTCATAGATGCCTAGCAAGCCATCAATGTAGACTTTCTCAGGTACATCGACAAAAGAGAGGGGGCTCAGGTTTTCTCGAATGAAAGGGATGTTTGCTGCCAGGCGAGATACGCGTTTGTTCACGTCGTCAAAGGCTTGCAGATAAGGCAACTGCACCATGGCGAAGAATGCCTGCTCGAAAGGATCTTTGATTGCGTCTGCCTTGAATAACACCTCATCAAAACATTCATTTATCAACGCGCCGCCTTGCAGCGGTTGGAACACGCTTGCACCAATGCCGACCGAGTGCTGCCTCAAGCGGCCGCAGGCTGCAGGATCTGGCAGCAGGTTTTCTGAAAGCAGCGCGTGGAGGTTACATATGGTGTATCGGTTGAACCCCGTATCCGCCGCTGACTGCACGAGTAATTCAATGGCTGCTTTATGGTTCAGGATCATCTGGGTTTCCAGAGCATCCCTGCCCTCGGCGCTATCACCCAATTCGATGAGCCGTTCAGTTTCAAGTAGGGAATAGGTGTTTCCCTCAAGACGACTGGAATTCCACGTCAGATCGATCAACAGCCTGTTGTAGATTTGCAAGGCATAGGTTCCCGCTGCGAGTACACCCGCTTGGGATTGACCGATCTCCAGTAAATGTTTACGCACTTCCTCGGGCAGGTAGAAAGTGCGGTTGGGCTGATAAGTTCCGATAAAGTCCCGGTTGTAGCCCACAGGGCGCCTATGCTGAATGGGTTGCCTCACAAGTCGTTTAATCTCTGCGCCGACCTCTGAGATTGGGGTATAGATCTCGACCTCGGGGATTCCGCTGGTCAAACTAAGCTGTGCTCCACCTACCTCGATGTTTACATCAGTACGGATAGCTGGAACTTTGTATCGACTACCACGCCCTCCCCCTTCGAGAAGGAGTTGCTTCCTTTCCACCAGTACGGCCAGCCGCCGTTGCAGTGTTCTGCGATGGATACTTGGCTCTATGGCATCGCTTATCTCGTCAATAGAGGCGCCCTCTGGAAAGCCGCCAACGGCTCTCCGAATGGCTTCAAGTTCCTCTTCTGAGACTTGTTTGGGCATAGGGGTTATGTCGCGCTTTCTTCAATTGCGACATATAAACGCATTTATCTGTCGCGATCAAGCTATTGCGACAAATAAAGTGTCGCGATTGGCGGACCGAGCTATAGGGGGTCGGTGCACCCCTTGCGGGAGATTTGCGGGACTTGCTGTGATTTGTTGTGCTCTGTGCTGCAAAATGCGCTGCGGGTGTTCGGATTTAAGTTAATAAAATCAATCGCTTAAAAATCTCCAGCACGATTCATAATGCTGGGGTCGGTGGTTCAAGTCCACCCGTAGCTACCATTTTTCGGCGGTGCATTGGCTCGGCTCTCCCCAATTAACGGGCTCTCGGCTCTCCCCAATTAACGGGGGATAGACCGGCCGAACTTTCGAGCAGGTCATTCCATAGTCCGGATTCCTGCTCCCGCGTTCCGGTGTTGACCTTGAACAACGCCATCTCTCTGAATTGAGCAGCAGCCGGGGAACCAGAAAGGGCCTGTTTCGCCTGGACATGGCCTGAGGCTGGGTGCTGCGCGTTGCGTGGTGCCGGTGAGTGGTCTGGAGGACCAGAATGACATCGTGTAGCTTTTGGTGACGGATCCCGACGGACCGCAGCATTCAGCCTCAAAAATCAAGAACTTCAACGCGGTGGGAAAGCGCTACCGGGATACTGTTGATCATTCCGGACAACGCACGAATTCCGTGGTCACTGAGCCAAGTGGCGAATCGGGATTGTGCAGAATAAGCCGCCCGCTGCTGACAGCCTCAATAGTCAGGCGTTGCTCGGTGTCGAGGTGCTCTACAAACAACGTGCTGCCCTCCACTCTGTAACCGGCGCTGCTTAGCGTTTGCCACTCGCCGTCCTCCATAACGATCGCGCTATGCCTGCCTGCCGCGTCGAATGTCAGCCGGGAATCCAAACAACTTGCTTCATCTACCGCCCACGCCCCAACGATCGATGCGTCCGCCACCGCGTAGCTGGCACCCAGGCCGAGCAGAAATGGGCAAAGTCGCAGCGCAAGAAGGGTATGGGAGACCTTTTTCTTCATGCCTGTCCCCCGGTATCCTGCCTCTGGTTGCCTACGGAGTCTTTGCCCTCGCGATAACGGCGTAGCCAGTCGTTGATCGCATCAGCCAGCATGCCGGCGCCATCGCCGGAGATCGACCAGTTCGATACCGGTACCCGGGTCACGGGCCGCGTGTTGGAGAACAGCAGGTTCAGTCCGCTGGTTGGGCGCGAGTTACCTTTGTCTCCGCCATGATTCCGGTTTAGCTCCACGTCTGCGCCATCCAGTTGGTCAAGGTCAAACTCAAAGACCTTGCGTTCAAGCATCGAGGTTTTGATCATTTGAACCTTGTGGTCGGCTGCGCTGAGCCGCAAATGGGTGCGCTGGGTGAGAAAGTAACGGCCCACCAGCACCACCACTGCGATAATACTGCCGGACACCAGTCCGTTGATAATCTCGCCGCCCAGAAAAAGCGCAAGCGTGAACAGTGCACCGAAGCCGCCGATGGGGCCGAGCATGAACCAGAGGATGAAGCGCGGCAGTTCCACCAGGATTTCCAGCTCCTGTTCAGAGTTGTTTACGACCTTCATGCTGGCAAGCTCCTATGAACGGGGGGCTGTATGTGACACGTCCGGAGTTATCGCCCCATCCGCTCTGCGGCGACCTTCCTCCAGCCACTGGTTTAATTGCTCGCTTACGCTAAGAATGGCTGCCACGTCCGGGCGGAAGGCATTGAACTTGACGTGGCTTGCCGGATTGGTAGCGCCGAACACCAGCACCAGCATCGTCTCTGGAATGCTCTGGCTACCGTGGCGAGTTTGTGTCTCGCTACGCTGCAAGGCTGACAAAGGGTACTCCGCTACCTTCTCGCCCAGAGGGGTGGTGGCCTTGATCTGCAGGAGGTCAGTGTGCCTGTCTGCGATAAGCTGCAGGCGGCGCACCACCTGCGTTAGCATCAGCCAGCCCAGTGCGGTCAGCATTAGAAGTGAGATGGTGATACCCGACAGAGAGAGCTCCACCAGCGCTCGTGCCAGGCCAATGAGAAGCACCACACAGACGGCTCCGAGGCCGATGATCCAGTTGGTCGGCTGATGTTGCACAACGAGTAAATCAGCCGTCTTGGTTGTTATTTCCATCCACTCATCATCCAGCGCAATTGCAGTTTGCCTCGATGCCCAAGGACCGTGGTTCACTACTGAATTTGTAGCTCAAATCGCAAAAAAAGTCTGCCTTTTTTATCTAGGGGGGGGGCCTGTCATGCTTGAGACATAACCTCCGGCATATACCGGAGACATGATTTACACCTTCAGGTATTTGGGCGTCTGCCAACTACCTCAGTTGTGCAACCTGGCCGCCCGGTTTAGCGTGGTGCCTATGCGCCGATATGTTCATCGATACATCAGTACGTTACGCAACCCCAAGGCATCTCCGCCCGCCTGCGCATTTCAGGTTCTTCGTTCGTCTCAGCACACTCGTGTGCGCTCGGGCATCCCCCAGAGCACCGACCCGGCCTATTGCCACTCAAGATTGGACCGTTCCTGTGGCCCCAAAGCACCATCAAAGATACCATTGATGAGGATCAGGGGTCCCTCGGTGGTTGGTCGCGACTTCAATTACCGCGAGGCCCGAGTCCAACACGTGGACTATGACGTTTCATCTTCAAGGAGTCGCCTGGATAACCTATGGAATTCAAGGACTATTACAACATCCTGGGTATCGCGCCCGATGCCGACCCCAAGGAGGTCAAAGCCGCTTATCGCAAACTCGCGCGTAAATATCACCCGGATATGAATCCGGATGAAGGTGCCGAAGCCAAGTTCAAGGACGTTGCCGAAGCCTATCAGGTGCTCAAGAATGCCGAGACAAGAGCAGAGTTTGACGAGTTGCTCAAGTACGGCTCGCAATCGCAGCATGGCTTTCAACCACCCCCCGGATGGAAATCGTCCGCGAACGCGGGATACCAGGAAGGCGCACAATTCGATGGAAGCTTTTCCGACTTCTTCAACTCGATTTTTGGTGGAGCAAGTCAGGGGCAGAGAGCGGATGACTTTTACCAGGGGGCGCATCGTGGCAGAGGCAGCGATATAGAGATTGAACTCCCCGTATTTCTTGAGGAAACGCTGAAGGAAAATGAAAAGAGCGTGGAGTTTGTGATACCCGCCGATGAGTTTGCACAAACACCGACGTCAAGGAAGCATTTGAAGGTCAAAATACCCCAGGGCATCATGGACGGGGAAAGGATTCGCCTTCGGGGCCAGGGCAAGCCCGGTTATAACGGGGGCACCCCGGGTGATCTCTACCTGCATATCCGTGTGGTACCGCACCCGCTATTCGATGTTGTCGGGCACAATCTCACCATTACGGTTCCTTTGACTCCCTGGGAAGCTGCCTTGGGCACCAGGGTAACCCTGCCAACCCTCGAGGGGAAAATACATCTCACGATCCCGCCCGGCACACAGTCAGGAGACAAGTTGCGGCTGAAAGGTAAGGGCTTGAAGAGCAAAACTGTAACAGGTGACATGTTCGCGGTTGCCAAAGTGGTCATGCCGGAAAACATCAGCGAGAAAAGCAAAGCACTCTGGCAAGCGCTGGCAGAGAGCGAATCCTTTGATCCTAGAAAAGACTGGGACACCAAATCATGAGTGATTCATTATTCAGTATTTCATTTAACGAGCTCTGCCAGCTTGAAGGTATTGACAGTGACGTGGTCATTGAGATTGTTGAGTATGGCATCGTCAGGCCCGCCAATCTCAGCAGGGAAACCAGCGAGAGCGATCAATGGCTGTTTGACACCACGAGCATTCGTTGGCTGAAAAAAGCGCTGCGCTTGCACCGCGATCTGGAGATTGACTGGCTTGCGGTCGCCATGGTGGTTGACCTGATGCGTGAGAACGAAATACTGCAGAAGGAAAATGATACCTATCAGCGCCAGCTTGCACGGTTCATAAAAGACGCTGCCCACCCCGAGTAACCGCGCGTCCTTTGCGCGCGCACTGGAGGATCTCGGCACCTTGCGAAACAGCTTCGGGTGATGGGGGATTTTGCGTTGGTATACGGCGCTCAATGCCCTGCTCATGCTGCTGCTCTTCAACTCAGGGGTGCTCATACACCTGCAGCGGTATCTGCAGGGCGATTTGGCGCGCTACCTGTCCCTCAGCGCCTGGTGGTGGGCGGTAGCAATCAACGCCCTGGGGGTTTCTCTCGGGCTTTGTCTCAGCTGGCTCGCCCATCGGGCAAGCGCCAGGTAGAACGGGCTGTTCCAGCGCGTCCGCGCCCGGGCTGAGGGTGAACGCCCGGCGCGCTGGGGAGCATGCCCTGTGTCAGGCGGTCCTCGGTTAGCCGGCGATCGTTCAACGCCGCAACTTATAAGCATATTTCGAAAAAATCGTTGGCTGCAGTGTGCCGCTGGCCTAGGATGCGCAAGCTCGGTTTCCGGCCCAGCCGGATGATGACACAACGCCTAAACACAAGTGGTGACTTCGCGTGACTTTCAGTAACTCTCTCCTGACCGGCTCCCTGCTGCTGGGCGGTATTGCAATGACGGCTGCCGAGGCACAGGCAACCAACGGCTACTTTACCCACGGCACAGGCGTGCGCGCGCAGGCGGTCGCCGGTGTCAGCCTGGCACTGCCCCAGGACGCCCTGATTGCCGCCAGCAATCCCGCGGGCACCGGCAGGGTCGGTGATCGAATCGATGCCGGACTGACCTGGTTCCAGCCTGATCGCAGCTCGGTCATCGAAGGCAACCTCGCGGGCGCAGATGGCCGCTATGATGGCAATGACGACGCCTGGTTCCTGCTGCCCGACATTGGCTTTACACAGGCGGTCAATGAACAACTGAGCTGGGGGATTGCGCTATATGGTAATGGCGGCATGAACACCAGCTACACCGACAACCCCTACGCCGCGTTCGGTGCAAGCGGAGAGGCCGGCGTCGATCTGGCACAGGCTTTTGTCACACCCTCGGTCGCCTGGCGCGCGGGCAACCACAGTTTTGGCGCAGCGGCGACCTTTGCCTACCAGCGTTTCGAGGCAAAAGGCCTGGCACCCTTCGACGGTTTCAGCAGCCGACCCGGCTCCGTCACCGACCGCGGCCACGACAGCAGCACCGGTTGGGGCGTCAAACTGGGCTGGATGGGTAACGTCAGTGACAGCGTCACTCTGGGCATTGCCTGGTCATCCGAGATCGACATGTCCAATTTTGACGACTATGCCGGGCTATTCGCTGACGATGGCGACTTCGACATCCCCGAATCCTTTGGCGCCGGTATCGCCTGGAGGCTCAACAAGGCGTTAACCCTGGCTGTGGACTGGCAGCAGATTCAGTACAGCGATATCGACTCGGTGGGTAATCCGCTGGCGCCCCTGCTGTCCGGTGTGCCACTGGGTGTCGCAGGTGGCCCAGGCTTTGGCTGGGAGGACAGCGACGTCTACAAACTCGGCACCGTGTATACGGTGACGGAAGCCCTCACGCTTCGAGCGGGTGTCAGCCACATGGATCAGCCCATTCCCGGCGGCGAGACCTTCTTCAACATTCTCGCACCGGGCGTGATTGAAACCCATGTGAGCTTCGGCGCCAGCTGGGCGGTGTCCGACAGGAGCGAGTGGAATTTTGCCTATACACGCGGACTTGAAAAAACCGTGCGCGGCGCCAATTCTATTCCCGTGCCGTTCGGTGGCGGCGAGGCCAACCTCACCATGCACCAGAACATACTTGCAATCGGCTTTACGAGACTGCTCTGATGGACATTGCCTGGACCCTGTTCACGCCCTGGCATTCGCTTGCCGGCGGCGCCTTGATTGGCCTTGCCGCCAGCCTCCTGTTGCTCGGCAACGGTCAGATTGCCGGCATTAGCGGCATACTCGGCAACCTGCTCAAGCCAGAGGGGCGCGCGCCCTGGCGCCTGGCGTTCCTCGCGGGCCTGGTGCTGGCCCCCCTGCTGCTGTGGCCGGTGATGCTGCAGATCACCCCGTCCCCTGTCGAGACGCCCGAGCTCGACGGCCCAACCCTGATCCGGCTGTTGGCAGGTGGGTTTCTCGTTGGCCTGGGGACCCGTTTTGCCAACGGCTGCACCAGCGGCCATGGCGTTTGTGGCCTGGCCCGGTTTTCTCCGCGTTCGCTGGTCGCGGTACTCAGCTTCATGGGCGCCGGCTTTATGACGGTCGCCCTGTGGCGGCTGGTGCACGGAGGTGTCTCGCTATGAAGCGTACTCTGAATGCCCTGCTCGCAGGCCTGCTGTTTGGTGCCGGACTGATTGTCTCAGGCATGGTCAACCCGGCCAAGGTTATCGGCTTTCTCGACGTGACCGGGCAATGGGATCCGTCCCTGGCACTGGTCATGGCCAGCGCGATCAGCCTCTCATGGCTGGGTGTCAGACTGGCGGCCCGTCGCAGCGATCCAGCCTGTCCCACTGACGCCCCCGCCAGACCCATCGACAAACCACTGGTACTGGGCAGCATCGTGTTCGGCATCGGCTGGGGTGTGAGTGGTTTTTGCCCCGGCCCGGCGGTGGTAGCCACCGGGGATCTCTACTGGCCGGCATTGGCCGTACTTCTGGGCATGCTGCCCGGACTCGCTGTGGCGGGGATGTTCCAGACAGCACAGCGCGATTGATTGCGAGGCACGCTTCAGCAAGCTTTCACAGAATCCACGGGATCAGGACTTTACGCTCTGGTGGATAATCATCGAACTTTTTCAGATACCACTGGTGCACCTGAAACGCACGGGGCACCAGATTGGCTGCGCTCACAAACAGCACGAACAGCGCGCCGGGCGACCAGGTTGCAATCGCAAACCCGGTGAACGACAACAGTTCCGTGAAATAGCTGGGGTTGGTGACGTAGCGGAACAGCCCGCCTTGTGGAATGCGATAAACCCGCTCGCCACTCTCAACCTCCGCCTTGCTGCGGAGGTTACGGATGATCGCGTCGGAATGCACATTCATGACGAAGCCGAACACGTAGAGTGCCATGCCGATCAGGAAACGTGGGTCGGTCAACCAGTCAGCCGTCAGATGTGAGGACAGATGGGATATGAAGACTGCATTCAGGTAACCGTGCAAGGTAGTGACCAGCCAGCCCGCCACCACCACCATTAATCCGAAGGTGCCTTTGCTGCCCTTTGCAACACGCATGAACAGGGGAAACAGGAAACCCCGGTTGGCGTAGTGAATCAACCACACGCCGAGGAAAATCATCGGTACCAACTCGCCTGCGTTCTTCCCGTGCAGATAAAACCAGAGAAAACTCAGTGTGGCGGGAAGTTCCATCAGGAACCATCCCAGCCGAGGCGATAGCGATAACCCCCTCCCCTCCGCACCGAAGCGTCCGTAGGGCGCCTTCGAGAGGAAAGCGCCTACCAGAATAAACGCGGCGTAGACAAAACTGCCAATCAGAATGGTGTTGTACACCTCAGCAGACATCAGCCAGTTCATGCTCTCCCCTCCCGTGACTGCCCTCGCGGGCAATTGAATCGCTCCCGGGTCATGCGGCCACGGTTTTGCAGCGAGCGCATGGTACACGAGCACTGCCCGACAGACGGGGCGCATTTCCATACCAAACGGGGAAAAATGCGTGGCGTGCCGCAGGAGCCGGGTTTGCCGCTGCGAAAAAACAGCGGCATTTAATCCTTTCATTTGACGCAGGCTTTGCTATTATGCATGACCTACTGGCGCACATCGGTCTGCGCCACACTGTAACGCCACATCCGCTTCACGCTCTGTGTCACCCGGTACCCAAAAGTACCCCTAGCTAAACCGCAACACACCCCGCTCTGGACCGAGCCATCAAACACGTAGCATTTGCTACTTTGCATGTTGGCCAGGCGATCTGTCAGCCAAAAATCAGGATTAACATCACGTGTATTTTAAAGATCTCGGCCTTTCGGCCGAACTGCTACGCGCAGTAGAAAAACAGGGCTATAGTCAGGCCACTCCGATACAACAACAGGCCATACCGCTGGTTCTGCAGGGCAAAGACCTGCTGGCGGGAGCCCAGACAGGCACTGGAAAAACAGCAGGTTTTACCCTGCCTGTGCTGCAACAGTTACAGGACAAGTACCCCGCCGGTCAAAAGAGCTACCCCAAGGTACTGGTGCTGACGCCGACCCGCGAACTCGCCGCACAGGTGCATGAGAGCGTACGCGACTATGGCTGCTATCTGCCCTTCCGGTCTGCGGTAATTTTCGGCGGGGTCAGCATCAATCCGCAGAAACAGAAGCTCATCAAGGGCGTTGATATTGTCGTAGCAACGCCGGGCCGCCTGCTTGACCACGTCCAGCAGCGCAGTATCGACCTGTCACGAATCGAGATACTGGTTCTGGACGAGGCAGATCGCATGCTGGACATGGGTTTCATTCACGACATCCGCAAGGTGTTGAAGATCATCCCCAAGCAACGCCAGACACTGCTTTTCTCCGCCACCTTTTCCAACGACATCAAGACGCTCGCCGCGGAATTCCTGCAACAACCGGCGCAAATCCAGGTCACACCGGAGAATACCGCGACTGAACTGGTCAGCCAGACCGTGTATCCGGTAGATAAAAAGCGCAAGCGTGAGTTGCTTGCCGAGAAAATCGGCGAAGAGAACTGGCAGCAGGTGCTGATATTCACCCGCACCAAGCACAGCGCCAACAAACTGGCCGAGCAACTGGGCAAGGACGGCATCACGGCAGCGGCAATACACGGTAATAAGTCACAGGGGGCGCGCACCCGGGCCCTGTCTGATTTCAAGGCCGGCACGATCAGAGCCCTGGTGGCAACGGACATCGCCGCGCGGGGTATCGATATCGACAAACTGCCCCATGTGGTGAACTTTGAGTTGCCCAACGTGCCCGAGGACTACATTCACCGCATCGGGCGCACCGCGCGAGCGGGCCAGCAAGGCAGCGCTATTTCACTGGTGTGCGTTGATGAGCTGAAATTGCTCAAGGATATCGAGAAACTCCTGGGCAAGCCCATCGAGAAAGTGCACGCACCGGGGTATGACGTTGACCCCAGTATCAAGGCCGAGGTGATTCAAAACGGCAGCAACCGCGGCAGCGGACGCAACCAGCCGAGCGGCCGGGGCAGATCGCAGGGCCGCAGTCGCCCCGGCGCGCCAGGGAATTCTACCCGAGCTCGCTCCGCCAGTGGCAACCGGCACCCCGGCTGATTGCGCACGACAGGCGAGGCGACTACAGGTTCAGTTTCAGAACATCACGAGCTTCGCGAGCCAGCGCTTCGCGAAAGCTCGGGTGGGATATCGCCACAAGATCCCTGGCACGCTCACGCAGTGAACGGCCTCGCAGCTTGGCAATACCGTATTCTGTTACTACGTAGTCAACCTGCGCTCGTGTGGTCACAACCCCTGCTCCACTGGCGAGCGCTGCGACGATACGCGTGGCCTGACCGTCGCGCGCCGTGCTGGGCAACGCAATGATACTCTTCCCGTGATCTGAGTAAGTGGCACCGACGACGAAATCGACCTGTCCGCCCACACCGGAATAGATGCGGTGACCAATCGAATCGGCGCAAATCTGCCCGGAAAGGTCTATCTGCAAAGCGCTATTGATTGAAGTCACACGGGGATTCTGGGCGATGACTGTAGGGTTGTTGACGAACTCCACATCAAGAAACACAGCCTCCGGATTATCGTGCACAAAGTCGTACAAAGCCTCACTACCCAGCACAAAACTGGTCACGGTTCTGCCGCGAGCAATGCGCTTGAGTGAGTTGTCAATTACGCCGCTCTCTATAAGTGGCAAAACGCCGCTGGAAAACATCTCCGTATGAATTCCCAGATGCTGCCGATCTTTGAGGCAACGCAGGGCGGCATCCGGAATGGCACCGATACCCATCTGTAAACAGGCGCCGTTTTCGACCAGGGACGCGACGTGCGCTCCGATACGGTCTTCTGTATCACCCGTTTCTCGCTCACTCACCTCCAGCAGCGGCTCATCCAGCTCGAATGCGGTATGAATGTTGCGGATATTGATAAAACCATCGCCGTGCGTTCGCGGCATACGCGGGTTGATGTGCGCGATTATTCGCCCCGCAACCTCGCAGGCTGCTAACGTCGCCTCCACTGAAATTCCCAGAGAGCAATTGCCATGACGGTCAGGCGAGGATACCTGTACCAGCACGGTATCGATCTTCTGTTCCCGTCGGCGAAACAGCTTGGGTAACTCAGACAGAAAAAGCGGTACGTAATCTGCTCTGCCCTGATTGATCAACTCACGGGTTTGCTTGCCGGCGAAAAAACAGCGGTGTCGCAGATGCCCATCAAGCTCAGGCACCGTGACGGTGTCCGCATGCTCCAGATGCAGCTGCATCAGTGTGATGTTGCTGTGGGATAGTGCGTGGCGAGCGAGCGCGTCTAGAAGGCGTGTAGGCGTCGCCGCCATGGAGTGGCACCAGACAAACTCATTGGAACCGATAGACTCAACCGCCTGTTCAGCACTTTCTACACGTCGCAATTTTGTCTCCCATTAAAAACGCTGGAACGATCGCATTGCATCACTCGTTCAGCATCGACGTTTGGCGTTGCCTAGCCTATGCACCGTCGTCAGCCGTAAAGAGATGAGCCGCAAGGGATCAGCTACCTCTTCAAGGCTTCAAAGCCAATGATGACATCCATCAGCTCATTGGTAATCTCCGTCTGCCGACCTGAACTGAGTTCAGCTTTCACCTGTTCCAGACGGTCGTCAACAGATTGTTCAGCCTGCTGCATCAGTGCGAGGCGCGCGGCATTCTCCGTGGCCATGGCCTCCGCCGAGGCCCGGAACACGCTGGCATAAATATGGCTGCGAATCAACGAAGCGAAAAGCGCATCGGGTGCCATACTGTAATCTGGCAGAGTGCGTGATTGCCAGCGCGTTGTGGGCCGCAGCAACTTCTCTTCAAGCGGCAACAATCGACGCGTTACCGGTTCCCTCAAACCGTGTTCACCGCGCTGTGTGAAAGCCAGCGTAACAGCAACGCGAGAAAGTGGCCGCCGCCGGGTAACGAGATCAAGTCGCGTCACAATTTCTCCAGCCATGCGTCCAATACCATCCACAGAAGCTGGCGGGAGAAGGACTCCTTCGCCGCGCAATCCATGATCCAACAGGGCATCGTTCATCTTCTGGCCAATAACCAGAAGACGCTTTTCAACGTGGGGCAAAGACTCGCAATATTCTTTTACCAACTGCGCGACGATTTCATTGTAACTGCCACACAAGCCGTGATCGGATCCGAACACAACCAGCCATCGCTCCCCTACATGCTGCGGTCGCTCCGACATTCTTGCCGTAGAGTGTGAAAAAGCAGCCAGGCTGCGCAGGACGGTCGCATGGTACGCCTCTATAGCACGAACAACCTGCTCGTAAGGCCGCGCGTTGATGGCAGACAGCGTTTTCATGGTATGTACGATGCCGCGAATACTTTTCAACGTCGCGTTGTGGCGGCTCAGTGCTTCAAGCGTCTGCGGCATCGCCTGCACCCTGCAAAGCGTTCATGGCGACGCTCACTACCTGAGCCCGCTCATCTGCACTGAGCGCGCGGTCCTCGACAAAGGCCCGCTCGATGGATCCCAACTCTTCCTTCGCGGCCAATCGGACTGCCAGCATCGCGCTGCCGAGTTGATGCTCTGGTATCTCATCAAACAAACCCTCCATCGCGACGATCAATACGCTGAGTTGCTCCAGCGCAGACATCGGATCACGTTCAGCCTGCCGCAGCGCTGCACGGACTGCTGCACCACGAGCCAGACGCGCCCTGGTCGAATCATCAAGACGGGTACCGAAGCGGGCAAAATCCTCAAGCTCTTCAAACTGTGACAGCGTAATACGCAGGTTGCCTGCAACCTCTCGGAGAGCGCGGCTCTGGGCCTTACCCCCAACCCGGGAAACCGACAATCCGAGGTCTACTGCCGGGAACTGGTTCTTACGCACCAACCTGGGAGACAGGTAAATCTGTCCGTCGGTAATGGATATGAGGTTGGTAGGGATATAGGCGGACAGGTTTTCGGCCTGTGTTTCCACCACCGGCAGTGCAGTGATCGAGCCACCTCCTGCCTCCTGCGTAAACTGCCCTGCTCGCTCAAGCAATCGCGCATGCACATAGAATATGTCACCTGGAAAGGCCTCCCTGCCCGGTGGCCTGCGAAGCAGGAGTGACAATTCCCTGTAAGAGCGGGCGTGATGCGTTAGATCGTCGAACACCACGAGAACATCCTGCCCCCGATCAGAAAAATATTCGGCCATGGTCATGGCCGCATAAGGCGCGATATAAGCCAGCCCCGGGGTTTCCTCGTCTCCAGCTGCCACGACCACACAACGACTCAACATCTCACGCTCTCTCAGTGCCCCGACAACCCGGGCCACGGCATCGCCGCGCTGGCCGATTGCGCAATAAATACACAATAGCTGCGAGTCTTTCTGGTTGAGTATGGTGTCAATCGCTATTGAGGTTTTACCCGTCTGGCGGTCGCCAATGATCAACTCACGCTGCCCCAGACCGACGGGTACGGCAGCATCAATGACCTTGATACCAGTCGCTAGTGGCCGAAAAATTGCGGAACGGCTCAGAATGCCCGGCGCCTCGGCCTCAATCGGATGATGCGCGATCGCTGTCACGGCACCCTGGTCATCGAGGGGGCGCCCCATGGCGCTCAGTACCCGACCCAACAACCCGTCTCCCACCGGCACGCTGACCACCTTGCGTGTCCGGCGCACCTCTTCACCAACGGTGATGAGTTCTGATGGGCCAAGCAACACGATCCCCAGACGACCCGGCGCCAGGTCAAGTACGATACCCTGCACTCCACAGTCAAACACCAGCAGTTCGTCAGCGAGCGCACGAGCCAGGCCTGTAACAACCGCGACGCCATCAGCCACCTCAATCACTTTGCCAACTTCGGTCAGCAGCGGCGCTGGCGCCGGCGTCGCCAGCAGAGCTTGATGCCAGTCAGTGAATTGCTCGTCGGGAAACTGCCCGGACGTCAAGCCCGCCCGCCTGCGCTCGGTTTCCGCTCTGTCGTCGGCCATTGCTTCAGGCTCGTCCGGAGGATCTGGCTGCCAGGTGTTCATCAAGGCGCGCGTCAAACTCATCAATGTAGCTGTCCACAGTCCACGCCACCTGAGCACCACCTACACGTAATACCAGCCCCGGAGACTGAGCGGAATCCGTTGTGAAGCGTAGCGAGCAGTCCGGCAAAAGAAGCCTCAGCTCGGACTCCATTTTCTGCCGTGCCGCCTCAGGCAGGGGATCACGCGTTGTCACTACCGCTTCCTTGGCACTGCCTGCCGCATGCGCCAGGTCCTTTGCCAGAGGCCGCAAACGCGTAGCCAAATGCCGAACAATAGCTTCCTCCAGCGTTTCATCGGCCAGATCAAGCAGCGCTTTGCGAGTCAGCTCCAGCAGTGTTTCCGAACCGCTGCGTTGCAGCTGGGAAATGAACCTGGTGCGCTCACGCTCGAGATGGCGGTGCCAGTCTTTCTGCTCCTGTTCAAGCTTCGCACGCGCATCAGCCAAGAGCGCATCACGTTCCTGTTCAGACTCTGCCAGCGCTCGTTTAATGACCGCGTCCTGCTCTGTCAGCAACTGCGTTTTCAGATTTCTGTAACCGTTTTCAGAAGCTTCTGCCTTCTTCTGCGCTTCACCTGCTTCAGCCATACGACGCGATATTTCCGCCTCGCGAGCATCTATCCCATCCAGAATCGGCCGATAAAGGAAACGCTTCAATAACCAGACCAGCAACAGGAAGTTTGCGATCTGGGCGATGACCGTAATCCAATCAATGGACATAGTCTGTACGCCTCCCTGTCAACAAAACCGACACGCCCTTCAGCCACCCCCGCCAGCGGCAACCTGTAACGAATCCCAAAATGGATTGGCAAAGATCAGAATCATTGCAACGACAAAGCAATAAATAGCGGTGGATTCAATCATCGCCATACTGACAAACAGTGTCCTCGACAAAGTTGGTGCGGCATCTGGCTGTTGCGCCATGGCCGCGATCGCGGCTGCGGCGGCGCGGCCTTCCCCGAGCGCAGGACCCAACGACCCTATGGCGACCGTGAGACCTGCAGTAAATATGGAAATGGCAGCTATAATCGTGAGTTCTGTCATCGTTGTTCCTCGCCTGACCTGGGTGGATGGGACTGATGGGGTATCGAGTATTCTCGAATGCCCGAGGACTCTGACTCTGCGGTTGCCGATGATATGTAGACGGTTGCCAAAATGGAAAAGATGTAGGCCTGAATCAGGCCAGTCAGAAGCCCGAGCATATTCATCACTACGGGAAAGAAAAATGGAGCAACACTCAATAGAATTGCGGCAATAACCGCACCACTCATAACATTACCGTAAAGACGGATCGCAAGAGATATACCGCGTGAAAACTCACCAATAATGTTGAACGGCAACATGATCGGCGAAGGTTCGATATAACGCCTCAGGTAACGCACGAGGCCCCCACTGGCAATTCCGAAGAGCGGTACAGCAACCAGCACGGAAAACGCCAAAGCCGCTGTCGTTGATAGCGAAGCAGTAGGCGGCAAGAACCCAGGGACAACCAACAGCAAATTCGACAATGCAATGAAAAGAAATAGCGTGCCGGCAAAGTACATGACATGCCGCGCAGATTTACGTGTTATTTCTTCTATCTGTGTCTGAATCGACTGCACGATCACTTCCAGCGCAGTTCGCCAGCGATTGGGCGGCACGTCCGCGCGCAGGTTGCGGGTCACGATCATGGAGATACCCACCAGCAATGCCATTATAATCCAGGTGTTGACAATGGTCGCGTTGAGCGGGAACCCCCATATGCGCAATAGAATAATGTCGTCCGGCGTAAGCTGCATTGTTCATTCCCTGTTATCGTGAATCCTGCGCAACGGCAACACGAACCGACTGTATCGCCCACGTTCGTATAAGTAAAAAGCCCACTGCATAGCCAACAGCAGGCCACACGTTACCGACATGTGCCGTAATGCTGTAGCCAATCCATATCAGCAGCGAAATCCTACAAATCGCGCTGAAAAGAATTACCGCCATCGGCTTGCTCGAGCGAAGCGCAACATGCATACCCCATTTCAACCCGAGAAAAAAAACCGGGCTCACCAATAAACCCGCGGCAAGCCCCAGTAACAGGGATTCCCAGTGCAGTGCCATCAGCTCTCTCCACCGGCATCACCTGACGCCCCGGATTCCTGTCGCGGCTGCACACTCTCACGGGAAATCCAGTTCCACGCAATAATGCCGCCCACAACGACTCCGCCGAGAATCAAGGCAATTGGCCATGAAAAACTCTGTGGGGCCACCTTGTTCAACCATAAACCCAGAAATGCACCGCTGACGACAGGCACAGCAACAGACCAGCCGATAATGCCAAAGACCCCGAAGCCAAGCAGCGGACTGGCGCCCGGAACGCTCCGCGCAAGCTTCATACGTTCTGCATGACGCCGGATGTCGTTTGCTGTTCGATCATCTTTCATCGTCACAAGCGCGGCTTTCGCAACTCACCAAAGCGCCGAACGATGCCCGCTTCAAGGCGCGAAAGCGCAGAACGTGCCACCCGTTCCTCTTCATCCACCTCAACAAAACTCACCTGGACGGTATCGTTTAAGCTGTCCAGATCATCACCCTGAACACCTCGGCGAACCGCGATATCGACCTCATACCCTTTCTTCACCAGCACGCCTTCATCAATGCCGAAGAAGAGTTCCCTGCCATCGTCAAGAGATAGAATCAGCACCGATGGTACCAGTGACGTGACATAGTCGATGTGATTTGGAAGCATGCCAAAAGCACCATTTTCGGCGACAGCAAACAGCTTTACGACGCGGCCGCTGAAAACCTCATGTGTAGGCACCCGCAGAGAAACCTGCATCGCACTTGCAAAGCTCATGCTGTTTTTTTCATGTCTCGCAACGATCCAATCATATAATAGTCAGACTCGTCATCGTCAAAGCGACTACTGCGCAGAATTTCCTCACAGCCGTCCAGGGTGTCTGCAAGGGTTACCCGTTTGCCCTCGCTTCTGGTCAATGACCCCGTAGTAAAAAACGGCTGTGTCAGAAAACGCTCAAGTCGACGTGCTCGGGCAACGGTAGCTTTGTCAGCGGAAGACAGCTCTTCCATGCCCAACATGGCAATAATGTCGCGCAGGTCTTCATACTCAGCGAGTGTACGCCTCACTGCCCGCGCAATATCATAATGGCGCTGGCCGACGACCGCGGGCGTTAACATGACAGACGCCGATGCCAGCGGGTCAACCGCCGGGTACAGGCCCTCGCTGGCGCGCTTGCGGGACAAAACTACAGACGCCGAGAGATGAGAAAATATATGCGCCGCAGCCGGATCGGTAAAATCGTCGGCAGGCACATAGACTGCCTGAATGGAAGTGATTGCCGCCTTCCGGGTGGAGGTTATCCGCTCCTGCAGAACGGCAAGTTCAGTGGCCAGGGTAGGTTGATAGCCGACACGCGAAGGCATCCTGCCCATCAGCCCTGACACCTCGGAGCCCGCCTGCACAAAGCGAAATATGTTGTCCATCAACAACAGTACATCCTGCTGCTGCTCGTCCCGGAAATATTCGGCCATCGTCAGGGCAGACTTTGCGACGGAGAAACGCACACCCGGCACCTCATTCATCTGCCCGAACAAGAGCACAGTCTTGTCCCGCACGCCTGCCTCACCGATCTCGCGGTACAACTCCTCCGCCTCACGGGAACGCTCGCCAATGCCACAGAACAGACTGACTCCCTGATAATGTTGTACCGTGTTGTTGATCAACTCGGTAATCAAAACCGTCTTTCCGACTCCGGCACCGCCAAACAAGCCCGTTTTACCGCCACGCTCTATTGGCGACAGCAGGTCGATCGCCTTGATGCCTGTTTCCAGAATATCACTGTGATACACACGATCTGCCAGCGCGGGAGGGCTCTGGTGGATACTGCGTCGTCCACTCGCTGCCGGCTCAGGTTTGCCATCGATGGGCTGACCGAACATATTCATCATACGCCCCAACACAGCATCGCCGACAGGGACGAGAACGGGACCTCCGGTGTCCTCAACCTCCGCACCGAGCGCCAATCCCCGCAAGGGGGCCAGTGCAATGCAGCGCACCGCACCGCTGTCGAGCAACGCCGCTACCTCCATGGCGACACTGCCTGCGTAAAGCAGGTTATGGATACGCGGAGGGGTTTGCTTGAACAGGACGTCCAGCGTTCCCCCGCGAATACCAACGATATGTCCGAAATTACCGCCAGGGGTTGCCGCAATCTGCTCCTTGTCACCCATAGCATCTCCCTTCGACAAGCGGCTCAGCCCTTCTGCCACTCATCGAGCCAGCTGACCCGGTACAGATCCCGTCTTCTGTCGAGAAAGTTGCGTACCGAGCCCTCGTTGCGCAATTTATTCAGTTTCTCGAGGTCCAGGTCAACAATCAGCGTCATCTCTGTATTGGGGGTCGTTTCAGCCATGATCGCATCATGGGGGAAGGCGAAGTCCGATGGCGAGAACACCGCCGACTGTGCATACTGGATATCCGCCCCATCCACCTTCGGCAGGTTACCCACGCTACCGGAAATCGCCACATAGCACTCGTTTTCAATCGCCCGGGCCTGGGCGCAACAGCGCACCCGCAGATAGGCATTCTTGGTATCCGTCCAGAACGGCACAAACAGCATCTGCATATCATGCTCTGACTGCAATCGCGCAAGCTCCGGAAACTCCACGTCGTAACAGATCAGAATACCGATCTTGCCGAAATCGGTATCAAACACCCTCAGTTTGTCCCCACCCCGCATGGTCCATGCCCGGGCTTCATAGGGTGTTGGGTGTATTTTATACTGCGCATCCAGTGTCCCGTCGCGGCGACACAGATAGGCGACGTTCAGGAGCTCATCGTTCTCCATGACCGGCACCGAGCCGGCAATGATATTGATGTTATAGGTCACCGCCAGCTTCGATATCGCATCAATGATCTCATCGCTGAAACTGGCAAGGGCCTTTATTGCGTCGACAGAGGTTCGATGCTGCTCCAACCCCATCAGGGGCGCATTGAAAAACTCGGGGAACAGCGCCAGGTCACACTGGTAATCGGACAGCGCATCAACGAAGAACTCGACCTGCTGGATCAGTTCCTCAACGGAGCGGAGTGGCCGCATCTGCCACTGCACGCAGCCCACCCTGGCGGTGCTGCGGGTTGCCCCGATCAGCGGTGCTTTACCGGGGTCGTAGTACAGGTTGTTCCACTCCAGCAACGTGGCGTAACCGTGGGATTCCCTGTCCTCCGGCAGGTAGTTTTTCAGCACGCGCTTGACGTCGAAATCATTCGACAGCTGAAAGCTCAATATCGGGTCGTAGATCTCTTTGCGCTTGACCCGCTCGATGTAGGCCTGGGGGCTCATATCCGCAGCGTACTTCTCATAGTTCGGGATACGCCCGCCGGCCACAATGCTCTTCAGGTTCAGGTTCTGACACAGTTCCTTGCGCGCCTCGTACAGGCGCCGGCCCAGACGCATGCCGTGATAATCCGGGGACACGCAGACATCCACCCCGTACAGCACGTCACCCTTGGGGTCATGCGTCGTGAGGTAGGCATCTCCCGTAATTTCGTCATAGGTGTGCTGGTCACCAAACTTGTCGTAATCAACGATGACCGAAAGCGCGACCGCAACGACAACGCCGTGATCCTCGATGCAGATCTGCCCATCGGCGAAAGCCTCCAACTGCGCGCGGAACTTTTCCTCCGGCCACGCACCCCCAAGGTGCGGGTAGACCTTGTCCATGATGGACTTCAGATCCGGATAATCATCAAGGGTCAGGTGACGGAGGCTGAGCTTGTGCTCAGAATCTTCCCCTGTGGTGTTGTCGACCATGTGTTGATCCTGGTGGCTGTGAGTAGATGGGGGTTCGTAGAACCACAGAGTATACGTGAGCGGACCCTCGAACGCTGTTTCTTCGACACCGCATACGGATGCATTCACCCGGCCAGGCGCAGGGACCGCCCACCGGGCTGGCATCCGCCACCTGCCATCGCTCGCAATCATTGCCTTGACGCTGCCCCCGGCGAAACCTAGTCTCGACCCTTTGCCGAGCAGGGATGCCGATTGCATGCGCCGATCCAATGAAACACCCTCGGCCGGGACGCCGCCGGTCAGCGACCCGGCGCGCCATCCAGCAACCTTGATGGCCATCATCGCCTTTCTGGCCCATAACGCGGCCGTCGGACTGTGTTATGGCTCCTTCGGGGTGCTGGTCATGGAGTTCGAACGTCATTTCAGTGCCGGTCGTGCACAGACCTCCCTCGCATTCTCCCTGGTCGTACTGGCCAGTGGCCTCATGGCGCCCTTCGTCGGCGCGCTACTGGGCCGGACGCACATCCGCTCCGTCATGATCAGCGGTGCACTGCTCGCCAGCGCCGGATTCTTCTGCCTGCCGTTTACCCAGCACCCGTCTGTAATGCTCGCCTGCTTTGCGCTGCTGATCGGCCCGGGTATCAGCCTGCTTGGGCTGCTGCCTGCCGTCACCCTGGTAAACAACTGGTTCAGTCATCGCCAGGGGCTGGTACTCGGCCTTGTGATGATGCCCGTGGCCGTCACCGTGGTGCCACTGATTGTGGTCAAACTGCTGCCGATCCTGGGCTTTGAGACCGTGCTGCGCGGCATCGGCCTCGTCTATCTCGCGGTCATACCGATACTGCTGATGGTCAAGGACAGCCCGGAACACTGGCAAGCGAGCAGAGGGAACACCGGCGGCACAAAGGCTGACGCGCCCGCCACTGCGAAACCGCAACGACCGACCGTATCTGCTGTGCTCTGGCATCCCGCGTTCCTGCCACTGGTCATCGCGACCGGCCTGATGATGGGGGCCGGTGTTGCCAAGAACACCCATATGGTTCCGCTGCTGGTGGAGGGCCAGTGGTCCATGGAGCAGGCAACCCTGTTACTCGCCGTATCTGGCGGCTGCGCGGTGTTGGGATCACTGCTGCTGGGCTGGCTGGCCGACCGCCATAACGCGGCAGCCGTGATTGCCTGCAACGCCCTGCTACAGTCCGTAGTCTGGCTCATCCTCATCACACCCGCCTCGTTCACACTGCTGTTGCTGGATGCGGTGCTGATCGGCATGTGTATTGGCGGGCTGTCCACGGCCAAGGCCGTGGTTGTGTCCCGCGTGTTCGGCCGTAGTCAGTTTGCTTTTGTCAGCGGGCTGATGGGGTTCTGCACGTTGCCGCTGCTGTTCACACTGTCGCCACTTATGGGGCTGCTGCGACAAACCAGTGGCGGCTACACACTACCTATCTCACTGATTATCGGCGGATTTTTCGTTGCAGCGGGCTGCATGTGGCTGGTCAGCCGTCTGGAGCGCCAGGCGCCCCAGCTCTTGAGCGCAGAGCCGGCATCAGCAACACTGTAGGCAACCTGCAGGCAATAGCTGGATTTGACGCCTGCAACCCCCTACTCTATTCGACCACCGGGTATCGCCCATAACACAGAGAACGAACGATGCAGCACTGTGACATAGTTCCACTGGCAGGCGGTATCGGCGCCGAGGTTCGCGGGTTGGACCTCAGCCACGAGATCAGCCCCTCGCTACGGGATGCCATGGTGGAGGCCTGGCTGGACCGCGGTATTCTGCTGTTTCGCGGCATCGGCGACAGCCCGGAGAAGCAGCTGATGCTGAGCCGCGCTTTTGGCGAGTTGGAAGTGCACCCCATCGAGAATATTCGCGTCGATGGCTACCCCGAACTTATCTGGCTATCGAACCGCAAGAGTGATGAAACGGCGCCGGTTTACCACTACGACGGCGTCGCTACGGTCGGTCGCATTCCCTGGCACAGTGACCTCGTTTACACCACCACACCCAACCGGGGCGCGCTGCTGCGCATGCTGGAAATGCCCTACTCCGGTGGCCAGACGGGGTGGATCGACACCGCGGCGGCCTACGATGCCCTGCCGGAGGACACCAAGCAGCGTATCGAGCAGCTTGAGGCACGCTTCCGCTTTATTGCCGACCCTCGCGAAATGCGCTTTGGACGGCCCAACGTGGAACGCCACGACGAAACCAACCTGGAGAGGGAAAAAGCGTTCTATCCCTCGTTTCCGGACACCATCCACCCGCTGGTCTGGAGACATCCGGTGAGCGGACGCAAGGCCTTGTGTGTCAGCCCACTGCACCTGCGCGAGGCCATCGGACTACCAGCAGACGAGGGCGATGCGCTGCTGCACGACCTGGTGGCACACGCGACCGATGCGCGCTTCAGTTACGTGCATCACTGGGAGCCGAACGACATGGTGCTCTGGGACAACCTGCGCACCATGCACCGCGCATTCGGCAACCCGCCCGATGCCTCCCGTCTGGTGCACCGCACTACCCTGAAGAGCACGGTGGTTATGGGACGGCTGGCCTAGGCCATTCAAAGCAGGACGTGGCGGGCATCTGCCACTGTTCCTGCACCGAATGTAACTGCTAAACTCTGCGGCACCAGCCCTCGACGCGTCCCTGACTCCCATGCCCTATCCGCCTCTCCCCGCGGTCGCCATGCGCGTTGTGCGCATCACCTGTGGGGCAGCTTTGCTCGCTGTAACTGCGATTGCGGTAACGGCCAGCGAGGGAGCCAGGTATACCGACAGTCACCTGCACACCGTTGATTTTTTCCAGCAAGGCGCACCGCTGGAGACCCTGCTCAGCGCCATGGATGCGGCGGGTGTCGGCAACGCCATGGTATCCGGCATGCCGCTGATGAAGAAATGGCACGAAAACGAACCCAAGCGCCCTGACACATACGCAGGAGATGATGCCGGCGTGTACTGGTTCAGCGCTACCGATGCCTATCTGGCCGAGTCGCTGGAGGCCCTGGCACCCGAGCAGCGCGACCGCCTGCATCCCTTCCTGAGCGGCTTCAACCCCACCGACAAGAACGCTGACCTGCACTTGCAGAAGATGACCGAGCTCTACCCTGGGCTCTGGCAAGGCATCGGTGAGGTGATCACACGGCACGACGACCTGACTGCGTTGACCGAGGGCGAAACACCTCGCGCCAACAGTGACGCGATGTTCCGGGTCTATCGCTATGCCGGGCACAACGGGCTGCCGGTCCTGCTGCACAGCAATATCACCTCCAAGCGGGAGCGCAACCCACTCTATGCAGGAGAAGTGGAAGCCGCCCTGACCCGGTTCCCGGACGTGAACATCATCTGGGCGCATGCAGGAACCAGCAAGACCCTACACCGGCATCAGGGCACGATGCCTTTTCTGCTGCCAGAGATCACGCGCATGCTGGAAACCTATCCCAATCTTTACATCGACCTGTCCTGGAGCGTACTGCGGCCCTATTTACTGGACAGCAACGACCAGCCCGTAAGCGGCTGGGTCGCTCTGGTCTCGCGTTTTCCCAACCGGTTCATGATCGGCTCCGATCTGCTGGGTAAATACGGCAGGCTGGGGGAGAAGCTCTCTGAGTTTGAACCTTTCCTGCAGGCGCTGCCCACAGAGGTGGCGCATCAGGTAGCGCGCAGCAACTTCCTCGCTCTGCTGCCGACCCGGGGCGTTTGTCCTCAGCACGTAGCACGCTGTAGCCAGGCGCGCTGAGTACAAGGCACGCCAAAGCGGAGACTGGCGGACATCACGACGTACTTCCGTTAAGAAGCACGGGTACATCGTTTTTCAGGGAGCACGCAACGGATGCCGAAGGCACTCGTCATCGGAGCGGGACCCGCCGGGATGCTTGCGGCAGTGCAGCTCAAGCGAAGCGGCTTCGAGACCGACCTCGCCGATCCATCGCCGGGATCAGGCCTGCGGACACGCCCGCAGAGTGGCCATGTGCACCTCTTGCAGCCCGCTACGCTGGCGCTCATAACACGGTGGCTGCCACAGCTGTCGGCCCATACCAACCCGCAACTCTGTCGGACAACATTTGACCAGTTGCTGTGGACACTGAGCCTCCAGTATATCGACAGCGTACACACCGCCCGCATTAAATCTGTCATCTTCAGGGGTAACAAGGTGCTGGTGCATGCTGCGGGGCAGATCAAGGAATATAATCTGCTGATAGACGCCAGCGGCGCCGCACGCGCAACCGCCGGGAGCGTGGCGCGCCAATGCAACACTGCGCTGCCCCTGGACTCCGGGCCTGCCTCCGGCGACTACGCTACCCTGAAGCTGACGAACTTGAGCGAGGAAACCAGGCAGATCATCGCTGTGCGCGACAACGATTCAGGTTACGGCGCGTTATTGCAGCACGCCGGCAACGGGAGGGGGTTACTCACGTTGCAGGCGCCCGTCGAGGAGCGACCACCCGAGGATCTGACGACTGCCCTGCGTGTTTTGAGGGGCTTTGCCGACGCACGGCCGTGGGCGGCTTGCCACAAGTCGCGCGCGCTGGGGCGCACCGTGATTTTTCGCGGCCGTCCGGCCACGCGACTGGCGCTGGAGCAGGTGACCGACCTGCCGGCGAACTGGCTGCCGATGGGAGACTGCCTGCTGACTACGCAGCCCTACCTGGGCCAGGGCTTTGAGCAACTCACCGAACATGTCGTGCTGTTGGAGCAGGGGCTCGCCGAAGGGCGGAGCTGTAGGCAAATTCGGAACCAACTAGTCCACCGGGCACGCCAGCGATGGTGGAACGCCACCTGGCGCGACGCCATGCAGGCCTGTGCACTTTCCTGAAGATGGCGCGGACAGTGGCGGAAAACGCCTTCGATCTGCGTTATGGGGTCAGTACTGGCAACCAGCGGAGCTCCACAATGAAGATCTATCAACGGCGTCAGGTGGTCATGGGTCTCGCGACTCTGGTCGGAGGCGCACTCACGAGCACCTCCGGGCACAGCGCATCAAAGAGCAAGAGTGGCACACAGCTGCGTCTGGTGGTCGAGCGCGCGGAATCACTGCAAGGGCTCAGTGGCAAGGCACTCCAGCGGGCGCTGCTGAAACAGGTGCGCATTCGGATAGCGGGCACCGAAGATACTCAGGCCGTCGCGCTGTGCGCCGTGCGCGTAGAAAAAAACCGGGCCGTCGACACCTTCCTCTCACAGCCCTTCAAAGCGGCACCGGGTGACGTCTATCTGCCCGGCGACATGTATCTGCCAGGCAGCGACTTTCTACCTCAATGCCTCCCGGGTGATATGTATCTGCCCGGTGACATGTACTACCCCGGAGAGAGTATCAGCGCCTTTGCGGCGAGCGCTGCGGAAAGTTCAGTCCGTGAAGCCGGCGCGACCAGCGGTCTTTTCCTAGTAGCCGTAGCAATGACGGATAGCAAAACCGCGTCACGGGGGTCGGCATTGACCTCAGATAGCTGCTGACGGTTTGCCGGGGAACGGTCGTCCTCTCAGAGCAGCATTGTAACCGGTGGCGGCAGAGCCCTCTCTCCTGCAGCCAGCGCGGTTGTCCACCGGTGCATGGCTACAACGTCTGCGTGCCCGTCGCCGTGAACCTCCGCCAGTATGGCAACGCCCTCCGCGCCGAACTCAATGGCACGGGGTATGTCTCCCCGATGCCAGTACACCGCCGCGAGCCGCCGCAGAGTATCACCTGCCAATTCATGTCGCTCACCCAGCAGCGTGCGGAAAATGCCCAGTGAACGTAGCAAAAGCGCTTCGGCCTCGTCGTACCGTGTCTGGCCATTGCGAGCGGCCGCGAGGTTGACCAGATCAATCGCCAACTCCCGACTCTGGGGGCCCAGTACACGCTCATCAATGGCCACAGCTTGTGCGAGGTAGGTAGCCGCCTCGTCAAACTCGCCAAGCTTAAGGTATGCGGTGCCAAGGCCACTGACGGCCGCCGCAATAGCCGGGCTATGTTCCTCATGGTTTTCCCGCAGGATTTCCACCGCGCGAAGCAGATACGCGATGGCACCCTGCGGATCGCCCAGCTCCCTTCGGGCTGAGGCCAGTTGATTCAACAATACGGCGAGGCTTGGATGACGCGGGCCCAGCACCTGCTCATCCACTGCCAGGGCCTGCTGCAGGTGATCCGCTGCTGCCGCGGGATCACCGGACTCCAGCAGGGCGATACCCAAGTTTCCTCTGGCGACAGAGGTCTGTGGATGGGTGTCGCCAAACAGGCTGCGGCGCATGGCGTAGGCATGCTGCAGCATGTCTATCGCCTCACTGTGGCGCGCTTCACGCGACAGCAGGGTGCCCAGAGCATTCAGGGTGGTGGCATGAGGCGCGCTGTCGATCGCAGCCCGGCGATGAAAGGTCAGCGCCTCAACCAGCAGATCTCGAGCTTCCGCATAGCGGCTGGTGACGATATGAACAATGCCAAGATTGGTGAGTGTTCGCGCGCGCCGCGCCAGCTCATCTTCTGGCAGCGTCGCCAGGGCGCGACGATGGTAGCCCTCGGCAACATCCAGCCGACCCAGCTGGAAGTTGGCTTCGCCAAGTTCCGCGAGCACATCCGCCTGCATCAGGCGGCTGTTGTCCACCTCCCTTTCGAGCAGCGTCAGTGCCTGCAACAGAAGCTCATCCGACTGCTGGTACCGACCGAGGCTGCGGCTCACCTGACCCAGCACATGGAGCATGGTGGCCTGCAGTGCAGTATCGCCGTGGATTGCCCCTGCCCGCTCGATGCCGCGATCAACCAACTGAATGGCAGTCACGTCACCACCCCGCGACTCAGCCGGATCCGCGGCGCGGAACAGATCCACCAGATAGCCGCTGATCTGCTGCGCCTTCGCGGCTTCCCGCTCTGCCAGCAAGGCAGCGGCAGCCGCGCGATCGCGCTCGGTGGAAAGTCGCTCAACATGTGCGGCCAATGCCGCCAGCACGACAAGCGGCACGACGAGAGACGCGGCTACCGCCAACGCGTTTCTGCGCAGGAAACGACCGGCTCTGTAGCGCCGGTTGCCGGCCCGGGCGAGCACCGGCAGGCGCTCGCGGTAGCGTTGAATATCGACGCTCAACTGTTCTACCGAGGCATAGCGGTGCTCCGGCTCCTTGCGCAAAGCCACCTGGCAGATGGCATCAAGGTCGCCCCGCAGCGTGCGGGCCAGCCGCTCGGGAGTGCTCGCCCTGGCTGCCGCGAGTTGCCGGGGGTCTTCGTCATCTGCGTCCCGGGCCAGAACTCGCTCAGGCAAACTGGGCGGCACCTGGTGCAGAATCGCATCCTGGAACAGAGCGGGCTGGCCGTCGCGCACGCGGTAGGGTGAGCGCCCTGCGAGCAGCCTGTACAGCAAGACACCCAGCGCATAGACGTCAGTGGCGGTTGAAACACGCTCACCCAGCAACTGCTCGGGGCTCGCGTAAGCCGGGGTCAGCAGCCGTCCACCGGGCTCCGTCAGCTCGTTCCCCGGGGTGGAAGCGGCGTCGGACTGCAGGACTTTTGCAATGCCGAAGTCGAGCAGCTTCACCTGTCCGGCGTCGGTCACCAGGATGTTGCTGGGCTTCAGATCCCGGTGCACCACCAGCCTCTGGTGGGCATACTGCACCACCTGGAAGACCTGTTCCAGAAGAGTCAGTCTCTGTGAGACATCCAGCCGTCTGCGGTCACAGTATTCCGTGATGGGTGTGCCATCGACATATTCCATGATGAAATAGGGCCAGCCGTCATCCGTGACGCCGCCGTCCAGCAACCGAGCCAGATTGGGATGCTCGAGGGATGCCAGAATCCTGCGTTCTTCGCGAAATCGTTCCACAGATTCATCGCTGTCCAGCCAGCGACGGAGCACCTTGACAGCGACCGTTTGCTGGAACTCGCCGTCGTCTCGCTCACCCTTCCAGACAACGGCGGTGCCGCCCTTGCCCAGGCATTGCACAAGTTTATAAGGGCCTACGTGGCTTACGGTCGCGGGGCTTGAATCGTCGCCGGATGGCTCCCGCAAAGCTGCAGCTGCCAGCATGGCAACCGAGGCGGGGGCTCTGTCAAACAGGGCATGGGAGCGCGCCTCCGCATCCAGCAGACGGCCTACCGTTTCTGCCAATGCGGGGTCATCTTCACGGCAGCGAGCCAGCTGGGAGGCACGCTCCGCTGCGGGCAGATCGAGCAATGCACTAAACAGAGCATCTGCACGGACCCACTCCCCGGTGAGGGCAGCGCGCGATGGTATCGCATGTCGCGGTGACATCCGTGATCTCCTAACGTGGTGACGCCTTATCCTAGCTCAACAAGATCGTTGCGGGCGATAGCAAACATCGCACCGCTCACAATCCCCGGGCGAGCCGAGACGCCTGGGGCTGGCGGAGACCCGGCACGGATTGCGGTACTCCAGGTACCACCCGGAGGGAATTGCCATGCTTTACCGAAAGTTACTCGTGGCGTTGGTCACCATGGTCAACGCCAGTACTCATGCCGCGGATACACAGGCGGTCTTTGGCGAGTGGGCCATGGACGCCGCGACCTGCAGTGAATCGCGCCTCACATTCACCACCGAATACCGGCATGAGGCACTGATGGCTGAGGGCAATGAATGGTTGATACTGGCCTCTGCCGATTTCACTTTTGAGGGCGATGTGATTCTGGTGAAAACCAGCGAGTATCAAAGTCACCAACGCCTGCGCGTAATCGTCGCCACAGAGAGCGCCCTGCAACTGCGCACGGAAGACGCCGCACGCGCGGAGGCGATTGGCACTGATACCCTGTCACTGGTTCGCTGCCCTCCTCGCTGACGCCCACTTTGCTCTACAGCGAGGGCCGCTGCGGCTCAGGCCGGATTCAATGCATCCATCAGGTAGGCGCGGGCCCGTGACCAGTCGCGTTCCAGTGAGCGCATGGGGCGCTGCAACACCGTGGCGGCCTCCTGCATGGTCATCCCCGCGAACAGGCGGCACTCGGCGAGTGTCTCCAGGGCTGGATCCAGCTTGCCGAGTTCGCGCATTGCAGAATCGATTGCGATAACGTCAACGACGGACGTGGCCAGGCCATCGCCGTGGGAATCCGGGTCGAGTTCCAGCGGCACAGCACCGCCGCCTCGTTTCACCGCGCCGCGACGACGGGCGTAGTCGACGATAAGCTGACGCATCGCGGTAGAGGCCAGCTTCAGAAATTCATCTCTGGGCAAGGCGGCGTGTGCCTCATCGGCGCTCAGACGAATCCAGGCCTCATGCACCAGTGCGGTGGTATTCAGCGTCGCACCGGGACGGTAGCGCCGGAGCTGACGGTGCGCAGCCAGCCGCAGACCGCTGTACAGCGCGTCCAGCCGGCCTTCTACCAACGCTTGTGTTGTCACTGCATTGCCATCCCCGATCGCCTTCGCGGTGTCGAGGATTATACCCGCTCGTCACGCCGTCACAAGTGACCGCGTCACGGGGCGACAGCGTTACTCGGGTGCAGTTAAGCGTCGCTTTTCTTCTCTGCGCAGAATGTCCCGTTCACGGCGCAACTGATCGTAGCGAATTTTGATCTGGCGCTGCTGCTCGGCCGCCTCCGTCATCTGCCGCACGGCCTCCTGGCGCACCGGGTCAGCGGCGCCGCCGGCCTGCAGCAATCCGGGGTTCAGCATGCGCTGCTGTGACTCCAAGGCCTGCAGTTCGCTACGCTCCTGCCACTCCAGCGCAAAGTCCTCATCCAGATTCCTGCGCTCCCATGCTCGCAGCTTGGCGCCATGAAGATAGTCGCCCAGCAGCCCGAGATGCCGCTCATGCAATCGCTCTACCTCGCGCTGTTCGCGTTCATTCCACTGCAGTTCAGTCCGCGTCAGCTCACCGCCGATGGGGCTCGCGATTATCGGTTGTGGCGTCTGCATCAGCCCAAGCGCCTTCGCGCGATTGAGCACCCGCTGATCGCGCTCGGACAGCAGAGCATCCTTGCGCTCTTCCGCCGCCAGCTGCGCCTCATGCACGCGCATGGCACCGCTCTTGCGCGCAGCAAACACCGCATCCTGATGCGCTGCAGTCTCCTCCTCCATGGCACTCAGCCGATTGAGTAGCTCCGCCTCCGAGGCCGCTGTGAGCGTGCCCGCCAGCCGCTTCTGTAACGCCGCTTCCAGGGCGGCCACTTCGCTCTCTGTCGCAGCTTCCAGCCGAACGCGCTCCAGGTCGAACTCCGTGTCCACCGCCCTGACGCGCTCCTGGTAATGCGACGCCATATCGCCCACCTCCAGACGCAAGGTCGTCACCGCGTCGTTGAGCTGCTGATTGCGCGCTTTGCGCAGCGCCCGGCGTTCTCGCTGCGCATCGCGACGCAGTTCCTTCAACTGGCGTTCGTCAAGGCCGGTATCGGCTCGAACGCTGACCGCCGGCAGCGCGGTGGTCAGCGTGACGGCCAGCGTCGTCACCGTCAGCATGAGCGCACTGCTCAGCAGCGCGGCAAAGATCGGGGTTTTCATGCGTGAACGTTGCAGATATCTCATCGTGTTCTCTCCGGTCATGCCGTCTTGTTGTTCATCTCGCCATCGCGCCAGATTTTCAGCCACGCGTTGATGGTGTCCGCCAGATAACCTGCATCGCCCCCGGATACTGCCCACCCCACCAGCGGCACACGCGTGGCCGGGCTCGTGATGGAGAACACCAACCGCAGGTAGCGATCAGTCACTTCTGCACTGTCAAGGCTCTGCAGCGGGAACTCGAAGGTTTTGACTTCGAGACTGGAGACGCGGCGGATCAATACCCGCCCCGGCCCTGCCTCAAGTCGCAGCCGGGTGCTGCGGGTGAGAAAGAAGTGGCCCATATAGGCGAGCAGCGCGAGGGTCAGCCCCCAGGCAATTCCCTGCAGGAACTCGCCACCCAACAACTCGGCGAATGCGATGAGGCCGCCGATACCGACAACCGGGCCCAGCATAAACCAGAGAAACAGGCGTGGGAGTTCCAGCACCAGCTCCAGCGTTTCAGGGGTGTTCTTCAGGACTTTCATGTCAACGCGCCCTCCACACCCGAGCCGGGTTGCTCCGGCACAGATTCAGACTGATCGAGCCAGCTGTTCAGGGTGCTCACGGCGTACAGCAGATCCAGCGGGTCCGGGCGGAACAGATCCAGCGGCACTCGGGACAGCGTGTCACCCTGCGCAAGCACCAGGAGCAGCCGATACTCCGGCAGACTGTGCCGTCGATTGTGCTGCGTTTCCACCTCCAGCTGCTTCAACGCCGGCAACGGATATTCGGCCACCTGATCCCCGAACACCGCTCGGGAGCGAATGCGGAGCGTGCCCGCATGCCGATCGGCATGGAATACGACCTGGCGCAGAATCTGCGTCATCAGGATCCATCCCAGAGCAGCCAGCAACAGGCTGCTCATGATGATTCCGTTCAAGGCGCCTTCAGACAGGGCGCGCAGAAACGTAATGCCCAGAATCGCCGCGACGCCTCCAAGGCCTACCAGCCAGTCGATCGGCATATGGGTCATCTCGAGTTCGGCAGTGGACTGTTTAATCACTCTCACGATGGGTATCCCTCGGCTGACGCAGCATGATCGTCGGAGCTTTCTTTGCAGCTTACTTCGCCTAACGCAATACACGGCCCACTTCCGCCAGCAAAAACCCCGCTGGCGGAATATTTGCACGCAATCCGTTATACCTGCAGAAACCTTACGTGAAGGCGGAACACCATGTCGAAACTCTGTGCCCCGGGCACGTATCCGGACCCTATCCGCAGGCCGCGCCGCGTTGCGGGCGAGTGGCAGAGTGGACTCTGTGCGCTGCTTTTCCTCGTCGGCATGTGGTGCCTGTTACTGGCACCTGACCTTGTGGCCCAACCCGAGGCGCCCCAGGCGCCCCCTGCCCCCGCGCCCGGTGAGGCAGCGGCCAGTACGCCCTTGCAGTTCAACACACCCTACGCGCTCGATGGAACCAAGCGACTGCAATTCACCCTGACACGGGCGCAATACGCCCTGGGCTGGACGGATCATGTCGCGACCAAGAGCGGTGGCGCCAACGCAGATGAAAAAATGCTGGTGATTTTCTTCACGGTTGAGAATACCGGCGCCGAGGAGATACGATTCCGCGACAGCACGCTGGAATTCCTGGTGATCGACGAGCAGGGATTGGTGCATGAACGCACTGCACCCATGGAGATTCGCACCGCACGTTTCACCGCCGCTGCAGCGGCGGCTGATCACCAGCTCAAGGAAACCCTGTTGCGGACGAACTCGCCTCTACTGCTGTATACCGCGGTGCTTGTGCCGAAACGTCTGCGCATGAGCCAGTTGCTGGTGAGGCAAGGCAACAGTGAGCTCAGCTTTCCACTCTCCGGCCAGATTGAGCCACTACCGCCGGCCTTTCAGGAAGGACACCCCGAGGTGGTCCGTGAAGACATCGAAGTGGGCCCAGGGCAGTTTCTTCCCGGACCCTCGTTCGATATCCGTATCGACCGCTCCGAGGTCACCGATGACCCGGCGCGTGTCGGGCGCAAAGCGGCCCAGGGTAGTGAGCGCTGGGTACTGGTGAGCATGACCGTACGCAACCGGGCAGAGCGCGCACAGAAATTTTCCCGCGGCAGCTTCCGGGAAACCCGCATTGTCGACACCAGGGGCGAATGGCACGAGCCACGTCTCGTGCTGCACGCAGAGCGCGCGGAAAAATACGGCACGCCTATCGAGCCGGCAAAAAGTGATCGCTTCATCGTCGCATTTCGACTGACCGAAGACGCCGCGCCCAAGACACTGAGGCTCCAGGTTACGGGTGCCGACGGCAATCTATCCCATCGTTTCCTGGTAGGCCTTGATGGCGGTCCGCGGCTGAGCGACGCCGGGGAGGCACCGGTCGCGCCGGGGGTTCTGTATGTGGGTGCCTACGCCCTGCTACAGGCAGACGCCCCGCTGACCACGGTACTACCGGCGATACAGGCCGATGAAGCGGAGGCGGAGCCGGCGCCGCCCCCTGTCCCCTGGAACTGGGGTAGCGTGCCGGGCTACACCGAAGCCAGCGAGGCAACCGAGGAAGGCAGTGCATCCAGCGATACGCCGGCTCCGACGCCACTGCAAAACGTTGCGATGTCCCTGGATAGCATCGAGGGCTGGTCGGTGACGGAGACCGACGGCGATGAGCCGTATCTTGTGGTCTGGAGTTTTCGCGGCAGCCTCGCACCCCAGGGCTACGGTACCGGCGTGGTCGTCCTTTCTGCGCCGATGGTGACACTGGGCAACACCGGCTTTCTGTCGACAGGAGGTGTTCCCTACGCGCCGGACAGCGACCAGTTCCGACAACGCTTTCCCTACACGTTCAACACTGTGCAGCCCTATGAGTTTTACGGCCTCGTGGTCACGCTGGCAGAGGCCGACAGCAGTTCTCACAACAGTCGACGCGCCTTCGGTGAGCGTCTCGGGCAGGCAATGGACACGGTCATTCGCAGCCACGTCAATGGCGCCGCAGCCATTGATACCCGCGACGGCAGCAAGACAACCCAGGAAGCCTACCTGCAGCGGGTGCAGCAGATGCTCAACGCCATGCGCAGCGTGCGGGTGAACAACATCTTCAGCGCCACGGCGGGTGCCAGCGGCGTCAACAGTGACGACTACCTCGCAACACGGGTCTATGCCGGTGTGCACCTGCCGGCACTGGGTACAGGAGGGTCCAGTGCTACCGTCATGCGCGGCTCGAAGACCTGGTCGGAACTGATCGAGGCTGGGTCGAATATGGGGCTGCCTGTCCCCTACGAGCTGCTTTGGCGGCACACAGTAACGCCGTAGGCGCTATAACCCGTCGGTGCAGCGCTGCGCCGCCGGTCCCGCCACCCCCGCTTGTCCACCCGCCGATTACGGCATATCCTCTGCCATTATAATGTGGCACAGTGTATGCCGTAATTACATAATAATGCGAGGACTGCCACCATGCAGACAATACGGCCACTGGTCGCCGCGCTCTCCCTGTGCAGCTGCGGTGCGCTTGCCCAGGCTGGCGTATTGGAGGAGGTCATTGTGACGGCGACCAAGCAGGTCGAAAGCCTGCAGGACATCGCCGTCACCGTCAATGTCTTCACTGAGGACGCCATTCAGCAGGCCAATATTCGCGATGCTTCGGATATCGCCATCCTGACGCCTGCGCTGAATATCAATGCCAATATCAGCCCCTTCAGCAGCCGCATTTCCATACGCGGCATCGGCACCCCCGGGTCCTCGTTTCTTGAGCCCTCCGTTGGCACCTTCGTCGACGGGGTTTACCTGAACCGCTCGGGCCTTGCCGTGTCGGACCTGGTCGATGTAGCGCGCATTGAAGTGCTGCAAGGCCCACAGGGTACGTTGTACGGCAAAAACACCAACGCCGGGGCCATCAGCATCACCACGAAACGCCCCAGCTTTGAGGCGACCGAGGGGCACCTGGAGGCCACCGCCGGCAACTATGCGATGGGGCGCCTCACCGGCGCACTCTCGGGGCCGCTGAGTAACACCCTCGCCTATCGCGTCGCGGGCAACGTGCATCAACGGGATGGCTACCTGCAGAACCTGGCCGGAAAGGACCTCAACGATGCCGATGAATGGAACCTCGTTGGCAAGTTGCTGTGGGAACCCGATGATCAGTTTTCCATGCTGGCCAAAGTCAGCCATGTGCGACGCGATATGAACTGCTGCGCACCGGATTCAGTGCACGACCCGCGGGCCGAGCAGGCGATTATCGACCGCGGACTGCCCCCGCTGGGCACTGACCCCTTCGACCAGAGAACCGCGCAGGACACACTGACCCCGTTCAAGCAGGAATCCAGCGCCGTCTCCCTACACATTGACTACGACACTGGCTGGGGAACGCTGCAATCGATTACCGCCTGGGACGACTACGACGTCGATTCGTCACAGGAGACCAGCCGTTCGGTGCTGGACACCACCTTCCTCAATCAGCCGCAATCCGGCGACAGCGTTTCCCAGGAATTGCGTTTCAGCAACAGCAGCGACCGCATTGACTACATGGCAGGCCTCTACTATTTCCAGCAAACCACCCGCGAGTTCGAGGGCGAACTCAGCGCGCTGGTGGGTGACGATGTCGGTGTTGGCACACAGATTTTCGGCCCGCAACTCGGGTTTATCGCGGCACCGGGCGACAGCGCAATCCAGGACAACGTGTTCGACACCGATACGGTTGCCCTGTTCAGTCGCGCCACCTGGCACGTGGGTAGTGACTGGCATCTCACCGGCGGACTGCGCTGGAGCCGGGAAAGGAAAGAGGCCGACCTGTTTGTGGCGGTGGAATCGACTGCACTGACTGCCCGGGACCCTGCCACGCTACCGGCGCCGCTGCTTGCGTTGCTAGCACAGCAGGGCATTTTCCCGCCCTTCTCGCTGCTGGCTGCCGCACGCCCGGAAATCGATGAACGTTTCAGCCGCGAGTCCGAGAATGTCGACTGGCTGGCCAGCGTCAGCTACGACCTCAACCTGGACACGCTGTTGTTCGCCAGCGTCTCCACCGGCACCAAGTCCGGAGGCTTCAACGGCGTGGCAGGCGCAACGGATGAACGGGAGTTCGATGACGAAGACACCACCAGCTATGAACTGGGCGTTAAAAGCACTCTGCTGGATGCGCGCCTGCGCATCAATTCAACGCTCTTTTTCACAGCGATCACCAACCTGCAGAGCTCTCAACAGGCGGCTTCAGGTCTCGGGCAGGTGACCCGCAATCAGGGCGAGGCAGAGGTGTCGGGCATTGACCTGCAGGTGGACGCACTGCCGCTGCCCAATCTTACCCTCAGCCTCGGGCTGCAGTACCTCGATACCTACGAATTCACGGCCGGACCTGACGAGGGACTGAACCTGCCCTTTGTCGCGGAGCTCAGCGGCAGTCTGGCGGCAACGCTGGTGTTCCCGCTTGCCCATGGCAACCTGTACCTGCGCAGCGACTACAACGTCATGGGAGACCACTGGACCAACTCCGCCAGCGCGGCACAGCTGGAAGCCAAGGACGAGCAGAACCGCGAGAACCTCAACATGGCGCTGGGCTGGCGCAACGACCAGTGGAATATCAGCCTGTGGGGCAAGAACCTGGGCGATGAAGCCTATGCCGTGCAAACCCTCACGCCCTACCCGGTAACGGATATGGATGCCTACTTCCTGACACCGCCCCGAACCTGGGGCCTGACCCTGCGCTACGATCTCTAACGGTGCCCGCGGCTAACGCGGCGCCGAGCGCCTCATGCGGTAGGCAACGTAGAACGGCAGCAGTACCAGCAGGGACACCAGCAGCACCCCCAGCGCATCCGCGTAGCGCGCCTTGACTGTGTTGGTCAGCAACTGGCCCATCTGGGAGTAGCCGGGCGGCAGCGGCAGCACGCCGTTTTCGGCTTGAAAACGCTGATAGCGTAACTGCATCGCCCGGAAGCGATCGGGCTGCTGCGCGGCAAGGTCGACGACTTCCCCGGGATCGCTGACGATGTTGTAGAGCCGCCACTGCCCATCACCCAGGGGCGGCCGGTTCAGCACCAGTTTGTAGTCGCCCTGGAACAGGGCCGCATGGCCCGTGAGTTCGTACCCCACCGCGTCATGCTCTGCATAAACGCGTTCCCTCTCGCCGGTCAGCAGCGGCGTCAGATCCCGCCCCGTGATCGGCTGCACGGGCTTGCCGGCGTAGCGTGCGCCCGGCAACGGCGTGCCGGTCAGGGAGAGAATGGTCGGCGTGATGTCCGTCGCCCAGGCGAAGGCCGGCGTCAGTGTGTTGTGTCGCGGCAGCAGATCGCCGGCGATGATTAGCGGTACTCGCATGCCGCCTTCCCCGGTATAGAACTTGTAGAACGCCAGGGGGCTGGCGGCGGCACTGGCGAAGCCGGGGCTGATGGTGTTGTAGCTGCCCTGCAGGCCTAGGCGTTCGTAATCCACATGGTACCCCATCATGGCAGCACCGAAACGTGATGACAGGGCCTCCTGATCCGCCGGGCCACTGCCCTCACTGCCGTTGTCGGAGGTAAAAATGAACACCGTGTTGGCGTATTCACCATGGGCCCTGAGGTAATCCACAAGGCGACCAATATGAAAGTCCATGGCTTCAATCATGCCGGCATACACCGCCATGCGCTTCGCTTCGTAACGTCTGCGGTCTGCCGTGAGCGCGTCCCAGTCACCGCGGGATTCCATCCACTGCAGCGCGGTCTGCGGCGGCACAATCCCCAGAGCGATGGCCCGCTGCAGGCGCGCCCGGCGCAGCTCATCCCAACCTCCGTCATAAACGCCGCTGTAGCGGTCAGTGAACGCCCGCGGCGCCTGCACCGGCATGTGTACCGCCATGAAGGGGATATAGGCAAAGAACGGCTTGCCGTCCTGCAGGTTGCTGTCGATAAACTCAATGGTTTTATCGATCAGGAAGCGCGATGAATAAAAGTCCTCCGGCAGCGTGGTGGGTTCACCATCAGCGAACCAGTTGGCCCGGTCATACAGCGGCAGGTAGGGGCGCTGCTCCCAATTGTCGGCACCGGAATCCATCAGTGCGACGGTGCGGGAGAACCCCCTGCGGCTGGGGCGCTTGTCTGCGCTGGCCCCCAGGTGCCACTTGCCCGCCATGTACGTGTGATAACCCGCGCCTTCCAACAGGGTGGCCACGGTTACCACGTTGTCGCCCAGCACGCCCTGGTAGTGCGCGTGCCGGCGCTGCTCCGGTGCCAGCATCTCCGGGATATTGGGCACGCCAGCCAGATGGTTGTTGACGCCGGTCAGCAGCATGGCCCGCGCAGGGGCACAGTTGGCGGCAGTGTGGTAGTTGGTGAAGCGCACCCCCGTTTCAGCAAACGCGCTCAGCGTTGGCGTCTGCACCTCGCTGCCAAAAGGCGCGATATCGGTGAAGCCGAGGTCGTCGGCAAGAATGAACACAATATTCGGCCGCGGGTCGCCTGCATCGGGCGACACCGCCTCTGCCGCAAGCACGTTGGGCAGGCCTGCGGCGAGCGCCAGTCCCGCCAGCGTTGCGCACCAGCGCCTGCGGCGGTCTGCCACTCAGTCAGCCTCGGGCAGATAGCGTGCGGCGACCAGTAGCAGCAGCGCGATGATGACCTCGGGGGCGATCAGCTGCAGGGCCAGCGCGGCGTCGTGCAGCAGCCATGCCAGTACGCGGCCCACTGCGGCAAAGGCGAGCAGCATGATTGCCGGGTAGTACCAGAGGCGACGTCCACTGATCAGCGCGATCAGCATGCAGGCGCCCAGGGTCAGGAAAAACCCCGCCAGGTCCCCGATCTGGGAACTGAGGCCGATACCCTCCTCGAGGGTCAAACCAAGCATGGGCGCGACGCCGGCGGGCGCAATCAGCCAGCGCACGCCGGTAACGATGAACAGCAGCGCTGGTACCAGTACCAGCACGCGCAGGGCGTTTTGTGTGATGGGCATGGACAAGCCTCCTTGGCTGCGGCCCGCAGCAACATGGCCCGCTGGCCGCGTATTTTTTGACATGACTTATGTCATTATGTAGCCTGATCTGTGACCAGTCCACACCGCCTGCGCGGAAACCGGAGAATGCCATGAAAAGGTCTGCCGTCGTTATCGGTGTCGCACTTGTCCTGGCCGCCATCGCCTACAGCCAGCGCGCCAACATTGTCGCCCGGGTGCTGGAACAGGGCCTTGCATCACGCCTGGGTGCCAATGCGCTGGCAGAACTCGAGGATGGCCTGCACCTTGCCCTCTGCGGCGCCGGTGGCCCACTGCCTGCCCCCGATGCCTCGGGGCCCTGCGTCGCCGTGGTGGCCGGCTCAGCGCTGTACGTGGTTGACGCAGGCACGGACGGTGTGCGCAACCTGAACCGCATGGGCTACCCGGTCGGCGCCCTGCAGGGCGTATTCCTGACCCACTTCCACTCCGATCACATCGATGGGCTGGGCGAGATGGGCACCCTCCGCTGGGCCAGCGGGGATAACCACAGCCCGCTGCCGGTGTACGGCCCTCCCGGTGTGACAGGGGTTGTGGATGGATTCAACCTCGCCTACGCACAGGACTTCAACTACCGCCACGAACACCACGGCGACAGCGTCGCTCCGCTGCGCGCGGCGGGCCTGAGCGCCATACCGTTCGCCATGCCTGCCCTGGGTGAACTCACCACGGTGCTTGAGGCCGGTGGGTTGACCGTTGAGGCGCTGGCGGTTGACCACTCGCCCGTGGAGCCCGCGGTGGGCTATCGTTTCAGCTACAAGGGGCGTTCACTGTTGATCACGGGTGACACGGTGAAACTGGCCAATATCGCGCAGTTTGCCCAGGGGGTAGACCTGCTGGTGCACGAGGCGCTGGCGCCCAACCTGGTTAACCTGATGCACGAAGCCGCCCTGCAGAACGGCAACAGCATACTGGCGAAGATCACCCACGACATCCTCGACTACCACGCCAGCCCGGTAGAGGCGGCTGAAACGGCGCGCAGCGCGGGTGTCGGGCACCTGCTCTACTACCACATCGTGCCGCCGCTGGTCGTCCCCGGGCAGGAGGCGCTGTTCCTCAACGGCGCCGAGGACATTTTCCCCCGTTACACGGTCGGCAAAGATGGTGTGTCGTTCTCGCTGCCGGCGGGCACAGACGTCATCGTGCAGACCCGCAGCGGACTCTGACGGCATCAAGCCGCGTCCGGCGCGCCGCGTTGCAACTGCCGCTGTATCTCGCGTGCAAACAACCACAACCTGTCCTGCCCCCATAGCGCGAGCAATGAAGCGCCCTGCGCGTCAAGCAACCTGAAGCTCGGCACACCCCACAGCCCAGCCGCGTACATGGCCAGGCGGTTTTCCTCCAGCAGGGCCTCCCATCCCGGCTGCCCCAGGTGCGCACTTGCGGCCCGCCAGTCGAGATCCGCCCCTTCCACCACCTTGCGCAGACCGCGGTCATGGCAGGTGTTGGTGCCAAGCGCAAAGGCGTGACGCAGGAAGCTCGACAGCAACGCATTGCCCTTGCCCTGCTCTGCAGCCCAGGGATACAGCGAATAGCAGCGCCTGGCAGGTTCTCCTATCGGATCATAGAAGTTGCCGTAGGCCACCCCGGCCGCCCGGGCTTCGCGGGCGGCATCCATGAAAATATAAAAGCCTTTCTCTCGTGTGGCGGGCACGCCGCGCATGACCATGGGCAGGACCGGTCGCACCTGCAGTGTGACGCCGGTATCGCGGGCCAGCTGCACGGCCCGGTCAAACACGATCGCGGTGTAGGGGCTGCGCAGGGATGCGTACATTTCCAGCGTGAGTGTACCGCTGTCGCGCAGCTCGCCCACGTCGACCTCCGGTCGCGGCACGAGCATTGGCTCACCTGGCTGCCGATCCGCACCGAGGGCCGCGAGGCGCTTTTCCAGGTGATACAGGCGATCCACACCCCAGTACCATTCGCCCCCGTAATACAGCATGGCGCCGGAATAGTGCTTCAATTCCGCACGCCGCTGGTTCCCGGCATCGAGCGCAGCACGCACCTGCTGGACCGGCGCCTGTCCGTGGTGCCTGGCGAGTGACGCCAGGGCCTCCGCATCGCGCGCCCACAGCGCACTCCCCACAGCCGCGGCGAGCGTGGTGAAATCCGCCGATGGCTGGGCCGCAAGAATCGATGACGCCTGTTCTACCAACGCGGAAGCCGGTGGCTCCGGGTGGCAAGGAAACGCCAGCCCATACTCCGGCGCAACGTGACAGGCATCGTTGCGCGACAGCTGCAGCAGCAACTCGGGCTCAGCCACGTTACGGCCCTGCGGCCCCTCTACCAGGTGACAGTGCAGTTCGATGGCATAACGCGCAACCAGTCGCGGCAGCACCTGGGCCATAAGGTGGCTGTATCCGTCATCGACCTGATGGAAATACTCGACCCGGTGGGGTGCCCCTCGCCTGATGCGTCGTTTTTCTGCTTTGGCACGGCGCCTGTCGACAGTGCCGGGGCTGAACAGATGGGTCATCAACGTGGAGGTAATCCACCGCGCCACGGGACTCGGATCCATCGTGGCAGCGCCACCCTGTTCCCTGAATTGCTCGGCCATGGGCTACCCTCTGTGGCGATCTACCGGTCGGGGATCAGACCCCGAAGAAGTTTCGTGACAATGGCAATGCTGTTTTCCCTGCTGAGCCCCTGATGCTCACGCAGGCGATGCCACATTTCAAACGAGGCGATCGCGTCGACCGCCTCCCGCTCATCGGCTGGCAGCGCGTGCAGTTCAGGGAGCCAATCATTGAGGTTGTGTCGCAATCCACGCAGGGCGCGCGCATAGTTCCTGCGCAGGAACTCATAGCGCCAGCGCTGGGCAGCGGTGGACAACATCACATTGCAGATCTGCTCATAGGCATCCGCATAGCACTCCACCGCGTGCACCAGGCGTTCATCCAGCGTGCCCGCACGGTCGCCGCCCGTGAAGAGATTTTTCCAGGTTTCACCGAGTTGCTCATTGACTGCTTCAGCGAGCGCACCCATGTCCTCAAAGTGACGGAAAAATGAGCGAATGCCGACACCCGCTCGCTGGGCCACCTGCTGCGCCGTGGGCACCAGTACGCCCTCCTCCATCAGCGCGACCGCGGCCTCGATAATGGCGCTGCGACTGCGTTCACTGCGCAGACGACGCCCGTCAACGACGGTTGTCCGTACCGCTTCACCCATGATCGTCCATAGCTGGATTGCCGCCTCGGGATATAATGACATTTAATATGCAATATTTTGCCACGATTTGTGGCCATTGCCTATTTGGTGCGGAAACGCTGAAGCAGCATGATCACCGAACGAGAATCCGGACCACAGTGCTTATCGCCCAGAGCTGCCGGGGCGCAGGCAAACGGCGGCCCCCCAACAGCGCAAGATAGCGGGGCGCCAGGCAAGAGCCATTGCCACCGCCAGCGCCGCCGGCACCAGCAGCATAACCCAGACCAGCACCGCCATGGTCGGCGCATCCGCACGCAGACAGGCGGCCAGTGCAGTCGCCAGCGCCAGCCACCCGAGACAGCGCAATACGAGAGCGGGGTGCCTGCGCGCAGCGGTGGCGGACATCACCTGAACCCAGTGTACCGGCTTGGCCAGCGCCAGCCACACCGCGCCACTGAAGCAGCCCACGGCAGCGAGCCACAACCAGGCCACATCAGCCACGTGACGCCTCCACAGGTTCTACAGCGGTGCTGGCGGCCTCTGCACCCCGCCCGTACAACCTCACTGCCGCCGTGAACGCGATGACTGCCGTTGCCAACAGACTGGCATCCACGCCGGCGACCGGCCAGTAGCCCGTTGTGACCGTGTGCCACAGGTGATCCCCCGTGGTCACCCAGTTGAGCGTCACCGCCAGCACCGCGAGCGCGGCAATGCCGATACATTGCTCACGCCAGGCCGGTGACACGGCGCCCCCGAGCAGCGCGGTGCTGCGCACCCAGGCGTGCAGCAGAGCGCACAGCCAGGTGCACCAGAACGCCCGCTCCTCCCATCCGGCACGCGCCGGAAGGTCAATCGGGAGTACCCGATTGGCAACCAGCATGCCCAGCACCGCCAGCACCATCCCCGTGACCGCTGTCACCGCGAGGGCGTCCACGCAACGCAGTGACCGGGGTGCGTGATGGGCCCATTGGCGCTTGCGCTTTTCCGTAAAAAAGATAAACCCCGTCGCAATACACACACAGCCAACCAGACCGCCAAGGACATAGAGCCAGCGCAGCAGCCAGTGACGGAAGTGCTGAAGATGCAGGCCAGTGAGAAACTCGCTGACCGCATGCACAGCAGACGGCGCGGGATCTTCATGCAGGATCTCACCGGTGCGTGCGCTGAAGTGTATCCCCTCGCCGACCAGCGCCACGCGGTCACTGCCGGCCCGGAAAATACTGACATAGCCATTGAGATCACCCATGTGCTCGATGGTCAGGAAACCCACCTCCCCCGGTATGCCCCGCTGCGCCCAGCGCGCCTTCGCCTGCGCCACCATGGCGTCTACCGAAGCGAGCGGCGCGGGCACGCCTGCGGGCTCATGGGGCAGGCCCGTTTGCGCCGCCTCCAGAACCTCGTGTTGCCTGTCCAGGGGCCGCAGCAGCGAGTCGTGCACGGGCAGGTAGATGGCGGCAAAGATCAGCAGACCGGTCAGGGCAAAGAAAAAATGAAAAGGCAGCGCGACCACACCCGTCAGGTTGTGCAGGTCCAGCGTGCTGCGCTGGCTGCGTTTGTGGGGCCGGAAGGTAAACAACTCGCGCAGCAGGCGGCGGTGAATCACCAGTCCGGTAACCAGCGCTGCCAGCATGGACATGGCCGCCAGCCCAACCACCCAGTAGCCGATGATCGCCGGCGAGGCGTTCAGACTGTAGTGCATGGGGTAGAAGAAATCGGTGCCGATCTGCAGCCGATTCTCGGGCAGAAACGCCCCGCTGCGCGGATCGACCTGGGCTCGCCCATGCGCATGCAGGTGATCGTCTGCCGGGTCCAGCGGCGCATTGGGTACACCGAACTCCGCGCCCACCAGCAGCACCGGGTCGCGGTGCGTGGTGTAGGCAAACAGCGACACCAGCGGCAGGCTGGCCACATCCGGCAGTTCACCCGTCACCCGGCGCGCGATGCGCTCAAGGTCAGCAGGATCCGGGCGCAGGCGCTGATACACCGGTGCCAACACCCGATCAAAGGACGGCATGGGCTGCACCGCAAAGCGGGTTTCCGGGACCGCCCAGCGGTCGATCTCGCGATCGAACACCGACAGGGTGCCAAAGAAAAACACCACCATCAGCACGTAGCCCAGCACCAGACCGAAGCCCGTATGGACCCAGGCCATAGCCTGGCGAACCGTCTCAAACATGCCTCAACCCCCGGCCAGAAGCCTGAGCTGCCAGTGGGCCGCGAGTGCCGTGGACGCTGCGCCCACGCCGAACAGGCATAAGCAAACCCGCAGCAGGCTGCGCGCAATGTACGCCCAGAGGAATAGCGCGAGAAAGCCGGGGAAGGCCACCAGCATCGCCACCATCCAGGCTTCGTCCCAGGCTATGCCGCCCGCCACCTGCGCCACAATCAGCAGGCTGCTGGCGCCCCAGACAAACGTGTAGCTGCCGAACAGGCTGACGAAGACCCGCGCTGCCAGCGCGCTACGCCGAAGCGGCTCAGCGGCCGACCGATAGTGCAACGGGCTTTCCGACATCATGGCTCCTGATCGCTTAACGACTTAATGATAATTATTCTTATTTGAAAACCGATGTCAAGTGCGGCGCACACGCTCGGTGAGTGCAGGCGCGCGGCCTGCTTTCTTGATCCGTGGCAAGCCAGACGCAATACGGATATGTAATCATGCTTCCCTGTCTGCCGGCATGACGATACGGAGGAGCGGTGGCATGAGCATCATCGATGAGATAGTCGCGGTGGTCGGGCCCAAAGGAATATTGCTGGGCGCCGATGTCCGTGCCAGGCCAAATCACAGCTGGGGCCAGGGCAGCTGCGAGGCGCAGGCCATCGTGCGCCCTGCCAGCACGGCTGAGGTGTCGGAGGTCATGCGCATCTGCCACGCGCACAACCAGAGCGTGGTGCCCTGGGGCGGTCTCAGCGGCCTGGTGGACGGCATCACCTGCTCGGCGAGTGACATCGTCTTGTCCCTGGAGCGTATGCAGGCTATCGAGCACCTCGACGACGGCGCCGGGGTGATGACGGTACAGGCCGGCGCTATTGTGCAGACCGTGCAGGAGACGGCAGCGGAAGCCGGCTGGCTGTTCGCGGTGGACTTCGGCGCGCGCGGCAGTGCGCGCATCGGCGGGATGATTGCCACCAATGCCGGGGGCAACAGCGTGGTTCGCTACGGTATGGCCAGGGAGCAGGTACTGGGGCTGGAGGCCGTGCTGGCCGATGGCACCGTCATCAGTTCCATGAACGAGATGCTGAAGAACAATGCGGGCTACGACGTGAAGCATCTGTTCATTGGCTCCGAGGGCACGCTGGGCATTGTTACGCGGGCCGTATTGCGCCTGCGCCCCGCCCCGCGGGCGACACAAACCGCCTTTGTCGCGGTGGACGAGTTCCCCTCTCTGCTGCAACTCCTGCGGCGGCTGGGCACCGAACTGGAGGGCAAGCTCAGCGCGTTTGAGGTCATGTGGAACAGCCACTATCACCTGCTGGTGGAGGAGACGCAGCGGCATCAGGCATTCCTGCCGACACACCACCCCTACTACGTACTGATCGAGGCGCAGGGTGCCAATGCGGATCACCTGGAGGCGCAATTCACGGATGTCATGGCTGCCCTGCTCGAGGACGGCCACGTGGTGGACGCCGTCATCGCGCAGAGCGGCCAGCAGGCGGACCAGCTCTGGGCGATGCGTGATGATGTGGAGGGACTTGTGCACAGCATCAGCCCGATCGCCGTCTTTGATGTCAGCCTGCCGATTCGGCACATGGACAACTATATCAACGAGCTCAACGCCGCACTGGCAGAGCAGTGCCCGGAGGCGAGGCTGGTCTGCTTCGGCCACATGGGCGACGGCAACCTGCATCTGGGCGTTGGGCCCGCCAACGACCGGCATCGCGTAGAGCGCATTGTGTATGAACACCTGGTGCCGCTGCAGGGCTCGGTTTCAGCGGAACACGGGATCGGCCTGGAAAAGCGCGAGTTTCTGTCCTGCAGCCGTTCGCCAGCCGAAATCGCCCTGATGCGCACCCTGAAACAGGCACTGGACCCGAAAAACCTGCTCAATCCCGGCAAAGTGCTGGCGCCCGATCCTGTACCGTAGCGCTGCCCTGCGCAGACTGCCGGCTTGCCCTGGAGACCGGAATCGCGCAAGACTGGACACTGACCCTGACAGAAAGACACGACGATGAAGTTCTATTCGCGCAAGTGGATCAAACCGGAAAACCTCAACCCCCACGGCAGCCTGTTTGGCGGGCAGCTGCTGAGCTGGATCGATGAGGAGGCGGTGATTTATGCCATGAGCCAGTTGGGTGGAAACCGGCACCTGGTGACCAAGTTCATGTCCGAGATCAATTTCGTCAGCTCCGCGCACCAGGGCGACATTGTCGAGATGGGGGTGGAAGTGACCGCCTGCGGTCGCACCTCGGTGACGTTGCGGGCAGAGGTCCGCAACAAGCTCACCAAGCAGACCATTATCTCTATCGATCGCATAGTGTTCGTCAATCTCGACGCCCAGGGTTCGCCACTACCGCACGGCTACACGTGGCCCGGACAGGAAGCCACCGGGTAACGCGCCAGCACCAGCAGCACAGCGGCTGTTCAACCGGTGCCCGACGGTCCCACCCGGGTATCGCTGACGATACGCCCATCCACGAGATCGATCGTTCTGTCGCAGGCCGCGGACAGGCGCGGATCGTGGGTCACCAGCAACACCGCACAGCCCACCTCGCGGCCAAAGCGCCGCATCAGCTCGAACACATCCGCTGCGGTACGCGTATCAAGATTGCCCGTCGGCTCATCTGCGAGGAGCAGCGAGGGCTGGGTGACCAGCGCGCGGGCAATGGCAACCCGCTGCTGCTGGCCTCCGGACAGTTGGTTGGGACGCGTCTGCGCATACTTCTCCAGACCCATGGCCGCGAGCAGGCCCCGTGCACGGTCAATCGCCGCAGGGCCCGGACGGCCGTGACGCAGCATCAGCGGCATCAGGACGTTATCCAGTGCGCCAAAGGCCTGCACCAGATGATGGAACTGGAACACGAAGCCAATGGACTCACCGCGTAACCGTGTACGTCCGGCATCGTCCATGGTGCTGGTGGGCTCACCCAGCAGGTACAGCTCCCCGGCACTGGGCTGGTCCAGCAAGCCGATCAGGTTCAGCAGCGTGCTCTTGCCGGACCCCGAGGGGCCGATCAAGGCGGCGAAATCATCGCGCTCGATGACCAGGTCGAGGCCGTGCAACACCTCCGTCTCATTGGGCAGGCCGACATTGTAGGATTTGCGCAGCCCCACCAGACGCAGTACCGCTGCCTCGGCTTCAGACATAGCGAATGGCCACTACCGGGTCCAGCATCGCGGCACGCCGTGAGGGCACCGCCGCAGCGAGCACGCCAACCACCGTGGCCAGCACAAGGGCAAACACGACCAGGGTGTTGGCAACGGGAATGTAGAACAGGCCGGGACCAAAGGTATTGAATACCCAAACGAGTACGTAGGCACCGGCAATGCCCATCAGGGCACCGAGCAGGCCATACAGCGCACCCTGAATCAGAAAGACCTGCAAGACCTGCTGACGACCGGCGCCCATGGCACGCAGAATGCCGATTTCCCGCGTTCGCTGTACAACACTCACCGACAGCACACTGGCAATACCAAACGCCACGGACAGCGAAACAAATACGATAATCATATTGGTGGACAGGCTTTGCGCGCTCAGCGCATTCATCAGCTGGGCATTCTTTTCCATCCAGCTTTCGGCCTCCAGCCCGGTCAGGCGGGCAATGCGCCGGGCAATTGTGTCGGCGGCAAAAATGTCGTCCACCACCAGGTCGAGCTGGGTCACGCCGCCGGGGAGCCCGAGCAGTGCCTGGGCCTGTTTCAGGCCAAGGTAGACGTTGCGCGCATCGAGTTCCCGCACGCCGAGCTCAAAGACGGCCACGACGTTCACCACCGCCGGATTGTCGCGGCCCGTGTCCAGACGCAACTTGTCGCCCACCCGCAGACCGAGTGTCATGGCCAGCTCACTGCCGATCATCGCCTCACCCGGCTCCAGTCGGGCACTGCCATCGATAATGTAGTCCGGCAGCGGGATAATCTGCTGGTAACGTTGCAGGTCGATGCCGGTCAGCGCAACGGACTCCAGGGCGGCGCCGCGGCCCGCGAAGGCCGGCCCGGCGATCACCGGCGACACCGCCCCCACCGAGGGCAGTGTATCCAGCGTTGCGACCACCTGCTGCCAGTTGTTGATGGAGCGGCGCCGTTGGGCGCGCTTGTCTTCCCACACCAGCTGCAGCGTGTCCTTTGCGACCACCGGCTGCCGGTTCACCTCATCCGGGGCCAGCACGCGGATATGGGCCTGGGTACCGAGGGTGCGCTGCACGATATTCGACTGCAACCCCTGGATCAGGGCGCTGACAAACACCACCACCGCGACACCTACCGCCACACCCACCAGGATGGTGACTGTCTGCCCGCGACCATCGCGCAGAAACTGCAGCGCCAACACCCAGGCTGTCCACAGCCGCGCGACCGACGTCTTGACCGGGCCCTCAGTCAAACTGCACCGGCAGTTCGTTGCGGCTGCTGTCCGCGGCGGCGCTCTCGCCCACGGGCAGTGGCCAGCGCTCGACACGCACTCGCGTGCCCTCGGCCAACGCAACGCCGGGATCCGCCAGTATCAGGTCCCCCGCCGTCAGCCCGGCCGTCACCTCCGAGAACGCCATGCCGCGTAGACCCAGCTCAACGGTGACACGCTGCAGCCGACCGTCGCTGACGCGAAGCACCTGCGCGCGGCCTCCCTGAACGCCAGCGAGGGCATCGTTGGGCAACGCGAGCGCGCTATCGCGACGACCCGTCAGAACGCTCACCGAGACCGTCATGTCCTCGCGCAGGAAGTCCGGGGCCTGCGCCACCGACAGGTGGGCCTCCACGGTACCGCGCTCCGGGTCCACACGGGGCGCCAGAAAGCTGAGGCGCGCGTCAAAGGGCCGCTCGGGATAGGCATCAGCCACCACCACCGCCGGCTGCCCCAGCGCGAGAAACGCGAGATTTTTCTCATCCAGCGGCACGCGAATTTCGGTTTCGCCGTCGCGTGCCACGGTGAACAGCACCTTGCCGGGCTGCACCAGGTCACCCGGCTCGACATCGCGGGTCAGCACCGTACCGGCCACCTCCGACCGCACGATGGTCTTTGCCAACTGGGCCTGCAGCGACGCCAGTCGGGCACGCAGCACGGCCTCCTCGGTACCGCCCGGCGCGACAGCCGCTGCCGCCACGCGCGCCGTCGCAGCCGCATTCTGTGCCAGTGTTTCCGCCTCCTCCGCCTGTTCCAGCGCCTCCCGTGACAGCAGGCCACGCGCGGTCAGGTCGCGGCGTCGCTCTGCCTCACGACGCGCCTGCAACAGCGTTGTTTCTGCGCGGGTCAATGCCAGCTCGGCCTGCGGCCGGGTCGCCGTTTCCAGCTGTTGCAACGCCACCTCCGCCTGCCGCACCTGCGCCGCCAGTTCATCCGGCCGCAGCACCAGCATCACGTCACCTGGGGCAACGCGGTCACCCTCCCGCACACGGCGTTCCAGCACCACGCCGGTTATCTCCGCACCCACCTGCGCCCGCGACACCGCCGCCACACGACCGGAGGCAACCACGGTCTGCTGCAAGGGCATGACGGCAAGCTCGTAGGCGGGGAGCGCGGGGCCACGCCACCACAACCAGAAGACGAAGGCGAAAGCGCAGGCCGACAGCAGGAGCGCGATGAGATTTCTGGACAGGATCAAATACGAACCCACTCATGAAGGGTGTTTACTGGAAGACTATCACAGTCACCTTTCCAGGGGTGCAGCAACCGGAACCCGCGTCAGACACGACAATACGGGGGTGTTTGTTACACTGACCGCGAGCCATCAATACAAGGGGCAGCCGCAGGACATATTGATAGTTGAGGCGGACGCGCGGGACGGCGGTATACTTGTCGGCACACTGCGCTTCGCGAAACCCTTTTTGCTACCCGTTTGAGGAGCCGACATGACTGCCAGAGATGCACCCGACGCCGCACCCGAACGGGAGCTGCGGCTGGCCCTGGTGTGCTATGGCGGCGTATCGCTCGCTGTGTATATGCATGGCGTGACACGCGAAATCCTCAAGCTCGTGCGGGCGTCAAGGGCGTTTCACGCTGTGCCAGAGGAGTCGGCGGCTGACGCGCGCTACATTGATGCAGCGCCGCACCGCGGCGAACTGGACACGGAAACCGTTTACTTCGAATTGCTGCAACAGATTGGTGGCCACGTGCGCCTGCGGGTACTGGTGGACGTGATCGCAGGTGCATCGGCTGGCGGCATCAACGGGATCATGTTGGCGCGCGCGCTGGCCTTTGACCTCTCGCTGGACGCGCATCGCAGGCTATGGCTGGATCTTGCCGATATCGAGGCACTGCTGGACCCCGCCGCGCGACCCTCGCGGCTCTCAAAACTCTACATGCGCCCACTGTTCTGGCTGGCGGGGCTACTGCGCAGACGCCACAATCGACGCGCGGGCATCACCCGTGAAGATCCGGAAGTGCTGCGGAACCTGTCACTGTTCATGCGCTCCCGCTGGTTCGAGCCACCCTTCTCCGGCTCCACAATGAGCAACATGATGCTCGATGCCCTGGAAGCACTGGGCGAGGAGCAGGCCGACGGCTGCCAGTCGCTGCTGCCGCCGGGACTGCCACTGGAGCTGTTCGTTACCACCACGGACTTCTGGGGCTCACCGCAAACTATCCCGCTGCACGACCCCGCGACGGTGCGCGAACGCGAACACCGCCACACCTTCCACTTTCACCACCAGTTCAATCAGAACCGCGACCTGCACCCCTCTACGCTGGGCCGCGATCATCTCCCGTCGCTGGCGTTTGCAGCGCGCGCCACCAGCAGTTTTCCTGGCGCCTTCCCGCCGCTGCGCCTGGCGGAGATGGATGCGGTGCTGGAGCAGCGCAGCACCCGCTGGGAGGGTCGCAATGCCTTTATCACACGCCAGCTGCGCGGCGCCCGGCGCGCGGGCGAGCGCGCAGACGAGGCGGCCTTTATCGACGGCAGCGTACTGATGAACAAGCCGGTCTCAGTTGCGCTGGACGCTGTACAGCGCCATCCGGCGCACCGGGAAACGGACCGTCGACTGGTCTACCTGGAGCCCAATCCGGAGCCGGAACGCGAAACTGCCCGCGAGGCGCCCGGCTTTTTCACCACCCTGCTGGGCGCGCTCTCCAGCATTCCGCGCCACCAGCCGATTCGCGACGACCTGGAATGGATCGCCGAGTTCAACAATACCGTACACCTGCATCGTGAGGTCGCCGATGGTGTGCGCGCACAGGTGCTGGCAACTGTCGGCAACCAACTGGACGATACGCTCAATAGCGCTCCCTCTGCGGCCACCATTGCCGCCTGGGGCAAGGAGGCCAATATGCGCGCCGCCGTGGATGCCGGCTACGCCTATGAAGGCTACTCGCGCTTGAAGGTACTCGGGCTGCTGGATGAGTTGGCGGAGCTCTTCCAGCGCAGCACACGTGGACTCACCCGTGCGGAAGCCGTTACCCGGCTCCAGGCCTGGGCGCGCATGACACGCATCCGACCCATGGGCGACACCGCCAGCAGCGCCCGCTTTCAGGAGGCAACCCCCTGGGTGCAGTTCCTGCGCAATTACGATATCCGTCATCGGCTGCGGCGGGTCATGCTGCTCATCCGCCGCGCGAATGAACTGTATACCGACCCCGACACCCTGCGCATTCCCCGCTATCGGGAGCACCTCGACCAACTCAAGTTGCGGCTCTACGGCCGCGCCGAGACCCTGCGCGAGCACATGGACTGGCGCGGAGCCCACCTGGAACGCCCGGGAGAAGAGTGCCTCGATGATCACCTGAACGCCTTTCTGGTGCGCGTTCGGGAACGGCTCAACCTGGTCGAGTTCGATACGGCACTGGAGAACGAGCTGGCACACTGGTGCCAGGCGGCGGGCGCCATGCATCTGGTTCGCGAGGTGCTCACCAGCTACCTGGGCTTCGCCCACTACGACGTGCTGACCTACCCGATGAGCCAGAGCCGGCAAATGGACACGCTGGAACAGATCAAGGTGGATCGTATCGCCGTGGACGACGCCAACAGCCTGCGCCATGGCGGCGCGCGGGATATCCTCAAGGGCGTCCAGTTCGGCAATTTTGGCGCCTTCTTTTCACGGCGCTTTCGCGAGAACGACTACCTCTGGGGGCGCCTCACCGCCGCGGAGCGGCTGGTCGACATTGTCGGCAGTGCGGCACCAGAAGCGGTCGCCGCCGGCCTCGACCTGCAGGATTACAAGCGCCGGCTGTTCCTCGCCATACTGCGTGCCGAAGCCCCCCACCTCACCTATATCAGTGAGATGATCACTGAGCTGGAGGCCAGCGCCCGCGACCTGGGGAGCCGCTCCGATGCGCCCTCAACGGGCCGGTCGGTACCAGACGGGTGACGTGTAGGCTCGCTCCTGCAGGGTGGAAGGATAACCCTCGGCCTCCTGCTGTTTGAGTGCCAGCGCATCGAGCAGCGAATGACGCGGTGTCGGAATCTGCAGTACGCGCACGTAGTAGAACGCGGCCTGTGCCGGATCGAAGTCCGGGTCCTGCCAGAGCGCGGCGAGGCGCGGTGCGCCGATGCTGTTGTCCCACGCTCCGTTCGCCAGGTTTACCGTATTGCCGACAGCGGGCAGCACGCCTGCTGCATCCGGCTCCCGTGCATCGGACCAGGCAACATCATGAATGCGCTCGTGAGTGACCCCCGCCGCATCAATCCAGCCCTTGATCACCTGAATCCGGTCCAGATTGGCGCCCACGGGATCGCGTGAGGCCTGCACCAGAATCTGCGGACCGTTGTCTGCGGGCGCCGAGGGCAGCTCGCCGCCCATGGGCACACCCGCCGCCGCTGCTGCCTGCCAGTCCTCCGCGCTATCCGCTCCAACAACGGGCAGGTTCCAACCCGCATACAGTCTCACGCCGATACGCGGTCCTGTGGTGGCATAGACTTCCCGCCGGCGTAGAGCCTCAAGAATGGATTCTCGCGTGTTGCTCTCCGCCCAGACTGCAGCAAGCCCTGAGGCCGACATCGCCCAGCCGCTGGGGCCCTCCTCCTCTGCCCAGCGATTCTGCTTGTTGGCCGGTATGGAGTCGGTGGCCAATTTACCGTGGAAGTTATCCTCCTCTGCCGAGGACAGGCTGGTGTGGGAATCTGTGGAGCCGATGAACCCCAGCTGGTAAGGATTCACGCCGAGAGCGGCTTCGAGTTGCAGCCCGCGCAGCAGGGCCGGGCGCAGAAAATCACCGACGGCAGGCGTGTAATCGCTTGCGCCCTGCTGAATGTAGAACGGATAGTTTTCAAACTCCGCAAAGGGGTCGTCGGGCGACAGCGCGGGGTGCGTTTCCGAGTCCCCCTTGATCTGCGTAATCTCCGCCACCGGCTCCCAGTAACTGCGCACGCTGGCCAGCTCTTCGGTCAACGGCTCACCCCGCAGCGTGGTGTCGTCAAACATGAAGCCTTTGGAGATGTTTGAGTTGTGCGGAATCGCGATGAAATCGTCGCCGGTCTCCTGCGCGGTGACAGCCAGCCAACGCCAGAGGTCCTCCGGGTACTGACTGTCATCCAGACCGAAGGGCTGGTATTTGCGCGCGCTGCGCGCATCCCCATCAGTCACCACCACACGATGCAGATTGGCGCCGCCGGGAATCGAACTCCACTCCCAACCTATCAGTGCCGTGAAGCGCCCGGGCTCATTATGGCGATCAGCGGTCTCGGCAATCTGCCGCCAGGTATCGGCTTCCACTGATGGCATGTCCGGTATCATGCTGGAGCCAACGCGCAGAGTCATGGCAGCCTCGCGAGGATCGTCGGTGGACTTGGGCAAGACCGACATGAACAGATCACGGCCGCGCCCCTCGTCTACTCGGCGCCGCAGCAGCCAGCCGACAAAATCCGCTTTCAGCCTGTCGACAAGGCCCAGGTTCACACCGTCCGAGCCGCTGTAATAAAGATGGCGAATCACGCCCATGTACTCGGCGTGGTCAGACACCACGAGAAAGTCCAGCGGCGTTTCGATCTGCAGGCGTGCGCCGTGATACGGGTGCACCACAGGAAGGCCTTGCGCGTAACGGTAGGCGGTGTCCGGGTCCGCAAGCAGGTTGTTGTTGGCAAAGGCGTCGGAGGAATAGGTGGTGTGGAGATGAGTGTCACCCCACAGTAGGGTTTTCTCCTGGGCGCTGGCCACGACAGGCAGTAGCAACAGAGCGAGAAAGACGGCGTGACGCATGCAGGTTTCCTTTTATCTTGCTGGTTGGCCGTTGGTCAGGCGGCTTGCAGACGAACCGGCATCTGTTTGAAAGCGTGAATACTGTTGGAGCGGATAAACACCGGCTCTCCGGTACGCTCTATGCCGGCGAAGGCGCGAAAAAATTCCTCAAAGAAAATTCGCGCTTCCATGCGCGCCAGGTTGGCACCGAGGCACAGATGAATGCCGTGGCCAAAGGCGAGATGCGGGTTGGGAGAGCGCGTCACATCAAAACGCATCGGATCGGCGAACACCTCCTCGTCAAAATTGCCCGAGCTGTACAACATCACAACCCGCTCACCTTCACGAATCGGCTGCCCGCGCACCTGCGTATCGCAGGTGGCAGTGCGGCGGAAGTAATGCAGCGGGCAGGTCCAGCGCAGCATCTCCTCTATCGCAAGTGGCAGTGCGCCAGGATTGGATGCAAGATGCCGGTACAGTCCGGGGGCGCGCAACAGCTGATCCATGCCGGAGCTGATCAGGCCGCGAGTGGTCTCGTTGCCGGCCACGGCAAGCTGCACAAAGAGCGAGGCGAACTCCATCTCCGACACCGTGTGCCCGTCGATCTCCTGATTGACCAGCAGCGAGACAAGGTCTTCGCCCTTGCCATCGCGACGCTGTGCCGCCAGCGTATAGCCGTAGGTCCCCATATCGATGGACGCCTGTGTCACCTCTTCCGGCGTACCGCCCAGATCCGGATCCGACCCGGAGGTCTGGACGTCAGACCAGCGACGTATCTGCGGCCACATGTCTTCAGGGATGTCCAGCAGGGAGCAGATCACTGCGGTGGGCAGGTCACCCGCCAGATCGTCGACAAAGTTGATTTCCTTGCCGCACTGCGCCTCCGCCATGATACGTCGCGCAATCTCCCGTACACGAGGCTCCAGCTCGGCAAGGCGCCGCGAGGTAAAGCGCGTGATAACGGCACGGCGAATCGGGCCGTGATTGGGCGGATCCATGCCGAGCAGCTGGTTCTGCACCATGCCGAGAATGTCCGGCGGCATATCGTCCACCATGACAAAGCCGCGCTGGGCTGAAAACGTTTTGAAGTCCCGCGACACTGCAACGATGTCGGCGTGTTTGCTCAACACCCAGTAGCCGCCTCCGTCCGGGTGCGGATGCCAGTACACCGGTGCGTGTTCGCGCAGCCAGGCGAACTGTGCGTGGGGGATACCGTGCAGATAGCTGTCGGGGCTGTAAATGTCGATTTCCATAGTCACCCCATCAGCACGTTGGGTCGCGGCAGACCCTGTTGCTCACACATGGCAAGGTAGAACGCCAGGGTGAGTGCACCATCCACCACCGAGGTGATATTGCCCGCGGCATCAAGGTTGATGTTGGAGCCCGTCATGTGGAACCACACCCGAGTGTTGTCCTCGATGCACTGCAGTGTGTGTACCGAGCCCGCGGGCTCATAGAGGAATGAGCCCGCGCGGTTCACGTAATCGTATTCCTTGTATTTCCAGGCACCACTGGTTGTGAAGCCATACACGGGCCCGGTGTGGCGGTGCGTCTCCACTTCGTAGCCCGCCTGGAAAATATTCTCAATGACCCAGATGCCTTCATCCGGCTTCACCTGAAGCACCTTGAGTCGGCTGCCATCGCCGATGTCGACGAAGGGCAGATCGTTGTTACCGATGTGTACGGCGAGGGGCATGTCCATGGCAAGGCTCCGCTGCGTGCTGTTGGATGGCGACGATGTTACTGGCGACTAACTCTTATTAGCCGAGGATACTGCTTGCCTGTGCTGTCAACAAGTGCGGACATGAACACCCAGGCACCACTGGACAGCCCCGCCGGAGCGCGTATCGTTGAGCCAGTCCCCCGCACACAGGATCAACATGCCCAGCCTCAGCAGCCTTCTGAACAGCCTCGCCAACAGCCTGTGGACTTTGGCTCCGGGCTCCCGGACTTCGCTGCGCGGCCGCGAGGTACAACTCGTCGCACACCGGGGGGCGCACGGCCCCGGGCTCCCGCAGGAAAACACTCTCGCGGCCTTTGCACTGTGTGCCAGGGCTGGCGTGTGGGCAGTGGAAACCGATGTACGGCTCACGGCTGATGGGCACCCGGTGATCTATCACGATCCCCATTGCGGGCGCCTGCACGCAAGACCCGACCTGGTGATTGCCGAGTGTACGCTGGCCAGACTGCGCACCGAGGTACCCGCAATTCCGACCCTTGCCGAACTCGTTCACCACCTCGCCGGGCACGTGCACCTTATGCTCGAGCTCAAGGAATCATGGCGCCAGCGCCCCGAGTATCCGACGCGTGTGTTGTCCTGCCTGGCAGACTTGCAGCCGGTGCGCGACTTCCACCTGTTGTCGCTGGTGCCCGACCATCTCGAGGGCTTTCCCACTGTGCCACGCGCCGCCTGTGTCGACGTCGCCTGGATGAACACCCGCCGCATCATTGCGGAGAACGCGGCCCTCGGCCACGGCGCAGTCGCCGGGTCCTTCGCACTGCTGGGGCGCCGACGCCTGCGCCAGTTGCAGGCCAGCGGGCGGCGGGTCGGCACCGGCTTCGTCAGCCGGGCAGGCGCGCTGCGTCGCGAAGTCTATCGAGGCGCAGACTGGATTTTCACCGATCACGCACTGATGCTGCAGGCTCTCATCGACAGCGAGAATGCTCAAGCGCCGGGCAAAGCGGCTTAAAAAACTCAGGCAGGGTGTTTGCCTGAGTAACCCCGCTGACGCAGAATGACCCCCGCACTCCTCACCACGCCGCAGGAAACAGACATGGCAGAATCCGTCACTGCACTCGCCAGCATTATCCAGATCGCCGTTGCCCCGGTTTTTCTGCTGGCCGGGATAGCCGGGTTTCTCAACGTGATGTCAGGACGACTCGGACGCATTGTCGATCGCGCGAGGGTGCTGGAGCGCCGGGCGAATACCTTCAGTGATGAACACAAGCTGGCCCTGGCCAGCCGCGAGTTACGCACTCTGTGGCGACGGGTCAGGATCATCAACTGGTCCATTGGCATGTGCACCGCCTCTGCCCTGATGGTGTGTATTGTTGTGGTCAGCCTGTTCATCGGTGATTTTCTGGCAATACACATCGAAACCTTTGTGGTCATCGCCTTTGTGCTGGGCCTGCTGCTATTGATCGTGGCACTGGTGCTGTTCCTCAAGGAGGTGCAGCTGGCTACCCGGGTACTCGTTGCGGGGCTGGAGTACAGCGACTGATGACCTCGTTGATAAGGAGAGCCACTGTGCAGACTGTTTTTCGTACCGGCCTGCTGGGCGCAGCGTCACTGCTCTGGGCACTGTCCACCCACGCCCTGACCGCGACACCCGACCCCGTTGAGCAGCGCCTGCTGGCCCACATCGACCGGCAGGAGGACGCCGCCCTGGACCTGCTGATACGCAGCGTCAATATGAACAGCGGCACCATGAACCTGTCCGGCGTACGCGCCGTGGGTGAGCTGTTCGGGGAAGCCTTTGCCCGGGAGGGGTTCGCCGTGGAATGGATAGACGGTGCGGGCTTTCAGCGGGCGGGCCACCTGGTGGCTCGCCACACCGGTGCCGAGGCGCGGCGCAAGGTGCTGCTGATCGGCCACCTCGATACAGTGTTCGAGCCGGACAGCCCGTTCCAGCGCTTTACCCGTATCGACGAGCACCATGCCACCGGGCCGGGTATCGCCGACATGAAAGGCGGCAATGTGATTATGCTGCAGGCGCTCGCGGCACTGCGTGTAACGGGCGCACTGGAGCGGCTGGACGTCACCGTTGTGCTGACCGGGGATGAAGAGCTGAGCGGCAAGCCGCTGGCCCAGTCCAAGCAGGCGCTGGTGGACGCAGCGCGTCATGCCGACATTGCGTTGGGCTTCGAGAACGGGGATGGCGACTACCGCACCGCAAACGTTGCGCGCCGGGGCAGCGTGGCTTGGCAACTGAGGGTCACCGGCGTTCCGGCCCATTCATCCCAGGTCTTCCGGGAGGACATTGGCTCCGGTGCAATCTACGAGGCGGCGCGCATTCTCAATGCCTTCCACGATGACAGTGTACTGCGCAATGAACAGTATCTGACCTTCAACCCCGGGCGCATTGCCGGCGGCACCACGCTGCGCGACGAACCCGCGGAAAACACCACCAGTGCCTACGGCAAGAGCAACGTCGTGGCGGAATCCGCGCTCGTGGACGGCGATATTCGCGCGCTCTCGACAGAGCAGTTGGTACGCGCCAGGGCGCGCATGCAGGCGATTGTTGCGGAGCATCTGCCACACACCAGCGCGGCAATCACCTTTGATGAAGGCTACCCCCCTATGGCGCCCTCGGCGGGCAACCAGCGGCTGCTTGCACTGTACTCAGAGGTCAGCGAGGACCTGGGTTTTGGGCCGGTCACGGCCGTCAACCCGTTGCGCGCCGGTGCCGCCGATATCGCCTTCGCGGCGGCGCATGTCGACATGGCCCTCGACGGCCTCGGCATGAGCGGCACGGAGGGCCACACGGTGAATGAAACCGGCTACCTGCCGGCACTGACTTTGCAGGCCAAGCGCGCTGCCGTACTGCTCTATCGGCTAGGGCTTGAATGACGCCAGGACGCGACAGCCGCTAACCCACGAAAGCACTGTAGATTGACCGCAGCGCCGCCGCGTAGTCCTCCGGTGCGACCCCCACAATGATGTTCAACTCTGATGCGCCCTGGTTGATCAGCCGCACATTCACACCCGCGGCCGCCAACGCGCCGAAGACCTTGGCCGCAATGCCCGGTGTGCGCGCCATTTCCTCGCCGACAATCGCGATCAGGGCGATGTTCGGCACAAACTCCAGCTCGTCCGGTTCCAGTGTGCGCCGAATTTCATCCAGCAGGCTATCAACGCGCCCTTCAAGCCAGCGCGCCTCCACGACCACGCTGACGCTGTCAATGGCGGACGGGCAGTGCTCAAAGGGTATGCCGTTATGCTCGAGCACCCCCAGCAGGCGATAGACAAACCCCACCTCACGATTCATCAGGTGCTTGCCGATGGTGATCATGGCGAAGCTCGCCTTGCCCGCGACCCCGGCGATCTGCGTGCTCTGGATAACCTCCGGTGAGAGCTCGGCCACAATGCGTGTACCGGGATGGTCTGGCTCATTGGTATTGCGTATGTTCACCGGAATGCCCACTTCCCGTACGGGTGCCATGGCCTCTTCGTGCAACACGCTCGCCCCCATATAGGACAGCTCACGAATTTCCGCGTACGTCACCTCAGCCATGGGCCGGGGGTTGGGCACGATACGTGGGTCGGCCATCAGCAGGCCGGACACATCCGTCCAGTTTTCGTACAGCGAGGCATGCGCCGCACGCGCGGCAACCGCACCACTGACGTCGGAGCCGCCACGGGAGAAGGTACGCACTTCGCCGCTGGCATCACGCCCGTAGAAACCCGGCACGACATAACGACGGGCGCTGTCTTCCAGGCGCGCGCCCAGCAACGGCCAGGTCGCAGGATCCACCAGACCGTTGGCACCAATCACCACGCACTCCGCCGGCTCCACAAACTCGGCACCCAGCCAGGCCGCCAGTAACAGGCCGGAGAAGTGCTCGCCGCGGGAGGCCGCAAAATCGGCGCTGACGCCCGCGGCCAGCTGGTCGCGGAACCGCTCGAGGTGAACCTGAATCATGGGCTGCATGCCGAGCTCCCGCTCGATGGCCGTGAAACGCTCGGTAATCTGTGCCAACGGTGCACTGAAATCGCTGTTCATGCTCGCCGCGTGATGGCACAGATACAGCAGATCGGTCACTTTTGTGTCGGCTGGGTCACGCTTGCCGGGCGCTGACGGCACGATGATACTGCGCCGCGGGTCAGCCTCGATAATCGCGCGCACCTTGAGCAACTGCTCGGCACTCGCCAGGCTGGACCCACCAAACTTGCATACAATACGCGGTACAGCTGCCTCACGCGCCACAACCGCCTGATCCATTTCCGTCACTGCCTCGACCCCATCGCTGACGCACCGCCGGCGTGGGGTGCGATAAAGCCGCACAGTTTACTGGATAGGCGGGGCAGAGCTAAAGAGCAGGTCGCTGGCCTCAAGCCGGCCACTACGCGTACACTCGGCTAGCCAACAATGAACTGCAAGGATGACAACAGCATGCTCACACTGCACGGCTTCTCGGCCAGCAACTACTACAACATCGTCAAGCACAGCCTGTTACTCAAGGGAGTACCCTTCACCGAGCACCTGGTCTATCCGGGTTCCCCCGAGCTGCTCGCAGTCAGCCCGGCAGGCAAAGTGCCCGCCATGACGACCGAGCAGGGGACCGCGCTCTCGGAAAGCAGCGTGCTGCTGGAGTACATCGAGGACGCCTATCCGAACAAGCCCCTGCTGCCCGCCGACCCGGAGCAGCGGGCCCGGGTGCGGCAGGTGATGAAGGTCGCGGAGCTTTACCTGGAACTGGCCGCGCGACGGCTGCTGCCCGCCGTACTGGCCAATGCACCGGTATCCGACGCGGTCAAAGGCGAAGTGCGCGCCACGCTGGACAAGGGCACTGCCAGCCTCACTCAGCTGGCGCAGTTTTCACCCTGGGTCTGCGGTGAAGAGCTGACACTCGCTGACATCTACCTGCGCTATGCGCTGGCCATGCCCAAACTGGTAGGCCCCAGCCAGCTGCAGTGGGACATTCTGCCCGCTGTGCCCGGCCTTGCTGAGTGGGACGCACGCATGGCGGAGGAGCCCGTGTCGAAACAGGTGGACGCGGACCAGGCGGCCAATATGACGGATTTCATGGCGTACGTCAGCAAGGCGATACAGCGCGCAAAATAGTCGAGGTTACCGCGGCGCGCCGCCCCCGGCCCGCAACGCTGGCTTGTCGACCTTGCCGGCTGCGTTCAGGGGCAGCGCCTGCACGCGACGCCAGGCCTTCGGGGTTTTGTAACCTGCGAGAAGGCTGCGGCAATGGGCAGCCAACTCCTCGTCACTGGCTGCCCCATCCAGCACCACCACTGCCGCGACCTGCTCCCCCCAGCGCGGATCCGGCAAACCGATCACCGCGCAGTCGCGCACGGCGGGGTGCAGACGCAGGGCTTCTTCCACTTCGCGTGACGCCACGTTCTCGCCACCGCTGATGATCATGTCCTTCTTGCGGTCGACAATACTCAGATAACCCTGCTCGTTGAAGCGCCCGATATCCCCGGTATGCAGCCAACCATCCACCAGCGCGCTGGCAGTGGCCTCAGGCTGTTGCCAGTAGCCGCGCATGCACTGCGGTCCCCTTACCAGTATCTCGCCGGCCACGCCCGTCGCGCACTCACAACCCGCCTCATCCACCACCTTTACCCGCACCGTGGCCAGTGGCCTGCCCACAGTGCGCAGCAGCTCGGGCTGGCCCGCCGCTGCCTGCTGGTGGTCTTCCACCGTGAGAAAGGCCGCACTGCCGGACAACTCGGTCATACCGTAGCTTTGGCAGAGTCCCACACCGGTTTCCGTCAGCAAACGCCGCAACAGCGTTTCCGGCATGGCCGATGCACCGTAGCCAATCGTGCGCACCGACGCGAGGTCTGCCGGGGAAAACGCGGGATCGTCCAACAGCATGGCAATCATCGTGGGCGCCAGGGACAGCGTGGTGACGTTCAGCTCACGGCAGGCGCTAAGGGTGGCCGCCGACGAAAATGCGCGCAACAGCACCACCGCAGCACCGTGTTGGTGCTGCAACAGCACATTGTGCGCCGCTACGTGAAACAGCGGGAAGGGGTACAGGAAGATATCGCCGGGCAAGACGGGGCGCGCCAGGGCGGCCGACGCCAGACCCGCCAGGAAAGACTGGTGGGTGAGTACAGCGCCCTTGGGCCGCCCGGTGGAACCCGAGGTGTAGAGAATCCATACCGGATCCGCCGCCCCGGTAACCGGCAGCGGCGCCTGCGGTCCCTGTCCAACCCAGCCACGGTAGGCGTCCTGCAAGTCCACCATCGGCAGGGACGGCGCTTGCGGATGCGCCCTCAGCGCCTGCAGCAATGCCGTATCGCCAAACAGCAGGCTCACGCCGGCAGCCTCCAGCTGATAGACCCACTCGGCGGGGGCCAGCCGCGCGTTCAGGGGTACCAGGATGCGACCACTGGCGGCCGCGGCGTAGATCAGTTCGAGGAATTCGGGCCCATTGAACGCGAGCACGCCGATGCGCTCGCCCGTTTCACCCACGCTGGCCAGACGCCGCGCCAGCTGCGTCACACGCTGCTGCAATTGCGCATAGGAGATTGCCCTGCCCTGCCACCACAGCGCTGTGGCCTCGGGCTGCCGTTGCGCCTGCAGGGCCAGCAGTTCATGCAGCCGCGCTGCCCCGGGTATCGGTTCGCTGCTCATGCAGCCGCGCGTCGCACTCGCGGGGTGCCGACCGCCGTCACAGGCTGACCTTAATGGCAGCGGTCACCTGCAGCGCTTTCTGCACCGCGGTCTCAATACTGTCCGCACGGGCCAGGCCCACGCCAAGACGACGCTCACCGCGCACCTCCGGCTTGCCAAACAGCCGCAGGTCCGTGTCCGGTTCGCGCAGCGCCTCGGCGAGATTGGCATAGCGCATTTCCCTGGAATCGCCCGCCACCAGCAGCACCGCAGAGGCTGAGGGCCCCCACTGGCGAATGAGCGGTATGGGCAAACCGAGGATCGCCCGGGCGTGCAAGGCAAACTCGGACAGGTTCTGGGAAATGAGGGTCACCAGGCCCGTATCGTGTGGTCGCGGGGAGACTTCACTGAAGATGACGGTGTCCCCTTTGACGAACAGCTCGACGCCGAAGAGCCCGTGACCACCCAGTTCACCGGTCACCGCCGCCGCAATGCGCTGCGCGTCCGCCAGCGCCGCAGCGCTCATCGCCTGGGGCTGCCAGGACTCGCGGTAGTCGCCTTTCTCCTGCCGATGGCCAATGGGCTCGCAGAAACTGGTGCCATCGCGGTGACGCACGGTAAGCAGCGTGATTTCATAGTCGAAATCGATGAAACCCTCGACGATCAGCTTGCCCCCACCGCTGCGTCCGCCCGATTGCGCATAGTCCCACGCTGCCTGCACATCGTCCGGGGTGCGCACGGTGCTCTGGCCTTTGCCGGAGGAGGACATGATGGGCTTCACCACACAGGGCATGCCGATCTCGGCCACGGCTGCGGCGTACTCCTCCTGCGTTTCCGCAAAACGGTAGGGCGAGGTTGCCAAGCCGAGTTGTTCCGCCGCCAGGCGGCGGATGCCTTCGCGGTTCATGGTCAATTGCGCGGCGCGAGCAGAGGGCACGACGTGCCAGCCTTCGGCCTCCATCGCCACCAGTTCATCGGTGGCGATGGCCTCAATTTCGGGGACGATCAGCTGCGGACGTTCCCGCTCGATCAGGCCGCGCAGCGCTGCGCCGTCCAGCATGTTCACCACGTGCGACCGGTGCGCCACCTGCATGGCCGGCGCATTGGCATAGCGGTCCACTGCGATCACCTCGCAACCGAAGCGCAGCAGTTCAATCGCCACCTCCTTCCCCAGTTCGCCGCTGCCCAGCAACATCACGCGTGTGGCCTGGGCCGTCAGGGGAGTTCCGATTGTGGTCATGGCGGGTGCGTCCTGTCCTGAAAAGCCGCAGTTTATCATCCGTGATCAGAACTGCAGCGGATATTGCGCCGGAGTGGGTTCCGCCACCCGAGGGGCCAGGGACCCTGAGGGTGGCTCAAATCCGGACAGGCTGAGGCCGAGCAGGCGCACCCCCAGCGGCACTGGCAGCAGGCACCCCAGTATTGATCGCGCCACTTCATCGAACTGTTGGCGCTCGAGAATCGGCGCGGGCAGGGAGCGCGCCCGGGTGACCTGGCGGAAATCCGCGTACTTCATCTTCAAGGTCAGCGTTCGTCCCTGCACGCCCTGCTGTGCGACCCGCTGCCAGACGATGTCGATGATCTCGTCCAGCGCGGCATGCAACTCGGCGCTGGACTGCAGGTCGCGCGCGTAGGTGCGCTCACCCCCTACCGACTTGCGTACCCGATCGGGGCGCACCGGTCGATCATCCTCGCCGCGGCTGGCGTGATACAGATACAGCGCCGACTTGCCAAAATGCTGCTGCAGAAAGCCGAGGCTCTGGGCCCGCAAATCCGCACCCGTGTGGATACCCAACTGCGCCATGCGCTCGGCGGTGCGGGGCCCCACCCCGTAAAAACGTCGCGCCGGCAGCGCGGCCACAAACGCCGCACCGTCCTCCGGGAGTACCACAAACTGCCCGTTGGGCTTGTTCTGGTCCGACGCGACCTTGGCCAGGAATTTGTTATAGCTGATGCCGGCGGACGCCGTTAACCCGGTCTCCGCGAGAATATCCCTGCGGATACTCGCCGCGACACGAATAGCACTCCCGATGCCCAGACGATCTTCAGTCACGTCCAGATAGGCTTCGTCCAGCGACAGGGGCTCCACCAAACCGCTGTAACGCGCGAAAATCGCGCGAATCTGCCGCGACACCGCCTTGTACACGTCAAACCGCGGCTTCACGAAGATCAGCTGCGGGCAGCGCCGTTTCGCGCTCACCGAAGGCATGGCGGAACGCACGCCGAACTGCCGCGCTTCGTAACTGGCGGCAGCGACCACACCGCGTTCGGCGGACCCGCCCACGGCGACCGGCTGGCCGCGCAGGGCCGGGTTATCGCGCTGCTCAACGCTGGCGAAAAACGCGTCCATATCGATGTGAACTATCTTGCGCAGCAGTGTTTGCTCCCACGCTGGTGAACTCTGGAAACGGCCAGACCGGAACAATAAACTGAACCCTCCATGTCACAGCTCTGGGTTATATTGCCTCAACACTGCTACCGAGGACACCCGAAATGGACGACCCATCCCGCCGCACACTCATCAAACAGGGCCTGCTCGCCGCCACCACGGCAGCCCTCGCACCCGCCCTGCGCAGCGCGCCCACCGGGCTGTCATTTGCAGACTACCAACAGTGGGACGCGCTGGACATTGCCGAACGGGTGCGCAGCGGGGACGTCTCCGCCCCGGAGGTGCTTGAGGTCGCGATTGCGCGCGCCAACGCGGTCAACCCCACCCTGAATTGCATCGTGGAAACCCTGTACGATCGAGCGCGCTCTGTCGCTGCCGGGCCCTTGCCGGACGGCCCCTTCCGCGGCGTGCCGTTCCTGCTCAAGGATCTGGGCATGATGCTTGAAGGCACGATCACCACCGAGGGTTCGCGCTTCTTCCGCGACAATGTCGCCGACTACACCAGCACCGTGGTCACACGGTACCAGGCAGCAGGGCTCGTCATCATGGGCAAGACCCACAGCCCCGAGTTCGGCGGCACGGGCAGCAGCGAGTCCATTCTCTTCGGCGACACGCGCAACCCCTGGAACCTGGCACACTCGGCCGGTGGCTCCTCGGGCGGTGCGGCGGCGGCGGTGGCCGGCGGCATCCTGCCCATCGCCAATGCGACTGACGGCGGAGGCTCCATTCGCATCCCCGCATCCGCCTGCGGCCTGTTCGGCATGAAGCCCAGTCGCGGGCGGGTGCCAGCCGGGCCGCGCACGCTGTCGTCGATCATGTCTGTCACACATGCCGTGTCGCGCAGCGTGCGCGACAGCGCCGCGCTGCTTGACGCCACCAGCGGCCCCGAGCCGGGACAGACGGTGATCGCACCGCCCCCCGCAGGCAGCTTCCTCCAGGCGGCGCAACAGGCGCCGGGGCGACTGCGCATTGGCCTGGTCACTACGCCACTCACTCACACACCCGTGCATGCAGAGTGCATCAGCGCCGCACGCAATGCCGCAACCCTCTGCAGTGGGCTGGGACACGCCGTTGAAGAAGTGGCGCTGCCCGTCGATCCGCGACGTTTTTTCGCGGCCTTCGGACCCATCATGGCCGCCGGTACGGTCGAGCGGATTCGCGCCAGGGAAAGGGCGCTGGGGCGGGAAGTCACCGAGAACGATCTGGAGCCACTGATCTGGGAGCGTTACCAGGCTGATCGCAACAACAGCGCCGAGCAACTCTACGCGGCGATGCAGGATATTGAGCGGATAACGCGGGATGTGGCGCTGCTGCAGGAAACATACGATGTGCTGCTATCACCCACCCTGACCACCCCGCCAGCAAAACTTGGGGAACTGAGCCTGAATCAGGAAAAGGCGCCCTACGAGCAGGCCGCCATCAGTGTATCGGCCTTCACCAGCCTGTTCAATGCAACCGGGCAGCCCGCCATGTCGGTGCCGCTGCACTGGAGCGCCGACGGCCTGCCGATTGGCGTTATGTTTGCGGGTCGCTACGGCGAGGAAGCACTGCTGTTCCAACTCGCCGGGCAACTGGAAAAAGCAGCGCCCTGGTTCAACCGATTGCCAAAGGTGTGAACCCCATCACCTAAGCGATCTGGCGCGCGCTGCTTGCCCTGCGGTACTCTGGTTTCAGACTACCGACAAGCGCCGCGCCATGAGTACACCTGTTCCTGTAGAACTTCGCATCCCTCCGCAAGACGGTGCTCCCTTCACCCGTTTTGCGACCCGCTTGTCGGCCGCGGCCGCGTGGTGCGATGCGCTACCGATGGCGGATCCCTCGGGTGTGGCAAAGACACTGCGCGACACACTGAACGAGCTCAATCGCGCGCCAGTGGATCCGGAACTCCGCTACGAACTGCTGGAAACCCTGCGGCCAAGCCTCACCCAAACGCTGACCCTGCTCGACCGCATGCTGGTCAATCAGCCCCTGGTGATGGCACCGCGGTTACAGGCACTGGCGACTTTGTCCGACCAGATCGGTGGACTGGCCTGCACCGCCTATTCCATCTGCGTCATGCAGGCCGCGCGGGAGCCCGCCAGGATTACGCGCCGCGCGCCCGCCAGACTGGTCTGCGAGGCGTTGGAGCATGCCCTGCACTACGCGGCGCACAAGGTGGTGCTGGCGCTCAACCTGCAGCTGCCCATCGAGTCACGCACCTGGTCGACGCTGCACCAGGCCTACCTGTTGGGAGAGCGCTACCGGCTGACGGAGCTGATGGTACCCGGGGCAGGTGGTGGGGAGAGCAGCATTCGCAATACCTGGCTGGTGCCGCTGCTTCTCGCCTGCTGCCAGACCGGCCAACTGCTGCGCAGCGACATTGCCGTGTTGCATGCCGCCCTGCGAGAGTCAGTCGCCGGCTGCCGGCTGCGACCCGGCACAGAGGCCGAGGGCCTGTTTGCCGTCGACCTCAATGGCGCCAGCCCCCCGGTCTATCGCAGCAGCATGGCGGTGTCAGGCAAGCAGGTGCGGTTACTGGACACCTCCGACCTTATCGCCTCAGCAACAAGAGCGAGGGATACGGCGCGCAAGGCAAGCCGCAGTGCCGCGTTGCTGGGTGAAACCCGCGTGCCCCTGCCGTTGCTGGACCACCTGCTGGACTGCCTGGGTAGCGAGCGGGAACGGGCAAATCGCCGAGTCATCGTGAGCGAACCCCTGCAAGCCGTGCTGGGCTTCAGTGCGGCACACTTCCATCTCGCCGGCGAGCGCACGCTTGAGGACCTGGTGCAGAAGCCCCGCAACCGGTCTGCCAGCAACAGCAAGGAGAACCCCTTTCTGGTGGAGCGCAAGGACGATGACCCCTGGGCGGCCACACACGACACCGACCGCAGCCACTCATCGCTGAATCGTGACGGCAGCATCAACGTTCTGGCCCGGGCCCGAACGGAACGGGAAGCGCCCACCGAACTGCCCGCCAACTACAGCATCGTGCGCGTCACCACGGTGGACGCCAGCCCCGGAGGCTACTGTCTGGATTGGGGCGCAAACGCACCCGGCACCGTGCGCAATGGGGAGCTACTCTGCTTACGCAGAGACCAGAAGGATCCCTGGCTGCTTGGCGTCGTCCGCTGGACCCGTCGGCGCCACGCCAGCAGCACGACCACCGGCGTGGAAGTGCTGGCCTCTCGCGCGGAATCCTGGGCGTGCCAGACCTTGCGCGACGGCGCCAGCCAGGCCGCTTCCCTCCGGGTCATGATCCTGCCGCCGAATCGCCTGTCGCAAGGCCGGGAGACTATCATTACACCACGCACCGGCTTTGCACCCGGGCATCACCTGCTGCTGCAGCGCGGTCAGGAGCAACGCACAGTCACCCTGGGCAAGCAGATGGCATTCAGTTCCGGGATGAGCCAGTTTGAGATACGCGAGGGGTTACTGGCTGCGGAGCCGCCTGAGGCGGCTGTCGCGGAGAAAGGCGGGATTGACTACAGGCCCTGAGGTCCACGCAGGGCAACCAGACTCTGGTGAGCAAGATGGCGCAGCAACATCCCCGGTGGCATGCGTACCCAGTGTGAGCGCAGGTACAGCACCTGCTCGGCCACTGCAGTGCGCCAGGGCTGGTCGATCCGCGGCGCAAGGTGCCAGCGTATCAGGGTGCTCATCGCACGATCGACAGGATACGCCGGCCGCGCCTCCCGCACCATTGACCAGACACTCTCCGGGACCTCCAGGGCGAACAGCTCCCGGGCGGCAGCCAGCACATAATAGAGTGGCCGCAGCAGCTGCAGTGCACGCCCGTGTGCAGCCAGATCATCCCAGAAGCCGGCATCCTCCGCAGCCGCCAGTCGGCACAGCGCGTAAATATCGTAAAGATCGCGAATGCCTCCCCGCAGTTCATCGCTCATCAGCAGGTGCAGCGCGCTGTGCAGAACCCTGTCCGGTGCTGCCAACACATGAAACGGCGTTCCCGCCACCGGTTGGGCACGAGCGATCAGCGGTGCCGCCTCCAGAGCGCTGCGGCTGGTCACCTGAATCAGGTTGTGGTGCACATCGAGTTCCAGTGACGAATCCGGGTGGCGCATGGGGGGCAGTTCGTGCGACCACGCCCGATAATACTGATCATCATAGGCAGACAGGGAAGGATCAAATTCCCAGCCGGCGGCAAGCAATCGCCGCTCGAAATCATCCAGTGCATCACGCGGCACCAGCACATCAATATCGCTGAGCCCGCGGCCCGCCGCCAGTGGCAGCTGCGCCGCCAGGTATGCCGCCCCCTTCAGCAGTATCACGGGGTAATCCACCTGTGCGGCGACGGCGCCAATCCGGCGCAGTTCGTTGCGCACCAGCACATGCATATGGGCAACGTAGTGTGCGTGGCCGGACAGCATATCCCGAGCCCCCACAGGCTGGGGCAGATCGGGCACGCTCTGCGCCAGCAGGTGATGCACACGCGCCAGCATCCGGGTGCGCCGCCCCTCGCCCAGCAAGGCTTCCCAATCGGCTGGGGTGAAGTGACGGGCACTCGCCGGGTCGCGCAACACGGCAATCAGCGCCTTCAAGACCGGCGCTCCTGTACCAGGCGTTCGATGGCGGCCACAGCGTCATCCAGGCTGCCATTGGTCAACTGATAACTGGCGCACTCGCGCACCAGCCTGCAGAGTGAGCGAAAACCCTGCGCACCGCTCACACGGTAATTGAAGGAGTTGTTTACCAGGCGCGTCATGGCCACTTCCGGCGCCTGCTGTTGCACCTGCAGGGCGGCACCGGCCTCATAGCGGGGGAACACGATGAGCTGCGGCCGGGCGGCTTCCGCCTGCCGCTGCAGACTCTCTGATGGCGGGAACATATGCACCACATCACCCTTGCGGGTTTTGTCAAAGCGGGGACCGAAACCGAGGTGTGGCGCAAAGTCGCGCAGCAGGGGGATCGAGGCGTTCTTCAGGGGAGCAGCTCGCGGCAGTGGCAGGAAACAGCCATCCGCATGGCGCAGAATACCAAATTCGTCCGACAGCAGGCGCCAGCCACGCCCGACCAGCGCGGCACACAGGGTGCTCTTGCCGGAGCCCGGTTGCGCCGGCAGCACCACCGCACAGCCATCGCGCTCCACCACCGCACTGTGCAACATCAGGTAGTCGTGGGCTGACATGGCGATACACCAGTTCAAACCCCACTCGAACATGGGGAATGCCTGGTCCAGCGGATAGGGGTCGAAGGGCGTCAGCTCCTCTACGCGAAACACCACCTGTGGGCGATACCAGCGCCGCACGCCCTGCTGGCGTTCTACCGCAACGCGAAAATGGCAGACCGTGTCATCAGGCAGTATCTCGAGTTCCGCGTAGCATTGCTGCCAGGTGGCTGCGAAGCTGGGGATGTTGCTGCGCAGGCGCAGCAGAAAGGGCCCGCTGGCGACAGACAGGTGCTGCGCTCGCAGCCTGGCCCGCAGTTCATCTTCGGGGAGTTCGCCCAGCTTCAATGTGGTACGTGCTCGACAAGCTGTAAGGCCCGTAGACGCTGCAGCACTTCACTGACCTGCACTACCCAGGCATCCGCAGGTTCATCCACAACATCAGCAATCAACGCGGCGATCTCCAGGACGGAGCACGGCGCGGAGTCTATGACGAATCTCAGGACCTCTACGGGCAGGGCGTCGAGCAGGTGTGTGTCACCGGTCGCTCCGGAATACACGGCGCAACAATCACCCACGTGCTCGATGAGAAGTGAATCAGCTGATACGGGTTGCCATTGCTGCATCGCCGCAGTTTACCACGGCTTTAACGGCTTCAGGCTTACTCAGTTGAACGCGCGCAGGTTTGACGGATTGAGCGAGGTCCAGCAGGAGCCCGTCATGGGCGTCGCGTGCATCTCATCGAAACTGGACTCGGGAATCTGCGGCCAGTACCCGACAATTTCCGGCGTGCCGCCGCTGACGTCGAAGAGCACCAGGACGTGGCGCGTTGACTCCTCATACCCATGGTGCAGAAGCTCTTCGCGGTTCGTTGCGTACGCGGTCCCACTGTTGTGGTAATAGACCCCGTTGATGTCATACAGATTGTTTGCCAGACCTGAAACCCTGCGACCCTGCTTCTGGAAATAGGGGACTTCCATGCGCACGGCCGTGTCGCCCTGCAGGCTGTTGCCCTGGCTGGCCGATTTCATGTTCGAGAAGTTCCCACCAGCACACTGCGCTGCGCTGGACATGGCGAGTGCGGCGTTCGGCGTGAGTGAGGCGAGCAAGGGGGCCGCAGCAGATGCCTTCAAAAGGCGGCGCCGGGTGGCGTCTACCGACCTCTTGTCACCTGTTTGATTATTCTCCACGACACTACTCCTGTTATCACCACGACCATCTGCGTACGACACGATGAAGCAAAAACCGAGCCAGATTTGCAAGCCGCTGATTTTTCTACGTTAATTACCAAAGGTTATCGGCCAAGGCCTCCAGTCTGTAAAAATATTCGACAGCTGACAGCTGGAATGCCCGCCACTAACCCAAGGACACGTTCACCCAATGGACCGCTAATTACACACAGAAAGACTAGCACAGGCTCGCGCGAGACACTGCGCACTGGTTCACAGATTTACAACGCCCTGAGTAATCTCAGACTCCCGCCGCAAACTTCGCAGGCACAAAAAAGGGAGGAAGCTCGCGCTCCCTCCCTCTTGAATTTGCGATGTATCGCCAGGTTTCGCGCCTAGGCTTTACGACGCCCACCGACAGAGGCTCCAAGACCAATCAGCCCCAGAACCAGCAAAACCAGCGTGCCGGGTACGGGCACTGGCGTGGAGCCTGTGCGCGACGTGGTGTAGGCCAGATCATCGGAGGCGATCTCCTGCCCGGAGATGAGCAAAGACTGGATTGCGGTGTCCGAAGTCACGCTGATGAACTCCATGGTGCCATTGCCGGGGCCGAAACCAGCCGGGCGGGAGATGACGCCGAGAGACTCATTGCCTGCACCGAAGAACTCGATGGACTCCGCACCGGGCCCTGCGGCGCTGAACCAGCCGCTAAAGCCGAAGATGCCGCCCAGACCGCTGAAATCCAGCCCGTACGTGCCATCGCCGAAGCCGGTTCCGAAGCGCGACCCGGAGACCGGGACAATCGCCGAACTACCGCGAAAATCGAACCAGTCACCCGCGTCCACCGAGGCGTGGTTCACCGTTCCCGCGACAACACTTACCGACCCGCCAAACAGTGAAGTATGGTTACAAACCCCTTCACAGTATCAACCCGGTCCCGTGTAAAAAAACTGGACAGTACACTCCGGCACGCGCACTGCATGCAGGAGAGCGGCCGATCAATGGCCCTGCAGCTTCTGCGCCAACGCCCTGGCCGCCTCCGCTTCCGGGAACGTGGGCCCCTTCAGCAGCGTGTCCAGCAGTTCCAGCGCCTCGGCGGGCCGTTCAGCAGCCGCCAGTATCTGGGCGCGGTGAAAACGGAACTGCGGCGAATCGGGGGCCACTTCCAGTGTCTTCTGGTTCACGGCCAGTGCTTCGCTTAAGTCACCATTCTCCATCAGGATCATGGCGTAGGTGTCCTGGATGGCGGCATTGTCGGGCACACTCTGCAGCGCCTTCTGCACCAGTTCCAGCGCACGCGCAGTGTTCGATGAACGATAGGCCCAGGCCAGGTTGTTCATGGCCACCACATCGTCTGGCGCCAGTCGGTGCAGGGTTTCGAATACGCCCGCCGCGTCCTCATCCCGTCCCTGCGACAGGTAGAGTGGTCCGAGTGTGTTGAGCACGACCACGTCCTCCGGTGCGCTTTCCAGCCACCCTTCCAGCATCCGGTAGGCTTCATCTCGCTTGCCCTGCTGCAACAGCGTCGAGGACAGGAAGACCAGCGAGTTGCTGGAGGGCGCTGCACCGTGCGCCTTGCGCAGCAGCGCCTCGGCTTCGTCCAGGTCCCCCTGGGTCAGGGCCAGTCGACCCCGCGCGAGGTTCAGCTGGGACTCGGGCACCACGCCGGGCGGCAGCTGCGCGAGTTCCTCGCTGGTTTCCGCCAGCTTGTTCTGCTGCAACAGCACCTCTACGAGCATCTTGCGTGAATCCACATCCTGCGGCTGCAGCTCCACTGCCTGACGCAGGCGGCCTTCCGCCGCCGGGAGGTCGCCATTGGCCCGCTCAGCCTGCGCGGCCAGACGCAGCGCGCGTACGTTGTCGGGCATCAATTCAAGCAGGCGACGGGTGGCATTCACTGCCGCACCGGGCTGGTCAAGCGCGAGAAATGCCCCGGCCAATAGCTGGTGCACACGGGGATCACCGTTGTGTTCATCGCGCACCGCGGTCAGCAGGTCCACGGCTTCACCGGGCCGCTGCTGTGTGAACTGGAAGCGTGCCAGCATCAGGCGGGGCTCCAGCGCCTTCGGATGCGCGGCAATGGCGCGCTCCAGCACAGCGACCATTTCGGTGGTTTCACCGCGCTGCTCGTGCACGGCCGCCAGATTCATCATGCCCTGGAGGTCATCGGGCTGCGCCGCCAGGCTTTCATTGAGAATAGCGAGTGCCGCGGCCGAATCATCATTGAGCATCGCCAGCGATGCCAGTCCAGTGCTGGCCTGGGTATTGCCCGGGTCCAGTGCCAATGCCGCGCGGTAGTTCTCCGCAGCGCCTGCCCGGTCGCCCGCATCCAGTGCCAGCTGTGCCGCCAGCACGCTGGGCAGCGGATCCCCGGGCGCGCTGTCACGGAACGCCTGCAACTCGGCATTTGCAGCTTCGGCATCACCGCCGGCGGAGAGGGCACGCACCAGGCGATAGCGGATTTCTCCGTCCGCCGGATCGAGGTCACGCGCAGCGCGCAGCGCCGCGGTACCGGCGTCGAGGTCACCGGATCGCACCAGTGAGGTGCCCAGTTCCATCTGCACCTGCGCGGACTCCGGCGTGACCGACGCCATGTCCTGGTAGACTGCGGCGCTCGCGCCATGCATACCCTGCGCGGTCAGCGCCAGCGCGAGTATGTTCATCGTAGGGACGTTCATGGGCAGTTCCTCCAGCAACTTGCGGGTGATGGTTTCAGCACGTCCGGGCTCACCCATACGCAGGTACACCGCCGCGAGCATCTGCCGCGCGTTGATGTTGCGCGGTTGCGCCGCAAGGAAGCGGCTCAGCTGGTCCTCGGCGGTGGCCAGGTTGCCCTCGCGGAAGTTGGCATTCGCCGCCAGGTACAGGCTCGGCAGGTGGCTCGGGGCGACATTCAGCACTTTGGCCAGCTCACCGAGCCCGGCACTTGCGTTGCCCTGCTCGATCTGGATGCGGGCCTGGGCGTAATTCACGCCGGGATGATCGGGGATAATCTTCTCGAGTTGTTCCAGCTCTTTCGCGGCTTCCGTATGCTTGCCCTGCTCCACCTGCACCGCCACCATGCTCAGGCGGTCGTTGAGGCGGAAGCGATTGAGTGAGCTGGCCGTGGCGAAGGCCTGCTCCGCCGCCGGATAGTCACCCCGCGCCTGCAGCACGCTACCGTAGAGGCTCCAGGCTTCAGCAAAATCGGGATGTTTCTCGGTCAGGTCCTTGAGGATAGCCTGCGCATCCTCGCGCTCACCGGTGTGGGTCACGGAGACAAACGCCTGCGCGAGTCGCACCTGCGGGTCCTCCGGTGCGAGGTCCATGGCACTGCGCAGGGTCTCCTCGGCGCTGAACGTGTCACCGGTAGCAGCCTGCGCGCGCGCCACCAGCGCCAGCCAGGCAGGCTCCTGGGCGGCAAACGCATAGCCGGGGTCAGCGACGTGCTGCAGCAGCTTTTCCGCCTCGCCGGCGCCAATCAGGGCCTCGGCATACAGCACCGCGACTTCACCGACCTTCTCCGTTTCCAGCGACTTCTCAAACTCCACAGCGGCTTCAGCCATGGCGCGCTGGCGCAGGAACACCTCCCCCAATACGCGACGCCCTTCGGCGCTGCGGCTGTCCTGCTGCAATGCCGTCTTGGCGTCGATCTCTGCCGCGTTCAGTTTCCCTTCCGCGAATGACTGCTGCGCACGGGCCAGAAGCTCATCGTGGGTCAGCGGTTTGGAGCAGGCAGAGATCGCCAGAACGGCCATAGCGGGGAGCCACAGCTTGCGGGCAACGGACATATGCATGGTAACGCCTCGTAACATCCTATTCTTTACCACACTCTAAGGCAGGAAAGGGGAGCCGCCAAGGCGCAAATGCGGCACTGGCTCACACTTTGGCAGGTAATTCGCTAGAACCAGCGGCGCAGTTCAATAAAAACGCGGTCGCTGGTGTCATATTGCCCGAACAGGCCAATCTCGCTGCCGCCGAACAGGTCTGCGCCGAATTGCAGGCGCCACTCCTGTGTGACGTTCCAGCTCAGGCGGGGCTGCAATGACCAGTCACTGCGGTTCAGGCCGGTGAGGTACAAGACCTCGGCCTCGACACGGTCACCAAAGCGCCGGTTCACCAGCAGCGTGATACCCGTTTCATCGCGGTCGGAGAGCAGTGCCGCGTCGTAATCCGCGAGGTGACGACCGTACACCTGGGCATCGAAGCGCCAGTCACCCAGGGGCAGCATGACGCCGAGCACGTAATCCAGGCCGTCGCTCTCCCGCAGGCCGTTGGGCGCATCGGGGTCCAGCGAGACGTAGCTGCGGCCGCGGGTGTAGACGGCCTCGCCCTTGAACACAAAATCGAGGAAATCCTTGGAGAACGTACCGCCGAACTGCTGGATGCGGTCATGGCGCAGCTCCAGGCCAAGGGCGGTCTGGTAGAGTGTGGGTGCCACGTCGGTGCTCTGGTAATAGAACCCACTCAGGTCCCAGCCCGAGAGCAGGTAGGAAAAACGCCCACCGAGGCCGTGGTTGGCGACCTTGCTGCGGCCTGGCTTGCGTTCCGTAACAGGTGTGCCGGGTGCTACTGGAAACGGGTAGAAATCCGCCCCCGGCTCACCGATCCTGTCGTAACTGGGATACGGCACCCACAGCAATTCCAGATGCGCGTCCCCCGCAAACCGTTCCGCGCGCACCGCCCACTGCGGAATACGCATGGTTTCGAACTCCTCCAGGAAGAACTCCCGGGTGTCGCGCGCTGACACCACATCGGCGAGGAACAGGCCCACCATCTCCCCCCACACCACATGCTGACGCCCCAGCCGGTATTCCCAGTCGCCAGCGCCAAAATCCAGGTAGGCCTCGCGCAGGGAGGCGTCGTGCCGCTGGTCGCGACGCACCGCAAGGGGGTAGAAGTCGTCCTCTACGCTGTAGGCTGCATCGCCTTCCAGGCGTCCGACCACCTTGAAACGCGCGCCCCAATCAAGGCTGCCGCTCACCCCCAACTCCAGGCGGGCGCGGAGCTTGGACCAGTGTTCCGGTTGCGCGGTGTTGTAGGCGGCCGCCAGCTCGCCGTAACCACCCACCAACAGGTCACTGACGCCGGTCGCCGGAGCCGCTTGTGGGCTCGCCGCTGGCAGCGGCGCCGCTGCCTTCTGCGGGAGCTCCCTGCGCTGTGGTCGGGACACACTGGATGCCGGCCGGACAGCGTCGGCCGCCGCCAACGGCGCGGTCGCCCGGCTTTGGTGCTCCAGCGGCGGAGCGGCCGCGCGCGCCACGGACTGCTCGCGCGAGTAGATATCCAGAACCAGGCGGTGACCACCGTTGGCATCCGGGCCCAGCACAAAACTTTCGTGGCGCAGGTCTCCGTCCGCCAGGTCCAACACCAGGCGCAGCGTGCGGCCTTCACGCACACCGGTGCGCAAAGCCGCCACCGGCGTCGCCGCGAACAGGCCGGGGGCCGGAGGCTCGGCGAGCTGCGTATTCTTGAGATCAATCACGATGCGGTCGGGACCAGACAATTCAAACAGGTCGAACTGCGGCGCGGCGTTCAGATCGACCACCATGCGCGTGCGCCCTGCCTCGCGACCGACCCGGATACCCGCGCTGGCAGGCGCAGCCTGGGTGACCGCTACCGTGTCGCCAGCGACCGCTGCAAGGGGCAGGGCACAGGTCCCGAGGGCCGCACAGGCGAGCAGCACTGCCCGGCAGCCGGACAGCATAGGGCTCACGCGCCAGCCTCCTCCGTCTGCACGGACCCACAGGCTTCTTCGCGCAGAATGCGGCCGTCTTCCATGTGGACCAGGCGATCGGCCATGGCCATGACGTGGCTGTCGTGGGTGGAGAAAATGAAGGTGGTGCCGTCTTGACTGTTGATGCGCTGCATCAGCTCCAGAATACTGCGGCCGGTCTCGCGGTCGAGGTTCGCGGTCGGCTCGTCGGCCAGCACCAGCCGGGAATGTGTAGCCAGCGCCCGGGCAATGGCAACGCGCTGGCGCTGACCGCCAGACAGCTGGTTGGGGCGGTGCGAGGCGTAACGCGTCAGTCCAACCCTGTCCAGGTAGTGAGCAACCCGCTCCCGACGTTCGGCGCGTGACAGCTCCCGCAGTTGCAGCAGGGGATACTCGACATTCTCCTCGGCAGAAAGCACCGGCAGCAGGTTGAAGGTCTGGAAGATAAAGCCCAGGGTGCGCGCCCGCACGTCCGCCAGCTGGTCCGGCGTCTTGCCGGAAACATCCTGCCCGTCAATCAGCACCCGCCCCGCACTCGGTGTGTCGATACAGCCGATGATGTTGAGCAGCGTGGACTTCCCGCTGCCCGAGGGTCCGGCAATCGCCAGGAATGCGCCCGGCTCAATTGCCAGCGACACATCGCGCAGCGCTTCCACCACCTGCTCACCGAGTGGATAGCGTTTACTGACCTTTTCTACCTTTACAATCGCCATTACACAGCGCCAGAATGCTGTTACACGTGGCCACAGGATAGCACCCATGTTCCGGCAACTTCGCAAAAATCCTGACTTTTTGACCATTTTGGGGGGGGTGCTGCTGGCCTCCCTGCTGGCGCAGAGCCCGGCGCTGGCAGAGCCCCGGGCCGCTGCGGACACTGCTGCGGGCGCTGCAGAGCCCACCGACACCCAAGGCGGCGGCCCGGCGGCGGACGCTCCGGACGCCACTGCCCTGGTACAGCGCGCCGATGCCATCCGCTTTCCCCGCGAGAGCTTTGAAACCCTGGTGACCGTGACCAACTACAGCGCCGACGAGGCCGGCGATGTGCGCGAGTACAAGGTGATGTCGCGAGGCAATGAAAACACCATCGTGCTCACCGAATCACCCGCTTCCGAGCGCGGCCAGGCCCTGCTGATGCGCGGACGCGACCTGTGGATATTCATGCCCACCGTCTCCCAGCCCGTACGCCTGTCGCTGTCGCAGCGGCTGACCGGGCAGGTGGCGAACGGCGACCTGGCCCGAGCCAATTTCGCAGGAGATTACACCGCGGCACTGGCGGGAAAAGAACAGGTGGATGGCGAGGATGCCTGGGTGCTGGACCTGACTGCTGCCGGGCGCGGTGTGACCTACGCCAGGGTGCGCTATTGGGTGGCGGTTGCCGATGACCGGCCCATCAGGGCAGAGTTCTATGCCGTCTCAGGTCGGCTGCTGAAAACCAGCCGTTATGAAGCATTTCAGGACATGGCCGGACAGGTGCGCCCGACCCGCATCGTCATCGAGGACGCGCTCAAGGACGGCGACTATTCCGTGCTCGAGTACAACACCATGACCATCAAGGATTTGCCGGAGCGGATGTTCACGCAGCAATACTTGCGGAGGCTATAGGCCCCCGTTTCTTCGACGGGCTATAAAGCGAGGCGCTCTTAACCTGCTGGTCCAGAGCGCCTGGAGAGAAGTACGACGAGAACAACTAACGGGTGCGGCGCACCCGGATGCCAAGACCCAGAAGACCAAGACCGAAGAGCAGCAGTGTTGACGGAACCGGTACCGATGCCTCGGCACGGCTGAACGTCAAATCGTCCATTGCCCACGCCCAACCATCATTGGGCTGCACTCCGTCAATACGTCGGACATCGCTGGCCGTGAACGCTACGGGGACAAACACACTGCTACCCGAGGTGATCGTCAGGGTTTCAAGTAACGCGTCGGCGGCATCGTACAGGTTGAACGTCACCGAGTCCCCGCCGAGGCTGTCGAGCTGGAGGCTAATGTCGAAAACCGGCATATCAAACAGAATTCGCACAACATCGGCACGATTGCCGGGGCAGGAAAGACTCGCATTCGCGCAGTTTGTGAGCACGTTCGGGCCACTGGGCGCTGTCACCCCGTCAGGGTCCGGTGCGGCGTTGATATCCACCGGGGCGCCATCTTCCAGCCCCAGAAAAGTCACCCCCACGCTCGCGTACTGATCCGTGATCGGCGTATTCGGCGCGATAGGACTACCGAGACCATCAACGTCAAAGTTGATCACAATCGGTGCAGCCATGGTGAGCGACGAAGCGAAAAGCAACGCCACCGAGCCAAGCACATTTTTAATAGGATGGTTTTTCATGTTCTTTTTCCCTGTGTGAGTTGCATACGCCAGTGGTTACCAGCACATCCCCTGCCAGAAAATGCATTAATCAATTAAATCAATGAGTTATATTAAAAAGAGGAGCCTTGGCTGCACAGCATCGTACTTGATTTGTAAAAAATATCGACAGCACACGGCGCTCGCTGCAGGGACAGTCAAGCGGCAGGGTGCTCCGTAGCGCGTGATCCATGGTACGCCACTAGGTGGCGGTTGACGATGACAGGCCTATCAGAGCCGGGATCTTTGCCTTCTTTCTCAAGTCGGCTGATGAAACCGGCGATCAAGAAGCGTTTCAGGACATGCAGGACCCGTGCAGCGCTCCGCGGCAACCGCTTTTGGCAGGGGCAGCTTCTGCTCTGCCCCCACCCTATTCAGCCCTTCGCGCGAAGGCGAGCGCTCATCAACATCAGGCCCAGGCCAATAAGGAACAAGGGGCCGGGCACCGGCACTTCGGAAACGGCTTCCACTTCACGCACCTGGTAGGCGGTGATGTGTACGTTGGCAAAGCCGTTGCTGGCCAGAGACAGGGTTTGCGAGGCACCGCCCGCGGTGAATTGCCCCACGGCGAACTGGCCAAGGCCACGGGCGCTTGCATTCAGGTTCACGTTGTTGCCCAGGCCGTCTCCGAACGTCATGGTGCGGCCGGAACAGCAGCTACGCAGATCCGTGTACCAGACTTGTACGATGTAGCTCATGCCGGACAGCAGGTTACCGCCACCGATGTTCAATGACCGCGATGTCCCGCCGCCGAAATCGAAGCGACCCAGCAGCAGATCGTAATTGGCATCGCCGGTTGACGCACCACCGAGTGGATTGATAGTCGTTGACTGGGGCAGCAGCGCGGCGCTGTTGGCAAACACGACGCCATTTACGGTGACCGAGCCGGCATTGCTCGGGCCCGCGTTGACCGCCTCGATCAGGTTACCGCTGACCACAACATCACATCCGCTGCGCCCGCCGTGTTCTGGGCACCGCTCCATGTGATCGGCGCCGAAAACGCCAGGGACGAACCCAACAACGCCACACACGCCACTACCGATCTGATTGCACTCATTTTGCGCCTGTCCCTGAAAGATGAAGGTTTACCCACTGACTACTATTTATAATGCAAGCCTTGAGCCAACTCCTTTAACGCCTTGTTTTTTCGAGGATATTTAATTTCTTCGGGCAAGCGCTGGCTAGCCTTTGTAAAGAATCCTGACACCCTGCCCGCGGGGCGGCACCTACACCGCCTGCCGCAGTGAGTCGGCGATATCCGCCCTGGCCGCGCGCCGAGCCGGGCGCAGGGCTGCGACAATGGGTGCCAGCAGCCCGATCAGGAAAGACACCCCGGTGATCCACCAGGCCAGACGAACCAGAGCGATGTAGGCGATGTCGGAGTTGGGCGGCGGCGGCATGGGAATACCGATCCAGGAGATCAGCAGCGCCAGGCCATTGCCCGCGACCACGCCGAGTGTGGCACCGGCGATGCCCAGCAAGGCACTTTCCAGCAGAATCAGGCGGGCGATTTCCCGCCGCGGCGCGCCGCAGGCCTGCATGGTCCCAAACTCCGCAGCGCGTTCGTAGACACTCATGTTGATGGTATTGCCCACACTCAGGCTGACCATCAGCAGAATCACCAGCACCAGAAAGCCGAACTGCTGGCGATAAAGCGCCACGGTCTGCTCATAGAACGGGTTCAGGCGCTTCCAGTCCAGAACCTCAAAGCCCTCCCCGGCCAGCGCGGCCTCAGCGGCCTGCTGTGTTGCCGACGTGGCGTCCGTGCGACTCAGCCGCAGTACCGCCAGATGCACACCGGCATCGCCGAGCAGCGCCTGCGCCGCAGACAGCGGAATCCGCACTGCGCGGGCGTCATAGTCCTTGGAAAAGGTCTGGAAAATGCCCACCACCTGAAACTCCAGCACGTTGACCGCGCCGTCCGTGGTGTTGGTGAGCAGGTCGACCCAGTCACCGGGCTGCAAGTCGAGCGCCTGCGCCACCCCGGCGCCCAGCATCAGGCCATAGGGGTCGGCGTCGGTGAGCTGACGCCCTGCAGAGACGTTAATGTAGGTACCCAGGCGCGTCTCGGCGTCGGGCTCCACGCCCTCGCCGATGATGGCCCAATCCGTGCGCCCGTTGTTCAGCAAACCGCTGAACACCGAGCGCAGCAGCACTTCCTCAACCTCGGGAATCGACGCCAACGCCTTCCGCAGCGCCTCGGGCTCCTCGATCAGGTAAGCTGACGGGTCGCGACTCCCCTGCTCACGGTAACCCGCACGGTTCACCTGCAGGTGCCCGGATTGGGAACGGATCATCGATTCCCCCAGCTCATCCACCGTGTCCTTGATAAAGCCGCCGGCGAGAATCAGGGCCACCACACCGAAGGCAATGGCCAGCAGGGTCATCCACGAACGGCCGCGCTGTCGCAGAACATTGCGGGTGGCAAGTTGCAGCAGCGCCTTCACTGCCACGTCCCCAGGCAGAGCCCGCGCGGACGACCTCTGGCCAACGACTCAGCGCACATGGCGGATGGCCTCCACGATTTCCATGCGCGATGCGCGCCAGGCGGGGTAGAAAGAAGCCAGCGTGGTGGTGAGCACGGCAATCAGCAACACCTCCAGCACCATCACCGGCGTGATCAGCAGGGCCGCGTGGTAACTCCGGGCAAAGGTCGGTGGCGGCGGCATCTCTATGGCCGCCAGGGCCAACAGCTGACCTGCGCCCAGGGCTGCCAACAGCCCCAGCGCCGCGCCCAGCAACCCAAGCAAAGCGCCTTCCAGCAGAAATCCGCGCAGCACCGAGGCCCGCGTGTTGCCCAGCGCCATGACGGTGCCGATTTCACCGGTGCGCTCCAGCACACTCATCATCATGGTGTTGCCAATACCGAGGAGAATAATGAACACCACGATGCCCTTCACCAGGTCCAGCTGCTGCTCGAAAAGCACCGAAGCCCGGGCATAAAACTCGGCAAGGGCGTGCCAGGGTTGCACATCGAACGCGGCTGACGGTAGCGCGGCGCGCACCGGACCCAGCGCGGCGTCCGTAGCTGCCGTATCCTGCAGGAAAACCAGCCAGGCATGGGCGCCCTCCACCTGGGCCAGCTCCCGCGCCAGAGAGAGGGGCAACAGCAGTGCCGCATCATCAAACTCCTGGCTGAAAGAGCTGAACAGCCCGACCACCTCGGCTTCCGCCGCCCCCAGCTGGCCCTCGGGTGTATTGACCAGCAGCACCACCGAGCCACCGGGCGCCACCTCGAGCTGCCGCGCCAGCCCCTCCCCCAGCACCACCTGCTGATGATCGCCAGGCGCCAGGCGACGGCCCTGCTCAATACGCAGGGCGCGATCGTCCAGCATATCCCGTGCCGGGTCGATCCCTTCGCTCATAAAGGGCAGTGTCTGCTCGCCAAAGCTCACCAGGCCATTCAGCAGAAGGCGCGGTGAGACGGTCGATCCCGGGGGCAGCAGCGCCGGGTCCAACGCTATTTCGGCGGGCAGCAGATACGCCCAGGGATCGCTGCGGCCACGCTCCTGAAAGCCGGGACGCGTGATCTGCAGGTGGCCAAACTGTGAGCGAATCGTGGCCTCCCGGAATTCCTCGAACATGGCTTCATTGAAGCCGGTCGCCACCAGCAGGGCCGCCACACCAAAACCGATGGACAGCAGCGCAGTGAGGCTGCGGCGAAACTGCCGGCGCAGATTGCGCAGGGCCAGCAACAAGGCCATCAACAGGCCGGGCACTCAGACGCCCCCCTGGAAATAGCGGAACTTGCGCTCGTAATCCAGGCCCATGCCGTGGTGAAAGGAGGCATAGGAGAAACAGCGCAGTTCCGGCACTTCAGCGCCGCGGCGCGCGGCGGACTCGGCAATCAAGGACTGCAGCTCTGCACCCACAGCCTCCGGCCCGCGGCTCGCGATCTGCGCCAGCTGCACGTCCAGGCGCAGGCCGCCCTCGTCCAGTGCCAGCACACGAAAAGCCCCCGACAGCTGGTCAGCGACCGCCGGCCGCCGGTACAGCAAGGCCTTGAAATGATCCACATGCCAGTCGGCACTGACCCGATCCCGAGCACGCCCGTGCATCGCCAGCATGGGAAACGGCACTGCGGCAAGCGCTGCGCGCTCGGCGTCGGTCAGGGGCTCGCGGTCGGCCGCCGTGAGCCAGCGCGCGCGATCACCCGTGCGATAACGGATCATGGGCACGGGCGCCTCGCGGTCGAGCATGGTGATCACCAGGTCACCCACGCCGTCCGCCCCTGCGTCGACAATCTCCACGTAGCTGCGCAGCGGGTTGAAGCAGAAGTAGGACGGCAGGGGCTGGTCAGGGTTCTGTCGATGCAGGGCGCGACGCAGGGCAATGGTTTCCGAGTTTTCAAAAAACAGGTTCAGCCCCAGCTCACCCACGCCCATCGAGCTGCCAATGAGTGTGCCACCCGGCTCGTCCAGGGGCACCTGCAGGGCGGCGGCCAGGTAGCTTCTATACTCCTCGGAGAACATTTCTTCGCCGAGAATGACGTTCATGCGCAACTGCGACCAGTCGAATGCCTGCTCGGCCGCATAGTCCAGCAGGCGCTTGCAGAACAGCGGGTCGGTGCAGAGGATGGCCTGGTCAAACAGCGGGCCCGCCTGGCGGAGGATCGCCAGCGCCATATCTTCGCGGACACTGACATTGGCCACGCAGACCGTATTGGAGGTAAACACCACGCCCATCGGCAGGCAGTTCACCAGCAAGGTAGACCGCTGGTCGATGCCAAACGCCTGCTGCAGGCCGAGGTCGATATCGTCGGGGGTCAGGTGATGCTGTCGGCGGGTGCTGACGCCAAAAGCGAAGTTGCTGCCGCCGTGGCCGGAGCTGGTGAGCACGCCGGCCAGGGCAGTGGGTGGCACCTTATCGACCATGAGCTGCTGAATGGGGAATCGTTCGAAGAGGTCGGCCTTGGTGAGGATGGGCGCGCACTGCAGCACCTGTTCACCGCTGGTGCACTGCTCCGCTCTTACCCCGGCCTCCTCCAGCAGGGTGCGATAGGCGGCACAATGACGCGCCGCGCGCTGAAACACCGCGGGCAGGCGCTTGCGCCCCGCAGCAAGGAGTTTTTCCGGCGTCTGCCGCGCAAGTAGGGACAACAGTACAGTGCGTTTGAGTCGGCTCAGGCGTGACATGAAAAGGGTCGAGTCGCTGGCAAGCGCATCATCACGGTCCGCTGCGGAACCACCACAGCAAGGCCGGATTGGAGGCCTCAAGTGCCTCCTCCAGCTTGCGCAAGTCGCCAAGGTAGGGCGTTACCGGGCCGTAGTAGTCGCTTTCCGGGCCAATGGGGGTGAAGTCGAACCCGTAGATCCGCAGTACACGAGCCAGGCCCTTTTCCATGGCCGCATACCAGTAGCGGATGCCGTTTTCACAGCTGAACCGGTAAATCTGCCGGTACAAACCGAGCACCAGCAAGGGCGCATTGACGCGCTTTTCGCCGCGCGGCGATTCGTCGACGGCGCCCGGGCCTTTCAGGTGCGACTCGTTGATCCCCCACAGGCTGTCACCGGCACGCCGCCGGTACTCGCGCTTGACCGCAAGGCGCGACACCTCACCGGATTCTGCTGCCGGCGGTGGCTCAAAGTCGGCAAAGGGCGGGCAGTGCTCAAAAAACGGCAGCCGCTCGCCCTCCACAGGCATCACCAGGCGTGCGGTGCCCGCCACCACACCCTCGGCGTTGGTGGCGGAAAAATGTGCGGACCGCGCATCGTAGATGTCCGTTTCGAGGCCATCGGGGTAGCGGGCGGCGTTCAGGAAGTGGCACTCCAGGCAGTAAATCTGGTAGCGCAATGCATAGAGATCGGAGAGTTCCGCGGTTTCACTGCCACGATCATAGGAGTGGAGCGAAAAGTATTTCGCCAGGGCTCCCAGCGATGCTGCCGCGTCGCGATCCATTGCTGTCTCCACTAAGAAGTTTTCATTATCTCTGGAGCATAGCACCAATCGGTGGCACGCCCGAAGACAAACGACAACTGAGGTAAAGCTAAAGCGTCGAGTCCAGCCAGTGTAGCAGTGTGGGATTCACCTGCGCCAGCCGCCGTTGCAGGGCGGAGAGTTCCAGCAGGTAGGGCGCAACCGGGCCGTGGTAGTCAACTGACGGGCCGATACACTCAAACTCAACCCCAATGCGGCTCAACATGCGCACCAGGGGCCGTTCCATGGCCGCGTACCAGTAGGCGATACCCTGCTGCAGGCTGTATTGGTACATTTCCCGGTAAACGGTGAGGATGACCGTACCGGTGTCTCCACCCCCGGGCGGGGTCCGGCAGCGCTGGTTGAGGACCAGGCGCGACACCTCCCCGGCGCTATGCGAAGGAGGCAGCGAGGCATTTTCGAAGAGCGGGCAATGTCGCTGGAACGGGAAGCCTGCACCCGCTGCGTCCAGCACCAGCCGCACTGAACCCGCCACCTCATCGTCGCGGTCAAAAGCCGCGAAGCACTTGGCACGAGGGTCGTAGTCGTCGCGCTCAAGCCCCTCGGGATAATCCGCTGTGGGCAGGAAGGCCCTCTCCTCACAATACACGCTGTACCGCAGCCGATAGATCCGGTGCAGTTCCTGTGGGTGGGTGACGATACGGGTACTCAGCCAGTGTTCCGGACGGAACGCCTTGGAATTGGTCATAAAAGGATCTTGCCTTCTGAGTGGCCTTGCGCTGTTGGGTTTTGTGGAGATGACCCTCGTTTCCCACCAAGGCCGGCGCCATGTTACGAGATTGCGGCAGCTGCGGAAAGCGGCTGTCAGGAATTTTTACACCAGGGCGGGAGACAGGCGATAGAGCGATAGGGGGGAACTCTCAACCCATTGTTTTTGCTCATTTTATTTTTATTGGCACGCGCATTGCTTTACAACTCGTGCGACGACGGCCAGGCCACAACCACTGGCCGGACGCTAACACTCCGATACCCCCAGGGCACTGTCGGAACACAATATCAGGAGATTCATGATGAAAACGATGATCAAGACAGCAGGCGCAGCGAGTCTCCTCGCGATGGCCGTAGCTGGTACTTCCGCGGTGGCAGCGCCGCTTGCGGAGCTGGGCTTCAGCCAGCACGCGGGCTTTGGTGAGCCAACATTTTTCGGTAGCTCGCTTCAGTACAAGCCCGCAAGTGATGTCGACAACACCGACCCGCTCGCGCCAGCCGGCACCCTGACCAGCTTTGCTTGGGAAGGCGCTAACGATCCCGTTGAGTCGTCGATCGCCATTGTGTCTTACAACAACAGCACCGCGCCGACTGCGGACCTGGATGGTACGCCCCTGCGCTACACATCCACCTTCGCCGTCGATGGTGACGGACAGTGGAATGAAGGCGATTGGTGGGTTATCGACACCATCACACAGACCAACAGAACACTGACCACTCTCGGTGGTGCTATTGTTGACCCGCTTTGGGTCGTTGACACGCTGGCGAACCTGCGCATTTACGCAGATGCCGCACGTACTGATTTGGCCTACGCTGATCCCACCACCACCAACAGCATCAGCTTCAACGAAACGCTGAATACCAGCACTGAAGCAGCCTGCACAGGCCTCAACCCGCTCGAAACGCTGTGCGATGACATCTTCACCGCATCATCCGACGCGTTTGCACCGGTTTCTTTCGTTCGCGACGGTTACCGTTACGACCTCAGCTTCACTCTGTTCGCCGGCACTTCTACTGACAACGGCGTTCCTTCCGGCACCTCGGAAGTTGTTCTGAACCCAGACGGAACTATCACTGTGTACACGCCTGAGTTCAACCCCGGCACCAGCTCTATCCATGTAGCGATGAGCTACATGGCGACGGCAGTTCCCGAACCTTCAGTTCTGGGGCTGTTCGGCGCAGGCATGCTGGCGTTGGGCTTTGCCGGTCGCCGTCGCAAGAAGGCCTAAGCCGATCCCAAAGGCCCATGCGTGCCCTGTATCGGGCTAACGAATGAGTGCCTCCAGTTGAAAACGGCCCGAAAGGGCCGTTTTTTTTGCTTGCACCAAGAGCAGCGCAGGACCGAATGTATCCACCAGTACCCAAGACTGTTAGCACCATGCCGCAGCGGATAATCCGCGGGAAGCGACAAGTGTTTCAGGCGTAGTCGGTGTTTTTGTTATAGCATCCCCAGATTCGAAAAGCCGGGGACGATCCCAGCAAGTGAAGAGAAAACAAAAAATCAAACGCATACTCGTACTCGATGCCGACATGGTCAGCGCCCTGACTATAGCCCGCTCGCTGGCGGCCAGGTACTTCGTCGTCGATGTCGCAAGTGCCAAAGCCGCACCAATTGCCGCCTACTCAAATTCAGTGGCCGCACACTTTCAATACCCAGACCCGCTGCTGAATGAAGAAGCGTTCCTGGCGTGGCTACAAGAACACATACACCATGCGCCCTACGCACTTGTCATTCCGGTAACAGAACGCAGCCTGGTGCCCCTCGCCCACGCTCGGGACCGGTTCCAGGAAACCTGCCTGGCAATAGCTGATGACGACAGCCTTCAGTTGGTTCTGGACAAGGCGGCAACCTTCTCGCTTGCCGAGCGGATCGGCGTGTCCACCCCACAGAGCCTTTATATCTCAAGCATCGACGAGTTACCGGCGTTGCTGCCGCAACTGCGCTTTCCGGTGGTGGTAAAACCCAGCCATTCCGTATCCGGGGGCGCCGCGGGTTACTCCAAGCGCAACGTCAGCTACGCGATTGACGAAGCTGAATTGATCCTGCAGTGCAAGGCGTGCCTCCGACACTCTTCAGTTATTCTGCAAAGCTACTTCCGCGGTCTGGGCGCCGGTGTAGAACTGATTGCCAAGCAAGGCGAGATCCTTTACGCCTTCCAACATCTGCGCTTGCACGAAGTCCCATTGACGGGCGGCGGTAGCAGCTTCCGCATGAGCACCGAACTTGAGCCCAGGCTCCTTGACGCAGCAACCAGGCTGATCCGAGAAATTCGCTGGACGGGTGTAGCGATGGTCGAGTTCAAGTGGAACCCGGCCACCAAAGAATACTGCTTGATGGAGATCAACGGACGTTTCTGGGGTTCCCTACCACTCGCCATGGCCGCCGGCGCCGATTTTCCAGCGATGCAGGCAGAGCTGTCATTGACCGGTGAACTTGGCACCTACCCCCCATACCGGCGCGGTGTGTATTGTCGAAACCTGCCTAGCGACGTCATGTGGCATGAGATGGTGTTGCGATCACACAGCGACGCTATCACCCAAGTCCCTTCACTAGGGAAGGTGCTGCTTGATTTGAGCAAGGTTCTGTCAACCAGACACCACTTCGATACTCAGTGCTTCAGTGACCCGCTCCCCGGGCTGGTGGAAGTCAAACGCCTTGTCGCGCGTCAAGGCCACCGGCTGTTGGGCTTACTGGAAGAGAGTTGGTTCACACTCTCTCAGCGTTTGCTTTGGCGCAATGGGACAGTTCGTGAGAAACTGCGAGGGTCCCGGAAAATATTATTTATATGTTATGGCAATATCAACCGCAGCGCCTTGGCGCAAGTACTCATGACAGCCCAGCTGCCGCCCAGTAGTTATCTGGATATTCGCTCTGCGGGCTTTCACCCCCAGGAACAGCGCCCTGCAGATCCACGAATGGTCCAGGTCGCGGAGCAACATGCTATAGACCTCACTTACTCCCGATCACGATGTGTGGACACTGATCTCATCGCAGATAGCGACATCATATTTGTCATGGAAAAAGGGCACTATGACAGGTTAGTTGCAATGCATCAGGATGCGGTCGACAGGACTTTTTTATTGGGTGCCGGTTTATCTGACCCGGTACTTCCTCGCGCAGAGATACCAGACCCGTACAATAAATCTGATGCTGTCTACCGCACATGCTTTGGCGATATTGCACGAGCAATAAAGCGCGTTGTAGAAGAGCTACCTATCGACTATGCCAGCTATTGAAGCCTTCAGCGGGGAGGAACTGACATTGGCAGAGAATTCCCCCAGGGAGCCATTCTTCTCCGTTATCATGCCTACCCGAAACCGACCAGAGCTGTTCAGCCGGGCGCTGCATTCGGTGTTGACCCAATCGTTCCTTGATTTCGAAGTTTTGGTGATAAACGACGGTTCCAGTGATGACCACCTCCCCCGCTATCGTGAGTTGGAGAAGGAGGCCGAGATACGAACACGCTGGCACCATCTGCTCCAGCGGCCTAATGGTCATGGCCCCAGCTATTCGATCAATACCGGAGCAAGACTGGCGAGAGGATCGTACCTGTGCATTCTGGATGACGACGACACTTGGGAGGACGCGCGTCACCTTGAAACCGCACACAGGGTGATTGAGGCCGCCGATGGCCTCGTCGACGTATATTACAGTAACCAGGCCGCGTACACAGCCGACAACATGCGTGTGCCAGGGCCGCTATGGCTAGAGGGTTTGGGAAACTCATTACGGGAGCCCAACGCCCCATTTGGCACCTTCAGGGTCAGCCCAAAGACTTTGCTCTCCCATGGTGGATTCCCCCACCTCAACTGCACCATTATTCGGCGCGACCTCTTTCTGGAACTGGGCGGTATGGATGAGGGTATCCGCTACGAATGTGAGGTAGACCTGTACCTCCGCACGCTGAGTCACGCGCAGCTCATAATCTATACCAAGAGTTTTATAGGCCGGCACAACGTGCCTAGAGCAGACCGGAAAGACAACGAGTCCACCATCGCGAATCTGACTGAAAAACGTCTATCTCAGCTACGGGTCTACCAGAAAAGCCTGGCCTTGAGTCAACACCCAGACGTCATAGCGGCCTGCCAATCACGGTTAGCGGACCGCTACAAGCACCTTGCAGCTGACTTCAAGCAACGTTCCCGGCACACACTGGCTGCGCTGTTCGCGCGTTTCGCCCTGGCGTGTCGATTTTCAATTAAATGGCAAGCATATACTTGGTACCTCGAAATGCTGGCTAAGGTAAGGGAAAGATAGTGCAAGCCTTGAATCATCTGCGAACGTTGCTGCGCCACCCGATGCTCTTCAGGCGCTACAAACCTATCATTCTAATGAGCCACATGCGGGCCAATACCAGCCTCCTGGGACACCTGCTGGGCAGCAACGCGGAGATCGAGGGTTACTACGAGTTGCATATTGGCTACTACAGCTGGCGGAGCCTGATCCGACAAAAGCTACTGCATTTTGCGCGTCACCCTTCAAAGCGCGCGGCTCGGTTTATCTTCGACAAGGTCTTGCACGATGATCACTATGTTGACCTGAATCTGTTCAAACAAGGTAAGGTTATGTTTGCTCTGAGGCCTCCGGAAAAAACCATCCCGAGCATCGTTAGCCTGTACCGATCGGTCGAGCCTGACCACCCCTACACAGACACTGGCAATGCGGCACGTTATTATACTGAAAGGGTTCAGTCACTGGCCCGGATCGCCCAGTCCAGCCCCGTGGATTTTCTTTACCTGGATGCGGATACCCTGCGTGAGGACACGTCTCCCACGCTTACTGCCCTCAGCCAGTTCCTCGGCCTCAAACAGCCCCTGCACGAACATTATGAGCAACAACCTCTGACCGGCGCCGAAAAGGCGGGCGATTCGTCAGAGTCTATTGGTTCGGGAAAGGTTGAGCGTGTAACCCGCAACTATGCCGATATTCAGGTATCCAAGGAGGTGATGGCACAAGCCCGCGAACGCTTTGAAGAGGCCAGAAGCCAAATTATTCGCAGCCCTCGGTGTATCAGAACGGTGACCTTGCATGCCGACAGCTGACCCTACCTACAACGCCCTGACTGCTCACCTGGTTATTGGTGATTGGGCCACGCCCACCTTGTCGCCGGGGACCACAGCGGAGACCGGCATCCAGCAGCACAGTTTGCAGAGCGCCCAGGTAGCCTGCGATGATGAGGGCCGCATGTTGGCGCTTGTGGGTGAAGTGTTCGCGCTTGGGGCTGAAGCAATCCAGCCACTGGATGCCGATACGCTACTCGACCGCTACCGAAACTCGGCAGAAAACCCTTTCACTGCACTACATGGGCGCTGGGCACTGCTGGTATTCGACCCAGGCAAACAGCAGATTCTCTTCGCTACCGACAGGCTTGGCCGGCTACCGCTGTATTACGCCGAGTGCGAAGGGATGCTTCACGTTAGCACACGCTTGCCCAACGTGATGGAAGCTCGGCAGCCAACGGCACTGGACCGCCAGAGCCTGTACGACTATGTCTACTTCCATATGATCCCTTCGCCAGGCTGCGTCTACTACGACATTCGCAAAGTCCGCGGCGGCCATTGCGGCACTGTGACCGTCAACGGCGTCGCCGTTTCCCGGTATTGGTGTCCAGTATTCAACGAGAGACCAGCGCGCTCGCGGCCGGCAATGAAGAACCTGCTCTGCAACACCCTAAAGGCCTCCGTACGCCGTGCCGCCCACGACGGCGAGGAGCGCAAGATCGGCGCGTTTCTGAGCGGCGGGCTGGACAGTTCGACCGTGGCAGGTATGCTGAGCGAAGTGCAGGAATCCGGCTGTGACGCCTATGCGATCGGCTTCGATGCCGAAGGCTATGACGAGATGGCCTTCGCCCGGATCACGGCTCAACACTTCGGCATCCGCCTGCATGAGTACTACGTAACACCCGATGACGTAGTAGCGGCTCTACCGCACATCGCCGCAGCTTTCGACGAGCCGTTCGGTAACTCCTCGGCCCTGCCCGCCTACTTTTGTGCCCGACTCGCGGCAAGTGACGGCGTCTCTGTGCTATTGGCAGGCGATGGCGGGGATGAATTGTTTGCCGGTAACGAGCGCTACGCCCACCAAAAGCTGTTCGAGCACTATACCCGCATCCCGCGCTGGGTCCGTACGGGCATGATCGAGCGACTGGCCGGACTGTTGGGGCAAGGCAACCGCTTGGGCAGCAAGGCTGCCAGCTTTCTTAAGCAGGCGAACACTCCGCTACCTGATCGTCTGCAGTATTACAGCTTCCTGGAGCAGAATGCGCCGGACAGGGTTTTTCACCCGGACTTCCTGGCGGCGGTGAACACGCAACAACCAATAGCCCTGCTTAAAGCGACCTACACCACACCGGAACGTGCGTCCACGCTGAACCGGATGCTGTTTCTGGACTGGCAGATCACTCTGGCGGACAACGATTTACGTAAGGTCGACAAGGCCTGTGAGCTAGCGGGCATCGAAGTACGCTATCCCATGCTTGACGATACACTGGTATCTTTGTCGATGGAGATACCGTCCCGGTGGAAACTACCGGGGAGGTCACTGCGGCACTTTTACAAACAGACGTTATCAGGCTGGCTGCCAGACGCCACCATTGCCAAATCAAAACACGGCTTTGGCTTACCGTTTGGAGTGTGGATGAAAACCCACGCACCGCTTCGCGACATGGCGTACGACAAGGTACTGAAACTGCGCGAGCGCTCCATCTTCCAGTCCAGCTTTTTGGAAGAGGCAGTCGCCAGGCACCATGGTGGTCATGCGGCTTACTACGGAGAACTTGTGTGGCTGTTGGCTGTGCTGGAAATCTGGCTCGAAACGCACGAGGTGGCGGCATGAATCTTTTCACCATCACGCAAAGACTTGTCGGGTTCACCGCCCTGTGCGCCACCCTGCTCGCCGCCCCTTGCCTGGCCGAGGGCCGGGGCGTCGCACCCTGGGTGGGTGAAACACTGGACGGACGGCAATGCACTGGCCCGAGCACGGAAAACTACGGTCCCTACGACTTCCGTATCGATAAGAGCAAGCTACCGATAGTTGAAAACTATCACTTTACCATCGAAGTTGAGCAACTCGTGCGCGGTGTCAGCGTAAGCCACCCCATTGGCGACATCCAATATACCCTGACCAAGATTCCCAACCACCACCGCGCGTTGTATTCGGCAGTACGGTTCTCCATCAGCGACCCATCCAAAGATCTGAAACGCAAATATCCAGCCGAGTGCTTTCTGCAGAGGGCGATTCATTACGCTCCCGACGACCCGGTGCCCCGCATGTTGTTCGGCCTGTACCTCCATCGCCTGGGCAATGCGAGAGATTCTCTGCCCCATTATCTGAAGGCCGAAGCCATGTCGCCCAACGACGTGAACCTGCTTTACAATATGGGGCTGGTGTATTTTGACTTGGGTAAATACGACGAGGCTCGCCGCTATGCCGAGCGTGCCTACGCCGCGGGCGTGACCTTTCCGGGACTGCAGCGTAAATTGCGCCAGGCCGGCCAATGGGACTGAGTCCCTTCCATAGTTTCAAGGGGAAAATACGTGACAGCTCTCGATCTCACTCGCAAGATGATCCGCTCCTGCCTCCAACTGGAAGAGTCTGTACAGCTGAGTGAAGACACCTACCTCATGGGTGGATTTCCAGAATTCAACTCACTCACCATCACCACGCTAATTGTCGAAATAGAGGACAACGTGGGATGCGAAGTGGCCGATGACGAAATCAGCGGCGAGATATTCGAGACCGTCGGCTCTCTGGCTGCATTCGTGCAACAGAAAATGAACGAGGCATGAACAGGATCGCCATAGACGTTTCAGCCGGGTTTACCCAAGGCCAGCACCCCGCGTTTTTTGTGCGCTGTGCGCCCAAGGCGGAGGAGCCACGCGCCCATGTGATTTACCTGCCGCCCTTTACCGAAGAAATGAACCGCTGCCGAGCCATCGCCGCCGAGCAGGCTCGCAGGTTTGCGCGCCAAGGCATGAGCTGCACGCTACTGGACTTCCACGGCACCGGTGAAAGCCCCGGTGAGACCACCGATGCGACATTACCAATCTGGTATGAAAATATTTCAGAGATATACACCGATCTCATGGCCCGCACGCAGGCGCCCGTACACCTCTGGGGCTGTCGGCTGGGAGCACTCATCGCGGCAAGCTATCTCGCGGAACGTTCAATTGTGTGCGACGCACTCCTGCTGTGGCAGCCGGTCGTTGCAGGAAAGCCTTATGCGACACAGGTCTACCGGCAGCGGCTGGCCGCGCTGATGGAGCGCGGAGGCGCAAGTGAGACCACTGCAACCATCCGCGAGCAGCTTGCCGGGGGCGAGTCTGTCGAAATTGGCGGCTACACGCTGGGCGGCCAGTTGATGCTGGCTCTCGACGAACTGGACATGTGCAACATTTCCCGCACACCCGCAAAACGAATCTATTGGTTGGAGCACAGCGCCGATGGCAGCGAGGCAATCAACCCTCGATCTGCCAAAGCGGTGGAACACCTGAGTGCACTCGGCGCGATTATCCAACGGGTGACCTTTGCCGGCCCACCCATTTGGCAGCTCCATGAGCGCGCCACCTGCGATTCACTGCTTGAACAGACAAGCGCGCAACCACTATGAATACCGGGCAGCCAACGCGCGAGATTGCTTTCTCATTCGAGCTGGACGAGAGTACCCTGATCGGCGTTATACATGAGTCGTCAACGCCAAGCGACCTCGGCGTGCTGACCATTGTCGCCGGCGGCCCCCAGTATCGTGGCGGCTGCGGCAGGCAACTGGTAGCGCTGGGACGGCGCCTGTCTCAAGAAGGGGTTCATGTAATGCGCTTCGATCACCGGGGCCTGGGCGACAGTGAGGGCGAATTCCAGGGCTTCGAAGCGCTGCACGATGATATCGCTTCCGCGATTGCCGAATTTCACCGCCGCGTGCCAGGCCTCGCCCGCATCATCCTGTGGGGGGGCTGTGATGCCGCGTCAGCAGCACTGATGAGCGCCTACAGATTCCCTGAGGTCGTCTCCATAGTCGCAGCGAACCCCTGGGTCAGCAGTGAACGCACCGCGGCACGGGTCCAGCAAAAGCACTACCTGTCTCGCCTGCGTCAATGCTCATTCTGGCGCAAGCTATTCAGAATGGAGTATGACATCGCCAGCTACCTCCGGGGTGCCTTCGCAAAGCTGCACTCCAGGCTCGCACGCAGAGACGGTGCCGACGCGGGGCCATCAACAGCAAGTATGCAAGCACACTATATCGAGCGCATGCTGCGTGGCCTGCAGCAGTTTGATGGCAGCGTGCTGTTTCTCATGAGCGGCCATAGCCTGATAAGCCGGGAATTCGACGAACTGGTCGCCAGTGACCGTGAATGGAATGGGGCCTGCAATGGCGAGGGTCGAGAGCGGCGTGAGGTTCCCGGTGCAGACCAGACATTTTCCAGTGCGCAAGCCAGATCGCAAATGCTGGACGCCGCCAGTAGCTGGGCAAGGCGATTTAAACTTCCATGAAGCTTAAACACCTGCTACTGCTACTTGCAAAATGGACCGGCCTGTTCGCACTCAGCAGACGCGCTACTTCTAACCGGCTGCGAATACTCGCCTACCATGGCATCAACACAACCAACCCGCAATTTGGCAATTTTCTGTTCATGTCAGCCGACAAATTTGCAGACCGGATGGCCTTGCTTTCAAAGTGGGGCTACCCGGTAATAGCCTTGGACAATGCGTGGCCCCCAAAGGCTGAGAAACCGTGGCCACCAGGCGCAACGGTAATCACCATAGACGATGGCTGGCAGAGTAGCTGTCAGTACATGATCCCGATTCTTCAAGACCACGGCTACGCCGCTACTATCTACCTAACCACCTACTATTGCATTCACCAGTTTCCCGTCGCGGACGTGGCGCTTTCATATTGCGTTAGAACTACCAAGCTTGGAAGTCAACTCCACATTGCAAAGTATGATTTTGGTCCATATACGATAGACTCAGAAAAGCAACGTGAAAAGCTAGTAGACTTGGCTAGACGCAAGTTGCTTTCTCTGAGAGACGAAGAGCAACGTCAGTCCTTCGTAAGACTTGCTTACGAGTCTTGTGACATGGATTACACGGAGGTTGAAAGAAATCGCGCCTTCCATTTGATGTCTGCAGACGAAGTGGCGACCACAGCATCCGCTAAAATCCGCTTTGAGCTGCACACCCATCGGCATAGAATATCGACCTCAAATTCATTTACCCTTGAGGAGGAACTAGTACAAAACGCAGCAATTATCGAAGGCTTGACGAAACTTTTACCTAAACATTTTTGCTACCCCAATGGCCTCGCGGACAAAAGAGCAAAAGCTGTGCTCTCTGACCTAGCCGTCCAATCTGCCACCACGATGCGTATGGGCTTGGCTAGGCGCGAAACCTGCGGATACGCTATACCTCGTATCACTGATGGCCAGCATGTATCAACGCTCGAATTTGAAGCCGAGATGTGTGGATTTATGGATTCTTTACGCGCTCTTCACCATTCAATAGGTGGTGGAGCAAGACAAGAGAGACTGCCAAAAATGCCAAAGAAGTATTGAATGGTGCTCTCTACAAAAAGGGCCATAGCTTTCGGCATGGGCGCCGGGTATGTAGGCTTGGTGCTGCAGCTCGCGTCTAGCATGATACTCGCGAGACTGCTAACGCCCTCAGAAATTGGAATATATACCGCAGGATTTTCTGTAGTAGCCATCGCACATCTTTTTAGAGACTTCGGCTTGAATCAATACCTGATTCAAGAACACGAGCTCACCTATGAAAAAATCAGCGCGGCTTTTACACTAACAATAATTACGTCTTGGCTTCTAGGTTTAGTTGTATTCACGCTGGCTGCACCGGCCGCCACTTTCTTCGCTGAACCTGGCGTAAAGTCTCTACTGCAGTTGCTATCAATTAATTTTTTTATCATTCCATTCGGCTCGATAACTCTCGCTGTGTTACGAAAGAACCTTAGGTTTGAGGTAACTGCAACTATCGCCTTCATCGCTTCATTGGTGGGCGTCGGAACATCCGTCATAACCGCTATGCAGGGCACGGGTTACATGTGTCTCGCGTACGGATCTATCGCTGAGTGTCTAAGCATGGTGGCACTCTCCGTAATCGCGAGACCGCATGGGCTGCGCTTCGGAATTACACTAAAAGGCAGCAAGAGTATCTTTAAATTTGCATCTACGGTTGGAGCAGCCAATATCATCAGCCGAGTTGGCACAAGCGGCACCGACGCTATAGTAGCACGAGTTATCGGCATGCCAGAACTCGGTCACTTTTCAAGAGCAACGGGAACATTTTCGCTCTTTGAGCGCGTTTTCATTGGGTCGATTAACGGAATCGTTTTGCCCCTATTTTCAAGGGACAGGATGAATCTTGAAGCCTTGCAGGCAAGCTACATCAAATCCGTGGACTACACGCTAGCATTCGCATGGCCATTCTTTGCGTTCTTACTTCTCTATACGGATGAGCTGGTATTCATACTGTATGGTGCGCAGTGGGAAACCGCCGTCCTGCTGGTGAAAACTATTTCGATAGCGGGATTTATCTTACCGCTCATTCTCTTCATCGACAGCTTGTTTATTGCAGTCTCTAGGCCCGATGCGACACTCCATATCAGTCTCGCAACAAATGCTTCAAAATTGTTGCTTGTCGCATTTGCAGCCTGGCAATGGGGCCTGAATGCTGCAATGATCGCGCTGACTGCTTCATTTTTCATCAAAGCGATTATTTCATGCTTTCTACTGAGAAAAATCCTAGCCCTTGATTTGCTGCTTCTCTGCAAATGTGCGGCACGGGCAATGCCACTATTGCTCGGCGCAACACTGCCGCCAACTATCATGACATTGAGCGGCGCCCTATCAAACATGAGCCCTCTTTTCCAGATCGTTGCGCTGGCGCCTGTCGCGGCCATCGGCTGGCTTGCTGCTCTGATCGCGGGTAGACACCCTTTCTCGCTTGAGCTAAATGCGGCAATAAAGGCGATTATGCCATCAAGGGACTAGTTCCTCCCGCAAATTTAGCATTAGCTCGCACGCAGAAATGCATAAGAGAAGTTGAAGTTCAGAAAATATTAGCAATCTTCGATTCATTCATACTGGGAATTTTTCTTTGCTTCCAAAAATTTAACCTGTCGCCATTTCTTGGATCGACTAGATGCTATTCGACCCATCTGGCTAATCAGCTCAACAATAGTCGGCGCTGCTAGGGCAGGATCAGCTAGGAAATATCCAGCTAATTTTTGTGATTCTCGCTGTTTACCATACTCAGGTGACAGTAGCTTAAACACAACCTCGTTAAGCTCACCAGGGTCGCTGAATACCTCTGAAGATTCACGATAGAGAGTGTCGGTAATCGCTGAGTGACATTTGAATTTGGGGTTTCGGTACAGACCCACTGGCTTCATTAGAAGCGCATACTCTACTCTTATAGAACTGTGATCGCACAACATACAATCGGATACCTGCATTAAATCAAAAGGGTTCGCCGTCCGTATGAAAGCCATATTATGGTGTTTGGCCTCAAGCCGCTCACACATTCGCTTGATCCACTCGCCGTCGCCCCCATCACATTGGCCCAAGGTCAACAATCGGGGATGGCAGGTAACGATTACATTGAGGTTCGGATTGTTTTCGCACAATGAATCAATGCACGCTACATCAAGATCTCTAAGAAGAGACATTTTTGTCCAATGTGACGAAATCAGGACCGTGGAGGCGTCGGGGTTGAGGCCTAGCGACGATAGGAGAGTTCCTCTCTCAACCTCTTCCTCGAGAAGAGCGACCAGCTTCGGAGATCCGGATACAAACATTGCTTTGTCAAAGCGACTTGCAATATCGGGGGCCGAATCCCTCAAGCCCCAAAGGTGACCCGGGCCACTAAGGAACGCTAGGTCGATATTAGATTGCCGCAGAACGGTCTCTACAAACGGCACCGAATTTTCTTGCGCCAATTCATTACCAAAAGCACTGCCGTGATCGATATAAACCCCCAAGCTTGGCCACCGTAGCCAGAGATCAAGGCGATCAGTCACAATCACATAGTTCCAGATACCTGTCTGCGCTTGCACCTTGGATACCTCATGTCTCGAAAACAAAACTTGCATCCAATCCGCTGAGAAGATCAGAGGGACAGATTCCTCGTTGACGGTGGCAACCCGAAATCTGGGGTCATGAGCCATAAGCGCAAGGACCGGTGCTTGGTTTAAAAAACCAATTTCATTAACGACTGGGAATAGCACACGAATGGGACCAAAGTTTTCGGATATCCATGCAAAAATTGACCGCGTTATAAAATTATTAAGCATCGCGGATTCAACTGAATAGAATAGGCCCTTAACGGGGTCTCAGGTAGTGTTGAAAGAAAAATCCGCCAGGCCCCAATCAAATAAACACTAGCGAATTTATTGATGCAACGATCCGATATTCCTCACCCGGATCGAGGGGCCCGAGCGTGACATGCTGATGGTTTGGAGCAGATAGTCATGATCATACTGCTTGCTTGTGGCCTGGGTCAGGTGTTCAGTCGTCTTGTCCTTCTGCGACTTGTGCAGGTTGCCGAGGTTTTGACACCAACAAAGCATATCGTAGACCAAGGCCTTTCGAAACAGCTGCGCAGCCCTTAATGATATACCGGAATGTCAGGATTTCGTGCTGAAAACTCCCCCCTTTGCTGCAGGTGTGATCAGCAGGATGATCGCCGCTGACGGCGTCAATTATGCTTGAGCTTGACCTTCTCGTTTGCGTTAGAGTCTATGATCTTCTCCTTCCTATCCAATACTCTACATTGAAGTGGTTGAATGGATGTGACCAACCCAGTTAAGGATAATACCCTGAAACTGGAGGTTGGAAATGACCACAAGAAAGCAGTACTCGAAAGAATTCAAGCTGGACGCTATCAGCCTGGTGCTGGAGCAGGGTTATTCACGGTCAGAGGCGGCGCGTAGCCTGGAGATCAATGCCAACATGCTTGGGCGTTGGCTCAAAGAGCACGCGGCACCCGAGGGGCAGGCGTTCCGGGGCAATGGCAAGCTGACAGCGGAGCAGTTGGAGATCCGTCAATTGCGGGAGGAAAATCGCCGACTGAAGATGGAGAAAGAAATCTTAAAAAAGGCGACGGTCTTCTTTGCCAAGGAAACGCGGTGAAGTACGCGTTCATCACCCAGCACAAGAAGGCCTGGCCAGTCGACGTGATGAGTCGACTCCTGGGTGTCAGCCGCAATGCCTACTATCGGCAGTGCCAACGTCAGCGAGACAGACTGCCGGATCCCGAACACGAGGCGATGATTGCAGCAGTGAAGGAAGTCGCCAAAGGTAGCTGCGACAGCTATGGGTCTCGGCGGATGAAGCGCGCCCTGAACGCCCTGGGCCATCCCGTGGGCCGACGCAAGGCCCGGTCGCTGATGCGCGAGGCTGGCGTCAAAGCCCGGTACCGAAAGAAATACAAGGTGACAACCAACAGCGATCACAAACAGCCGGTGTTCGACAATGTGCTGGCCCGGGAATTTACCGCCTCCGTACCAGACCAGGCGTACGTGACTGACATCACTTATATCTGGACCCGGGAAGGCTGGCTGTACCTGACTGTGTTCATCGATCTGTTCAGCCGTCGTGTGGTGGGCTGGAGCATGGATTCGCGGATGAAGGCCAGGCTGGTGACGGATGCGCTACGCATGGCGGTCTGGCAGCGGCGACCGAGGGCGGGATTGATAGTGCATTCAGACCGAGGCTCTCAATACGCCAGCAAAGCCTACCGGCGCTTGCTGAAGGCTAATGGCTTTATTGGCAGCATGAGCCGCAAGGGAGACTGCTAGGACAATGCGGTCGCGGAGAGCTTCTTCGCGAGTTTGAAGAAAGAACGCGTGCAGTGGCGGCACTATCAGATCCGCGCTGAGGCACAACATGTTCTGGTCAACAATTCCCGGACACTTTTTTCAGCGAGTTTTCGTACTCCACCGGTGACAGATCACCGGCTGCTGTATGACGCCGCTCCAGATTGTAGTAACGGATATAGGCGGCAACGTCTTGCTTCATATGCTCACGTGTCGGCTGCACCACTTTGTAGAGCCAATCATGCTTGAGACTGCCAAAGAACCGCTCCACTACCGCGTTGTCCCAGCAGGCGCCGACGTCACCCATGCTGGCACGCATGCCATAGCCTCGCAGCAGTTGGCGGTACTTGGCGCTGGTGTACTGCGAGCCTCTGTCGCTGTGAAACACCAGGCCCTTGGGCGGTCGCCTGAGCGTATGGGCCATGATCAACGCTCGAGTAACCAACGCCGTCGTCATGCGCTTGTCGATATGCCAGCCCACGATGCGGCGCGAATGCAGGTCCATGACCACCGCCAGGTACATCCAGCCTTCGCCAGTGCGGCAGTAGGTCACGTCGCCGGCCCAGACCTGATTCGGTGCCGGTGGATTGAAGTTCTGATTCAACAGGTTATCCGCCACGGCATCTCCGTGCTTTCTTTTGGTCGTCACTTTGTGCGCCACGCGCTGAACCACCTTCAGCCCCATTTGCTGCATCAAGTGGCGAGTTCGATAGCGTCCGATTACAAAGCCTTCTCCGCGCAGAGCTTTCATCATCTCCCGACTACCCAGGCTGCTTCGACTTCTCTCGAACAGCGCTTTCATGCGCCGGCGCAGCATCAGTTCCTGCGCTTCGATCACCTTGCCTGGCCGGCTCGCCCAGTCATAGTAGGCCGATGTGCTGACCTGCATGACCCGGCACAGGGTGCGAATCGGGTACTGGACCGATTCAGCCCGGATGAACTCAAATCTCACTTCATTTCTTTCGCGAAGAAGGCTGACGCCTTTTTTAAAATTTCCTTTTCTGTCCGTAAGTTACGATTCTCCTTGCGCAGGCGCTTGAGCTCCTCGCGCTCGGACTCAGCCAGAGCACGGCCTTCGGCCTGGGCATCGAGTTTGTCCTTCCAGCGGTACAGCAGTGCCGGGTTGATACCCAGCGCCTTGGCTGCCTCTGGGACCGTATATCCCTGCTCCCGAACCATGGCGACGGCCTCTTCCTTGAACGGTTCCGGGTAACGTTTATGTGTACGTTTTTGAGTCATGCTGACACCTCAATAATCGACCAATATTGTCGCTTATTAAAGTGTCCGGTTCTATTAGACCACTACAACAGGACATTCTGGATTACATCGTGATGTTCTATAACAGTCGGCGGCTGCATTCTACGCTGCAATACGTCAGCCCGAATGACTACGAATCAGCAGTTTTTGAAATGAAGAAAGCGGCTTAACTGGGTTGTCACAAAATGGTTGACCACTCCACATAGAGACTGGCTCGATCATTATCGGCAAATGAGATCATGCTTTAAACAGCAAATGACGCTCGGAGTAAACTTATCTAAATGCATTGATGTAGAATGCGAGACGCTGGCCAGCGTTTAGTACACTACCAGGGAGCCTGTATGGAAGATCGTTCAATCGCTGTCGTAATCCCAGCGTATAATAGTGAGTCCACTCTAACAGAGACACTTACGTCGATTAGAAAGCAATCTGCTCCGCTCGACCAAATTATAGTGGTCGACGACGGATCTATAGACTCAACTCGAGATATCGCAGCAGAGTTCGACAAAAACATTCTACTTATCTCGGTACCGAACGGGGGGCAGGGAAAGGCTAGGGCGATTGCCATTGCTCGATCTTCGACTCGCTACATTGCGCTATGTGACAGTGATGACATCTGGGAGCCCTTTCATATCGAGCGACGCCTAATGCTACTGGACCGGTACCCTCAGGCAGACTTCACTTTCTCGGACTGCTATTCTTTCGGAAATGTGGAATACGGTGGCCATACATTACTCGACGAAGCACCCAAAGGATGGAGAGACGCTTTCACAACGATAGACGATTTAGGTTTTTATCAGTTGAGGACCCCATATCTCGGACTGCTAGCGTTCAACCCGGCTTATCTTTCCGGTGTTGTGTTTCGACGTGAAAGTTATCAGAAAATGGGAGGCTTTCTCAATAAATATAGTCGCTGGATAGGTGAGGATAGCGAATTTACCCGGCGCTTCGCCAGCCTTGAAGGCTGTGATTTCGTCGGCGACACGCAACCTACCTGGGGCTATAGGCGCCACGACTCTAACTACTCAGCTGTGCAGTGGAAAAACATCAAGGCCAAGGCCGACATCCTCGATGAACACTTGCGCCTGGGAGTCGTGCCGCCTCCCTGTATTGAGGCCACCGTATCCGAGCGCGACACTACCCGGGGAATTGCCTTCGACCAGGCGTGCTGGGAGAAGGCTCGCGGCGATGTTGCCCATCTGTACTCCGAGCTTCCACCAGCGCAGCGCACCGCAAAGAGACGAGCAAAACTCGTACTGGCAAAAGCAGGCGTATTTCTATAGGGAGATTCTTTTCCGGGACAGCATGAGACACCAACATCGGTTCACACGCCTGGCTTTTATCGCCCTGATTGGCGCAGGAGGTATAGCCCTTTTGATTTCTTCAGGACATTTTTTCCGCTGGAAACCCGTTTCAGTAATCTACAATGATGATAAAACCCAACAACCGGCGCTGCGGATGCAGATTTATCCAGCCAGGACCGAGGGCAGCAACCATCCCGCGGTGCTGTTTTTTCACGGTGGTGGGTGGATCACCGGCAGCCCGGACCAGTTCAAGTGGTTCGCGAAACGTTTCGCTGCCTGTGGCATAGTCGCTGCCCTTGTAGAGTATCGCGTCCATTCCCGACACGGCACCTTACCCGATCGTGCGGTAGATGATGCATCCACCGCCTATCGATGGATGCAGCGGAACCATGCCAGATTTGGTGTAAATCCCGCGCACATCGCACTTGTCGGAGGGTCCGCTGGAGCTCATGTCGCTGCCGCAAGTACACTCAGCTGCGCCGGCAGTAACGACTGCACCGGTCAGGATACTAAACCGCCCTTCGCCTTGGGGCTGTTGAATCCAGTCCTGGAGCTGACTGTTGCCAATGAGTCCCAAGGATACACGAAAGAAGAACTACTGCTAATTGATGCTCTGGGGCCATCCAAAGCCGCTGAACTGTCGCTTGGCTCCAAACTGGCGCGGGCAGACATACCAAAGCTAGTTATCTACGGCAGCCTGGACCCGCTGTTGCCAACGGCATATCAAGCCGTATCATCACAAGTTGAAGGCTCCAGAGACAGCATACAGCTGTTGATTGCAGCCGGTGAGAAACATGGATTCTTCAACAACGAACCTTGGCGGACAATTGTAGGCAATGCACTGATGGAGTTTTTTCACTCACAGGGAGCCAATCTTGATTGCGAGTTGGAGACCAATGATGCTACCAGGCTGCAAAAGGCAAGCGACCCTGGCGCCTGATGCAGCTCCCCAGCGCTCTGTGAGCCGCGCGTTGCGTAACCCTCCCAAACTAGGCCAGCGTTTCGAGAGCCTCACCCCGCACCTGGCTCAGCAGTTTCGGTAGACTGGACGAAAACGCCGCCGTGAGCTGTTGTAACTCCTTGTCTGAGAAATTGTCGTGGACCAGCTGCAGGCTCTTCCGGTCGTCGCCCTGAGGGCGCACTCCCAGCTTTACCCGTGAAAAATCCTGCGTCTGGCACACGGTGATGATAGACCTCACTCCGAGATGACCGCCATCACCTCCGCCTCGTCCCACCTTCACTTTGCCAAGCTCGATATCCATGTCGTCATGAATCACCACGGCGCGGCGCAATTCTTCCGAACCCAACATATGACGAATTGCTTCCCCAGAGTGATTAATGGACGCACCCGGCTTCACCAGCAGGAGCCGTACGCCCAGTAGCAATCCCTCGGCGAATTGCCCGGAAGATGCGTGCTCCCAGGTCATGCCATGTTCATGAACCAGTGTATCAAGCACGAGATGCCCAGCATTGTGCCGCGTTAGCCGATATTCTTCACCCGGATTCCCCAAGCCCACCAGGACAATACACTCTTCGCCAACGGCGACCACAGGCGGCGGGTCACCGGTTTTGCGAACCATTGCAGGATCTACATTGGAAGCTCTTTCAAAGTCGTACAGCCTCGGGCAGCTTGTACAGAACTGCGTCTTGCCACACCGACTCTCCCAGCAAGCAATGGGATTCTCCCGGTCAAGAATCAATCGCACCAAGTGATCCATACGAGACGACCCCTTGAGCAACACCAGGTCTCCCCGGCGCAGGTTCTCGCGTAGAAACACCGCCGCTTCACGCAACTCGCCGAAACCATGCAAGCGCTGCCGCTGTTCTCGCGTCGCCCTTTTCGTTGCCCGATAGGCATTTGCCCCGACAAAAATCACTTGATCGGCAATTTCCAGGGCCCTTTCTGCCACCCGAGGGTAGAGCTTGGATGCTGAGCGGGAGTAGTCCGAAAGGGTACCTATCACCATTACCTTGCGCGGGGCTGTCGCATCTTGCATGAAAGTCATGGGGGCATCCAGCGACCAAAGAGGCGCTTTCCAGTCATCCCTTAGAAACGTGACACCATCACCGCCCCTCACGACCTGCATCCGTCCCTCACTGGGCTCGACCTCCTGCAGATTGGCGCCAGCCTCGTGCAAGGTCAGGCCCGCGGCTAGCGCGACTGCGAGGGCACAGAGTGCCGGCAGCGCAAGATGTTCGCCGTGAAGCTTGGTGATCACGGTATATTGTTCTCCACTGTACGCCAGCTTCATCGCCAGTGGTTGTGGCCATCTGGACTGGCACTCCAACAGTCGCAGAGTGGCACCCTCACCGCGCCCCACCCAGATGACTTTGCCGCCCCATCGCTGCCCCCTCTCCCACAATAGGGGATCGTCGCTGTTGAGAACCGCTACTCCATCTTTCCCCAGGGCCTCGATGAGCCGAAACTTCTCGGTGGCAATTTCCTCGAGCCCAAACGCCGAACGGGCATGCTCTCGCTGAATGAGAGTGACGACGGCAATACGCGGCCTAATCAACCTGAGGGGCCAGTCCATCGCCCGAGGCTCTCCGCCGTGGATCTCCACTACCGCATAGCGATCACCGGGACGAACAGAGGTAACGGTCTCGGCCACCTTAGCGGCCTCATTGCAGGAATATTCAGTCTTGGTGACGGGGCCGGTACAGGCCAGAATGCCGGCACACAGATCCTTGGTCGTGGTTTTCCCCGCAGTCCCGGTGATGGCGACAAACTCCACCTTACCCAGCACGGGCCGTTTCAGCAGCGCTCGCCCCATGGCCACAGCAAATTCTGCCCGCCAGCGTACACTGGCGATGAGGTCTCTGCTGCGGCGGATCAAAGCGGACGTTGTCATCTGTAGTGATCTCGGTGCTAATATAAAAACTTGTCAATATCGAACCAGTATGCCCGATTGAACGCAGTCAACGCGAGAACATCCTCTTGAAAGCTCCGCCGAAGCAGCCGTCCAGCTCGACCATCCTTGACATAATACGCCAGTCCAGGAAGCGAGCAAGTGAGGGCCACTTGCCCGCCAGCAGGCAATTCGCAGAAATGCTTGTATTGAAACTCATGCATGGTTTGGGGCCGCGCCACTACCATGTAGCCAGATACTGGCGTAGGCACCTGCCCTGGCAATTCAAGACTGGATTTTGGACCTACAAGAAGTTTCGGGAATTGGTGCGGACACTCAACCCCCTCGAATACCAGAAGCTTTCTCAGAATAAAATCAGTGAGAAGGCGATTTTGCAACTGCTCGGAGTTCCTACACCCCAATTCATCGGCCGCCTACATCGCCATCGGGGAATGACCGGAGATGGCTCAACACTGGTCAGTGCAGAGGATTTAACAAAACTGCTGCAGTCAGCACCACGGATTGAGAGGCTATGCTTCAAGCTGGTAGAGGGCTATGGCGGCACAGGCTTTTGTGCAGTCAGTGTGGGCAGAGGACCGAACTTGACTTTAACACTGCTCGATACCCACCAGGAATTAACGGCCACGCAACTCATTGACGACGTTCTTCAGCTGCAGTTCGGGCCAGACTATATCGTCGAAGAATACATCCTGCAGCATTCCGAGCTTGCCAGATTCAACCATTCAAGCGCCAACACTCTCAGGATCTGGGCCATGAGCAAAGACGGTGCAAGTACCGTGTTGGGGGCATTCTTACGTGTGGGCCGCCGCGGAAGCCTTGTGGACAATACCAGCCAAGGGGGAGCGGCATTTCCCATAGACATCACCACGGGCGAAATAGGCACTGGTCTTAACCTGAATATTTGGAATGAAACATTCGAGAGCCACATAGACTCGGGGGAGGTTATAACTGGCGGTAGACTTCCTTTCTGGCAGGATTCAGCCAGGCTGGCGATAAGGGCGATTGAAGCCGTTCCCAACCTTCAATTTGCCGGCATCGATATTGCAATTACTCCTCATGGCCCGGTAGTAATCGAACTCAACGCAGAACCCGACCCGACAGGCGCTATTGTTTTCGACCGGCCCCACGATGAAATATTCGGGTGACGCTATTGCCCAATTCCACGCCGGAGTAAAAATCCATGACCAATGGGGCAGATCAACCTCGCGTCCAACTATTTTGCTTCCTGCATGATGAATTATACTGGACTGTGTTCATGTCTTTTATGATGCTCCCACCATGGCCCATTGCAACTCGAAGTCCCAATGAAACTGGATGTACAGGAATATTGCAATCTTGCTCTGTTACCGGCCCCCGGCGCCGACTATGCCGCTTTGCCACCCCGTTTACTGGCTGCAGAGAGGGCTTTGTCGACAAACAGTAAAGAAGGAGCGTTCACTCACAATAAACAGTTACTCAGCTTTCTCGTGCGCAACTTCTCCCCAGACAGTCCGCCATGGAAGCTGCCAGAAAGCGTTAGCAGGCTGTATGCTGTTGAACTGAGAAGACTCGAATACGAAAACAATACACAACCCCCTGATTATTTCAGCTTTCAAAACGATCCTTTTCGCAAGGACATCGCCATTTTGCTCCATAGACTGGTCCCCTTTGGGGCGGAGTTTGCAAACCCCTATTCGGGACTTCCACGTTCACTTGCTGTACGCCGAGGGCCGGCACAGCTAGTCAGGTTTTTGCAAGCCGTATTGGCCAGTCGCGGAATTCGGCCGTTTCTGGAGCTTCATATGCACCCCCACGTCGTGGAGCACTTCCATCCGGCTGGTTGGATAGAGTGCTACGAACATTTGGCCGACTTTCTGGATCTGAACCCACAATTTCGCGGAGTACAAAGCACGAGCTGGTTTCTGGACCCGGCTCTTGCGTCGGTCAGCCCGCGCCTGGCCTATCTCAGGGAAATTCCAGTGCAGTGTGGCGCGTATATTTTGTTCGCAGGCACGGACAAAGAAGGCAGGTCAGGAGCCTTGGCAACCTCGCCCACCCGGCGGCGCTTGCATGCGGCCGGCGACTATCAGCCGCGAATTTTCACCAGAATCTGGCCAAGATCACGCATCTTGCAGCGGCAATGGCGGCAACTCCAACCCACTTGCGACGGCATGAACTAGCGGGGCGCCTAGCGGGGCGCGCCGGAATCCAACCATTCGGCCAGGCTCCGCAATTCAGGCGTAGTGATACCCACCGGATGATTCGGGCCGAAGTCGATATCATCAGCAAATGTGGCGTCAGTGCGCCCATCTGTCCGTTGATTCGCCGCCTTCCAGTAAAGCAGGCTCTCACGGGCGAACATGTTGTTCACATACTTGCTGGTATAGGGGCGGTGCAGACCATATCGACGCCTAGGGTCTGTCGTCTCGCTCACCTGAACGCGTCTTTCAGGCGGTACTGACTCTTGGAAAAAGTCCCATACCAGTTTGTCGTAATCCATTAATGGCACATCATCAACATGGCAGGAAAGGCAACGGCGCTCAAACATGGGCTTGATGTTGTTCTCGTAGCCAGGCACCTGCCGAGCATCCAGCAGCCGGACGGGCTCCGCAGCGAACGCCAGCGATACATTGTAGGCACGCCCCGGGCTCGAGTGCTGGTGACATCCCGTACACACGCGCTTCTCACCCGGACGCAAAGACTGGGGCACCTGATCACGCTTGATCACACGCCCTTTGGCATCTACCCCCGCCATCAAGAAAGGCACATCGCAAGGAAGTTGCGCCTTGAAAGAGCCATCCGCGAGCAGCGGCACATCCCCGAGCAGAGCCAGACGGTTCCCGATTGAATTCTTGAACTCGGCTTTATCCGACCGGTTGGGAAACACCTTCCAGAAACGAATTGCAGTCAGTTCGTCGGCCGGCAAACCATCGATCTCGCCGCCGTTGTTCGCGGCTGTCACATAGTTGTTGTTGAAATCGTATGGCCGCCGGGGCTTGGTCTCCCCAGTCAGCGCATCGCTGCTTGCAATCTGGCAGCTGCTGTCATGCGTCGTCATTGGTACGGGGTTCTCTACGCTGCGCGCCCTGACGACCCGGGCACCGAATTCATGCCAATCGGGATGATCCACCACCTTGACGAGGTCCTGCATGTTCCGGGACGGCAGCACCGTAGTATGATACAGCCCGACATCGCAGGCACGCTTCTCTGGCTGTTCTACTACCGCGCGCTGGAAGCTCTGTACTGTCCCGGAGACCTGGGTGCAATATCCGCGCCCGACCGTCAGCAGCAGCTGGTCGCCGTCCATGCCCTCGGGGTAACCAATTTTGCCAAGAAATTCACCGTTTTCCGTGAACGAGGGCTCATCATTCGACTTCGACCAATCAGCTACATTATAGATGCCGCGAGGCAGGAAGCTGGGCAACGCACCCTCAACTCCGACGGGCTCCGGGGGCCAGCAGAACACGTCACCCAGCCCCAGATTGTTTCCACGATAGTAGTTTGCGACGCAATGTCGCCATTGAGTCGTTGGCCCAGAAAGTGGAGGGCCTTCATGGTCTTGGTCCGACCAGTGCTCGCCTGAATGGATGTTCGGTGTGCGCCCAGAAGCGCGGTCATATCCCCGCCGCGCGCATCCATATCCATGACCACCCAGAAGTTATCCAGGGTGCCGGGCCAATTGATACCGCCATTGGTACTGCTGTATGCGAGATTATGGCTCAACCAATGTGAGCCATAGGCGACCCTTCCACTGGCAAGGAGGTAGGGATGCATTGCGGTGGAAACTTCGTGTGGTGTGACATTGACCGCGTTGCGGCCGTCCGCATCGGCGATATATAGCTGAGTATGTGGACGGTTGTTGGGTGAAATCCAGTGCATCCAGGGCTCTCGAAAGCGCTGCCGGCTGGAGGCGAACATGATCCGGCCATCAGTCAGCCAGGTCGGGGACACATCAAACACACCTGGTCGGTGCGCCAGGGGTGTCACGATACCGGTCTCAAGGTTCACCACATGCAAGCGCGCTTGCGTTGCACCAGAGAGCACTCGATTAGGCAATGTGACTCCATCCCACCAGCCGTTGCCAAGCCGCTCGCCATAGTACACCGAGAACAACACTCGCTCGCCATCCAGTGACACAGCGGCATCAAGGGGCACGCAGGGTTCTGCGCGGCCCCGACAGTCAAACAGAAGGCGCTCACTGCCATCCGGGTTGCGAAGGATCAATTGTCCCGGAGCATTGAATCCACTGAAAACACGCCGCGTATCAGGCAATGCGTCCCAGACATCGGGGCTCTCAAGCCGAAACTCCGTTCCATCACGCAGCGTCACTGTGGCGGGGCCACGCGTACGTGGTACGCGCGTGTAGACCACGGGAGTCGTCAGCCTCGCAGAAGGGTCACCAGGAGCAACTACGCTATCTTGCGGTACCGGCTGCGATGGACGAATGGTGACCGGCGCAGGATTGGACGGCGGAGTACTCCCTTCAGGGGGAGCAAGCGTGGGAGCTGGAGGCGGCGTGGGTGCAGAAACTGGGGACTCTGCGGGAGCATTCTGCGCACCAAGGCGAATGCGGACGTACTCGGCCCAAACCTCCGCAGCCTCCCCGGAATAACGCTCGATATAGATTTGCTGCCCGAGGGCACTTCCTGCCAACCATAGACCTGCAATCAGTACAGTACGGAAGAGCATTGTTGTTACGTTTACAGACACCAGTGGCCTCTGGGCGTTAACTCAAGATTAAACCGCGAGTCTAGCACAAGCGCACCTATGTGCCGCTAATGTCGCTGTCTGGCGTTCAAAGCCATCCGGATAAGGTACTTCGCGCGATTTTTGTCCCAGGGAGTAAAGCGAGGCAACTCGAAACGAGAGGTCGCAGGAGAAGACACGCCCCAATTCGTGGTTACCGCAGCCACGAAGCCTGCGTCACGCACCAGATTGGCATCTAGTTGCCGGTAATCCTGATCCCTGCGGCCATTGGGGTACGCAAAAAAATTGACCGGTTCGCCAAGTATAGCCTCAAGATCCACCTTGCATTGTGCGATTTCGCTCCGAGCCTCGTCCTCATCGAGCGACGCCAGTATCGCATGGGAAACCGTATGGCCACCAATTTCCACGCCTCTGCGCCTTAACTCTTTCAGGCCTTCATGTGTCAACATGAGTCCACTGCTGTCGACATTCGCCGCCTCCGTCAGATATCGTACAACCTCCGAGCGCTGCTCCAGCGGGAGATATTTGCTATCGCGGATTATTCCCGTGGCCGCATGGAGACGGCTCGGTTCATCTCCTATATCAAACTCGCCCAAGCCAACCGTACGCAGATCCAGTGGACCCGGCCTGATCACCCGGAGTGCCTCGACAATACTGTCGTTCCACATCTGCCCGCCCGAGAGAAAGCCCGAGCTGACAAATACCGTGGCGGCAAACCCAAAACGCTCCAGCACCGGTAGCGCGACAGTCAGGTTGTCGGCATAGCCGTCATCAAAAGTGATGCACACACTGCGGGGAGGCAGGCATCCCCGCTCCAAGTGCTCGAGCGCATCGCGAAGTGAGAGCACGTTGAAGTGATCCCGAAGTAAACCCATCTGCCACTCAAACTCTCTGATTGTAATTTCGCCCGGACGCATACTGTCGATCTCAGGCAGAACTCGATGGTATATCAGGATAGATAGTCCCTGCGCGCCACAAGCGCTCCACAAAGCTCGGTATGCAATGTCCCGAAGTGATTTCATGTGCGCTCTACATTTGCGGACGCTACAGAGCGTCCTCCCCGCCTCGGTGTAGGATTGGACGTACTGCCAGGCCAACCAGACGAACTTGCAGACGTCTCGGTGGACAAATTTTCATTGACGAGCAATTCATTCCGCCGAAGCGTCATCACAGCTATGATCCCCAAGACCGTATAAAGCAAGTCAAAATAAGCCAGACTGACATTGGCACCCGTTATTCCGTATCCGACCAGGGATAGCGTAAGAAATCCTGCCAACTTGTTGTACCAAACGACTTGATGTGCCCTGCCTAACGCGACATTGCGCAGGTTGTTCAACAGCGCCAGCGCGAGCATCGACAAGAAGATAAACAAGCCCACAAAGCCATGATCGCCCAAAACCTGAAAATAGATATTGTGCGCGGCCTTGCTGCCGCTATCCTCTGGTATGGGTGGAGTTTCCAGGATTGAGAATTTTGGAGTGAAGGGCGCGTAGTAGTTCCATATCCGGCCGTCAAGAACTGCCTTGAAGCCACCGCCTGTCAACGGATGGTCCAGCGCGAGTAGAGTGGATATCTTCCAGGCCCACAGACGCCCTATGAAAGAGCTGTCTTCTTCCGCGGCGGTCGCAATTGTTGCCTGTCGTTCGCGCCACTCTTCAGGGGTACTCTGGTACAGCACCGGAAGGGCCAATAGCGCCACAATGGCTAGAGGAATCTTGTAACGTGACCGCAGCCAGAAAGCCACTGCCAGAATGGTCAGCCCGATGAACCCTCCGCGGGAACCGGTTCCCACAACACTCACCACATTGAGGAGGAGTATTCCCCAGAGTCCCAACCTCACCATCTTGTGCTGCGTAACCTGAATTAGATAGACCACCAAGGGAATACACATATTGATAGCAACCGCGAAATCATTGCGGTCGGCTATGATGCCGGCGCGCCCCGAGATCATATGGCCGCCACCGGAGAGTATGAACTTCACCGCTTCCATTGCCGCATACGAGGAGATCGCGAGTACGATCGCCCAGACCGATGTATCGATGTGCAAGCGTTTACGCACGGCGAGCGTGATAAAGAAAAACAGCATCAACACTTTGATGAACTGGTTCCAGTAGTCCCAGACCATGTCAGGATAGGTGTTCAAGTTGACACTGGTCGTAACCAGAGTCCAGAGGCCAAAAAGAAGGATCCAGACACCAAGGCCATTCACTTTGATGTCCTTGTTACGGGTCGCAAAGATATACGAAAGTGCGGTGACCACCACGATAGTGAGATTCAATCGGAAATTCTGCGAAAATCCGAAGGCCCAGTAGGACGGCGCCATCAGGGCTATCCAGATCCAGGCGGCGACACCGAGGTACGGGCGCTTGAACGAGTAGACAATCGCAATAAAAAGGAATAAAACCAGCAACAGGTCGCGCATCAGTCCCTGTCCTGCCTGTCGGCCCACCAAAACAGGTAGCACACACAACAAATAACCAACAACAAATACAAGCTATCGATCATACCGCGGAGACTCTACTCACGACATACCGGAATTTTCCGGAAGATTCACGCTTGAGAGCGCTCACCTCACTCACTTCGATCACTACCTCCTGCCCCAAACGCGCCTGCAAGCCCTGTCGAATTTCTTCTATCATGCCCGCCGTCAAAAACTCTCTGGGAACCACTTCCACCCGCGTCAACGCCACTGACTCCTGCACAATCCTGAAATTCGCCACTCCCGCCATGTCACGCAGTACATAGATGAGAGCGAGACCATGGAGAATGGTGCCATCCGACGCAGTCACAAAATCCGTGGTGCGCCCTTCCACGCTGGCAAGCACCGGCAGGCCGCGGCCACAGGCGCAAGGGCGCTCACTCAAAGTACCAATATCGCCGGTGCGGTAGCGCACGAAGGGAAACTCGCTGGTGAACAGGTGTGTAACAACGATTTCGCCGCTTTCACCAGGAGGCAGGATATTGCCTGCCGCATCGACAATTTCCAGAACCATATCCTCGGCGGTAATGTGCAGGCTGCCCTCCGGGCAGGCATGGGCAATAAAACCCGCATCGCGGCCACCGTAGCCATTCGCTACCGGACAGCCAAAAGTCCGCTCAATCGCTTCCCGCTGATGATCATACAACCGTTCGGAGGTGACAAACGCCACCCGGATGCCTAGCCCATCCAGGGCAATGCCCTGCTCCCCGGCAAACTGTGCAATAAGCGCCAGGGACGAGGGGTAGCCAAATAACATTTTTGGCCGGAGCTGGCGGATCCGCTGCACAAATTTCCGCAGGTTGGCCTGCGACATCTCGAAGGCCGACAGCAGCTCTGTGCGAAACAGCATGTCCCGCAAAAGGCGCACCCGGTCTTGGGAACCCAGCTCGATGGGAGACCCCCAGACCACGATCTCGCGATCGCCTATGTCCACGCCCCACCAGCGTGTGGCACGGCGCTTGGCCGCCACATCGTGGCTGACACGTTCGTTGCCCAAGTAAAAGATCAGCGGCTCGCCACTGGAACCGCCGGTGTTGAAGCGCTTGAGACCACGTGCATCCCGGGCCTTAAGTCGTTCCGTGTGGGCGCGGATGGTGGCCTTGTCCAGAAGAGGCAGGCGCTGAAGATCGGCCACCGAACGCACCATCTCGGGATTAAAGTCCAGCTCGGCAAATAGCGCACCATAGTACGGAACCGTACGGCCGATCTTCACCAGGAAGCGACGCAGATTAACCAGCTGTAGCTGCGCCATCTCGTCGGGCGCTAGCCACTGGGACTGTTCCATCGCCCTGTGCACGGCGACGGTATCGTGGCCTTTGAGCTTTTCGTGCAGGGGAAACAACAATCCTGCAACAGCCTTCTGGTAAAGGCTCATGCAGCGGCTCCCTGCTGCCGGTCCGCCACCGCCGCATAGGCACTCAGCCACTGCTGGCGCACCGCTGGCCAGCTATACTGCGTAACGTCCTCCAGGCCATTGGCACGCAGTTTCTGCTGCAATTGCGCGTCTCCGCGGAGCCGCAGAATCGCGTCCGCCATGGCGACCGGATCATTGGCCGGCACCAGTAGAGCGGTGTGTTCGTGTCGCACAATGAAAGGCACACCGCCGACATCGGTAGAGATCACAGGGACACCGCAGGCCAGTGCCTCAATCACCGAATTTGGCATATTGTCCACAGTGGTCGGGTTAAGCATAGCGTCAGCCTGAGCGTAAAGCCCAATAATACCGCTCCTGTCCAGGCGGCCCTCGAACTGTACGGCGGTAGCGATACCGAGCTGACTGGCGAGGGATTTCAGCTCCGTTTCCTGGGGCCCGCTGCCGGCGATGCGTAGCTGCGTATCCGGTGCTTCGTGCAATACTGATGCAAAAGCTCGCAAGGCGGTTTCTATGCCGTAGATTGGTTCCAGATTGCGAGTGATCACGAGAGTGAAGGCGCCAGCATTGTCTGCTGATTTCGGCCGGGGCCGAAACAGGCTTAGATCAACGATATTGGGAATCACCCGAGTCTGATGCCCGTAGCCCGCAAATACCGCTCGCAGGAAGCCCGAGGGCACCGCAATCAGGGCGGCCTTTTTCAGAGAGGGATCAACCCAGCGCCAGGACTGCCGGAAATACTCGCTGGCCTCGCCTCCCGGTAATTAACGATCACTGGACAGCGGCGCCGTGCAGCCAACCACAGCACTGGCGCCGCAAACAGCTGCCAGGACCAGCCGGAATTGGCCATCAGGTGAATGACATCCACCCTGCCCGCAAGCCGCCACACGGCCAGCAGGTAGGTAGCAGGCGGAATACCGCTCGCACGCCGGGCAGATGCTCGACAAAGCCGGCCGATAGGGTGCATTGGTCGCTACCCTACTAACCCGCAAACCCTCTCCCTGCAACAACCGACCCAGTTGCTCAGTCTGCATGGCCATGCCACCATTCGGAGGTGGAATTGGGCCCACAACCCAAGGTGCAAAGAAGCTCCGTCATACCAGACCGCCATAAACCTGCTGATAGCGCCCCACACTGGCCGCCCAGGTGCGCTCCTGCTCCACAAACGCGCGCCCACGGTCGCGCATCGACCGCCAGTCATCCCGACGGGCCAGCAGGTCATTCACCGCCGCCGCCAGTGCGTCCGCGTCACCCGCGGTAAACAGCATGCCGGTATCGCCGTGGCGCACCAGTTCCCTATGGCCTCCCACATCCGATGCCACTACCAGCCGCCCCTGGGCCATGGCCTCCAGCGGCTTCAATGGCGTCACCAGATCCGTCAGACGCATGGGCAGGCGTGGGTAGGCGAAGACATCCACCAGATTGTAGTAGTCCTGAACCCGTTCGTGGGGCACCCGGCCGGTAAGGATGACCGCTTCTTGCAAATCGAGTTTCGCAATGGTCGCCCTGATCTCCGCTTCCTGCGGTCCGCCACCTACCAGCAGCAGGCGCAACTCAGGATGCTGGCACTGCAACGCCGGCAGGGCCTGCAACAACAGGGGTATCCCCTCGTAGGCATAGAAGGAGCCAATAAAGCCCAACACCGTCTTTCCCGTCAGGCCGAGTTGCTCTTGCAGTTCGGACACGGCGGGGGCACCAAAGGTAAAGCTGTCGGTATCGACCGCGTTCGGTATGACCGTAATCTTGGCGGCATCTATGCCCCGCCCGGCGATTTCAGCTCGCAAACCCTCACAGATGGTAGTGACGGCATCGGCGCGCCGAAAAACGCGCGTTTCAAGCGCTCGTGTGACGCGATATCGCGGCCCCCACTCCCGACTCGTGCCGTGATCCACCGCGGCATCTTCCCAAAAAGCACGGCACTCATAGACCACTGGCAAACCAAGTTCACGACCGGCACGCAGGGCCGCCAGGCCATTCAACGCTGGCGAGTGCGCGTGGAGAATGTCCGGCTGTTCAATCGCTGCCACCTCCACAATGCGCCGCGCCAGCGTTGTCACCACCTCCCACTGGTCAAGTACGGGCAAGCGGTATAGCGGGTTGTTGCCGGGGCTTGTGCGGTAGAAGTGCAGGCCATCGACGGTTTCTTCCGCTACGTCACTCACCCCCTGCTTGAGCCCGGTCACGTGAGCGGTGTGCCAGCCCAGGGCGCGCTGGCACCGCAGAATATTGCGCGTACGAAAGGTGTAACCACTGTGCAGGGGTATGGAATGATCGAGGATATGCAGAATACGCATCGGGCCTCCGCTCACGCCGCTACCACAAACTGGTCATCACGCACCGTGGCCTGGAACATCAACAGGCTCCACAACGGGGCACTGTGATCGCGTCGTCCGGACTGGTGCTCATCAAACAGTCGCGCCAGATACTTCTGATTGAACAGCCCGGTGGCCGCGAGGCCGCCGGACTCCAGGAGATCCTTCCGTAAACGTTCCTTCAGCGGGCCGCGGAACCACTTGGCCAGTGGCACACCAAAGCCCATCTTGTCGCGGTACAGCACATCCTGCGGCAGGCGGGACTCGAGTGACTTCTTCAACAGATACTTCCCTTCCTGGCCGCGCAGTTTCCATTCCGGGGACAAGCCGGAAACCCATTCGGTCAGCGGGTGATCCAGCAGGGGTACCCGCACTTCCAGCGCATGGGCCATGCTGGCGCGGTCCACCTTGGTCAGGATGTCGCCCACCAGGTAGGTTTTCATGTCCAGGTACTGAATCATCGACAGCGGATCGTCGGTGGGGCTGTTAGCCGCATGTTCATCAAATACGCTGTGTACCGAATAGCCCTGCAATTCGCGCTTGAAGTTGTCGCTGAACAGTGCAGCACGCTGCTCATCGCTGCAGATCGACACCGAATGCAGGTAGGCCTGCACCGAGTTTCGCGCCAGCGCCTGAAAGGTTGTTTTTGCACGGAATACCCGGGGCGCCCAATCCGCCTTGGGATACAACCGGCCAAGAGCGCCAAAGACGGGTTTGCGCAGGCCCAATGGGAGCGCCTGCCGCAAACGCTCTTCGTGCATATGCCAGCGATAGCGCCGGTAGCCCGCAAAGTGTTCATCACCGCCATCACCTGACAGGGCCACCGTCACCCGTTTTTTGGCCAGCTGACACACACGGTAGGTGGGAATCGCCGAACTGTCGGCGTAGGGTTCATCGTAGAGCGCGGCGAGCTCGTCAAGAAGATCAAAGTCCTCGCTACTAACGATTTCCTGAAAGTGGTTGGTGTGATAACGCTCTGCGACGCGTGCGGCATACTCGGTTTCATTGAACTGCTTGACATCAAATCCGATAGCACAGGTGTTTACCGGATCGCTCTGCAACTCCGCCATCATCGCTACAACCGCGCTGGAATCCACACCGCCCGAAAGGAAGGCACCCAGCGGCACTTCGGCCACCATGCGCACCTGCACCGCCTCCCGCAGCCTGGCGATCAACTCGGCCTGCAGATCGGCCTCACTCGCCACCGTCACCGGCTTGAAGGGAATATCCCAGAACTGATTTTGTGCGGGCACGGGCTCGCCATGACGGAACAACATCGTGTGGCCAGGGCGCAACTTGAATACATCGCGATAGATGGTTTTCGGCTCCGGCACATATCCCAGTGCGAAATAATCCTCGACAGCCTGTGGCTGTAACGCGCGGGGCAGCCCGGGGTGCGCCTTGATCACCTTGAGCTCGGAACCGAATACCAGCTGCCCATCTGCCAGCACACTGTAGAAGAGGGGCTTAATGCCGAACCGATCCCTGGCGAGAAACAGGCTGCGGGTATTCGAATCGTACACGGCAAAGGCGAACATACCGCGGAAACGCTCTACACAGCGCTCACCCCAGGCTTGCCAGGCATAGAGAATGACCTCGGTGTCACAGTGCGTGCGAAAGTGGAAACCGAGCGCTTCCAACTCACTGGCAAGCGCTTTGAAGTTGTAGATTTCCCCGTTATAGACAACACAGAGTGTGTTATCCGCACTGAACATGGGCTGCTGCCCACTGGCCAGATCAATAATGGACAGCCTGCGGTGAGCGAGGCCGACCCCAGGCGCCAGGAAAACACCGCCCTCATCAGGGCCGCGATGAAACTGGGTCTGATTCATGGCTTCGAGCAAAGCACGATCCGGCTCGCGCTGCTGGGTCAGATCAAAAATACCGGCAATGCCACACATAGTCAGGTCCTGAATACTGGGAAAAATCGGCTTGATCGGCAATTCATTTAGCCGAAACCTCCCGAGGTGAATCGTCCGTTGAGCGACCAGCGGTACGAACAAGATCACGGACCCTGTCAATTGGCGATTGCAGTGCTACAACCACGACCTGTGAGACCGCCAATGTTACTATCACAGCTATTAAAAATGGCACTGGTGACGAAAGATCGGCAGAGAAACCAATAAGCTGAAAGAAAGCAATACAAAGAAAACCAACCTGAAAATGCATCAAGTAGATGGGATAGCTTAAATCCCCAACCCACTTGTCGATCACCTTCGCTGAACCCTGTAAATCCACAAACGAAAGGGCCAGCACAAGAAAAGAGCAGATAACGAAACTGAGGTAAAATCCGATATTCTTCCAAACCAAGAAATTTACAAAAAAGGAGTTCAGGATAAAGCATAGCGAAAGTGTGGCTAGTATTGATACCTGATTCCTGATTACAAATGCTCGAAAGCGATGGCGTTGAAAGAATATTAATGCTCCCGTGGAAAAAGGCAGGCTGGCAGCGGCAAAAGAAAAATATGTGTCTGACCACGGGAAAAATGGCGAGCTTGCAGTTACATGATAGAGGACACTGCAGAAGAACCAGACAATAACGAGATTCATACTTCTCGACAACCCAAATCCTATAAGAGCGTAGAAGAACAACTCTACTGTCAAAGCCCATGCCGGCGGAGAGAGACGGGCAGAGCTCAGATCTGGGAACAAAATAAACGCATTCTTGACTATTTCGTTGAATGTACTCGGGTAACGCATTGCACTATGAAAATCAGTAATCGTGCTCACTCCGAAAAGAAACATCAGACCAAGAGTAAACAAACATGCGACCCAATAAACGGGGTAGATCCTGAGACCACGATTAACTGCATACCGAAAAATACCCTGAGACGAAAAACCGTAGTTATGATGCATTATTGCTGTCATCAGGTAACCGCTAAGAATATAAAAGCCAAAGACAGCATATTTGCCTACTACAGGAACCTCTCCCAGATGCTGGAGCACTACCAAAAGAGCAAGAACTGTTCTATATATTCCGAACACCTGATTACGCCTCGAGACTGATCATCGAATGCAAACTAAATACACGGTAAAGGCAAATTAGAAATGCATGCATTTCATCGAGCACCAGTGGTGCCTAGTAGTACGTCGTAAACTTCTAAGTACGCGGCGACCGTGGCCTCCCAGTCAAAATCCCGTTGTACACGCCGCACAGCGGCGTGAGCCATTTGCTCGCACTGCGCGGGGTCTTCGACTAGTGTCAGTAGTGCATTCGCCAATGCTGTTACATCACCCACCGGGACCAGCAGTCCAGTAACCCCATCCTCCACCAGTTCTGGGTTGCCACCTACACGAGTGGCGACAACAGGCAAACCACTGGCCATGGCCTCCAGAACAGTGTTGGAAATGCCTTCACCCAGAGAAGGCAATACGAACACATCCAGACACGCTAGCAGCTCAGGTATGTCGTCCCGGTCACCAGCCATCCAGACGCTGCCCTCTATCCCCAGTTCTGCAATCAGGTTCTCCAGCGCGGAACGTTCGGGCCCATCGCCGACGAGTATACAGCGCAGGCTGTTCCTTTGCTGAGGGCTCGAACGCAATACCTCGGCAAAAGCGAGCAGAAGGGTCCTTTGGTCCTTTACCGCCGCAAGCCGCCCTACAGTACCGACGACTCTACACTCCGTGCCACCCCAAAAGCCTTCGGGCATACCCGACACTGCGATCTCTGCGGTGCCGCTTGCCAGACAAGAATCGCCATTTTTCATACTCCGCGGCGAAAACCTGTCATGCGCCACCCCGTTGTATATCTGCACGACTTTGTCGTCGGGGATGCCCACAGCGGTAACCAACCAGTCAGCAAGGTCACGGCTGACCGCGATGAATCGATGGATCAACGGGCTCAGGGCCCTACGCAACAGCTTGTACTTGGAATTGCTGCCATCAAGGTCACTCACATCCCTGCCATGCTCACCGTGCACCCGCTTACAGCCCGTCAACAATAAACCCAACGCCTGCGTCTCAAGGGCAGCAAGGTTACGTGTGTGCACAATAGCAGGCCGCAAGCGACGTAGCGTACGCCACAATCGCCAATACATACGCAGGTCGTGCCCTGGTTTTTTGTGCAGCTCAATTACCTCAACGCCGGGCATCCTGATTCGTCCCGCAAACTCTTCACTACGCGTCAGGCAGATAATGGTGTGCCGATACCGCTCGGGAGGGCATCGATTGATAATGTTTATCAAACCATTTTCCAGACCACCGGTGCCCAATGCAAAAATAACATGGACAACAAGAGGCGGGGTGTTAGTGCTCGCGGTCATTTCTTATTCAGCGCATCTTCTATGTTGCGTAGATGGCTATGCATAAAATTCTCAAGCACACGGCGTGACTCATCCTTATCCTTTACCAAAGGAGTCGCAAGGAAGAGCCGGCTTCCCACTCTACGACCTTCAAAGAGAACTTGCTTGGCTTCCAAGACTTTTACGCGGTACGGGTTGGCTGTGTATTCGCTGCCAACCCTATAGAAGCTCCAAACGAGTAGTCTCAGTTGTTCCGATGATTTCGCCAGTTCGGCTTCATCAACATAAATGTCCTCTACACCCACGTTGACTTGACGTGTCTGCTCTTTGACCAAGCGCCAAAGAGATCGATCTATTCTCCAAGCCTCGCCGCTACTAACTAACTCGGCACCTGGTACCTGATTCAGATATTGGTATAGCCCTACCATAACTATTGACTCACCAAGGTAGTATTCATGCGTTACTCGGTCTGCCCCATTCTGATTTGGAAGCCATTCCCACTGTGGATCCTTGGTAATGATCCAACCGGGAGCAGGCTTCGCCGGCTGCAATGCTTGCGCACTCTCCAACTGGTTTGAGGCAAAAACGCCTGAGAATCCTGGCGCCGCAATGAGCACCAGCAGTAACAGCAGGAGTACTTTCGGCTGGGAGAAGGACGTGGTGCGGTCAACAAAAGTGTTCCCAGCGTCACTTTCGCTCACCAGGAATTGGGGCTCTGCTTCTTGCCAAAAACTGCCAACCCAAAAGAGGAGAAGCATGACAACGCCAAAGAACACCCAACCATAGATGAGATGATCGACCCCGGTTGCCAATTCCATCCCGGAAAGGTGCCCAATCATAACGATTCCATAGGCGCGCAGGCTATTCGCTACCACTGGCAGCAAGATAGCGAACACGATAAAAATTATCTGTGTGCGTAGACTGCGATAACTTAAGTAGGCATATAGCAACCCAAGGGTGAAGGATGCGATAAGATAACGAACCCCACTGCAAGCCTCCACGACCGACCAGTGGCCGGTGGGCAACGTCAGGTACATTCCCTCTCGGTAGACTGGAATTCCGCTTAGACGCACAAGATATTCAGTGCTGTCTGCTGTTAACTCCATCAAAGGGGGTATCAGGCCCTCCCCCATCGGCACAGCTAAAAACAGGAAACACAGGGGAAAAGCGATACGCTTGGCCAGTTCAGTGCCGATAAGCGCCCAAATTCCGGTGACCGCAATCCATACCAAGGCAAGCTGTTGAACCAGATTCACGTCAACCAGCCAGCCAGCCAGCCAAAGGAGAGCGCCCAAGAACGTCAACACTATTACCCAAGGAGAAGGGTTTACATTTTGCCCTACTAGAGCGGCTCTCTGTCTTCCGATCAACCACAAGCTGATTGGAAGAACCAGAAAGCCGTGAGCGAAGGTCTCCCCCTCCACCCAAACCTTAACCATTGACATCACTGTCTCGTGAAACACAGACAACACGGCGAGGAAGTAGAGTGCTGGCAAGATCACACCAGAGTAGGTTTGACGCCACCTGCCCAACTGAACACTTGTGTCAAACATTCGGGCAATCCCTCGCATAGCACGGCATTTGCTTTTCGTTAGCCAACAACAAGACAACTTCTGGCAGGTTTTGCTGCCAGCTGAATCCTTTTACTACACATTGGCGTGCCCTTTCTCCAATAAGCGGATACTCATCGTTCAAGAGGGCAGTAATGATCTCCTGGTAGTCATCTGCTGTCTCCGCCAAGAGCACTTCCTCACGATCGGTTGCGGCTATACCCTCCAAACCTTTATCGCTAACAAGGACTGGGCACGCCATCGCCATGGCTTCTAGCACTTTGTTTTGAACCCCGCGCGCGATCCGCATTGGTGCAACTGCTGCCATGGCGTACTTCAAAAAGGGCCTCACATCGGCAACACGTCCGGTTACCGCAACACTGGGGTGTTGCGATAATCGCCGCACAGAGCGCACAGGACTACCACCTACAATAGTGAACGTAATTTTTGGGTTTACGCGAAGTAGTTCAGGCAGCACACTTTCTACAAACCAGACTACTGCATCGACGTTTGGCCAGTAGTCCATTGCGCCCGTAAATACCAATGGGATGCTGCCCTCGGCATAAGGGTTGATCCGAGGGCCAGCTTCGTCAAAGTCGGGATCAAAGTAGTCACAGTTCACCCCATTGTTGTAAAACCCGATTTTATGTGCGGTCTGTGGGGAAAGCCTGTGAAACAAGTCAGCCTCGGCTGATGAGACAAACAGCCCCGCGTCGAACTGGTCCGCGAGCGCCTGTTCCAGCGCCAGCAGGCAGCGCGCCTCGCGACGGTACACCCAGCTCAGGGGCCATGGCTTCTGCGCCGCATACTGTTGCCATTTGTCTGAATCAACATCCACAAAATCGATGACCTTGCGCTTGAACGCAGCACCCTGGGCGGGCAGAAACTGCGCCATGGAAGATGAATAGACAATGGCGTGCTCGATGCCGCACTGCTGCGTGGTACGTTCTGCCCAGTGCCGCATTTGCCTATCGCGATAGTAGGGAACCGAAAGCGCTTCACCGGTGAGAAACCCCAAGACGCTGCGCAAGGTGGCCAGCCGCGCGTTGAGCGGCCGCAGAAACACACTCGCGCAATATTTCTCCAGTTCCGGCACCCAGGGCCAGTCGTCCGGGTCATCCACAAAGCTGCCCAGATGGATATCGAAATGCTGGCTCAGGTGATGCAGGAGATGGAACGAACGAATCTTGTCACCCTTGTTGGGTGGATAAGGGATACGGTGGCACAAAAACAGCAGCGGGGGCTTCGGCGTGTCTCCCATGCGCCTATCCCAGACTGCGGGCCAACGGTGGCCCCAACAGGTTGGCAACCGGCAAGGGCAGTCGCTGCCAGGCATTCACCAACAAGCGGTACTTCGGGTTACTGGGGTTGACGTCAGGCACCTGATCGCTGTTGACCAGAAAATATTCGTAAGGCAGCGGTTGCGGCTGGAAACCCCAGTTTTTCTTGAAGTCGAAAGGCCCTGTGTCGCGCTTGCTGCGTCCGAAGTCATACAGCGTTACGCCCTCTTCGGCACTGCGACGCATCAGGTCCCAGTACATGAAATGGTTACAACCACGAATGCTGCGAGCGCGGGCGATGCTGCCGCCGTAGTAGGGCAATACCTCGTTGCGGAAATAGAAGCTCATCACCCCGGCGACATCCTCGTCGCCCTGGCGAATCATCAGCACGCGGCAATCTCCTGCAAACTCGGCGCGCAGTGCGTCAAGGTAGCGTCGGCTGAACACCGGAGTACCCAGATTGCGCACACTCTCTGCATACACGCGATACAGGCGCTGGGTGCCCTCGACCTCCTCGCCCTCCAGCCCTTCCTGAATACCTTTGCGAATCATGGCGCGCTGGCGATTGGGGATGGCCTTGAGGTTGGCATCGTTATCCGCGGTGATTGGCTTGCGAAAGGTGTAATAAAGCTCTTTCACAGGCCACCCGCTATCACTGCTTGCGCAATTGCGCAGTTCCAGGGCATCTACACCGAGGCGCACGGCCAGAGCCTCGGCCTCGCGCCGCAACACGCCAGCGGCCTGTTCATGCGCTGAGGCGATTCCCCCATACACACAGAAAGGCAGGCCGGCCAGTTTGTATCCGAACAGACGACTGCGCACCTCCGCGAGCGGCAGGACGCCCACCACGGCCCCATTTTCCTCGGCCAGCAAAAAATGGCAGCGATGTCGCAAGGCGCCTTCCAGCACCCGTTTCCAACCGAAGCGATGAAAGAAGGTGGCCTGCGGGCATTGCTGTACGAACCGCTCCCAGGCCGGCTCGTCAGCGGCTTCTGCACAGCGCACCCGCACCGTCACGCGCCCACCTCCTGCCGCAGACCGCCACGGGCGCCTGAGGCGCCAAAGGCCGGCTGCGGCAACGTTTCCGGCGCGGCTATCGCCGGGGCAAATACGCGATCCATACGGTCCCAGCGAAAATCACCCAGCAGCCGCTGCAGGCGTGACTCCATCCGGCCCAGGTTCAGGTAGTGGCGAAAGCGTGTGCGGGCGGTCAAACCCGGCGGCCGGGGTTGTTCAGGATCGATTTCCCAGGGGTGGAAATAGAAGTGGGCACTCTGGGCTTCTCTGTGGTTGATCCGGCGTAGCGCCCAACGTGAGAACGCGTAGGGAAACAGGCGGAACCAGCCTCCGCCGCCACAGTTGATATTGCGCCCGGCGAGGGGCAGCGTGGTCACGGGAATTTCCGCCAGCCGGCCCGACGCCGCGGAAAAGGCAAAACGTGGCGCTTCCGGCATCCCGTAGAGGTCATGTCGGATAGGCGCGATGCTGGAACTGTAGCGATAGCCCGCATCAGCCAGCGTATCCAGGGCCCAGAGGTTGTCGCGACCGATGGAGTAGCTGGCCGCGCGATAACCCTTGACCTCAACACCGGCGATGTCTTCCAGCAGGGCCTTGGTACGCCACACATCATCGAGGAATGCCGGGGGCTGCTGGGTGGTGACCCGTGTGTGCTCCCAACCGTGACTGGCAAGCTCATGGCCTTCAGCGACTATCCGGCGCACCATCTCGGGGTGGCGCTCCGCCACCCAGCCAAGCGTAAAGAAGGTGGCCTTGACGTCATGTCTATCGAACAGTGCCAGGATGCGCTCGACATTGGCCTGCACACGCAGCGGGGTCGTCTCCCACTCTGCGCGACTCACCTGCGACTCAAACGCGGAAACCTGGAAATAGTCCTCTACATCCACCGTCATGGCGTTCACTGTGCCAGCCGATGCAACACTCATGCTTGTCGCGCACCCCCACACCAGCGCGCCAGAATGGATGCGATGCGCTGTGCGGCCTGGCCATCCCAGTACTCAGGCTGGCGGCCCGCCTTGCCGCCCCCCTGAATCACCTCACGGTAGGCCTTGCGGATGGCCGCAGACTCTGTGCCGACAACGGTGTTCGTGCCCTGTTCAACGGTAATTGGCCGCTCTGTGCTCTCGCGCAGCGTGATACACGGCACACCCAGGGCCGTGGTTTCTTCCTGGATGCCACCGGAATCCGTCAGCACGACACGCGCATCGCGCATCAGGCCGAGCATTTCCAGGTAACCCTGTGGCGGCAGCAGGAGGATATCCGCCCCAGCGATCACGGCATCGAGGCCCGCGTCACGGATGCGGGCGCGCGTGCGCGGGTGCACTGGAAACACCAGCGGCGTCTCGCGACTGATATCGACGAGTTCCGTCAGCAGGCGCCGCAGCACCGTGGGATCATCCACATTGGAGGGACGGTGCAGGGTGAGCAAACCGTAGCCCTCTGTGAAGCGGGGGCCCGCCTCGGCCAGCGTGCTGGCTGAGGGTGTCGCCGACGCCAGATTGTAGCGCAGGGTATCGATCATCACGTTACCGACAAAGAACACCTTGTCCCGGCTGATGCCCTCGCGCTCCAGGTTGTCAGCCGCGGACATCTCCGTCGTGAACAGCAGGTCGGACAGCTGATCCGTGAGGATGCGATTGATCTCCTCCGGCATACCGCGGTCTCCACTGCGCAAGCCCGCTTCAACATGAATAACTGGTATACCCTTTTTCACCGCGACCAGGGCACAGGCAATAGTGGAATTGACGTCCCCCACCACTAACACCGCATCCGGCTGCTGCGCATCCAGCACAGGCTCAAACTTGAGCATGATCTGGGCCGTCTGCTCGGCGTGCGTGCCAGAGCCCACTCCCAGGTCGACATCGGGCTCCGGAATGTGCAACTGCTCGAAAAAGGCGTGCTTCATCGCCGCATCGTAGTGCTGCCCCGTGTGCACAAGGCTGGCGCGGAGTCCGCTCCCGGCCGCGTTGAAGGCACGCATGATGGGGGCGATCTTCATGAAGTTGGGCCGCGCACCTACTACACAGAGAATGTGCGCGCCTGTCTGTTCACTCATGATCGAGACGTCCTAGAAGGCGTGTCTGACGTTGAACGTTATCCGGTTCTCGTCGTAGTTATTCAGCGCGAAGTCTGAATCCTGTGTCAGGAACTGGTAGGCCAAGGTCAGTGTGGTGTCATTGCCGAGCTGGCGCGTAAGGCCCAGGCCAGCCAGCCAGCTTTCGCTGTTTTGGCCAAAGCCGCCAAAGTTCCCGCCCTCTCCCTCACGCTCGTCCCAGCGCAGGCGTGCGTTGACCGACAGCGTACTGGACAGATTGCGCGTAAACGTGACCCCCGCGTCCCTGAACGTTCCCTTTGCGCCATCGTCCGCACGCTGCTGCTGCGAATCCGACGCAGAAAACGTCGCTGAACTCCTGCGCGCCTCGAATCGGTAGCGCAACTCAAAGCGCTCGTCCAACACCGGCGAATTCCCGATGAATGTCGGCAACCCTTCGTTGCCCAACAAATCGCCGGGCAACTCCCCAAAGCCGGGGCCAAACGGGTCATTCGGGTCGACCAGGCTGGCATCGGCGCCACGCAGCGTGCGCGGCAGGGTGAGTGTGCGCACGTAGCTGGCGCTCAACTCGCTGCGCTTGTGGCGGTAGCGGATATCTGCCCGGGGGGTGCTGCCAAAAAAGCGCTCGCCCGTGCCGACATTGACTTCCACCCGGGAGTTGGGCGTCCAGCGAACACCCACATCCCAGTAGCTGCCATCGATATCGTCTCGCTGGCTGGTGAACTCGTTCCATTCCTCACCCGCGAGGCCATTCAACTGCAGGCTGTCCAGCACCTGGAAACCGAGGCGGAACTCGGCATTGGACAGCTCATTGTCGAAAGCCGGCTGGAAGTCCGTGGCTTCGTAGTTGATCTTGCTGTACTGACCGCCGAGCCCGGCACTCAGGCGCCCCGTTCCCGGCAGAGAGTCGAGGTCGAATTCTACGCGATCTTCATCGCTGTTGCCGTAGATATCGGCGTCATTGAACTGCTCGTTATACGCGTAGCGCAGACGCAGGTTGGCCGCCTGCGCCAGCCGGCGCTGCAACAGCGCACCTACCGTATAGTCGTAGACGATGTTGGTATTGTCTCGGCCATTGCCGGTGCCGGGTGGGCCGAAGGGGTTCAGCGCATTTTCCCGTGCAGAGGCCGCGGCATCCAGTTGCAGCCAGTTCTCCACCAGCTCGTAGTCGCTGTTGAAACGCACACTCGGAATGAAGGACTTGCGGTTGCTCAGATTCGAGGCCTGGCCGGTTTCACACTCGAGGTCGCTGTCCCCCAGCGAATTGTACTCAACCGCCGCCTGCAGGTTCAGGTTGCCGCGTGCGCCGCGCCCGGTGACGCTGACATCGGGCCGCGCTGTCGCCACCGCCTTGCCTTCCTTGTCGTTCGGTGCCAGGCAAATATTGTCGGAGTAGTAGCCACCCACCGACATGCCCGCGTTGGTTTCCCAATCCGCGGAGAGTGCCGGCAGCGTTGCCAGTAATCCCGCCAGCGCGGTGAGAGCGAGCGTCGGGCCACAGTGGCGCCCGTCGCTGCGATAGGTGACGGTGGGTTGTACGCGCCCACGGACTGCTAAGCCGGCTTTCTGTGGACTCTTCACGGGTTCATGGCCCTCGCTGCATCCTGATCCGCCGCCTCGGCGGCCTCGGCACGGCCACCATAACCATACCCGTAGCCATACCCGTAGCCGTAGCCGACACCCATACCGAACAGACCCATGCGCCGGCGCGAGGCGCGGTTCAACATGACCGCCACCATCTTGTCGGCGCCGATGTGTTCCAGCGCCTCCTTGACCGCGTGTTGCGGCGTAATGTCTGCCGAGGCGACAAACACAATCTGCCCCATAAAACTGGCCAGCACGCCCGCCTCGGTGGTGAGCAGCAGTGGCGGTGAATCAAAGACGATGATGCGATCGGGGTAACGGGCGGAGAGCTCCAGCATAAACTGGTGCATGTTTTCACTGGCCAACAGCTCTGTGGAATGTTCGTCGGCGGTGCCAGCGGGCAAGACGCGCAGCTTTTCCATGTTGGTGCGCAGTATGACGTCTTCCGGTTTCGCATCGCGACGCAGGACATCAAGCAGGCCCGGTGTACCAGCGGGAATGCCCAGACGGTGCCCAGCCGTGGCCTTGAGCACATCCGCATCGACAAACAAGACGGTCTTGTCCCGCTCCATGGCGATACTCATCGCCAGATTGATCGATGAAAACGTCTTGCCATCCCCCTGCAAGGCGCTGGTGACCATAATCAGGTTGGCATTGGGAATGGGCGTGGGTGACGCGCCAGAGGCGTTTTTCAGCAGAGGCCGCTTGATGGCGCGAAACTCCTCGGCGATAGCACTACGCGGAATCGCGGGCGTAAGAAAACCCTGAGCATGCAGCGCATCGAAGGGAATATGCACTTCGGCGCCACTTTGCCAGTCAGAGTCCTCGTCGCGCTGCTCTGCGACGGTGGCCTGCTGCGGCTCGCTTACGCCGGCCCGCTCCACCGTATTCTGCGGCTCAGGCTGCGGGGGCTGCGACTTCTTGGCCGCCTCCATCTGGCTGAGGGCTTTCTCGATTGTACTCATTGTTCTGCTCTCCGGCCCCTGGGCCTGCTGTCAGCCGAACCGGCCCCGATAACGGACATCATGCTGTCATCCCCGGCGCGATGAGCACACCGGCAAACGCGACCAACAAGGCCCCGCCGCACACCGCAAACCCCGCCAGACGCCACAGGCTGCTGCGCTTTTCCTCCGGCGACTTGTTCCAGGTGACGGTGCCCAACAGGGGCAAACCCGTCGAATGTGCCAGCATGCGGGCGTCGGTCACAATCGGATGCACCAGCGTCAGCAGCAGTGCCACGCCCACACCCGCACCCAGCGCAACGATCAGCACGCCGGCGTTCAACAGCAGCTTGTTGGGCTTGCTGGGTTTACGCGGCACAAACGGCGGATCGATAACGCGGAAGCTGACTTCACCACCCGTGCTTTCCACATCGCCGGACAACCGCGCGGACTCACGCCGCTCCAGCATCTGCTGATGCTGCCGTGCGATCACATCGTAATCGCGATTCAGTTGCTTCAGCTCGGCTTCAACTTCGGGAATCTGATTCACCTTCGCCGCCAACTCGTCGGCACGGCGCTCGAATTCGGCGACGCGCACCCGCAGCTCGGCGGCTTCGGCTTCGGTCTGCGCCAGCATGCTGCGCATGCCCTGGTAGACCGGGCTGCTGGCCAGGCCACTGAACGAGGCACCGGGCTGTTCCCGCATGCGCGCGTACTCCGCCTGCCGCTCCGCCTCCAACTCCTCGATAAGACCGCGCAGGCGCACGACTTCGGGGTGCTTCGCCGTATAACGCGCCAGCAATCCGTCCATCTGCAGCTGCAGGGACTGCACCCGGGCATCCAGCGGCGACTGCGCCATGCCGGAGGAGCCTCCCGCTATAAACACAGGGTCCTCACCCTCGATTTGGCGCTGCAACTCACGGCGGCGGTTCTCGACTTCGCGCAATTGCAGCTGCGCCTGCTGCAAAGCACCCCGGGTTTCCTGCAGGCGGCTGTAGTAGTCCCCGCCGCCCCCGGGCAACACGTCGACATTCTGTTGCTTGAACATGGCCAGCCGGCGCTCGGCCTCGACCAGCCGCTGCTCCGACTCTGCGATTTGCTGTTGCAGGAAGCTCTGCGCGTCGGAACTGTCCTCGCGTTTGTCACTCATGGAGTTTTCGATGAACACCGTGATCAGCGCCTGCGCCACGCGCCGGGCGGTCTCCCGGTCTGGGTCCGTCACGGAAATGGTATAGAGCGAGGTGTTGCCACGACTGCCGGACAGCCCAATGGACTCCTGCATACGCTTGATCAACGCTTCTTTCTCGACCTCCGTGGTCGCCCCGAGGTCCAGATCGGTCATGCGCGCCAGCCGCTCCATATTCGGCCGGCTGAGCAGCGTCTGGCTCATCATCTGGATACGCTGGTTTATGTCCGGCGTGATGGTGAGCCCACGCATGAGTGGGCGCAGGACGGAGTTCGTATCCACGTGCATGCGGGCCGTCGCCACGTAGGACTCCGGCATCTGCCAGACGTAAGCCCAGCCCGTGAGGGCCAACACCCAGGCCGTGCCGAGCGCGAGCCAGCGGTGTCGCCAGACGCCCAGCACATAGCTGACCAGTTGCGCAAACACATCCTGCATGGCTCGCTACTCCGCGACCGACCGGAACCGCACCCGACTCATCAGAACCAGCTCTCGGAAATGATGACGATATCGCCGGGCTGCAGCGCCATGTTCGCCGAGATGTCGCCCTTCTTCAGAAGGTCATCCAGACGCAGGCCGTAGGAGTCCTGCGTGCCACCGTGGGTACGTACCAGTACCGATTTATTGCCCGCGGCAAACTCGGTCATCCCGCCCACCGCGATCATCAGGTCGAGCAGCGTCATGTGCTGTCGATAGGGTACGCTGGAGGGTGTTGCTGCTTCGCCCACGACGCGCACCTGCTGCTCAGGCACGCCCACAAACCCGTTGACGATGACACTGACCACGGGCTGGCGCACGTAATCGCCATAGGCTTTCTCGATATCACGCGCCAGTTCGGTCGAGGTACGACCACTCGCCTGCAGATCCTCAACCAGACGCGTGGTGAACTTGCCGTCCGGACGCACAATGCCCGTCGTGGTGAGTTCCGGGTTACCCCAGACGAAAATCTCCATCGTATCGCCGGGACCGATGACATAGTTGTAATCTGGCGCCGCAGACCGCTCAGCGACCGGCGCCGGTGGATGCGAGGCACAGGCCGCCAGGGTCAAGACCATCAGCGCTGCCAGCACGCGGGCAACAGGCGAACGCCCCTCTGGAAGTTCGGTGAATATGCTCATCTTCTTCTACTCCTCAGCGAGCCATTGGCGGCCCATTTTGTTTTACCACGTTTGCCAGGTGCCACGTCGTCAGCACAAAAACAACTGCCAGCGTAACAACAGGTAACCACATTCGATGGGCAATATCCCACCGTTTTCCCCACTATTCCAGAAAAAACCCGAAGCTGAACCCGGTAGCCGCCCAGGCGACCAGGGCAATGGACGCCAGCAGGATTCCGCCGATCACCCAGCCCCCGCCTAGCTCCCCGCCCGGGCTCTGGGCACTGTGGCCGCCGCGCGCCGCGGTGGTCGGCTTCGTTACCCGCCCCTTTTTGGCGGGCGCAGCGCGCCGTGTCCTACCCGACGCCACGGTAGCTCCACCCGGTGTCGGCCTCCCCTTGACGGAAGGCTGGTCACTCGCCGCGTCCTGTGCTGTTGATGCTGGCGCAGGAGCGGGCGCAATCGTTTCCGTGGCGCGCATCGCGTCCACCGCTGCGGTAACCGCGACTTCTGTCTCCACATGCCCGTGTATCGGCGCTGGAACTGATTCGTCGGTGCCGGTGCGCCGCGCCGTCACGCCGGCGGCGCCGGCAACCACCGTCAGGTGCTGACGCCCCCGAACCACCTGCTGTTCCGGCTGCTGCAAAACGGCACCCTGCGACTGAATAGTATCTCCGGTTGTTGCCTCGCCCGATTGCTGCTGCGCAGCCTCCTCTGCATCGTCAACAGCCTCGTGCTGTGCGTCGGCGTCGACCTGCGCCGCCGCAGGCTCTTCATCCGGTGTGTCCTCCAGCCCGTGAAAATCCGCCTCGGACCAGCTGGCGCCAGCAGCCAGATGCTCGTCCTGCAGTTCGCCGATCACCTCGCGCACATCCGCGACTTCCACACGATGCCGCTGCTCCAGCGCGCAGTGCAGCAGCAGTCGACTGCAAATAAGGTTGATACGCCGCGGTATCCCTTCACTGAACTTGTACACCAAGGGGAATACGGCCTGACTGAAGGCCGGATCGCCCCGCCAGCCGACGACATCGAGGCGATGCAGAATGTACTCCCGGGTTTCTTCCATCTCGAGTGACTTCAGGTGGCTGGCCGCAACGATGCGCTGGTGCACCTGTTCCAGCTCCGGGCGCAGCACCAGCTCCCGCAGCTCGGGTTGGCCAAGGAGGAAGATCTGCAGCAGGGGCTTCCCAGCCACCTGGATGTTGGTCAGCAGACGCAGCTCTTCCATTGCAGACACTGCGAGATCCTGTGCCTCATCGACGATCAGCAGCGCACGCCGCCCATCGCGGTGCCAGGCGCGCAGCTGCTGGGTGAGCCGCTGCAGCAACTCGCCTTTTTCCACGACATCAACCGCCACCCCGAACTCATAGGCGACGAGCTTCAGCAAGTCGTCAGCTTTCAGCTGGCTGCACACCAGGTTGGCCACCCGCACGTTTTCGCCGCTGAGGTGTTCAATCAGCGCGCCGACCAGCGTGGTCTTGCCGGTGCCGGGGCGACCGGTGACCATGACGAAGCCTTCCTCACGCATGAACGCATACGCCATGTAGGCGCGCGCTTTGATATAGCCCTTGTGCGCATAGGCAAACGCATGGTCCGGGCTGAGCCGGAAGGGCTCCGAATTGAAGCGGTAGAACTGGTCGTACATGGCGACGCGTCTCTACGGGTTGCTCGTTATGACCCTAATGGTGCAGGCAAAGCCATTGTACCGCAAGGTAACATGTGCCTTGACTTCCCGGATTGTGAACCAGTTCAAGGCAGGCACACACGGCACTATAGCCGCCAGAGTGCCACTCCGGCCGCTGCGGCCTCTGCACGGTCCAGCACGCCCTTCACGTCGATGACCACTCCGCCCGGCGCCAGAATGGGGGTGACCACATCCAGGCCCTTTGCCAGATACTCGGCATGCGGCACAGCCAACACCACAGCATGCGCCGCGGGCAAGGACGCCCAGCCGACCAACTCGATGCCGTACTCCTCCTCTGCCTCCGCCGCATCGGCGAGGGGGTCGTGCACAGTCACATCGCAGCAGTAGTCCTGTAATTCGCGGATGATGTCCTCAACCCGCGAGTTGCGCAGGTCCGGGCAGTTCTCCTTGAAGGTAAGACCGAGCACGGTGACGCGCGCTCCTGCCACCGGATGGCCCCGGCTGACCAGCTGCTTGACCGTCTGCTCGGCGATGAACTTGCCCATGCCATCGTTCGTTTTGCGCCCGCCCAGCACGACCTGCGGATGGTAGCCCGCGCTCTCGGCCTTGTACGTGAGGTAGTAAGGGTCCACGCCGATACAATGCCCCCCCACCAGACCGGGGCGGAACGGCAGGAAGTTCCATTTGGTGCCCGCCGCCTCCAGCACATCCAGGGTGTCGATGCCCAGCTTGTTGAAAATCATCGCCAACTCGTTCATCAGGGCGATATTCAGGTCGCGCTGGGTATTCTCGATGACCTTGGCCGCCTCAGCCACTTTCACACTGGCGGCGCGGTGCACGCCGGCGTCAACCACGCTCTCGTAAAGTCGGGCAACGCGATCGAGGGTGGCAGGAGTGTCCCCCGAAACCACCTTGGTGATGGTCTCCAAGCGGTGAACCTTGTCACCGGGGTTGATGCGTTCCGGCGAGTAGCCAATGAAAAAACCGGCATCCGCCGCGACATCCTCTCCGCTGCGACCCGCCCAGGTCAGCCCTGAACCGGCCTCCAGCAGGGGCACGCACACTTCCTCCGTACACCCCGGGTATACCGTGGACTCGAAGATGACCACCGTGCCCGGGCGCAGGTGTTGCGCCACAGTGCGCGACGCCCCTTCAAGGGGACTCAGGTCCGGCCGATGGGCGTGGTCAATCGGCGTCGGCACCACCACAATAATAATAGACGCCTCAGAAAGCGCCGCAGGCTCGGTGGTGAACTCCAACTGTGAAGCCGAAGCCAGCGCCTCTGGCGACACCTCGCCACTCGGATCATGGCCGGCACGGTAATGGGCAAGCTTGCGTGCATTCAGGTCGAAGCCGATGGTGCGGCGCTTGCGGCCGAAGGCGACCGCCAGAGGAAGGCCAACATAGCCAAGCCCAACAATTGCTACCGTTTCTTGCATGGATAAATCGCTCATTTGGATGACTGCCCCATAAACCACGCCGCGGTGCGGGCCAGACCTTCTTCAACCGCGTACTGTGGCGTATACCCCAGCAGGCGCGCTGCTTTGCTGATGTCCGCCTGGGAATGCCGTACATCGCCTTCCCGGAAATCTGCGTAGACCGGCTCCAGGGCGGCCAACTCCGGACTACGCTCACTCAACAGGTCACGTATGCCGTAGTACAGGGCGTTCAGCGTTGTGCGCCCGCCGTAAGCCACGTTGTAGACCTGGTTCACCGCCTCCGGCGACTCCACGGTGGCCGCCAGCAGGTTGGCTTGCACCACGTTGTCGATGTAACAGAAGTCGCGCGAGGTTTCGCCATCACCGTTGATCTGGCAGCGCTGCCCGGCGGTGAGTTCGCCGAACCAGCGCGGAATAACGGCAGCGTAGGCACCCTGCGGGTCCTGCCGGGGCCCGAACACATTGAAATAGCGCAGGCCAACCGTCTGCATGCCGTAGGCCCGCCCGAACACATCCGCGTAAAGCTCGTTGACATATTTGGTCACGGCGTAGGGCGACAGCGGCTTGCCAATCTCGGCCTCGACCTTGGGCAAACCCGGATGATCACCGTAGGTCGATGACGAGGCGGCATAGACGAAACGCCTGACGCCGGCGTCACGCGCGGCCACCAGCATGTTGACAAAGCCATCGATGTTGGCGGCATTGGTCAGGAGAGGATCCTCCAGAGAGCGGGGAACACTGCCCAGCGCTGCTTCGTGGAGCACGTAGTGGACACCCTCCACGGCCTGCCGACAATCCGCGAGCGAACGGATATCCCCCTCCTGGAATTCGAAGCTGCCCGCCCCTGGCGCCTCCTGGTGCAACGCCTCAAGATTGTGACGGTGGCCGGTTGCGAAGTTGTCCAGGCCGCGCACATGCTGACCCAGCTGCAGCAGACGCTGGCACAGGTGCGAGCCGATGAACCCTGCGGCACCGGTCACCAGCCAGGTCACCGGGCTCGCCCGCAGCGCACCCTCGGTTGCTTCGATTGTTCTCATTCCCCACTCTTCCCCATTCGGAACAGGCGCGGCGGCGCGACCCTGTAGACCTGAAATGTGCTGCGTTTGGCATCTACGCGCTGTCAGCGTTTACACACTGTTACACTGAGTATAAGGTCTGAACGCTATCACGGCCATGCCTGCACACGCAGCGCGGCATAACACGACAGATTCGGCGGGGAGTGGGACAATCGGATGATGGGCAATATCGGCCTGATAACGCACCTGATTGCCGCCACCAGTTTCGGACTGCTGGCCCTGCTGCTCGTCTTTCAGTGGCGCGTGCAGCCACTGGGTATCAGCCTCGTGCTTGCCTGCACGGCCTCCGCACTCTGGTCCGCCATCATCGGGCTTGGCACACTGGCAGAGTATCCCCCCGTCCACCTGATACAGGTCGCAGAACTGGTCCGCAATATCGCCTGGGTGTACTTCCTGCTACAACTGCTTGGCCTGCAGACCGACGGCGCCTCGCTCACCCTGCGCGGCCGCGACTGGCGGCCGCTGTTCTACCTGGGTTCTGCGGTCGCCCTGTTGATTATGCTGGCGCCGATGCTGGCACCACTGGGAGGCCTGCACTTCGGCTACGAAGTCACGCTCGGCCTGTGGCTGGCCTTTGCCCTCGGCACGCTGTTGGTTGTGGAACAGCTCTACCGCAATGCCACCACGGCGGAGCGCTGGTCGCTGAAGTTTCTCTGTTTCAGCCTGGGCGCCATCGCCGCCTGGGACTTCTTCATGTACTCCGAGGCCCTGCTGTTCCGTCGCCTGGACCCGGACCTGTGGCAGGCGCGCGGACTGGTCAACGCGGTGGTCACACCGGCGCTGGGTATTGCCTTTGCACGCTACAGCTCATGGCGTGTGAAACTCCAGGTCTCCCGACAGGTCGTCTTCCATACGGTCACGCTGGTGGGTGCCGGCATCTACCTGCTGGGCATGGCCGCGATCGGCTACTTCCTCAAGTTCATGGGAGGCACCTGGGGTACAGTGCTGCAGCTCGCTTTTCTGGTCGCCGCCGCAACGCTGCTGTTCAGCCTGCTGTTCTCCGGCCGCCTGAGAGCGCTACTGCGCGTGCAGTTGAGTAAACACTTCTTCAGCTATCGCTATGATTACCGTGAGGAGTGGTTAAAGTTCACCCGGGCACTCGCCAGCCTCAATGAAGAAGTCGCTGAGGGGATCATCCGGATCATGGGCCCGCTGGTCGACAGCCGGGCTGGGCTGCTGTGGGGCGGCAGCGAGGGCCAACCCCTGCGCCTGCTCGCACACTGGGAGATGAGCGTTCCCGAGGGCGCCGCCGAAGAGGGCCTCGGGGCGTTGCCCGCCTGGCTGCAGCGCACAGACTGGGTGATCAACCTGCAGGAATGGCGGGCCTCGCCGGATGTCTATGTTGACCTGCAACTGCCGCGTTGGTTGCGGCAGGATGAATCGCTCTGGCTGATCATCCCACTGGTCTTCCGCGACCGCCTGGAGGGTGTATTGATGCTGCGACGGTCGGAACTGAAGGACAGTATCAACTGGGAAGACCGCGACCTGCTGAAAACCGCCGGCCGCCAGGCCGCCAGCCACCTGGCTCAGCATCTGGCGAGCCAGGCACTCGTTGAGGCGCGGCAGTTCGATGCGTTCAACCGCTTATCAGCGTATGTCGTGCACGACCTGAAAAATATTCTGGCGCAGCAGTCCCTGATCGTATCCAATGCTGCCAAGCACCGCCATAATCCGGCATTTATTGATGACATGATCGCCACTGTCGACAACTCGGTGGCGCGCATGCAGCGCCTGATGGAGCAAATGCGCAGCGGTATGCGCAGTGTCAGTGCGGCTGATGTTGAGCTGGAACCACTGCTGCGCCAGGTCGTTGAGGGCAGGAGTAGCGCCCGGCCCATCCCCAGTCTTGCAGGCCTCGACCACCCGGTGCACGTGGAAGCGGACAGCGAACGGATCGCCACCGTATTCAACCACCTGATCCAGAACGCACAGGAGGCGACCCCGGCCGATGGCAGCGTCAGTGTGCAGATCACCACCGGCGACAACCAGGTGATCGTGGACATCAGCGACAGCGGCCGCGGCATGGACGCCGAGTTCCTGCGACTGCGACTGTTCCGCCCCTTTGAATCCACCAAGGGCCTGACCGGTATGGGCATCGGCGCATTCGAGAGCCGGGAGTACATCCGCCAGCTGGGTGGCGATATCAGCGTGCAGAGCGAGCCGGGCGTCGGGAGCCGTTTCCGGGTGACCCTGCCCCAGGCCGGCGGACTCTCAACGAGCAACATGGAATAACCGGATACAACATGGCAAAGACAACAACCAGACACCTGTTGGTGGTAGAAGATGACAAGGGGCTGCAGAGCCAGCTGCGCTGGGCCTTCGACGGCTACGAGGTGGCCATCGCGGGAGATCGCAGCGAGGCCATCACCGCACTGCGCCGCTTCGAGCCCGGTGTGGTGTTGCTGGATCTCGGGCTGCCGCCTGATCCGGGGGGCGTCACCGAAGGTCTCGCTACTCTGCGCGAGGTCCTGAGCCTCGCGCCGGAAACAAAGGTGATTGTGGTGACCGGCGACAACGACCGCGCGAACGCGGTGAAGGCGATTGCCGGTGGCGCCTGGGATTTCCACCAGAAGCCCGCCGATGCGGAGCTGCTGTCGATGCTGGTGGACCGCGCCTATCACGTCTATGCCCTGGAGCGGGAAAACCTGCGGCTGCAGAAAGCCAGCGAGAACATGCCGCTGCGCGACATCATTGCGGTCAGCCCGGAGATGCTGAAGGTGTGTCGCACCGTGGAGAAAATTGCGCCCACCGACATCACCACGTTACTGCTTGGCGCCAGCGGCACCGGCAAGGAGCGCTTCGCACGCGCGCTGCACGAACTGAGCCCCAGGGCGGGTAAACGCATGGTGGCCATCAACTGTGCCGCGATTCCGGAAAACCTGCTCGAAAGCGAACTGTTCGGGTATGAAAAAGGCGCCTTCACCGGCGCCAACCAGCAGACCATCGGCAAAATTGAATATGCCAACGAGGGCACGCTGTTCCTCGATGAAATCGGCGACTTGCCGCTGGAGTTGCAGGCCAAGTTGCTGCGCTTTCTGCAGGAGCGCGTGGTCGAGCGTATTGGAGGGCGTAAAGAGATACCGGTTGACGTGCGTATCGTGTGTGCGACGCACCAGAACCTGGAAGAGCAGATGCGAGAGGGTCGCTTCCGTGAGGATCTCTATTACCGAATCAGTGAAATGACGATCAAGATTCCCGCGTTGAAAGATCGCACCGGTGACACGGCCGTGCTGGCCAAGGCATTCCTGTCGCGCTTCACCGCCGAGCTCGGCAATGGTGGCCGCAGCTTCGACAGCAGTGCCCTCGAAGCGTTGGAACGCTACACCTGGCCAGGCAATGTGCGGGAACTGGAGAGCCGGGTGAAACGGGCGGCCATTATGGCTGACGGCCCCCAGGTAACCGCAGAGGATCTGGAACTCGACACGCAATCCACCGAGGATGCCCTGCCGTTGAACCTGCGGCAGGTGAGGGACGCAGCGGAGCGGGGGGCGATCATCCGCGCGATGGGGCATGCCGGGGACAACGTCTCGGAAGCGGCAGCGTTGCTCGGTGTAACCCGGCCGACCCTGTACACTCTACTGGAAAAGTACGGTCTCAAATAACCGGAGCTCTCTGCGGTGATACCACCGACCCGCTCACCGTTTCCCTGGCTGTGGCTTGGGTACTCCCTGCTGCTGGTCTACGGCACCTGGTTCCCGCTCGACCGCTGGGACTGGGCACTGGGAGGCTGGCAGGCTTTCATGGCCATGGACTGGCCAAAACGGGTGGCCCGCTCGGACTTTATTCTCAACCTGATCGTGTACCTGCCCTTCGGACTGCTGGCCATGCTCTGCCTGCGCGGGCCGTTTGTGCGCAGACTGCTGCTCGCAACAGCGGCGGCCACGGCGCTGTCCGCCAGCCTGGAGTTTGGTCAAACCTACCTGCCCGGGCGGGTGAGTTCACTGGCAGACCTGCTACTGAACAGCGCCGGCGGGTTCCTCGGCGCGCTGGGCGCCGGACTGGCCGTGCGCCTGACGCTCTCCAGACGGCTTACCCAGCGCGTGCTTGCAGCACTCCGTGACCCCGCTACCGGCAGGCTGGGCCTGCTGGCGCTGGGCTGCTGGATCCTCGCTCAATGGGCCCCACTCGTGCCCAGCCTCGATATCGGCAACCTGCGCGCAGGCCTGGCCCCCCTCAAGGCCACACTCACCGGCAAGGCACCCCTGAACAGCGCCCAGGTCGTCAGCTATCTATTCATGCTGTTTACCGTGGGCACGCTGCTGCTGAGCGTTCTTGCCCCCGTCCAGCGCCGCCTGTCCGCTGTGTGTGGACTGCTGGCGCTGGTGTTGGCAGGCAAGATTCTGGTGCTGGGACGGGTACTGTCGGCCGAGGCACTACTGGCCTTCGTCTGCCTGATCCCGATATTCTGGCTGTTGCGCACCGCCTCCACCGGCCTGCTGCGCGGATTGCTGCTGCTGTCGCTGACCGCCTTCCTGATAGAGGACGCGTTGCTGCCTGCGGAGGGCAACAGCGCATTGCGTACCATCAACTGGATACCGTTTCGCGGTCACATCAATAGCGTGCACGGGGTGGTCAACCTGCTGGAGACCCTGTGGGTGTTCATCGCGCTCGCCTGGGTCACCTACCCCTGGAGCCGCAACCGCAACCTGCGCACCGTGCTGGCCTGCCTCATTGCTGCCGTTACCCTGGGGCTGGAGTGGTGGCAGCAATTCGTGCCCGGCCGCTACCCCGACATCACCGACGCACTGGTGGCGACGGGCGGCTGGTGGCTGGCCACGGTCTGGCCCTGGCCCGTTGAGCAGGACCCACAGCGTGACCAGGGACAGCCGCCCACACCAGCTGGACGCCGCAGGGGCGGAAAATCGGGATTTCCCCGGCGTCACCGCGTGTTGCTGCTCGCCGGCGCCAGCCTCGTGGGGCTGTTGGCAGGCCTGTACGCATACCTCGCCCGGGAGGACATTGCACCTTACGCGCTGCCGACAATTGAACAACTCCCAGCGCCCACTTTTCCGTCCTGGCGACAGGCGCATCCAAGGCTGCCGGCACCGACAGACCAGGACATCGCCCTGCTGCGCGCACACCATCCGGCCTTCTGGGAGCGACACCGGAAAGCCGCGCGGGAAGGAAAACTGTACTCACGGATTCTCATGGCCCTTGTAGAACCCGGCTCCGTGGATCTACAGGCCCTGCACACGGACTTGATGGCACTGCAACCCACCTGGCGTGGCCACGAGCAAACCCGTCCGCTGGCGCTGGCCTACGACTGGCTGTACGCACAGTGGACGCCAGCGCAACGGCAAAGCCTGCTCGCCAGCGTGGAGGCAGCCTGCGACTACCAGATTCACGTGATCACCGACAAGTACGCCCTCTCGCCGTACAACGTCTACCTCTACAACAGTCCGCTGCAGGCACTGATGATGGCCGCCATCGCCAGCCATGGTGATAGTGACGGCGACCGTTGCATGCGATTCACCGCAGACTACTGGCGCCACCGGGTACTGCCCGTGTGGCGCCAGGTGATGGGCTCCACAGGTGGCTGGCATGAAGGGGGAGAATACATCGGTATTGGTATCGGCCAGGCGGTGTACCAGTTGCCCGCGCTGTGGCGCAACGCCACCGGCGAGGATCTCTTCGCCCGCGAAGCGGGTATCCGCGGCTTCGCCGATTTCGCCCTGCACAGGACCCGACCCGACGGCACCTACATTCGCAGTGGGGACGCGGCGCACTTCCGTCGCCGTATTCCGGACCTGGCACCGCTGGCCCTGGAGGTCGGGCACCGCGCCGCCTATACCCTCGCCGCGCCAACAACGCCGCTGCGCCCCCTGTCCTGGCCCTGGGGCCCCCTGGCGCAGCCCGGCTTTGCGGATACGACTGCCCTGCAGCGCGAGCCCACCAGCCGCTGGTTCGACGGCATTGGACTGCTGCTGGCGCGCTCCAGCTGGAGCGAAGACGCCACCTTTGTAACCTTTCGCGCGGGCGACAACTACTGGTCACACTCACATCTGGACCAGGGAGCGTTCACCATTTTCCGCAACGGAGCACTGGCCATAGACAGCGGCCTCTACAACCGCTACGGCTCTGAGCACCACATGAACTACACCTCTCAAAGCATCGCCCACAACGTCATCACGGTCACCGACCCGGAAGACACTGTGCCCATGCCACCCAAGGACGAGGGCGGCTCCAGCCGCGCCATCGCCAATGATGGCGGGCAGCGGCGAGTCGGCTCCGGATGGGGGCGCGCGGCACCGCTGGACTTCCAGCACTGGCAGCAACAGGCCGAGCAGTATCGCACCGTCGGTGAAGTGCGCCACGGAGACGAGCGCGGCGTGTCCTGGGTGGTCGCAGACCTCACCCCAGCCTATACCAATGCGGCTTCAGGCAAGGGGGACTTTTCGGCGCGCCGCCAGCGGGTGCGCAGCTACCAGCGCAGTTTTGTCTTCGACAGAGAACAGCAGGTCATCATTGTCTACGATCGCGTGACGGCCCACGATGCCAGTTTCCGGCAAAAATGGTTACTGCACAGCGAACTCGAACCTGAACTTCAGGGCAGGGACTTTCGCATCGCGGCACCGCTCAACCCAGGTGGCCTGCGCGGACAGCTGCATGGCCAGGTCCTGCTACCAGAGGATGCAAACCTCACCGCCATCGGCGGGTCGGGACTGGAGTTCTTCGTAGACGAACAGAACTATGACGAGGGCGGCACGCTACAGGCAACCGCCCAGCGCCTGCGCCGCGAGCGTGGTGCCGAACCCGGCGCCTGGCGCCTGGAACTGCAGCCAGGCCGGGAGGCTGAAACCCAGGAGTTCCTCGTTGTCATGCGCACTACCGATTTGCAATCCCTGGCACAACCGACGCAGCCGATGCTGGCGACACTGACAACAACGAACGATACCTTGACGGTGCAACTGCCCGGTGCACAGCCGTTGACGGTGCAACTGCCCCGGGGCATGGGAAACGTACAGCTGCAGCGCCGTCGTTAACAGCGCCTGCTTTCCCTCAGTGCAGGTTCAGGTCGGCGACCAGCTGTTCCAACAGGCCGTCCAGTGCTCCATCAATCTGTGCATACACGGCCTCGAAGCCCTGCCAGTCACCGAAATAGGGGTCCGCGACTGGCCGGCCTGCCGCGGCGCCCGGCTGATAGTCCCCCAACAAGCGCACACGCTGCAGCGCCACACTACCGGCAGCCAGTTGCGCGAGCTCCTCGCTATGCGCGTGCTCCATGACCAGAATGTGCGTGCTGCGCTCAAGCAGGGCTGGGGTTGCCTGGCGAGCGCGTATTCTACCCAGTGGAACACCATAGACCTGCGCCAGCCTGACAACCCGAGGATCGGGAGGACGCCCGAGCTGCCCGGGACGCGTCCCCGCAGAGGCCACCGCAATCCGCCGCCCCAGCCCCATGCCACGCAGACGGTGACGCAGCATGGCTTCTGCCAGCGGTGACCGGCACACATTTGCGGTACACACAAACAGAACACGCAACTGCGGCCGCCACCAGATCACCTGTGTTCGCCCTTACGCCGCCTCAAGGGGCAATCCGATCAAGCAATTGATGCACCCAGGTCACCGGTATCACATAGCTGATGCCGGAGGGGCGCTCGAGCACGGACTCCCGGGATTCCTTGACGAACACGCTGTTCACGACGCCGATCACCTTTCCGGTTGCCGGATCGTATACCGGACTGCCGCTGTTGCCCGGGTAGGCTGTGGCGTCGAGCTGGAAGACATCGAACGGGTTACGCATGCGCTGCAGCTGCACGGCATTGAGATCGCGCGCGGCGTCGGCGGTGCGTGCAACGGGAGTGATCGCTGACACCATGCCGCGATGAGTCACGGGATACAAACCCAGCACACCGCCGATCGGAAAGCCGGTAAACGCCACCGCATCGCCCTCACGAACACCGTCGGAATCGCCCAGGGTCAGTGTCGGCAGCGGGCTACCGGTGATTCGCAGAACAGCCAGATCATGCACAGGGTCCTGTGCCGCAATTTCAGCCGGGTGTACACGGGCCTGGCGTCCGCGCCCTGAAAACACAGCCAGCATCTGTTGATTGTCGTGGTCCAGCAGTTCCGGAAGGACATGGTAGTTGGTCACGATCAACTGGCCGTTTCCCACCACGAAACCGGTCCCACGCAAACTGTCCGGGCGCCGATCCCCGATCGGCTGGCGCGGCGGATAACTCGTACCCACGCCGACAATGGCCGGGCGCACACGCTCGATCACATCGGCCAGCGACGCCGCATTGACCGGCACCGGCTGCATAAGGGCAACGATGCACAGCAGCGCAGCGAGCGCGGGCACGGAGATCAGGCGAAAAAAAATGCTCATGGCATCACTCCTGTGACAAGGGCCTGCATCCTGCGCCGCTTCAGGCTTGCCCAAGCGGCTTTTGCAGGCGACACTGCAAACCTGTGACCATAGTCCAGAACCATCAGGCCGCGCAACGGCGGCAACGCTGGCAACCCCTGGCAAGGAGAACCCCGGGTGACAGATCTTATCCATGAGTTTATCGCACGCGGCGCGCACGTGCAGGGCGACCGACCCGCATTGTTGTTCCGGGACGCGGTGCTTTCGTACGCGCAGGTCTGGGATCTGGTGAGCAATGCCGCCAATGGCCTGCTCGCACAGGGACTCTGTGCGGCAGAACGTGTCGCCATCTATTTGCCGAAGCAGCCGGAGACCGTCGTGGGCATTTTCGCCACGGCAGCTGCGGGTGGCTGCTTCGTTCCGGTCAATCCGGTCCTCAAGCCGCGACAGGTGAGCTACATTCTGCGCCACAGCCAGGCCCGGATACTGGTCACCTCGGCACAGAGGCTGCAGCAGCTGGCGGCGGAGCTGCCCGACTGCAGCGACCTGCACACACTGGTTCTGGTCGACACACTGAGCGGCGAGCGCCGGGAGGCGCTGGCACGTGACCTCCCGGGGCTGACCATCATCGACTGGCAGGATCTGCTGGAAGCGACTCCCCTCCCGCGCCACCGGCGCATCGACACCGACATGACCGCCCTGCTGTATACCTCGGGCAGTACGGGGAACCCCAAGGGCGTAGTGCTCTCGCACCGAAACATGGTGGCCGGCGCACGCAGTGTCGCCGAGTATCTGGAGAACACCCCTGAAGATCGGCTGCTCGCGGTGCTGCCTCTCAGTTTTGATGCCGGCCTGAGTCAGATCACTACCGCGTTTTCCGTGGGTGCCTCGGTGGTACTCATGGACTACCTGCTGCCGCGCGATGTGCTGAAAGCCGTGGCCCGCTATGAAGTAACGGGGCTGGCCGCAGTCCCCCCGCTGTGGAACCAGCTGTTGCAACAGGAGTGGCCAGCGGAGGTCGCCACCAGCCTGCGCTACGTCACCAACACCGGAGGCGCCATGCCGGTCGCGAGTACGCGGGCCCTGCAACAGAAACTGCCGCGCACCCGCATCTTTCTCATGTATGGGCTCACCGAGGCCTTTCGCTCAACGTACCTGCCACCCGAGGAACTCGAGCAACGACCCCAGTCCATCGGCAAAGCCATTCCCAATGCAGAAATCCTGGTGGTGAACGAGGCCGGCGAGCTCTGCGCTGCCGACGAGCCGGGCGAACTGGTACACCGCGGCGCCCTGGTCGCCCTGGGCTACTGGAACGACCCGGAGAAAACCGCGGAACGGTTCCGGCCCGCACCGGGGCAAGACCCGGCTCTACCGCTGCCGGAGCTCGCCGTGTGGTCGGGAGACCAGGTTGTGCGTGATGCAGAGGGCTACCTGTACTTCGTTAGCCGCAAGGACGATATGATCAAAACCTCGGGCTACCGGGTCAGCCCGACCGAGGTGGAGGAAGTGGCCTACCTGTCCGGCCTGGTTGCCGGCGCCGCTGCACTGGGCCTGACACATGTGCAGCTCGGGCAGGCCATCGCGCTGGTCGTCACGCCCTCTTCCCAGGCCAGCAGCGCAACCCTCGAGCGGGACCTGCTGGCATTCTGCCAGCGTGAGTTACCGAATTTCATGGTGCCCACGAGGGTCATCGTGCGCGAAGCACTGCCCCATAACCAGAACGGAAAAATTGACCGACGCGCGCTCAACGCCGAGTATGCAGGCCTGTTCGAGGAGCCAACAGCATGACCGACCCGCAAGAAACCGAGTCCACTTCGCCACCGGAGCGCGGCCGTCCGCAGCATGCACCGCAGCAGCACTTCCCCGTTATCGACAACTGCCTGCACATCGGCGGGCGGCCAATCACGGCACTCGCAGCGGAGGCCAACAACCGGCCTTTCTACGCCTACGACCGCAACGTAATGAAGACGCGCGTAGCGCAACTGCGGCAACAGCTGCCCGAGGCCATTCACCTGCACTATGCGATCAAAGCCAACCCCATGCCCGCGGTGGTGCAACACATGGCCGGGCTGACCGATGGACTCGATGTCGCTTCCGCCGCCGAGTTGGCAACAGCACTGGCCACGGGCATCGCGCCCCGGGACATCAGTTTCGCGGGCCCCGGAAAATCGCTGGAGGACCTGCGCGCGGCCGTGAGCGCCGGTGTCATTATCATTCTCGAGTCCATGACGGAGATGCAGCGAGTTGCCGAACTCGCTGCTGAGTTCGCGACCACACCGCCCGTTGCCATCCGCGTCAATCCCGACTTCGAACTCAAGGCCTCTGGCATGAAAATGGGCGGCGGACCCAAACCGTTTGGTATCGACGCCGAATTGGTGCCGCAGGCGATGGCACGCGCCGCCGATCTGGGCCTCGATCTGGTGGGCCTGCATATCTTCAGTGGATCACAGAACCTGAGGCCCGAAGCGCTCATTGAAGCGCACGACAAGACCTTCGAGCTCGCCCTGCGGCTCGCGGCACAGGCCCCCAGAAATTTCCGCTGGCTGAACATTGGCGGCGGTTTTGGCGTACCCTATTTCCCGGGAGAGGTGCCGCTTGACCTGGCGCCAGTGGTTGAAAATCTGCAACGGCGCATTGACGAAGCGCTACGGGAGCTACCTGACGTCGAACTGGTCATGGAGCTTGGACGTTACCTCGTCGCGGAGGCCGGCATCTATGTCTGCACCATCACCGATAAAAAGGTCTCTCGCGGCCAGACCTTCCTGATCACCAATGGTGGGTTGCATCATCACCTCGCGGCATCCGGCAATTTTGGCCAGGTAATCCGCAAGAACTACCCTGTGTGCATTGGCAACCGCGTTGCGAGCGAGCGAGAGGAAACCGTCAATATTGTCGGCCCCCTGTGTACCCCCCTGGACCTTTTGGGGGAACGCATGCCGTTGCCGGCTGCGGACATCGGGGACCTGGTGGTATTGTTCCAGTCCGGTGCCTATGGATATACGGCCAGTCCACACCTGTTCCTGAGCCACCCGCAACCGCTGGAATTCTTCGTTTAGCGGTTGCGGATCTGAGAACCCTGTCACAGAATATAACATTCTCCCTGTACTAATGCCTGCAGCTGCTAGAGTTTGAAGGCTGGCGGACGTTCGCCTTCATCAAACCGCGCGAAAAACAGAACATGCACAGTATACTGGGGCCAGACCACCATGTTAGCGAGTAGCCTGTTGGGAACCCGACGCGTTTTCAAGCACCACGTTCACGTTGCCTACTACTGGCTGGCATTGCTTGATGCTGTATTGTTTACCGGTGCCTGCTACCTGGGGACCTTTCTGTACTTCCTGCGCGACCAGGCGTTGCTGGACTCCCATCTGGAGACGCTGCTGCCCCGCGCCCTGGTGTTTGCCATCACCACCGTGCTGGCCATGACCTCCCTTGGTCTCTACCAGCCTCGCCTGCGCGAAGGACTGAATGGCATCCTACTGCGTGTTGCGGGGTCTTTGGTGCTGGTGACCATCGCCATGGCCGCCACATTCTATCTGCTGCCCTCCCTGCATCTGTGGCGCGGTGTACTGGCCTACTCATCCGTCCTGGCCTTTACCTCCTGCCTGATCACGCGGGTGATTTTCGCCAACACCGTCGAACTCGAGCAGTTCAAGCGCAAGATCCTGGTCCTGGGCACTGGCCAGAGGGCACTCAACATCGCAGAACGTATGCGCCGCAAAAGCGACCGTCGCGGCTTCCGCATTGCCGGCTATGTCCGCACGGAGGGCGAGGACACACTCGTAGAGACAGGGAGCGTATTCACCCCGAGTGAACCCCTGCACGATTATGCGCTGGCACACGACATCCGCCAGATTGTCGTGGCCCTTGATGACCCCGGTGCATTGCCTGCGGAGGAGCTGATGCATTGCCGCACATCCGGGATAGAAGTCGTCAACATTCTTGATTTTTTTGAGCAGGAAGCGAGCAAGATTCTGGTAGAAGAAGCGCCGCGGGAATGGTTCATTTACTCCGATGGCTTCGCCGCTGGCGGCGCCAAGAATCGTGGCAAACGCGCACTCGACCTGCTCGCCGCCTTTTTCCTGCTGGCTGGCACCTGGCCTCTGATGCTCCTGACAGCACTGGCGATCAAACTGGAAGACGGGTGGCGGGCGCCGGTCATTTTCCGCCAGAAACGCGTGGGCCTGAACGGGCGTGTGTTCGACGTCCTCAAGTTCCGCAGTATGAGCGTGGACGCGGAAGGCGACGGCAAGGCGCGCTGGGCGACCACCAATGACAGCCGGGTAACGCGGGTTGGGCAGGTCGTTCGCAAACTGCGCATCGATGAACTGCCACAGATCGTCAACGTACTTGTGGGGGACATGGCACTGGTAGGGCCGCGACCGGAACGGCCGGAGTTCGTGCGCGAGCTGTCCGCGAGTATTCCATTCTTCGACAAGCGCCACTGTGTGAAGCCCGGCATTACCGGCTGGGCCCAGCTGAATTACCCCTATGGCGCCTCCACACGCGATGCCCTGCACAAACTGGAGTACGACCTCTACTACGTCAAGAACCAAAGCCTGTTTCTCGACTGCCTGGTGATTCTGCAAACTGCCGAGGTGATTCTGTTCGGCAAGGGTGCCCGCTAAACCCGCCAAAAGTGCGTTACCGTGACGGCGAATGTGACGCCCCTGTTACCCAAATGTGTCAGGTTTTTTAATTCTGCAGCCGGCTGTTTGGCTTGTGATGCCACCTCGCATTAGGTAACCTCTTGAATTCAATTT
>NZ_JAWKZJ010000006.1:0-270348 GCF_041395985.1 Haliea sp.
CCGTAGAGCGCTGCCAGGACCGGATAGTCGCTCAGGTAGCGCTGCAGGTTCTCGCGCTGTTCTGGTTTCAGGCGCCAGGCATGGCGTCGCATGAGGCTCAGTAGTCCCCGGTTCCGGCGACCTGTTGGTTGCCGTTTAAAACTGACCCAGGGTTTCCGTCCAATTCTGACCCGGGTTATGGGTGCCCAGTATACCTAGGCGTCTGTGGATAAGTCTGTCTTTTCTGGTTCGCTGTCTCCTTCATCGGGTTGGGTTGTCGTCGGTTTTCTTCGCTTGCCGCTGGCCAGGCTGTGACGGAACCGCCAGGACTCATTGCCGGTCTCCACGATGTGGCAGTGGTGGGTGAGCCGGTCGAGCAGGGCCGTGGTCATCTTCGCATCACCGAATACGCTGCCCCATTCGGCAAAGCCCAGATTGGTGGTGATCATCACGCTTGTGCGCTCGTAGAGTTTCGATAGCAAGTGGAACAGCAGTGCTCCACCGGCCTGGCTAAACGGCAGGTAGCCCAACTCATCGAGGATCACCAGATCAACATGGGTCAGGCGGTACGCCAGCTGACCCTGCTTGCCAGCAGCCTTTTCCTGCTCGAGAGTGTTGACCAGCTCTACCGTCGAGAGGAACCGCACCCGGCGCTGATGCCGCTGGATCGCCTCCACGCCGATGGCGGTGGCCAGATGAGTCTTGCCGGTTCCTGGGCCGCCAATCAGCACCGCGTTCTGTGCGCTGCTCATGAACTCACCATCGTGGAGCCGCCGGACCAGCACCTCATCGACCCGTGCCTGGGTAAAATCGAAGCCCGCCAGATCGCGATGTGCCGGGAACCGCGCCGCCTTCATCTGATAGGCCAGGGATTTTACCTCCCGCTCCGCCGATTCCGCGGCCAGCAGTACCTGCAACACCTGCTCCGCATCCATTGCGTGGCTACGTGCCTTCGCCATCAGTTCCGGCAAGGTCTGCGCCATGCCATGGAGTTTTAGCGACTTCAGCTGTGAGATCAGGTCATTCGACATGGTTCACCTCCGCCGGCACCGGGCTGCGCAGATGGTCGTAACGCTGCACATTGGCCAGGGGTTCCTCACTGAGCGTCAGCGAGGTTTCCACCGGCGTTTTCGGGGGCAACGGTGATTGCAGCCGGGCGAGCACGTTCAGCACGTGGTCGCCGCTGATGTTGCCGGACTCCAGTGCCAGCTCCACCGCGACCAGCACCGGTTCCAGTCCTTCGGAGACAACCGCGGCCAGGACCTGAGCCATGATCCGGTCGCCACCCTCCTGACGCAACAGATACCGCTGCAGGGTCCTGAGGCGCTCAGGCATCTCGGTGAACGGGGCGCCATTGCGCAGTGCTCCAGGCTTACGCTGCAGCACACCGACATAGTGTTGCCAGTCATAGACCGTCTGGTAGCGTTCAAAGCAGCGGCGGTGTCGCGCCACCTCCTCACCCTCGGCCACCAGGACAAGTTCCCAGGGATACACACGCAGGCTGATGACCTGGTGTGCCAGCTCCGCTGGCACACTGTAGCGACTGCGCTGATAATGGATCAGGGCCGTGGCGGAGACTCGCACCGGCTGTTCGATATAGCCGTCAAACGGATGTGGATTGGGCATCAGGTGTGGCTGTTCATCCTCCAGTACCGAAAGGAGGGTCAGGTCGGGGCAATCTGGATGACGCATGTCCATCCAGGCCGCACGGCATTCGCTGGCGAGCCAGTCATTCAACGCCTCCAGTGAAGGCCAGTGGCGGGCGTTGGCATTGGCCCACAGTTGCCGGCGGCGGTCCTGCACGTTCTTCTCCACGACCCCCTTCTCCCAGCCCGCGGCCCGGTTACAGAACTCCGGCTCAAACAGGTAGTGGCCGGTCATCGCCTGGAATCGCGCGTTGACGGTGCGCTCCTTGCCACGCCCGATCTTGTCCACTGCCGTCTTCATGTTGTCGTAGATGCCGCGTCGGGGCACGCCACCAAAGGCCTTGAATGCTCGGGCATGGGCATCAAACAACATCTCATGCGTCTGCAGCGGGTAGGCCACCACCAGGAAGGCGCGACTGTGGGCCAGCTTGATATGGGCCGCCTCCAGTCGACGTCGAATGCCGCCGATCACGGCGTACTCGCAGCTCCAGTCGAACTGGAAGGCCTCACCAGGGGCAAACCTCAGGGGGATGAAGGCTTTGCGGGCCGGGGCGGCACCGCCGGCTTCGCGCCATTGCCTGACAAAGATGGCCACTCGGGCGTAGCCACCCGGATAGCCCTGCGCCTGCAGCAAATGGAACAATACCTTGGCGGTGCGCCGGTCGCGTTTGGGACGGTGACTGTCGGTGCGTAGCCAGGTCGCCAGCTGTTCTTTGTAAGGGTCCAGGATGCTGGGGACGGTGCGACGGGGATACGCGGGTTCGCGCATCTCGCTTTGACGTAGCCAGTGCCTGAGGGTGTTGCGGGATAAACCGGTCTGCCGCGCAATCTCGCGCAGGGGGACCTTGTCGCGGAAATACATCCGCCGAATCTTGGCTAACATGCCCACTGTGATCACTCCTTCGTACCCCGCTCAAAAAATGAGCAGGGTAGTCGATTCAGTGGGTCAGTTTTGGATGGAAATTACCCCCTTAGGTGGGTCAATTTTGGGCGGCATTCAACAACATTGCCTCTGCCCCTGCTCGCCATCCGTCCGCAACGCACAGAGCTTCACGCTCGTCCTCCGGCATTTGGTCTAGCCAATCATCAATCGTCATCGAAAGCTCCGCTTGTTGGCCCGGATCAGGTTAGCCACTGCCACAAGCCATAGAGGATGGTGGCGAACATCGGGATGATCGCCAGGGTGATGGTGAGGATGGCCCACACCATGCCTATGCCGAAGTCGCTGCCTTTGCTCATTTATTGATCAATCCTTGCCCTGGAAACCGTTGAAGAGATAAACGTGGCAACCTTCGCTGGAGATCACTGGTGGCCACCATTATGATTGCCAAGTTTCCAACCAAGCGTAGCAGCTCAAAGGCATCTTGTGGGTAGACTGTTAGCTGTGGAAAGGTCATCCACGGTTAGTAAAGTGGCGTGGATATGTTAGATTATGCTGTATATCTATACAGCCAGTTACCCGGGGTGAACAGCTGATAAACATCACCATCAGGGTAATCGTTAGTTGCGCCTGGATGGCAAATATAAACGAGGGTATTCATGGAAAAGCTCAGTGACCGTAAGGCCAGAGGTGTTGAATTGCATCCAAAATTGACCCACTAACACCCCAAATTTGCATCGAATTTTGACCCACGTGTAAAACTCCCCCTGCATAAAAAATGAGCAGGGGTTTCAGGAGTGATAGACGTGGCATTAGTAAGTGTAATTCGACGCTGGCACCTGCGTGACGGCCTGCCGATCCGGGAGATCGCACGCCGCACCGGTCTTTCCAGAAACACGGTTCGCAAGTATCTGGCTAGCCAGGATCTCGAACCAACGTACCCTGCGCGCAAATCCCCCAGCAAGCTGGACGAGTACGAGGAGACCCTGACCAACTGGTTGTTCAGGGAGTCCCGGCGGCACCGGAAGCAGCGCCGCACCGTGAAGCAGCTGTACCGGGATCTACTTGGACTGGGCTACACCGGCTCCTACGACCGGATCGCAGCCTTTGCCCGCCAGTGGCGCCAGGAGCAGCAGGACGCCCGGCTGCTCGCCGGCAAGCAGGCTTTTGTTCCCTTGCGGTTCGCCCTCGGCGAAGCCTTCCAGTTCGACTGGAGCGAGGACTGGGTGCGGATCAACGGCGTCAGCACCAAGTTACAGATCGCCCACGTGAAGCTGAGTTACAGCCGCGCGTTCTTCCTGCGTGCCTACCTGACCCAGTCCCACGAGATGTTGTTCGACGCCCACTACCACGCTTTTGCAGCCTTCGGTGGTATCCCCGAGCGCGGCATTTACGACAACATGAAGACCGCAGTGGACAAGGTCGGCCGCGGCAAGCAACGGCAGGTCAATAAACGCTTCTACGCCATGGTCAGCCACTACCTGTTCGAACCCGAGTTCTGCAACCCAGCGGCTGGCTGGGAGAAGGGCCAGGTGGAGAAAGGCGTGCAGGATGCCCGCCATGGCCTGTGGTACGACCCGCCGCCGTTCAAGTCATTGCAGGAGCTCAACAACTGGCTGCAGGCGCGTTGCCGGGAGCTGTGGTCGGAGACCGCGCATCCAGAGTTCAAGGCTCGCTCCATTGCCGAATGCCTGCTGGATGAGCAGTCGCACCTGATGCCGGTGCCAGCCGCCTTCGACGGCTTCATCGAGCACAGCAAGCGGGTCTCCTCCACCTGCCTGGTCACCTTCGAACACAATCGCTATAGCGTACCGGCCAGCTTCGCCAACCGGGTTATAAGCCTGCGGGTATACCCGCAGCGGTTGGTTATCGTTGCCGAAGCCCAGGTGGTGGCCGAGCACGAGCGCGTGTTCAGTCGGGATAGGCGCCCGCCGGGGCAGACGGTCTACGACTGGCGCCACTACCTCTCGGTGGCACAACGTAAACCCGGTGCCCTGCGCAATGGCGCCCCGTTCCTCGAGCTACCCGACAGCTTCCGACAGTTGCGCGCCAGGCTGATCAAGCGCCCAGGGGGCGACCGGGAGATGGTTGAAGTTCTGGCGCTGGTGTTGCTACACGACGAGCAGCGGGTGGTGCAGGCGGTGGCACTGGCGCTGGAATCCGGCGAGCCCTCCAAGCAACACATCCTCAACTGCCTGAGCCGGCTGGAGGAACCAGAGCGACCCCAGCGCCTGCAACCGCCACCGGCGCTGAAACTGGTCTGCGAACCTGTGGCCGATACGGCACGTTACGACAGCCTGCGGAGGGCGCGCCATGAAACCTGATGCCATGATCACCACGCTGAAAACCCTGAAGCTGCACGGCATGGCCGATGCCATCGGCGAACTCGCCGAGCAGGCGTCCCCGGCCTACCAGCAGGCCATCCCGGTGCTGGAGATGCTGCTCAAGGCGGAAGCCTCTGAGCGGGACGTGCGTTCGATTAACTACCAGATGACCGTGGCGAAGTTCCCGGCCTACCGAGACATCACCGGCTTCGACTTCAGCCAGAGTCCGGTGGACGAGGCGCTCGTGAAGTCACTGCACCGCTGCCAGTTCCTGGAGGACGCGCAGAACATTGTCCTGGTTGGCGGCCCCGGCACGGGCAAAACGCATCTGGCCACTGCCATTGGCGTCCAGGCAATCCAGCACCACCGACAGCGGGTGAGGTTCCTGTCCACCATCGAGCTGGTTAACGCCCTGGAGCAGGAGAAGCAGGCCGGGCAACAGGGGCGAATGGCGAATCGCCTGATCCACACCGATCTGGTGATACTGGACGAGTTGGGCTACCTGCCCATCAGTCAGGCTGGCGGAGCCTTGCTGTTCCATCTGATCAGCAAGCTGTACGAGCGCACGAGCATCATCATCACGACCAACCTCGGCTTCGCTGAATGGTCGTCGGTGTTTGTAGACGAAAAGATGACGACGGCGCTACTGGATCGGCTGACCCATCACTGCCATATCCTGGAGACCGGCAACGACAGCTACCGGTTGAAAAACTCGACAGTGAATCAGGATGCAGGAAGACGAGGCAGGAAACTGAAATCTACGCCATAATCTGGCGTTCAGGGTGGGTCAATATTAGATGCAAATCCCGGGTCAGTTTTAAGTGCAAAGCAACATGGCCGGTGGTCTGGGCTCAAAAAAAGTTGATATTACATGGTCCACTGAAGAATCAGGTCTTTTAATGGCAATTTCGGTCAAGACTATAAACTTCAAGGATGGAAAAACTAGGAATTATCAGAAAAATTTAACCAATCGTCGCGGTGACTTGCTTATGGAGGCGGTCACATTGCATAGAAGGTTTCCATATTCAGTTCTTGCCGCTTTTTTCTTCCTGGATGCCGGGGCCGAAAATGACGGAACTCCAAAGCGACGCTCCACATTCCTGAATGCACATGCCCGATTGAAGCTTTTTACTGATAGGTCAGATCCTGCTGGGCGAGAGGAGCAATTCGAGCGTTTCTACTTAATTCTTCTGGAGGCTTCACCAAATAGTGTTTCTGTTCGTCCATTCAAGGTTGGAGACCCAGATAATGAGGTTTCACTCTCTCAGATGCTAGATGAGATTCTGGAACTGGTGGCTGAGCGAAATCCAGATTTCTACGAATTTGATGATGGTAGGCTGATAAAGCTATAGCAGTAATCCTCAGTGATAACATCCGCGACGGCTAGACCGGGTGATGAAGGCCTCAAGCTGGCCGTTATCGACGGGGGCGGCGTGATCCTGCTGGGTATCCAATGCTGTGCTTCCTGTGCCTGCTACCTGGGGCCATCATGGCAACGGGAGAGGTTACCGGCGAATATCCCTGGCGACAAACAGATGATGTTGCCGAAGCTGGTTTAAGTGTGGTGGGTGCTGTCACTGCCCGTTCTTGATCTGGCGTAGTACGGTTCCGCAGTCCTTGATCTTGAAGTATCCGTTCCTCAGGCCCTTTACGACCTGACCCTCCGCGGTTCTGTAAGGCCAGACTTCAATTTTTCTGGTTTCTCCCGCGAGGTCGAAGTAGGGGAGGTGGGCGCGGAAGGCTTGGATGATGTACTTCTTGCCTGCTTTGCAGACGGCTTCGAATTCGTGGGTTGGACCAAGTATTATTCTTGTGTGGCCATTTCTATGTGGTGCAATCGGCTGGCTACGTTCTTTCCAGCGTCCGTAGGTTTCGCATCATGTTTGTGAATTCGTCCAGAAGCTCCGGGTCATAGAACCTTCGGTCGCGCTCCATAATGTTGAGGGCCTGATCCCAGGGGACACCTCTGTGGTAGGGGCGGTCTTCGGTAATGGCATCGAAGGTGTCGCAAATCCGGAGCATCCTGGCAAAGCATGGGATCTCGGTGCCACCTATTCCCTTGGGATACCCGCTACCATCGAAGTTCTCATGGTGAAGCAGTACGACATCCTGTACTTCCTGCTCTAAGCCTAGAGGGAAGATGATTTCATGCCCAATTTCTGCGTGCTGCTTCACGAGCGCCATCTCTGCGGGAGTGAGGCGTGATGCCTTGTTCAGGATGACTTCGGGTATCGCCATTTTGCCGATATCGTGGATCTCTGCTGCCCGCTTGAAGTTCAGGGCCTCGTCACTGGAACAACCGAGGTGCATGGCGAAGTTGTAGGCATCGCCACCGGACCGGAAATGGTGGCCAGCGAGATCAGGGTCCCGAAACGAGACAATTCCTTCCACGAATTTGAAGATTCTATCCATTCTTTGCCGGAGCACTCCTTCGCCAGCAGCACTGTTCTTTTGCACACAGCAATAGTGCGCCAACTACTTTGTATAGCTTTTGTCTAGGCTGTGTCAATCGAGTTTGACAGATTTGTAAAGTTGGCTCAAAGACTGCTGGCGCCGTATTGGATCCAGCTATCTCGGGCGATGATGAAGATTGAGCAGACTGCCTGTGTGGGCGCCCTGCTGGCAGGCCAATCCGGTCTATCCGTTACCACGATCGTTACCAATGCCCGGGTTTGACGTGGGGTAGAACGGGGTAAAAGTGCTGTAAGTTATTGATTCTTGGCCCCGGTGGCACCCTGTTTGCCTCCACGGACGGGTTCAAATCCTGCCGTCCCGACCAATTACCACTGTAAAATCAGCATCTTGCAGACGACCCTCTTGGGTCGTTTTTTGCGTTCGGGGGAAATTCGGGGGCTCTACCCAGTTAACGGGGGATGCGCCGATATTCACTAAACCCTGTTGATAATACCATCCGGCTCGCGACCCAATTTTGGGGTCGCGAGCCCCAGACACGAGTCAAACTACTAGGGCTAGATGGAAAGCCTTTATAGGCCTGCAAATGTCAATATATTTTACACTGCAGTTTCCAGCTCTTCTAAAAAAAATTCTGTAACCATATATTTTTATGACATAAAAATTTCAATGGCTTGGTTATTGCTTCCAGAGAGCTCGCGGTGAAAGGTTGGCGCGATTTCGCTGTGCTAAGTGCATGCTGCGGGGGCTAACTTTAACCAAAACAACAGTTTCTAGCTGTCCGGCGAGACGGCATAAACGCCGCTAATCAAGGGGTAAGGAATTATGAAAACAAATATCATCTGGAAGTGGTTGCCCATTGCGGGTTTTCTTACTGTTTTTTCCAATAGTGGTCTGGCAACTCCCATGACCAGTCTTGTCGGAGATAAAGACTGCTTTGGTACCGGGGGTGCCTGTATTGAAGATGGATCAACCTGGCTTCCAGGTGGATGGGGATCTGTGACTGCTACTGCAGCCGATCCCGCTTTTACCGATGTACAGGTAAACGGAGGCGCCCCTTTTTGGACGCATTTGTTCGCTTCTGGCTCATATTCAAGTGCTCTGCTCAACATCAGGACGGCGGGAATTGCCGATATAGGCGGTCCATATTCTGTGCTGGTGGATGGCACTGAAGTCGGTTCCATGCCAAATGATGGTTTCGGTCATATATTAGTTGAAACTTTCAGTTTCGCTTTTAATCCTTCATTACTGGCAGATGGCACAGCTATTGTGAGTATTGCTGGAATCCGTTCGGGTGATGCCTGGGCCGTTGATTATTCAGAAATTGTTTTCGAGGGTGCAGCTGAGCCGGTTCCTGCTCCCGCAACGCTGGCTCTGTTTGGCTTGGGCCTCGTGGGCCTCGGCTGGTCAAGGCGCAAGAAAGCATGAAGATAGAGCTCCTATCCGTTAGCACGCTTGGTCTGGGTTTTATAGACCAACCGTGCTAATGGGGAGACCATCGGGTTGGGCTGGTGCCAAGGTGGTTGTTGTTGACCAGCAGAACGCCAGGTGTTTTTTTCTCTCCGTTGCGTGTAAAGCCCTGTGTTGGGGGCTTTACGCCTACGGGATCGCAGGCACCCCCGGACGGTAATCCTCCAAGTTCAAGTTCCGCCCCGGATGAGACAGCCTGGAGACAGTGAAGCGGAGTGATCGGTAAAATTCCCGCTATCAGTCCAGTCCGGAGCCGTGTATAACGTGCGCTATTCGCGCATTGAGTGCACTTTTGCCCCGTGTCTAACCCGCTTTGGATTGCCAGCATCGCCCGCTGCGGAGCGTATCTGCTTCTGTCCGGGGTCATTCTCTCCTGCCTGCTTGTCTGGCAATCTCCCGGCGCCAGTGAGGGCAAGCTGGAGCCACTGTGGAGCTTTGGGTCGGCGCTGCTTGGCGAGCGCTCCGTGGGCGACACCACTGACGACGTCATGCCCGACGCGGCGCCGGTTGCCCACGATTTTTCCATCTCTCATCACGTCCTGCACACGGTGCCGCTGGCTGAGGCCGCGGTACGCCTTCATGTTACCCGCTATCCACTGATTCCCCAGGGTCCCCCCGGGCTCGTCTGATCCACTGCCCAATGCGGCGCTGCAAGCGTGTGATGCCGGAATCTCCGGTATCGGCTGGTGCCGCGATCCATGGTGTGTTTATGACGGGTAACTTTCGATGCAAGTAATTGATTTTATGGGCTGGCGCAAACTGGCGCTGGCTGTTTCCGCGGTGTTGCTGCTGGTATCAGTGGCGTCTTTTTTTGGTCGGCAGCTCGCCTGGGGCCTGGACTTTACCGGTGGTACGCTGGTCGAGGTGCACTTTGCCGAAAGCGCCAACCTCGCGGCGGTGCGTGGCACGTTGGAGCAGGGCGGGTTTCCGGGCGCCATTGTTGTCGCCTTCGGTACCGACCGGGATGTTCTGATCAGGCTGCCCCAGGGGCATTCGCAGATGGCAGGTGAGACCGTGTTGAGCGTTTTACGCGATGCGGCCGATGGCGGTGTGGAACTTCGTCGCACGGAGTTTGTCGGCCCGCAGGTGGGTGACGAACTGCGTGAGCAGGGAGGCCTGGCGATGCTGCTGGCACTGGGGCTGATTACCCTGTACATCGCGTTCCGCTTTCAGTTGAAGTTTGCAGTCAGTGCCGTGATTGCACTGGTACACGACATTGTCATTACCATCGGGTTCTTTTCATTGACCGGCCTTGAGTTTGACCTCACGGTGCTGGCGGCGGTACTGGCGGTTATCGGCTACTCGCTCAATGACACCATCGTGGTCTACGACCGTATCCGCGAGAACTTTCGCAAGCTGCGCGGCCTGACACCCGCAGAGGTCATCAACCGCTCGATCACGGAGACACTGGGGCGTACCCTGGTGACATCACTGACCACGGTGCTGGTGTTGATCTCCCTCGCGATCTTCGGTGGCGACATGATTTTCGGCTTCGCGGTGGCGCTGCTGGTCGGCATTACGGTAGGCACTTACTCGTCGATCTACATGGCGTCGAACATTCTGCTGATGCTGGGCGTGACCAAGGAGGATCTGATGCTGCCGGTGCGCGAGGGCGCGGATCAGGACGGGCTTGCCCCCTGAATTCAGCTGGCGAGCAGTTTTTTCACCGCCGGGGCGCAGGCGATTTCGCCCCGGTTGAGGAACGCTTCGTGATGCTCTTCAACCTCCTCCAGGTCGTAGGCGTAGTTCACGAGAAGCCCGGCCGATTGGCGCAATCCTTTTGCCGACGTGTCCCCCAGCCAGTTGAGCCGCGCCACGCTGGCGCCGTTGCCCAGGTGGAAGCGCGCAACCGGGTCCAGTGGCGAACTGCCGCGTTTTTCCTGCACCAGGTAGCGGGCACAGAGCCTCATCAGCAGCGGCTTGAGGCGTGCCTGCAGGGCGCTGTCTTCAAGCCAGCGTGGCGTATCCAGTGCGGTGAGCAATGATGCGTCCTCGGCTGAGAGCAGCGGCTGCTGCTCGTTGGCCAGGACCGAAGTCAGCCACTTGCGGAAGCCGGGAATCGGCGAGAGTGTCGCGAACTCGTTGAGTTGTGGCATTTCGTCCTTCAGTCGCATTACCACCTGCTTGATCAGGAAGTTGCCGAAGCTGATGCCGCGCAGGCCGGGTTGGCAGTTGCTGATGGAGTAGAAGATGGCTGTGTTGATGCGCTGCTGTGGCACCACGCCCTCATGGGGCGCGAGGATGGTCTGCACTGAACTGGAGATGGCCGTGACCAGCGCCACTTCCACGAAAATGAGCGGCTCGTCGGGCAGCGCGGGGTGAAAAAACCCGAAGCAGCGGCGGTCCTTGGCGTCCAGGCGCCGGCGCAGATCGTCCCAGCCCTGCATTTCATGCACGGCTTCATACTCAATGAGCTTTTCCAGCACCACTGCCGGGGTCTGCCAGTCCATGGTACGCAACTGCAGGAAGCCGGGATTGAACCAGGAGCTGAGCAGGTGCTGAAGGTCATCATCCACCATGCGCAGTTCCGGATGTGCAGGCAGGCGCTCGAGCAGGTCTTCCCGCATGTTAACCACGGTGCGAGTGCCTGTTGGTGCCATGTTGATGCGTCTGAACAGGGTTTGCCGCGGTGATTCAACAGCGCGCGCCAGGGCACGGTAGGCCTCGGGTGTGAGCGCCGCTCGGTAGGCCTCGGCGCAGCGATTTATCAGCTCCGGGTCGGGGCTGTAGTCGCGCAACAGCACATCGAAGAACGCCGCTTTCTCGTCGCCGGTAAGACCGTTATACGCCTCGACTACTTCGTCTGCGAGAGCAATGCCAAGCGCTTCACCCTTGTTTGAGTAGAGTTCACTGCACAGTGATGCAATGGAGGGACGCTCGCGTGTCGAGCGGCGCAGGAGGTGCTTGCCCGCGGAGGCGACTGAGTTCAGCCAGCGGTTGATAACCATGGGGTGTTCCTGTCGGCATGTGAGCCGCGGATGCTACCGCCTTACGGTTGCTGTTGCCAACAGACACGTCGCCGGCCGGACGGCTAGCGGCAGCCCTCCGGCCCGGCGCAGTGTATATCCTCTACGGCGCCGCCATTGATCAGTGACCTCACCCAGTCAACGGCGCGCACGCCGCCGGCTTCCCGGGTGTAGAGTTCGCGGTAGCGCAGCAGGGTGTGGAACTCTCCCGGGCTGACGTAGCTGCGCAGCGCAGGGAGATCGGCCTTCAGTTCAGCCAGGTTGGCGTCCAGCCCGGGTAGCAACTCAGCAGGGTGGCCCAGCATGCGCAGGAAGTCTTCCTGTACCGCGTCGTAGGCGTGGTCGAAAAGGTGGAAGCGCACAGTGGGCGCGGCAGCGGCGGCCAGCCGGTAGAGATCCGGCATGGTCAGGGTTTCCGGCGTTTCTTCCGGTGCGTTGTACCAGTCGGGAAACGCCTCGAAAACACCCCACTGGCGCCAGAGAGCGGCTGGTGGTGGCAGGCGATAGCCGCCCGCACCGCCGGCGAAGTGGATCACGCGGGCCTGTGTGTAGTGTCGTGCGATGATAGCGGCGAAGAGCGGTGATGACAGGGCGCCTGCGCTGCCCCCTGACACCACGACCTGCCCAGGTTCCGGAAACCTCTTGAACAGGTACTCCAGAGCCGCATTACTGTTGGCCCAGCCCTGGTGGGCAACGGTGAAGCGACTGCCGTCCACTCGTGTGTACTCCCGGTCCTGCGTGCCGAGATGCACGTCGCCCGTACAGTAGGAGACAAAAATCTGCGACCATTCCAGGAACGGGTTTTCCGCGTTATCCAGCGCAAAAGCGCCGTCAAAGTTGCGGGGGTCGTTCCCCGCCTCGGCAGTGGCAAAGGGGCGATAGGTGGGGCGTGCAGTGACATCGCAGCTGCCTGCATCCCAGCAGGCCCCGCCGCCGTTGAAGAAGATCATGACCCTCTTCGGGTCAGCCTCGCGCACATGAAAGTTAAAGGGTGTGCCGGTCGCACAGCGCGTGGCACCGCCCGGGTGGATGGTTTCCCAGGAGGTGCTGTCCTCGGCGATGGCCGCCAATGGCACGAGGGTAAACACGCCACCCAGCAAGGTGCGGGTTATGCGGCAGAGAAGGCTCACGGGGCAGCTGCGCCGGAATCAGCCGCAATGCACTCGACCTCTGCACGGGCACCGAGGCCCAGTCCGTTGGCGCCAAAGGCACTGCGGGCCGGGTAGGGCGGGGTGAAGAAGCTGCGGTATATCGCGTTGAAGGTGCCCCACTCAGACATGTCGGCCAGCATCACCGTGCATTTCACCACGTCGTTCATGGAGAGGCCGTTGGCCTTCAACACCGTAGCGATATTCTCCATGGTCTGCCGGGCTTCCGCCTCTATGCCGCCCTCGACCAGAGCCATCGTGCCGGGCTTGATACCCAGTTGGCCCGACAAAAAATACAGGTTGCCGACTCTCACCGCCTCAGAGAAGGGCAGGTTCGGAGGCAGAGCCCCGCTGCCATTCAGATGTTCGACATCAGCAGCGAGTGCGGTGGGCAGGGTGGCCACCAGCAGCAGGCTGGCGGCAAGGTAACGAAGGTTGGCAGGCATCGCGGGTGTCCTTGGGCTGGAATCGGGCTATCTGTTCCGATGACAGTATCCCGATTGTGCCGAGCAGTAAACAGCCGCCACTCAAAGCCCCGGGTTCAGAAGGTATAGCGCAGTTTCACCCAGCCCTGGCGCCCGGGCTCATTGACACGCACCGCTTCGGGGTTGAACGGGTCCAGGTTGCCAGCGTTGACGTGGTAAGCGTAGGCGTGATCAAACAGGTTTTCGATACCGGCCTCCAGCAAGAGCTGGCCTGTCAGGTTCCAGTGGCCGTAGGCGTGCAGCACACCGAAGCCCGCGGTGGGTGAATCGACATCAACCGCGGGGTCGAAGTTATTCTGCCGGGACGCGGCAACCCACTCCAGGCCCAGAGCCCAGCCGCGTTGCTGGTAGTCCAGATTCAGTCGTGTCTCCAGTGGCGCGATCTGGGCGAGATCGCCGTTATCGCCATAGCCGCGTGTGTAGGCGATGCCCACACGCGCGCGCCAGCGCTCGTTGATCTGCAGGGCAGCATCCAGTTCGGAGCCGAACAGTGTGGCGTCGATGTTGCGATACAGGTCTGCGCTGCCCGCGGCGAAGCGTTCGATATAGTCGTCGACTTCGTTCACAAACAGGCTCAGGTTCCAGTTCAGGCGCCCGCTGTCGTGCATGAGCCTGACGTCCATCTGTTGATGCACCTCGGCGTCCAGAGTTGGATTGCCCACCCAGAAATCGCCGTTTGCGCTGCGCGCGATCCACTGCTCCGAGCTGTCCGGCGTGCGCACGGAGCGGCTAAGGTTCACGCTCATCAGGTGCGCATCGTCCAGGCGGCGATCCCACCCCAGCACTGCGCTCACGCCGTGATCGTCGTTGCGGGTCTGGGTCGTCGCATAAAACTGCTCATACAGGCGAACCGGGGTTGCACTGCCCATCATGCCGGCGCTCAGTTCAGCCTCGCCCACCTCGGAGTCGAAGCGATCCACTCGCAGACCCAGCCGCCATGTATCTACGGCGCTGCTGCGGTAGTCGGCTTCTGCGAACAGGCCAGTCTGGCGCTGCTGCGCATCCGGCCACATGCGCGCCACCAGCATGTCATAGCTGCCGTCCTTGCCCATGTCCATATACAGCTCGGCGCGGCGATCGTTGGCGCGATAGTCAACCCCGGTGCGCAGCTCCGCATCCGCCGACGACAGGGTAGCGAGCAATCGACCTCCCCAGGTGGTGGAGCTTGACGGCGCCGCGGCACCGTTGGGCATCATCGACCGGTTGCGCACGGTGTAGTTGTCCATCAGGTGGTCGACGTCGCTGAAGTAGGCAGTGAATTCCAGCGTATCGATAATACCCACGGACCGCTGTACCCACTTGGCACTGGTGCTGGCGGAATCGGCAAATACCGCATCCATGCCGTTGCCCGCATACCAGACGTCGTCTTCACTGGCCTGCTCGTGGCTGATCTCGAGGTAGGTCTCGGGGGAGAGGTCGATACCCGCCACCAGCCCAGCGCTGGTTGACTCGAAGGCGGAGGCCACGCGGTCTCCGTTGCCGTCCTCGTAATTCCCGGATTCGCGGATTGCGCCGAATGCGCGTACGTAGCCCCTGTCATTGCCAACGGCGAAATCACCGCTCAGGCTGCCCAGGTCGGAGTTGCCTGTGTAGCCGGTAGTCACTGAACCGGTCATGCCATTGTTGCCCAGCTCAGGGCGCAGGTGTTCGAAGATCAGGGTGCCGCCGCTGCCGCCCGCGCCGTAGATGACCGAGCGGTGTCCCTTGATCACCGATACGGAGTCGAAGCTGTCGACCCCCACATAGGTGCTGGGCGGGTCCATACGGCCCGGACAGGCGCCATAGCTGTAGGCGCCATTGGCGATGACATTGAGGTTGCTCTGACTCTGGCCGCGGATGATGGGGTCGAACCCGCGGCCGCCCCGGCGCAGTGCGGTCATGCCGGTTACCGAGCGCAACAGTTCGCCTGCATCGTGCGTGGGACGCGTGATGGGTGCCTCACTGAGTAGCGTGCTGCCGTCTGTGGGCTCAGCACGGGCGGTGACCTCTACCAGTTCAATGGCGAGGTCGTGACCCTGGGCGGGTAAAACGATCGTGGCGCTTGCCAGCATGACAGCCGTCGCCAGCGCGTTCTGTTTGCGGGTGAATCGCATGTGCCAAGTTCCTGGTGACAATTTCAGGGTCGCTATTATAGAAACCGGTGCCCGCGGTGGAATGCGACATATTGGCGCACCCCTCACCCAAATGAAGGAGGACAGGGGGCCGCCGTCGAGGCATTATGGGCGCTGAATTCTGTTCCGGAGTTGCCCCCGTATGTCCTTGCAGGCCTCACTCTCTTTGCAGCCGATCACGGAAAGCCCGGAGGTGATAGCGGGGTACCTCAAGGAACTCAATACCGCGGCCCTGATCATGTCAGTTGTTCACATGACGGGCGATACGCGCCTGCTGCAGGAGCTGCCGACACCGCGCACGCTGGATGTGGTGGCTGCCGGTGCCGCGGGCGGTGAAGAGCTGCTTGAGGGTGGATATACGCCGGCTCAGGTAGCGGATCTGCACCAGCGGGCGCTGACGGCGATCGCCGACTGGCAGGCGCGCGGCTGTACCCTGGAACCGCTCACAGACACCACCATCCAGGCGCTGTACCGCTTCATGTGTGGCGCAGACGTCGACCCTGAATACCTCGAGTTTATCGACGAAGAGGTCGCGATTGACGGTGTGGACCGGCGGGGGCTGCACTTCGACGATCCGGCACTGCAGGCGCGCGCGGCCGAGTTCCCTGTGGTTGTCATTGGTGCCGGTATGGGTGGTGTGCTTGCCGGTATCCGCCTGGCGGAGGCGGGGATTCCCTATACAATTATTGAAAAAAATCCGGGAGTCGGCGGCACCTGGTACGAAAATCGGTACCCCGGTTGTCGCGTCGATGTCCCGGGGCACAGTTACAGCTATTCGTTTGCGCCCAATCACGACTGGAGCAGCCACTTTCCGCTGGCGGATGAGATTCGCGCCTATTTCGACAACTGTGCCCGCCGCTTCGACGTGACACCCCATATCCGCTTCAGCACCGAAGTTGTGGCAGCGCACTACAACGACGAGACTGCTTGCTGGCAGGTGTATGTGCGGGACGCTCAGGGTAAGGAATCTGTGCTGCAGGCGCGTGCAGTGATCAGTGCGGTGGGCCAGCTGAACCGGCCTAAAATGCCGGATATCCCCGGCCTTTCCGAGTTCCAGGGCCCCGTCGTGCACTCGGGGGCGTGGCCGCAAGGCCTGGACCTCGCCGGCAAGCGCGTGGCGGTCATAGGCTCCGGCGCCAGCGCCTTCCAGATTATCCCCGAGCTGGCAGCCACCGCGTCGCATCTGGTGGCTCTGCAACGCTCTCCAGTGTGGATGTTTCCCAACCCCGGGTACCATGCGGACGTGGGGCAGGGGCAGCGCTGGGCCCTGGAGAAGCTGCCGTATTATTCCAAGTGGTACCGGTTCTGGCTGTTCTACACCTCGGTGGAGGGCGTGTACAGCCAGACCCTGGTGGACCCGGCATGGAACAGTACGCGCTCGGTGAGCGCGTCCAATGACGCCATGCGAGAAGTCCTGACGGCCTGGATTCAGTCGCAGATACAGGACCCGGACCTGCTGGACAAGGTACTACCCACTTACCCCCCATTTGGCAAACGCATCCTGCAGGACAACGGCACCTACCTCGCGGCATTGCAACGCGACACCGTAGAGGTGGTGACAGCGGGTATCCGCTGTGTGGATGGCGAGGGCATCGTTACCGAAGATGGCCGCCATCACGCGGTGGACGCCATCGTCTGCGCGACCGGCTTTCACGCCGACCGCTTCCTCTTCCCCATGCAGTTCACAGGGCGCGGCGGGGTGCAGCTCAACGCGCAGTGGTCGGAGACCAATGGCCGCGCCTATCTGGGTATCACGGTACCGAATTTTCCCAACCTGTTCTGCATCTACGGCCCCAACACCAATCTCGTGGTAGCCGGCAGTATCGCGCACAATGCCGAGTCACAGGTGCACTACATACTCGAGTGTATTCGCCTGTTGCTGGAGGGCGACCTGCGTAGCCTGGAATGTCGCCAGGATGTGCATGACCGCTACAACGAGCGGGTTGACGCGGTGAATGCGGCCACCGCCTGGGGCTCACCGCTGGTCGACAACTGGTACAAGAACGCTGCTGGACGGGTCACCGCCAACCTGCCGTTTCGTATCATTGACTACTGGAAGATGACCCGGCACGCCAATCCGGATGACTTTCTGCTGCGCTGAGAAGGCTGTGCAGTCTGGCGGTGCTCCAGTATCCTAGGGGGCGCAGTTGAAGTAACCGCGCGCCCGCCAACGGCGCAACAATAACCGAGAGGGAAGGAGAGTCCCCATGCATCTGGGCTTCAGTTTTATGAACACCCCGCACGACCCGGACCCGCGCGATCTGGCGCGAGCGCTCGAGGAGCGGGGCTTTGAGTCGCTGTGGACCGGGGAGCACAGCCATATACCGGTGTCCCGCAAGACGCCTTACCCCGCAGGCGATGAACTGCCCGAGGCCTATAAGCTGATGGGTGACCCCTATGTCACGCTGATGGCAGCGGCGTCCGTGACCTCCACGCTGAAGCTGGGGACGGGCATCGCATTGCTCATGGAACGGGAACTGTTCTCCCAGGCCAAGACCATCGCCAGCCTTGACCGTTTGAGTGGAGGCAGGCTTATGATCGGTACAGGCGTCGGCTGGAACGAGGAAGAGTTCACCAATTGCACGCGGCAGCCGTGGGGTAAACGCTATGGCGTGATGCGGGAAACCGTGATGGCGACACGTGCGCTGTGGCGGGATGATGAGCCGGAGTTTCACGGTGACTATATCGATTTCGATCCGGTCTGGTGCAATCCCAAACCTGCCCAGGCAGGTGGTCCGCCGGTAATCTTTGGTGCCATGGGGCCGTTGGGCGTAAAACATGCGGCACAGTGGGCGGACGGGTGGATGCCGGTGGACGTGGCGATGGGCGACGTGCAGGAGGGCTTGCATGCCTTCCGTCAGCAGGTCGCCGAGAACGGCCGCAACCCGGATACTGTCCCGGTGACCTTGCAGACGCTGATTACCCCCGATCTGGATACCCTGAAGCGCTACCGCGACCTCGGTGTCGAGCGGGTTGTGATCGGGGTCGCGGTGGACATGTGGGACCAGCCCGAGAAGATCATGCCGATGATCGACAAGTTTGCCGGATTGATCCCGCAGATCAACGCCTGACGCGGTGTCGCTGCGCCGGGCGTCGGTCTGTATCAGAGGCCGCCGCGTCCCGCGTAGTCCATGGCGAAGCCCACCAGCGTGCGCACGCCGACAATCAGGGCGTCTTCCTGTGCGGTAAAGAACGGGGAGTGGTTGGAGGGGCGTTCGCTGCGCGGCACGCTGGGGTCGCCGGCGCCGAGCAGGATGAACAGGCCGGGGATGTGTTCCTGGTAGTAGGAGAAGTCCTCGGCGCCGGTAATCAGGCTGCCTTCAAATACGCGGTCTTCACCCGCGGCGCGGACCAGAGTCGGCATCATCTGCCGCAGCAGCTGGGGATCATTGCCGGTCACCGGCGTCGAGTAGGTGACGTCCACCGTTGCGCTGGCACCGTTCGCCTCGGCGATGGCAGTGACGGTGGCGTTCAGTCGCTCCAGCAGCCGCTCGCGCTCGCCCCGGTCGAAGGTCCTGACCGTGCCCAGCATGGTCACCGCGTCGGGAATGATGTTGCCCCGTACACCACCCTGGATACTGCCGATGGTGAGCACGGCGGGCCCGCGTGTGATGTCAATGTGACGTCCCGGAATGCCCTGCAGGGCGCTCAGCACCTGGCCCGCCACATAGATGGGGTCAACCCCCAGCCACGGCGATGAACCGTGGGTCTGGCGTCCGGTGATGGTGATTTCGATACTGTCCGCCGCCGCCATGAAGCTGCCGCCGCGGTATACGAGAGAGCCGGAATCATCCGGCCAGACGTGTAGCCCGATAATGGCTTCCGGGGCATCTGGCCCTTCCAGTATGCCCTCCTTGACCATCAGCGCCGCCCCCCCTTCTTCGCCGGGTGGTGCGCCTTCCTCGGCGGGCTGGAAGATGAACTTGACTGTGCCGGCGAGCTCGTCGCGGTGCTGCGCCAGCACTTCAGCCGCGCCCATGAGCATGGCAACGTGGGCATCGTGGCCGCAGGCGTGCATCACGGGCACGTCCTTGCCCATGTACTCCCCGCGGGCAGCGGAAGCAAAGGGCAGACCGGTCTGCTCCAGCACGGGCAGTCCGTCCATGTCGGCGCGCAGTGCAATCACAGGTCCGGGTTTGCCGCCCTTCAGTGTGCCGACCACACCGGTGTGGGCTATCCCGGTTTCGACCGCATCGAATTTCAGCGCGCGCAGATGTGCCGCCACTTTCTCAGCGGTGCGGAACTCGCGGTTGGAGAGCTCCGGGTTCTGGTGCAGGTCGCGGCGCCACTCAATGACCCGCGGCTCAACTGCCGCGTAGGCGGCGTCCAGCTGCGCCCGGTCGGCGGCCTGTGCGACGCTTGCTGCGAGCAGCATCGCGGCCGCGAAAAAAGTGGATTTTGTGTGCATGTGCGCGTCTCCTCTCAATGCCTGCACTGGAGTGTAGCCTGATGGCCCTCCGCGTTGAAGGAAGTGCGCCGACAAAAAAAGGGGGCGATTGCCCCCAAGGTCTCCTGTTTCTTGCCAGCGCCTACCGGTGTGGTGCGTAGTGCGCAGGGTGTTCGTGGCGGTCGCGGCAGCTGGCGCCCTGATGTTCATGCATCAGGCCGTAGGTGAGCGCGGAGCCCAGCACAAACGCACCGACGGTGTAGCGGTGGTCGATGTCGTGGTGATGTCTGGCACCATACCAGGGCTGACGATAGTGCTTGTTCCGGTGCCAGCGCGCGGGAACCCGATACTGTGGATGCGCAGGATGCAGTGCCGCGGCATGACCCGCACTGTGGTAGTAGGTGATGACTCCGTGGCTGTGCGCGGGGCCCGCCGCGGCGGGGATAGCCGCCAACAGAGTGAAAAGTGCGGGAAGAACGAGATGTTTGTACATACTGTGACTCCAGGTTGCCGGTGTTACAGCTGCGATACTGCATGCCTGTGCCTGAACCACGCCTGAACGACGGTCGGCTCATTTGCGGTCCTCGTTCAGCGACGGTTCAGCTTGCAGTGGGTATGCTGGGTATTTCCCAGGGGACGGCTGCGTCCCGCATGGCCTCTACCGCTGAGGGTGTGGCATCTGGCACACTCCTGCCTGTGGCGGCATGTCGCGGCCAGACTCGAATCGTGTGTGAGGACAGGTATGGGTGATCGTTTGCGGGTTTTCCTGCTGCTGGTATGCCTGCTGGTAGTCGCTGGAGGCTGGAGCGCGTCCACGCCGGTGCTGGCGCAGCAGGCGGGTTCCGCCGCCCAGAAAAGCACCATGACCCCGCGCGAGGCGGCCGCCAAGGCCCGCGCGCAGCATGGTGGCAAGGTCCTGAATGTGTCTCGGCAGGGTAACGCCTACCGGGTGAAGCTGCTGCTCGATTCCGGTCGGGTCATCACTGTAACGGTCAAGGGCTGAGCCTTGCGCATGCTGGTGGTTGAAGATGATGTCCGTCTGCGACAACGGCTTGTCGGGCACTTCAGCGCGCTGGGTTGGGTGGTCGGCGAGGCCCCGGGGGGCAGTGAGGCGGACTATCTGGCTCGCGAATTGCCCTGTGACCTGGCCATCGTGGATCTCGGTTTACCCGACGTGCCCGGCATCGAACTGATTGCGCGCTGGCGCGCCATGGGCCTTGCCTTCCCAGTGCTCGTCCTCACCGCCAGAGCAGATTGGCAGGAGAAGGTGCAGGGGCTGGAGGCCGGTGCAGACGATTACGTCACCAAGCCGTTCTATCTGGAGGAACTGGAGGCGCGCGTGAACGCCCTGCTGCGACGGGTGTCCGGTCGCATCACCGAGCGGGTTCACTATGGCGCCATCGCCATTGACTACAGTGCACGCTCGGTAACTGTTGACGGCGCCGTGCTGGAACTCACGGCGTTTGAATACAACACGCTTGCCTACCTGGCGCATCGTGCGGGTACGGTGGTCTCGAAAACAGAACTCACCGAACACCTCTATCAGCAGGAGCACGACCGCGACAGCAATGTTATCGAGGTTTTTGTGGGCCGCCTGCGACGCAAGCTGGACCCGCAGGGCGACTTGCAGCCGATCGAAACGGTGCGTGGCGCCGGCTACCGCTTTGCGCTTGTGCCGGTGACCGAGTGAGGTCGGGGCTGTCTCTTGCGGCTCGCCTGTCCCTTGCCAGCGCCCTGATTCTGCCCGTGTTCCTGGGGGCCACTGGCTGGTACCTGGAGCATAGCCATCGCCTCAGCATAGAGGCCGCCCAGGCCGAGCGCCTGGAATTGCAATTGCTCAACCTGCTGGCACAGGCAGAATTCGACGCGGCGCTGGAAATGCCTGCTGATTTGCTGGAGCCGCGTCTGGCGCAGCCGGGGTCAGGGTTCTACGCCGTGATCAGCGACGCTGACGGCACTCTCCTGTGGTCGTCGCGCTCCGCGCTGAGCCTGGACCTCGGACGTATCCCCCTCGCCATGCCGCCACTGCGTCCGGGCGGTACTGCCAGCTCCCGGGTGAATGGGCTGCTCCGGGTTTCGCTACAGGTGCTCTGGGAGACGGCGTCCGGGTCGGACGTGCCCCTGCGCTTCACTGTGCTTGAAACCACCGCGCCGATCGAGGCCGATCTGGCGCAGTACCGGCGCAGCCTGCTGCTCTGGCTCGGCGGTTCCGCACTCGCTCTGCTGGGCTGTCAATTGCTGATTCTCGGCTGGGGCCTGCGCCCCTTGCGCGCGCTGGCGGTTGACATCGCGCGCCTGGAGGCGGGCGAAACGGCCCTGCTACAGCGTCCCTACCCGAGAGAGGTGGAGGTTCTCACACACAACCTCAATACCCTTTTACAGGGGGAGCAACAGCGACGCGAACGGGTGCGGCGCACCCTGGGCGACCTTGCGCACAGTTTGAAAACACCACTGGCGGTGATCAGGACAGCAGATCCGCAGGCCCGGGATTACCCCGAGGTGGTCTCGGAACAGACCGATCGCATGGAAGAGATCGTGAGCTACCAGTTGCAACGTGCGACCGGCGGCGGCGCCCGCCTGCTGCAGCGTGTTCCCGTGGCACCGGTCCTGGAGCGCCTGCGCGGCAGCCTGTTGAAGGTCTATGCGGGTCGCGCTATCGACATCCAACTGCTGGTGGAGGCGGGCTGCACGTTCCGTGGTGACGAGCGCGACCTCATGGAGATGCTGGGCAACCTGATGGACAATGCCTGCAAGTACGCGCGGCGGCGCATTCGTATCAGCGCCGCCGGGGGCGAGGAACATCCGCTGGACATCATCGTTGAGGACGATGGGCCCGGCGTCGCCCCGGCGCTCTGCCGGGCTATCCTGCAGCGCGGCTTTCGTGCCGACAGCCGCGGTGAGGGGCAGGGCATTGGACTGTCGGTAACGGCAGACATTGCCGCGAGTTATCAGGGCAGCCTGACCATTGACTCCGGCGGTCAGGGTGGTGCGCGTGTCCGCCTGCGCTTTGACTGATCGCCAGAGTCGTCGTAAACCAAGGGAGAAATCATCATGAAAAACCTGCCGCACAGTATCCGGTGCCTGTTTGCCCTGCTGCTGTTGTTCACGCACACGGCCGTCGCAGCGGAGGGCCGGCCCTATCCGCAGATCCGCGTCACCGGTGAAGGCGTGGCAACCCTGCCTCCGGATATGGCGCTGTTGTCCCTGGCGGTGACGCGGGACGCGCCGACGGCCGCACAGGCCCTCGAGGAAACCTCCAGCGCGATGCGGGATGTACTGGCGGCCATGCGCAAGGCGGGTATTGAGGAGCGCGACCTGCAAACCGAACAGTTTGCCATTCACCCCCGATACCGGGATGAGCCAGCGCAGGTCAAGGGCGAGCCCCCCACACCCCGCATCGTCGGCTACACCGTCAGCAATGGGCTCAGCGTGCGCGTGCGCCAGCTCGACAGCCTGGGCGCGATTATCGACATGTCGGTGCGGCTGGGCGTGAATCAGGGTGGCGGCATCCAGTTTCTCAACGATGATCCGGCTGCCGCTATTACGGCGGCCCGCACGGCGGCAATGCAGGATGCCCTGGCCCGGGCCCGAACCCTGGCTGCCGCGGCCAACGTGGGCCTCGGTGCCATTCTCGGCATCTCGGAGCAATCCTATCAACCCCGTCCGATGATGATGGCGAGAGCAGACATGGTGATGGCCGATGCCGGTGCTGTGCCCATTGCCGGCGGCGAGAACAGCTACCGGGTGACGGTCAATGTTGTGCTGGCTCTGGAGCAGTGAGTCGCGCGGGGAAAAAATTACCGTTTGCAGGGAATAAGCGGCAGCTGCCAGACGTCTTAGGTTTGAAAGTGGAGTGAAACACTACTTTGAGGGGGCGGCGAAGTGCCGTTTGGGTAGTGTCCCGGATGCGCAAGCAGTGGGGCACACGGCCTTCCCCGTCAGCCTCCATTTTCGTTGAAGGTCCGCTGAACCTGAGCGTACAGAAGGTGCTAACCAACCGGCTGGGTGTAAAGGGGAGGGGAGTTTCAACGCCTCAGGACAGGATGGGGAACGCTAGCCCCCCAGCCCTGGAACTACAGGGTTTATTGCCAGCTTCTGGTAATAAGCCCTGCTTCTCTTTTCGCACTTGCCGCATCACCACTCGCATTGCTCTCCACGAAGGTGGCGACCGGGTCGCTGTCCGCTGCGCTGGCGGGACGGTAGGCGTCTGCAGCACCGTTCTGCAGGGAAGTTTGTACTGCGGCTACGCGGGTCTCCCAGTGCCCATCATCACGGCAGGCAACACCGCGGATGGTTTGCGCCTCGTTGGCCAGGAGGTATTCCCGGCACCAGGTACCCTCATGGTTAGGGAAGCTCAGTACCGGACGCAACCTGCTGCCATCGGCCAGTGTTTCCCAGCCGTCGGCTCGCGAAGGTAGCTGTTCCAGCGCCGCGGACAGCACCGCGCCACTGTCGCCATGTTGTTCAGCTTGCCATTGGGGTACCAGAAGCAATGCGGCAGCCGCCGCCAGTGATGCCGCAACGGCGAATCCACGCGCGTTGTTCATGGTAAACCGGTGCAGGCGATGGGGTTGTGTCTGAATCCGTACCGGGGCGTTCTCCAGCAGTGCGCTCACCCGTTCAGGCAGGGGTTGCCGGGCGGCCGCCGCACGCAGTGTCCCGCGCAGTTGTGCCTGCAGTGCGCGCATCGCCTCCAGATTCGCCGCGAGGGCGGCATCCTCTGCAATACGGCGCTCACAGGCCGCGCGTTCTGCGGGCAGCAGCTCGCTGTCCAGGTATGCTGACAGTATTTCCCAGTCCTGATCTGTCATGTCGCCTTTCACATCGTCCTCATTCCGGGGTCTCCCGGTTTTTCAGCAGCTGCGCCCTCGCCCGGGCCACCCTGCTCATGATAGTGCCGACGGGCACCTCCAATATGTCAGCGGCCTCGGCATAACTCTTGCCTTCCACCGCGACCAGCGACAGCGCCATGCGCTGCTCGGGCGGCAAGGCATCCAGCGCCATTGCAACCGCCTCCAGCGCACGTTCGCTGTCTGCGTCGTCCTCGGCCGACGGCGCCTCATCGGTGTCCCATGCCATCTGTAGCGGGTAACGCTGGCGGACCTCGCGCGAGCGAAGTTCGTCAATCCACGCGTTCCTGCACACCCTGTATGCCCATTTCGCCGCGTCGGCGTCATCGGGCATGCCCTTCTCCAGGATGCGCTCTACGGTCATCTGCAGCAGATCGTCAGCGTCAGCCGACGTTCCGCTCAGTGACAGGCAGAACCGGCGCAAATTGCTCAGTTCTGCCATCAGAACTTCTCGCTGTGAGTGGCTCAGCGATGGCATAATGATCCTGTTACTGGAGATGACGATTAGCCGCCGGATTCTATTCCATTTGGGGGAATTAATCGCGCTATGATTCGTCTTTACTATAGATGGCACTGGCCATGTGGAGGGTGAAAGCTGTGCGACAGTCTACCGTAATGTCCCCTTTTCAGTGTATTGCACCGGCGGCGTGCTCCACGCTGCGGGCCGCTTTGCTGTTCCTCCCGGCCTGTATTTTCGCCACAGCACTGTTCGCCCTTGCGCCGACCCCGGTGCTCGCGCAGGTTCCCTGCTGCCTCGATGAAGAGGAGTTCGAGGAGTATCTCGAAGAGTCCATCGAAGAGGAAGTTGCGGAGAACGTCGAAGAGGAAGTGGCCGAGAATATCGAGGAAGAACTCGAGGTTGTCGTTGACCAGGCGGTCGGGGAAACCATTGAGGATTCCATCGAGGATTCCATCGAGGAAACGATCGACGATTCGGTGGAGAAATCGGTTGAGGAAACGGTCGCCGACAGCGTGGAAGAGTCGGTGGAAGACGCCGTCGAAAGCACGGTTGAAGAGTCGGTGGCGGGTGCGGTAGAGGATTCCGTGGAAACCTCCGTTGAGCAGAATGTTGCCAGTGCGGTTGAAAAATCGGTTGAAGAAACCGTGGAGCAGACGGTAACCGCGTCGGTCGAGGGCCAGGTTGAGGTCGGCATCGCGGCGGCGATTGAAGATCGTCTGGAAAGCGAAATCGCGACTGTGCTAGAGGATCTCGAAAGTCAGTTGGAGATCGATGAGGCGCGCATCAAGACACAGCAGTGGCTGGTGATGGCAGAGCCCGAGGTATTCGACGAGCTGGCGGTCAAGGGATACCTATTTGACCGCGTGACAGACTTGCCGGGTATGGGGTTGCTGCTGGCAGAAGTGGAAGCCCCTTCCAGCTTTGAAATCTATGATGTGCGTGAAGGTGTCATCGATGTCGTGGGGCGCGGGCGCGCCGAAGTGGATTTGAACCACATTTATACGGCGAGCGCTCCGGTGCACCATACGGTAGAAGGCGCGAGACCGCGCAATGTATTGCATTTTCCTGCGGGAATGGACGATCTGGCGTTGCGTCTGGGCATGATTGACAGTCTGGTGGATACCGCGCACCCCGCGTTGCAGAAGGCCAATATTCACAGCCGTGCGTTTGCCACGGAAGGGGCTACGTTGCCCGCCTTCCACGGTACGGCGATCGCGTCCATTTTTACCGGTCGGGATACGGACTACCTCGGCCTGGCGCCCAGTGCTGAACTCTACGCCGCCGCCGTGTTCGAGCAGGACGCGGCGCGCGGTGAAATCGCCAGCACTGTCAGCCTGGTGCGTGCTCTCGACTGGTTGATCTCATCCGGTGTCGACGTGGTGAACATCTCTCTGGCGGGGCCACCCAATCGCCTGTTGGAGAAAGCGCTGAGCCGCGCTGCGTCGCGTGGCGTGCTGATTCTCGCTGCAGCGGGAAACGGTGGTCCCATGGCCAAACCCATGTATCCCGCCGCCTATCCGTCAGTCATGGCAGTGACGGCAGTCGATGCCCACGGGCGCGTGTTCAGGCTGGCGAACCGCGGCGACTATGTTGACCTGGCGGCGCCGGGTGTCGGCCTGTTGCATGCGCGGTCCGGCGGTGGCTATGCCACCTCGTCAGGCACGTCCTTTGCCGTGCCGTTTGTGGCTACCGCCGCTGCCCGTTTGCGTCTGCTGTCGCCTTATGAAGATGTGCGGGAAGCGCTGCTCAGCAGTGTGCAGGACGAGGGTGTGCCCGGGCGCGATGATGTGTACGGCTACGGGGTGTTGCGCGTAAACGGCTGATTACCAGCGATAAACATAGCGGCTGCCGACAATGCCCTGTTCGAAGTCGCTGATCTGGAAGTTGGAGCGGTAGTCCCCGTAGGCGAAGTAGAGCTGCAGCGCGCCCTGTTTTGACAGGGGGTACTCCAGGTCCAGCTGCACCCGATGCCGCTCATCCCGACGCTGCTCTCCCTCTATGCTGCCTATTCCCGGCGTCAGTCCACTGTAATCGCGGTTTTCATAGCGGTAGGCCATTTCCAGCTTGAGCACTTTCTCACCAACATCGACCCGGCGTATGTAGCGCAGCTTGGCAGCGTGGGATGTGAAATCCAGACGCTCAAGGTTGGCGTCCTCAGAACGGAACCGGTAACCCATATTGAAGTAGCTGCGCAAGCCGCGCGCGAAAAAATAGACATCGATTTCCCCCGTGTGCGTGGTGGCGTCGCGCTCTGCACGCTCCTTGATCTGCTTGTCGGAGAAGACATAGGCGGCCCTGCTGAACCACTTCTGGCTGAGGAAGCCGGAGACATAAGGTGACGCCCTGTAGAGTTCCAGGAAGCCGTTGCCGTCCAGCAGTGAATTGACATAAAACGTGGAGAATCCGGCGTCAACGCGACCCGCCTGGGTTTTCAGGTTGGCGCCAAGGATATGCGTTTGCCGGTTCAGGTCTGAAAAATCCTGGTACATATCCTGGTTGAAGTCGTAGGTCAGGCGCAGGTCAGTCTCGGGACTGAAATAAGTGCGCATACCCAATTTGCCTTCAACGGTTACCGCGGAATCCCCTTCCCGTGTGCTGGCATCCAGTTCATCAATGGTGACGTTGGTATCGTACTCGGCACCTACGCCCAACTCGGCAAAATAGCTCGTTGGCGGAGTGCTTTCGGTTCTGGTGTCCTCTTCGGCTGCGGCACCCAGGGACATCAAGCACGCAGTCAGGGCGACGACTCCGGCCAGGTTAAATCTCGGCTGTGGCATGCCAAGGGTCCTGATGGTGGTCGAGACGGAAACGCGAGACTAACCAATGGCGGCGTTTGCGACAAGGGCTTGCGCGGTACTCTCGCCTATGCTCAGCGTCGGTGAGCGTAATTTGCTCCCGCCGACGCAACGGCGCAGAATGCGCTTCGACGATTGCAGCCCAGAGATCGCTATCCCGTGCCCTCGCCAATACCGTACCTACCGCACATGAGCAACTCGCAGGTGTTGAGCATGGGGCTTGCGCCACTTGATGCGCAGCGGTGGATAGAGCCCGATGCAGCTCTCCCGTTTTGGCACGCGCACAAGCAGGCGGTACGTGCCCGTCTCGGCAGCCGTGTTTGTTGCGCTACGCCGGAATCGTTGCCGGCACAGCGCGAGGCGAGCACGCTGTTGGCCACGCACCTGGTACGTGATCATCCCGATCTCTACCGTCGTGCCGGACCCAAACTGCACTGCGGGAAGTACGCAGTCGATGTCGTTGGGGAACATCCGGAGCCGCTGTGGGCGATATCACTCGCGATGGCGGATGACCTGTTGCTTCTGCAACCCCGGGGTGACGAGTACGTGCTGACCGCTGCGAGTTTGTGTAGCCCAAGCCACTGGCGTCTGGAGGAGAAATTCGAGCAGCCGATGTCCACGATTCACGGCACCATTCCAGGATTTACCGGGGTACTGCAGCCACGTGTGGAACGCTTTCTCCAGCACCTGCAACCTGCGCGCCCGGTCGAGCGTTTTAACTGGGGGTTGCAGCGGGGTGCTGCGCTCTGTGCCAGGCAGACCGAGGCGGCCGAAGGTGCGCTGCACTATCGCTGTGAGCGCCAGACCTTGTCCCGGTTGCCCGGCACCGGGGCTATCCTGTTTACAATACGGGTGTATCTGAGCCCCTTGAGCAGTTTGAGCGCGGTCCCTGGGGCGCTGCAGACGCTACTGCAGGCCATTGATGCGTGCCCGCCGGCACTGGCGGTCTACAAGGGATTCGATCGCCTGCAGGATGACCTGGAAGACCTGCGGGGGACGTATGGCTGACCTCGCCTGGTGGCAGATGACGCTGATAGGCCTGCTGTTTGTGTGGGGAGGCTTCGTCCGCTCGGGTCTCGGTTTCGGCGGGGCGGTGCTGACACTGCCGTTCCTGCTGATGGTATACAACGCACCGTTGGTCTACCTGCCGATTATCTCCGTGCACTTGCTGTTTTTCTCCGGGTTGACCATTCTCCAGGCCCATCTGCGGGCGCGCAGCGCCCGGCGCGACGGCGCCGCTGCACCGGAGGCCGCCGGCACGGTGAACTGGCCGTTTTTACGCTACGCTTTTGCGTTGATGCTGGTCCCGAAGCTGATTGGGGTTGCCGGTGTACTCACCTTGCCGACGACGGTGGTCAGCAGTTTCATCTTTGTGGTGGTCGGGGCATACGCGGTGAGTTATATCCTGCAACGCCCGTTTAAGAGCAACAGTCCGCGTGTCGATGCCGGCCTGCTCATGCTGGGAGGTTATGTGAGCGGCACCTCACTGATTGCCGCGCCGCTGGTCGTGCCGGTAGCGGCGAGCCGGGTTGCCCGACACGAACTGCGCGACACCCTGTTCGTGCTCTGGTTTGTGCTGGTTGCGATAAAGCTGGCGGCGTTTGCCTGGACCGGCGTCGACCTGCAGTGGCGGCAGCACCTCTGGCTGCTCCCCTGCGCCGCTATCGGCCATGTTCTGGGCCTGCGTTTCCACGCCTACACCCTGCGTGCTGACACCGCCGTGTTCTTTCGCGTACTCGGTGTGGGCCTGCTTGCCGTCAGCCTCGTCGGCCTGGCGCGCATGGTCAGTCAGGCCCTGGGCTGACCCCGCACAGGCCCGGCACTCAGGCGCGGGGCTTGCGCTTCGCCGGCTTCTTGCCAGGCTTCAGCCCAGGTTTGCTGCTGCGCTTGCGAGCAGCCGGGGGCTTGCCGTCAGAAGCCTGGGGAGTGGATGAATCCCGCTGCAGGTTCAGTTTTTGCCCGCTGACCCAGACGCCGCGAAGGTGGTCGAAGATCTCTGCTGGCATGCCCTCTGGCAGGTCGACTGTGCTGTACTCATCGCGAATGATAATGCGGCCGATGTGCTCACTGTCGATATCAGCTTCGTTGGCAATCGCGCCCACGATGTTGCCGGGCTTGACGCCGTGTTTGTGGCCCACATCAATGCGGAACCGCTCCATACCTTTAGACAGCTCGCTGTCGCGCTCTTGCCGGCGTGGGCGTTCCCGGGGCTCACGGGCCTCTCGCGCTTCGCGCGCCGGTCTTTCGGCACGCGCTGGCTTGTCACGGCCGCTCGCAGCCGCTGGGGCACTGTCCTGTGTTTTGCTTGCCACGTCTGACTTGCCGCCGCCCGCCAACAGGACCAGCGCGGCAGCCACATCAACCATGGGTACGCCATACTCGTGCTGATAGTCGCTGACCAGTTTGCGCGCTGCGTCCAGGTCGCGGGTGTCGAGGGTGGCCGTGATCTGCTGTTTGAAGCGATCGCTGCGCTTGTCCTGCACTTCCTGCGCACTCGGTAACTGCATGGGTTCAATGATGTTCGACGTGGCGCGCTCAATGGCCTTCAGCAGACGCCGCTCGCGGTTGGCCGCAAACAGAATGGCTTCGCCCTTGCGCCCGGCCCGGCCGGTGCGGCCGATACGGTGCACGTAGGCTTCCACATCGTGGGGGATATCGTAGTTGATGACATGGCTGATGCGTTCCACGTCAAGTCCGCGTGCGGCGACATCGGTGGCCACCAGAATGTCGAGGTTTCCGTTCTTCAACCGCTCCACGGTTTTCTCGCGTTGCTGCTGAGGGATGTCGCCATTCAGCGGGGCGGCTGAGTAGCCGCGGGCCGAGAGTTTTTCCGCCAGCTCCGTTGTGGCGATACGGGTGCGCACAAAGAGGATGATCGCATCAAAATCCTCCATTTCGAGAATACGGGTCAGGGCATCGAGCTTGTGCACACCGGCCATCATCCATACGCGTTGTCGAATGGATGAATTCGCCATGGATGTCACCTGAATGGTGATTTCCTGCGGTGATTGCAGGTGGTGCTGTGCGATACGTCGAATGGCTGTGGGCATGGTGGCGGAGAACAGGGCGACCTGGCGTGTCGGCGGGGTCTGTTCCAGAATCCACTCGACGTCGTCGATGAAGCCCATGCGCAGCATCTCATCTGCCTCGTCCAGTACGAGAGAGCGCAGCCCTCCCAGGTCCAGCGAGCCGCGGCGCATGTGGTCCATCACGCGGCCGGGTGTGCCGACAATGACATGCACGCCACGTTGCAGCTGGCGCAGTTGCCCGCGGTAGTCAGAGCCACCGTAGATGGGCAGTACGTGAAACCCGGGCAAGTGCGCGGCGTACTTCTGGAACGCTTCGGCAACCTGAATCGCCAGCTCCCGGGTGGGTGTCAGCACCATGACCTGCGGCGTTTTCTGCTTGATATCCAGCTTTGCCAGCAACGGCAGGGCAAAGGCGGCGGTCTTGCCGGTGCCCGTCTGCGCCTGACCCACCAGGTCGCTGCCCGACAGCAGTGGCGGTATGGTGCGTGCCTGGATGGCTGACGGGGTTTCATAGCCGACATCGGTCAGCGCACGGAGGAGGAAATCGGGCAGGTTCAGGTCCGCGAAGCGAGTCGCGTCGGAGAGTTCGGCGGTCATGGGGAGAATACCTTGGGGATGGAACTGCAATCGGGGCGATAGTATACAGGCATACGGTGCCGCAACAACGCGGTGGTGGCGTGAATATGCCGTGTTCACAGCCGACGATTGGCTTCCGTCCACAGCCCCCTCAGCTATACTCGTCAGTGAATCAGCAACGCGCGGAGAATTCGCCATGACCCAACCCAGCACCGTCAACGACTGCATGCATCGGCAGCCCCTGACCATACGTCCGGATGCCAATCTGGTCGAGGCTGTCGGCATCATCACCGAGCACGGTCTCACAGGGCTCACGGTCACGGATGACAGCGGAGCGGTGCAGGGCGTGCTGTCAGAGCTGGACTGCCTGCGCGGCATACTCGCCGCGATCTACAACGACGGTGATCCGGAACACGCCCTGGTCAGTGAGGTGATGACGCACCAGGTCAACGCCTGCGGCCCGCAGGACAGTATCGTCGAAGTGGCCCAGTCCATGCTGGAGACCCGTCAGCGTCGGCGTCCCGTTGTGGAAAACGGTGTACTGGTCGGTCAGGTGAGCTCGCGAAATATCCTCTGGGCGCTGATGGAGCACTCCCGGCGCCGGTTGCAGGACCGGCGCCGCTAGCGGCAGCAGGCAGCTCTACTCGCCCTCGTCCGCAGTGCCGGCGAGTTTGCGCAGTACATAGTGCAGAATACCCCCGTGGCGGTAGTAGCTGAATTCGTTGGGTGTATCAATGCGGATCAGGACCTGGAATTCCCGCTCCTCTCCCGTCCCATTGCGCACCCGCACGGCGACGTGTTTCTGCCCGGGTTCCACCGCTCCGATACTGAATTCCTCTATCCCCGTAAGGCCCAGGGTCTGGGCAGTCTCGCCGTCGGCAAACTGTAACGGCAGGATGCCCATGCCGACCAGATTGGACCGGTGAATGCGCTCGAAGCTCTCCGCGATGACCGCGCGTACCCCGAGCAAAGACGGGCCTTTCGCTGCCCAGTCCCGGGATGAGCCGGTGCCGTATTCCTTGCCCGCGATCACCAGCAGCGGAACGCGCTGTGCACGGTAGTGTTCCGCGGCGTCGTAGATGGACATCTGCTCATCGTTGAGAAAGCAGGTGGTCCAACTGCCCTCGGTGCCGGGTGCCAGCTGGTTGCGCAGTCGGATATTGGCGAAGGTCCCGCGCATCATCACCTCGTGGTTGCCGCGGCGCGAACCATAGGAATTGAAGTCATCGACGTCGATGCCCCGTTCCTGCAGGTATTGCCCGGCCGGACTGTCAGGCGCAATGGCGCCGGCGGGGGAGATGTGATCGGTGGTGACGCTGTCGCCCACCATGACCAGGCAACGTGCCGCCTCAATACCGCGTACCGCGGCAGCCTGCGGCGGCATGTCGTCGAAGAAGGTCGGTTTGCGCACATAGCTGGATTCCGGCCACGGATAGCGCTCACTGTCCGCAACAGGCAGGTCGTTCCAGATCGGGTTGCCGCTGTACACATCGGCATATTTTTCCCGGAACATGGTCGCATCGACGGCGTCGCCCACGATGTCGCGAATCTCCGCATTGCTCGGCCATAGATCGGCCAGCGTCACCGGGTTGCCGTCGGCGTCGTGCCCCAGCGCATCGTTAAGCAGGTCGACATCCATGTTGCCGGCCAGCGCATAGGCCACGACCAGCGGTGGAGACGCGAGATAGTTGGCGCGAACGTCCTGGTGAATGCGCCCTTCAAAGTTGCGGTTTCCCGAGAGCACGGAAGTGACCAGCAGGTTGCCCTTGGCAATGGCTGCGCTGATGTCGTCCGGCAGCGGCCCCGAGTTGCCGATACAGGTGGTGCAACCGTAGCCGACGAGATAAAAGCCCAGCGCCTCAAGGTCATCCATCAGCCCGGTTTTCTCCAGATATTCGGTGACCACCTTGGAGCCCGGGGCCAGGCTTGTCTTGACCCAGGGGCACGAACGCAGGCCGAGGGCACGGGCCTTGCGTGCAATCAGCCCCGCCGCCACCAGCACGGCGGGGTTGGATGTGTTGGTGCAGCTGGTAATGGCCGCGATCACCACCGCCCCGTGCTGCAGTTGGAACGACTCGTCGCCACGTTGTACGGTGATGCCATTGAGGGCTGTCGCCTCCTCGTCGCTGACGGTGCCGCCTTCCTGCTCCCAGCCACCTTCGTCCACCGAGACTACCGTGAGCTCCTGGAATTCCCGCAGCACTTGGGTGAATGCCTGTTTGGCTTTGCGCAGGGGGACGCGATCCTGGGGTCTTTTCGGGCCGGCGATGCAGGGCTCGACATCGCCCAGATCCAGCGTCAGCGTGGCGCTGTAGCGCGCCTCCACGCTGTCCGCGTCGTGCCAGAGACCCATGGCCTTCATGTAGCGTTCGACCAGCTGCAGCTGGCCTTCGCTGCGGCCGGTGAGGCGCAGATACCGCACGGTTTCCTCGTCGACCGGGAAGATGCCGCAGGTCGCGCCGTATTCCGGCGCCATATTCGCGATAGTGGCACGATCAGCCAGGCTCAGGTGAGCGAGGCCAGGGCCAAAAAACTCGACAAACTTGCCCACCACGCCGTGTTTGCGCAATTGTTCTGTCACGGTGAGCACCAGGTCGGTCGCCGTCGCGCCCTCCGGCAGCTGGCCCTGCAAACGGAAGCCGACCACTTCCGGGATCAGCATGGTGACCGGCTGTCCCAGCATTGCGGCTTCGGCTTCAATGCCCCCCACACCCCAGCCCAGCACGCCCAGGCCGTTGATCATGGTGGTGTGCGAGTCGGTGCCCACCAGGGTATCCGGGTAGGCCAGCGTGCGGCCGTCCTGCTCCACACTGAACACGCCCCGCGCCAGGAACTCGAGGTTGACCTGGTGCACAATGCCCGTGCCGGGGGGCACAACCTTGAAATTCGCGAAGGCCTCCTGCCCCCAGCGTAGAAACTGGTAGCGCTCACGATTGCGTTCTATTTCAAGCGCCGTGTTGCGCTCCAGAGAGTCCTCGCCACCAAAGTGGTCGACCATCACGGAGTGATCAATGACCAGCTCCACAGGGGATAGCGGATTGATTTTTCCGGGCTCGCCACCCAGGTCCACCATGGCATCGCGCATGACGGCGAGGTCGACGATAGCGGGTACACCGGTGAAATCCTGTAGCAGCACACGCGCTGGCACGAAGGCAATTTCCTGGCTGGGCGGTGCGTTTGGGTCCCAGCGCGTCAGGGCTTCGATATCGGCGTCGGTGACAAACGGCTCGTTGCCATGCCGCAACAGGTTTTCCAGCAGCAGCTTCAGCGAGTAGGGCAGGGTGTGCGTATCACCGCCGGCGGCGTCAAGAGGGAAGATCGTATACTGTGTGCCGTCCACATCCAGGGACGCTTCCTTGCGGTATTTTGTGCTCATGGCAATGCCTCTCATTCGGGTGAACAAGCGGGAACCTTGTGTCCCGTTCAGTTACCCTAGCACAGGTCGGCGTATCTGGCAGACTGAGACGATTTGCCGCGGAGCGCGTATCCAGCCTGTCGTCGGCGAGAGCCGAGGGGCCGGCAAAATGCAGGTGAAAAACGGGAGAGCAGCGTGCAGCACGGGAGAGGACAGTCGGGAGGGGCCAGATTCAGGCGGGGGCGCAGTAGCGCGCTGCTGCTCTGGCTTGTGGCGGCTGTGTGTATGGCGGACGCGGGTGTTCGCGTCAGTCTGACCACGGTCGAGACGACCGATATCCTGCGTGAGTTGCGCCTGACGGGCACAGTCACGGCGCAGCACAACGCGAGTCTGTCGGTCGCCGCCGCAGGACTGGTACAAGACATCCTCGTGGACACTGGAGCGACGGTGGCCCGGGACGATGTCCTGTTGCGCATGGATGCAGAGCTGGCCGAACTGCGCCATGCAGCCGCCAGGGCCGCGGTGGCCCAGGCGCAGGTGCGCGCCCGGGATGCCGAACGGCGCCTGCAGGAAGCAGAGTCGTTGCTCCCGCAGCGGGGCATTGCCGAGACCACTGTGCGGGAACTGGCTGCAGACCGTGATGCGGCACAGGCGCAGCTGCAACAGGTGACCGCAGAGGCAGCGCTGGCGCAGGCATTGCTCGACCGACATACGCTGCGTGCACCATTCCCCGGGGTGATCAGCCTGCGCCGCACGGAACGTGGAGAATGGCTGAACCCCGGTCAGGCCGTATTCGACCTGGTGGGGCTGGACGACCTGCGACTGGATTTTGCCGTGCCCGAGGACTACCTGTCCTCGCTGCAGGTCGGCGCGCCGCTCACCTTTACCACTGCCGCCGCTCCCACGCGGGAACTGACCGGCCGTGTCGCCAGCCTGGTGCCGGTTGCCGACACCGCGGCACGCACCTTCCTGCTGCGCATCGCACCGGCTGATGACGCCCACTCCGGCCTATTGCCGGGAATGTCGGTCAGCGCGCGGCTGGCCCTCGCCACCGGGCGTCGCGGCATCGCGGTGCCGCGCGATGCGCTGGTGCGCTACCCGGATGGTCGGGTTGTAGTCTGGACAGCGCAGGCCGATGGCGATGCACTGGTTGCCCGTGAGAACACCGTGACCACCGGGTTGGCCTTTGCCGGGCAGATTGAAATTCTGCAGGGCCTCGCGGCGAACGAGCAGGTGGTGGTGCGAGGCAATGAAGCCCTGCAGCCGGGGCTGCTTTTGCTGCCTACGGGAGACGCGCAATGACCGAGGGCGCAGCGGGCTTTTTTGACCGCATCGTCGGGCGCGGCATTCTGGTCACCGTCATCGCACTGATTGTGACGGTGGTGGGGATCATCGCGGCGCTGCGGATTCCTGTGCAGATGATTCCCGACCTCGATGTCCGGGTGATCAGTATCCGCACCACCTGGCCGGGTGCGACGCCGCAGGATGTCGAAAAAGAGATCCTTATCGAGCAGGAGGAGTACCTGCGTAATCTTCCCAGTCTGTCCCGCATTGTGGCGACTGCGCGCGCGGGCAGTGCCGAAATTGAGCTGGAATTTCCCTTTGGTACCGATATCACCGAAATGCTGATTCGGGTCAGCAATGCCCTGAGCCAGGTGCCGGATTACCCCGAGAACGTCGACGAACCGCGTATTTTCGCCAATTCCTTTTCGGCGAATGCGTTTATGTTCTTCAGCATTACGCCCCTCCCCGGTAACCCGCGGCAGGTGGACGTGGACCTGGCACTGGATTTTATTGAAGACACAGTGAAGCCGCGCATGGCCCGGGTGCCGGGTGTCTCCGAAGTCGGTGTGGGAGGGGGCGCGGAACGGCAGATCCAGATTCTCATCGACCCCGCTCGCCTGGCGCAGCGCGGCCTCACGCTCAGCGATGTGCGCGAGGCCGTGCGTGCGCGCAACCGCGATCGCTCGGCGGGTGACGTGGAATCGGGTAAGCGCGAGTACCTGTTGCGTACCATCGGGCGTTTTGAGGATGTGGCAGCACTGGAGCAGCTGATCCTGCTGCGCCGTGGCGACGCGATCACCCGCTTGAGTGACGTCGCCGAAGTGAAACTGGGCAGCTTTGAGCAGCGCAGCCTGTCTTTCTTTAACGACCAGACCAACCTTTTTCTCTCCGTGCGTCGGGAATCCGGCTCCAACGTGATCGCGATAAAGCGGGCGATGATGGCCGAACTGGATGCGATCAATGAAGAAGTGCTTGCCCCGGCCGGGTTGGAGATGCTGCCGGTGTCGGACGATGTACGCTACGTACAGGATTCGGTGCGCAACGTCTGGCAGAACCTCCTGCTGGGCGCCCTGTTTGCCACGCTGGTGATGTATTTGTTCCTGCGCTCTGCCCGCGCCACGCTGGTCGGGGTGATGGGCGTGCCGCTGTGTATTATCGTGGCCTTTCTGGGCCTGCTTCTGGCCGGGCGCACCGTGAACGTCATCTCGCTGGCCGGCATTGCCTTCGCCATTGGCATGACGCTGGACAATAGCATTGTGGTACTGGAGAGCATCGCCCTGGAGCGCCGCCGGGGTGCGAATCGCCTGCGCGCTGCGGTGGACGGCGTGCGTCAGGTCTGGCCCGCGGTATTTGCCTCCACCGCAACGACGATTCTGGTGTTCATCCCCGTCATCTTCGTGGAAGAAGAAGCGGGGCAGCTTTATTCCGATGTCGCGATTGCAATCTCGGCGGCGATTCTGGCCTCCATGCTGGTCGCCATTACCGTATTGCCCGCCGCCGCCGCAGCGCGCCTGAACCTCGGGCGCAGTGGCACCGGCGAGGAAGGAGCAGGTCTGCGCCTGCGAGAGCGCACCCTGGACGGCGTCGCCTGGCTTCTTGCCAGTGGCAGCCGACGGGTCGCCTGCGTGGCCGCCGTGGCGGCCGCCAGTCTGCTGGCGGTGATGGTACTCACGCCGGCCGCAGAGTACCTGCCTGAGGGTGAGGAGCCCAAGGTATTCGCCCTCATGAGCGCACCCCCCGGATACAACCTTGCCGCGATGGCAGATATTGCGGAAGAGGTGCGCAGGGAGTTGCTGCCCTTCGTGGACGCGGACCCCGCTGCATTCCGGCGCGGCGAGGCGAGCGTGCCCGCCCTGGCCTACATGAACATGCGCGTCGCCCCTGACCAGGTGCGTATCATCGCCGAGCCGATCAATGCCGCGGATGTGGACGCCCTGATGGATGCGCTGGCTGCGGTGTTTGAACGGTATCCAGGCATGCGCGCTTTTGCCGCACGCGGCTCGATCATTACCAGTAACGATGGCGGCACGCGCAGCGTGAACCTGGATGTGTCTGGTACGGAGTTGACAGACATTTATACCGTGGCGCTGGCCGCCTACCGCCGCGCCGACGCGGCCTTCGAGAATCCGCGTATCCAGAGCCGGCCATCGTCACTGACGCTGGCCCAGCCGCTGGTCGAAGTGCGACCAGATTGGGAGCGTGCCGCCGAACTCGGGCTGGATGCCGAGGCGATCGGGTTCACCGTGGCCGCGCTGACCGACGGTAGCTATATCGATGAATTCTTCCTCGCCGACGACAAGGTGGACATCTACCTGTACAGCGAGGCGGGTCAGTCCGGGTCGTTGGACGCCTTGCCGCATCTTCCGGTATACACGCCGGTCGGGACCGTCGTGCCGCTGGGTTCGCTGGCCAGCATTACCGAGACGGTGGACACCGCCCAGGTAAGACGAGTCAACGGGCGCCGCACGGTCACGCTGAATATTATCCCGCCAAGGTCGGTACCCCTGGAGACTGGCGTGGCGATTGTTCGTCAGGATGTGGTGGGTGGCCTGATGGCGGCAGGGGAGGTGCCCGCCGGGGTGACGCTGGCAATTTCCGGTGCCGCGGACCAGTTGGACGCCACGCGTGCCTCACTGCTGGGCAACTACCTGGTGGCGCTGCTGATTGTGTACCTGCTGCTGGTGGCGATCTTCAGTCACTGGGGCTATCCCCTGTTGATCATGACCTCTATTCCGCTGGGCATCGCGGGCGGCATGGTTGGCCTGTGGTTGCTGAATGCAGTGGGGGGCTGGCTGCCACTGTTCGGTCTGGCGGAGATTGTGCAGCCCTTTGACATGATTTCCATGCTGGGCTTCCTGATCCTCATGGGTACAGTGGTGAACAACCCCATTCTTATCGTGGATCGGGCGGTGGCCAATGTGAGCGCCGCCGGTATGGAGGTGGTAGCGGCCGTGCAGGAGGCAGTGGACGCGCGTCTGCGGCCTATTGCCATGTCTACGATTACCACCCTGAGTGGCCTGGCGCCGCTGGTCTTGTTGCCGGGAGCAGGCACGGAACTGTATCGCGGCGTGGGCGTCATCGTCATGTTTGGCATTCTGGGCTCCGCAGCTGTTACCCTGACGCTGCTGCCAGCCCTGACAGTGATTGTGCTGCAGTGGCAGCAGCGCCGTCGCGCTCTGCCAGCAGGTGTCGAATGATATGAAATCCGCACTGGACAACGATTACCGTTCCTCGCTGTGGCAGCTGCCACCCAGGCTGTACACGGCAGAGGGTGCTGCGCGCCGTGTCGGTGTTGAGCTGGAGTTCTCCGGCATTCGCCTGGCGCAGATTGCGGACCTGATTCGCGAGCAGCTCGGCGGCGAACTGGACACGGTTTCCCCGTATGAAAGCCTGGTCAGGAACACTGAGCTCGGTGACTTCAAGGTCGAGCTCGATTCGGCGTGGCTCAAGCGCCGCGGTCGCGAACGGGCTGATGTTGCGCCGGATGAGCTCGCCATGCTGGGCGAGAACATGCTCAAACTGGCCGCGGAACAGCTGGTTCCGTTTGAGGTGGTCAGTCCACCCATCGCCATGTCCGAACTGTGGCGCCTGGGTGCCCTGCTGCAGATGCTGCAACGCAGCGGTGCACGGGGCACCGCCGATGCGCCGCATTATGCCTTCGGATTGCACCTCAACCCTGAATTACCCGGGCTGGATGCGGCTACCATTCTCGCCTATCTGCGCGCTTTCTGTTGCCTGTCGGATTGGCTCCGGATGCGCAGCAAGGTGAACCTCAGCCGGCGTATCACCCCGTATATTGATCCCTACGAGAAATCCTATGTCAGCCGGCTGCTCGATCCGGAGTATGCACCGGATGAGCAGCAGCTGATGTCGGACTATCTGGCCGCCAACCCCACGCGCAACCGGGCGCTGGACATGCTGCCACTGTTTTCTCACCTCGATAAGCAGCGCGTCCGCGAAGCGATCCCGGACGACCGTGTGGGCTCACGCCCGACGCTGCATTACCGGCTGCCGAACTGTGAGATCGATGATCCTAACTGGTCGCTGGCCAGGCCCTGGCGCGACTGGCTGCAGGTTGATGCGCTGGCCTGCGATGCTGTGCGGCTGGAGGCGGCGATGAGCCGCTACCGCGAGCATCTGGGGGGATTCAGCGGCGGACTGTTTGGGGATTGGGCTCAGGCCAGCGCGGAATTTCTCCTGCCTGAGCTGTGCTAGGTGGCGTTTGTTCCCTTGCGCCGGTGAACACCGGGCCTTCTGGTGCTAAACTGGCGCGCATAACTTTCAGGAGAACGCCTTCCCATGAGTGCAGCTGACGCAGAAAACCACCAACAGTGCATGGAACGATTCATCGCACTGGCCAATACCATGAAGAACGAAGGGGTGCCTACGCGGGTGGTTTCCGCGGCATTGATGACCGCGTCCGGGGTGTATGCCACCTATTCAGTGGCGGGCAATTCCGGCGGTTTGCATGCATCAGGCGTGGAAAAAGTCGCTGCCGCCTATAAGCAGAATCTGGAAAATATCCAGCGCCTGAAGCGCGCGGAGTCCGGCGAGGGGCAGGGCGAAGGCTGAGACCCTCGCCGACGCATCACAGGTCGGCGCGGATCTCGCGAATCTGTTCCATAAAGTAGCCCGGTGCCAGCATGGGTTTCAGTTCCTCCGCCGTGACAGGCCGGCTGAACAGGTAGCCCTGGATGACGTTTGCACCCTGGGTGGTGAGGAAGTTGAACTGCTCGCTGGTTTCCACGCCCTCCGCAACGAGGTCCAGGTTCATTGACTGGCCCATCGCGATGATGGCGCGTACCAGGCTAGCATCGTTCTCACTCTTGTCGAAATCGATAACGAAACTGCGGTCTATCTTCAACTCGTCCAGCGGGAAGCGGCTCAGGTAGCTTAGCGACGAATAGCCGGTGCCAAAGTCGTCGATTGACAGGCGCAGGCCCATGGCTTTGAGTTCGCGCAGCGCGCGGACCGTGGTTTCGCTGTCCTCTACCAGAATGCTTTCGGTCAGCTCCAGTTCCAGTGAGGAGGCCGGCAGGCCACTGGTCTGCAGCGCTTCGCGCACCATCGGGCAGAAATTACGGGTGAACTGCAGTGCCGATACGTTGACGGCGATCTTGGGCAGCGCGTAGCCCTGCTGCCGCAGATCGACCAGCTCGCGACAGGCCTGGCGGATGCCCCAGCTGCCGAGTTCGCCAATCAGGCCGATTTCCTCGGCCACAGGCACAAAGCGGAAAGGGGGAATCATGCCCTGCTCGGGGTGCTGCCAACGAATCAGCGCTTCCACGCCGATCACTGTCCCGGTGCGCGTGTCCACCTGCGGCTGGTAATGGAACAGCAGTTCGTTGCGTTCCAGCGCCTTGCGTAGGTCGGTCTCCAGGCGCAGGCGCTCCACACCGGCAGCGTCCATGTCCGGGGTGTAGAACATATACGTATTCTTGCCCTGGGATTTGGCGTGGAACATCGCGGTGTCAGCGGCCTTCAACAGTCCCTCAAGGTCGCTGGCATGATCCGGCGCCATAGCGATACCGATGGAGGGGGTAATCACCAGCTCGTGGTCACCGATTGATACCGGCTGCAGCAGCGTATCCAGCAGCCGCTGCGCCACGGTGCGCACCGCCCGTTCGTCTTCCACCTGATTCAGTACCACGGTGAATTCATCGCCACCCAGTCGCGACACATCAATACGCGACTCCGAATCGACGAAGTGGGCCACGACATCACTTTCGCGCACACAGGCGGCGAGACGCCGTGCAACCTCTTTCAGCAGTGCATCACCGGCGCTGTGCCCGAGAGAATCGTTGACACGCTTGAAGTTGTCCAGGTCAAGAAACAACAGTGCGAGCTTCTCGTTGTTGCGCTTGCTGAGACGCAATAACAGGTCCAGCTGTTCGGTGAAGAGCCGTCGGTTGGGCAGCGAGGTGAGGCTGTCGAAATAGGCCATCTGCCGCAACCTGTCCTTGGTCTCGGTGACCTGCCGCACAGCCTGGTTCAGTTCCTGGTTGCGCTGGGAGAGCTGGGCCGTGCGCTCTTCCACCTTCATGCTCAGCAGCTGGTGGTCAACGCCAATCTGGGTCTTGTAGTTGTGCAGGCCACCGATGATGGCGTTCAGGACATTGGCGATTTCCTTGACCTCGCCTTCTCCGTCTATGGTGAGGGGTTCGCCGACGTTGCCTGCGGTAATATCGTCGGCCATCCGCGCCAGCCTCGCCAGCGGCCCGGTCAGCTTGCGGGTGTAGCGGGTGACGATGAAGCTGCCGACCAGCAGCAGCCCCAGGGCGATGCCTGCCAGTGTGCCAAGGGTAGGGAGCAACAGAACCAGCAGCATGCTGCGGCTGACGCCGACATGCACATAGCCGGCGACGAACTGGCTGCCGGTGGGCTGTGCCAGTGACTCGCCGAAGTCGCGGCGGGTCAGGTCCTCCCGCAGCGGATTCAGTCCGGACAGAATGGGGATGGAGGCGTTCAACACCAGCTCACCTCCCGTCAGGCTGGCCATCAGCCCCGCCGCTTCCGGAGGCGGCAGACCCTGCTGCGGAGACAGGCCGGTTTCGGCATTGGCCGCCCCGCCGCGCAATACGTTCAGCGGCGGCAGTTTGCCCTCAATCTCCTCAATGCGAGACTGCTCCACGACTTCAATGCCATCCACGGTGTCGATGCGCACATAGGTGATTGCAGGCGACAAGGTCTGCAGTCGTTCCAGGAAGTCATGCAGTGTGCGCCGTTCGCGCAGCTGCAGGTCGGCAGCCAGCGCTGTTTCCCGGGTGATTTCAGTGGTCAGCTCGCTGACCAGCCCATCGCGCAACACGAAGTATTCCCTGATGCCGCTGCTGATGAGGATGAGCAAGGCCATGACACTGGCGGTGCTGACCACCATCAGGTTGATTCTGCCTGCGACGGTCAATGGATCGCCCTCGTGTTGCTGCCGTTGCTGGCCTGTGGCGAGATGTAGACCTCGGACAGGGGTACAGGCAGCCCCTGGGGGTTGATGACCCGGGCATGGCGTCGGTCCAGCAGGCGCGGCTCCGACACGCCGCAGGAGTGGGCGATGATTTCTACCTCGTGCATCAGGTTGGTGGCGTAACTCGCCACTCGCACTGCCTTGTCTGTAGGGTCGAGTCCGCGCTGCAGGTCGGGGTCGTGGGTGGTGACGCCGGTAGGACAGGTGTTCTTATTGCACTGCAGTGCCTGTATGCAGCCCAGCGCGAACATGAAACCGCGTGCAGAATTGACGCAGTCGGCGCCCATGCACAGGGCTGCGGCGACGCCGGAAGGGTTGATCATCTTGCCGGAACAGATCACCCGGATACGTTCGCGCAGTCCGTATTCCAGGAGCTTGTCGACCACCAGCGGCAGGCTGCTGCGCAGTGGCAGCCCCATCAGGTCGATCAGGCTCTGCGGTGCCGCGCCGGTGCCGCCATCGGCACTGTCGATGGTCACAAAATCCGGCGCGTGGTCCAGGCCCAGTTCATTGATGCGCTGGCAGAACTCGTCCAGCCAGCCGCTTTCTCCCAGTGCGAACTTGATGCCGGTAGGTTTGCCGGTGACTTCGCGCACGTGGCGGATCATGCCCAGCAGGTCGTCGATGGTGCGTACCTCGGGGTGCCGATTGGGGCTGATGGAATCCTGCGCTTCGGGAATGCCCCTCGTCGTGGCAATGAGCTGAGTGACCTTTGCTCCGGGGAGGATGCCACCCTTGCCCGGTTTGGCACCCTGGGAAAGCTTGATTTCAAACATGCGTACCTGTTCGTGGCTGGCGATCTCCCGGAGCCGGTCGTCACTGAGCCTGCCTTCCGCGTCGCGCACGCCGTATTTGGCGGTACCGATCTGGAAGACAATGTCGCAGCCACCCTCATAGTGGAAGGGTGAGATGCCGCCTTCCCCGGTGTTCAACCAGATACCGGCCCTGGCCGCGCCCCGGGACAGGGCGCGCACCGCAGGCTCTGATATGGCGCCGAAACTCATCGCCGATATGTTGAAAAAGGACAGGGTGCTGTAGGGGGTGCGCGCATAGCCCTGACCAAAGCTGATGGCCGTTCGCGCGGGTATTTCTTCATCCAGCGGCGGAATCAGTGCATTGAGGAAAATAACGTCCCCGGGTTGATTCAGCGGCAGGGTGGAACCAAATGCGACGGTGGAGTCGAGGTTCTTGGCCGCGCGATACACCCAGGAGCGCTGTGCGCGATTGAACGGCAGCTCTTCCCGATCCTGGGAGAAAAAGTACTGGCGAAAAAAGCCGCCGATGAATTCGAAGAAGTAGCGGAACCGGCCGAGCACCGGGTAATTGCGACGAATACTGTGCGTGGTCTGGCGCACGTCCACGATGTACATCCAGCACACCGCCACGATCAGACACAGCACCGCCAGCGCGAAAAGAAAAGTGAAGGCGTCGAGAAAACCAGCGGTGAAGTGTTTCAGGGTTTCCATGCATTGCCCTTTTGCTGTGCAGGGGTAAAGGTACGTTATTTGCCCGGTGCGGAGCAATGGCCTTTATGGCTCCAGGCGATCTGGCGAGCACGCAGCGCAGCGGCCGCGCGCTGGGCTTCATGCAGGGGCGGGCGAGCAGCTGGCATGGCCCCTGTGCGCACCACGGTGTTCAGGTCCGTCAGGTAGCCTTGCGCAACGAGCTTCTCCAGCCCCGTCTGCAATCGGTTCGCCCTGCGCGGTTGCAGGCTGAGCACGCCCACCGCGGCGCCACTGCTGAGCGCTTCATAGAGCATTGCCGCGCTGTCCGCCGTTACCCAGGCTATGCCGCGTTCGTGGTAGTGGGCCTCAAGGCCGCCATGCGTGGTCTCTGTGGCGGCGAGCACGCGACAGTGCTCGTCCTCCACAGCACCCAGGGCGCGGACGAAGTCCTCCGGCGTGCGGCGCGATGTGGCCAGCAGCCATTCCACCCCGGGCAGTGCGTCGCGCAGGCGCCGTATCTGTTGCAGGACATCCCGGCTATCCCAGTGAAAGTGACGCGATGGGCCGCCGACCAGTATCAGTCCGCGGTGCGGATCGCCCTGCCCGGCCGGCTGCAGGGGGTTGACCGGGCCTCGTGTAACGATCGTGCGAGCCGAGGCCTGCAGGCCATCGTGTTCCGGCACGATGCTGGCATCAAACAGCGGGCGCAGGGGGCCCGGGTTCATCAGGGCGACCAGCTTGCCGCCATGGCGCCAGCGCGCGCGCAGGCCTGCCCAGTGGGTGCGCCTGCCACACACCAGTATCAGCTCTGGCGCGGGCAGGCCGCGCGCGGAAGCCGTGTAGGGCAACCAGTAAACCTCGGCGCTCTGCTGTATCTGTAGCGCCTGCGCCAGCCCTTTCAACTGCTGCCGATGACCAGCAAGGTTGTCGTGTATACACCAGACAACGCGCGGCCAGCCACGTGCGCTCTCGCGCTGTGTCACTGTCTGTCGCGGTCTTTGTCCGTCGGTCCTGAACATGAATCGATGAGGCCTGGGTTGGTGGTCGCTACACGCTTGTAGCCCCAGATTAGCGCCGCTATCGCTGCTTGTGGACGGCAAATGGCAAAAAAGTGCAAAAAACATGCTCCACAGCGGGTTTTCCTCAACGCAGACGATTGCCCCAGTGGCGGCAGCGCAGTGCGTTGAAGCGATTCTTGAGGTCGCTGCGCTGCCGTTTCCACCGGTCCATCTGGCCCGCCGATGCCCCGTGTTGGCGCCGGTCGTCGAGACGCTCGATTTTCTGCTGCAGTGTGCGGCAGGTTTGCAGGCTGGCACCCGGTTCCTGGGCGCCGGCAATGGCATGCGGCAACAGCAAGGACAGGGCGCACAGCAGCGCACGAGGGCCTGTGGCCAGCCCGGGTAGATGATGGGATATTGGCACGGTTGAACCCTCCCTGGTGGTCGTGTTGCCTGCAGTGTAGATGCCAGTGCCTGCTGGCGACGGCAATCGGTCGTGTTTGATTGAAATCCGTCGCATTGCAGGTGGCGGCGCGGTGATAAGGGTCTGGCGAACTGCTATAGTCACGGCGGTGAATTGCGTGGGTCATGCAGTTGTGTGGCAGGAGCGACGATGGTGCTGAAAACGGTTTCAAGGAGCCTGGCGAATCGAGTCCGCCCGGTGCAGGCGCTGTTGTCCGTGCGCCGGCTTATCGCCAATCCGGATGCAACAGAGGAGGTGTTTCGGGTTATAGAGGCACTCAAGGGAGACAGCATTGCCCAGGCGGTGGCGCGCCTGCGGCAGACCCCCGAAGGCCGTGACCTGCTCCTATCCCGGCCGCAGATTCTGCCCCTGCTCTGTGATCGTGCAAGGCTGCGCGGCCTGCCTGAGGGCACGGTGGGGCGCAGCTATGTCGACCTCATGGAGCGCCAGGGCATCACCGCAGAGGGTCTGGTCGCAGCCAGCGCTTCCACACAGCGGCATGCCGGGCTCACCGAGGATGAACAGTGGCTCGCCGACCGCCTGCGCGATATCCACGACCTCCAGCACGTACTTACGGGATACGGCCCCGATCCGCTGGGTGAGTTGTGCCTGTTATCCTTCATGACGACACAAACCTACAATCGGGGCATCGCCTTCATTGTCTTCATGGCGCGCCACAGCGCACGCAAGCGCTTTCCTGGTGTGGATCTGGATGCCTGTGTCGAGGAGGGCGCCGCGCTGGGCCGGTCATCGCAGTGGCTGCCAGCGCTGCGGCTCGAGGACGTTCTGGCGGATCCGCTGCCGGAGGTCAGGGCCCGGTTGGGTATGCCGGTGCCACTGCGGTACCTGGAGACCCTCGCAGGCTTCAGGGAAGCAGGCCGCCGGCAGCCCGTCGCAACCGTGCGGGCCTAGCGCGCGATGGCCGAGATGTGTTCGTCGACCACGAACATGCGCGTGCATGATCGGTCCAGGAAGTGCTCTTCGTCCTCGGCGATTCTGCGGGCGATTTCGGGGTTGGCGCAGCGTTCCATGGCGGCGTCGTACGCGGCGCGGTCAGCAAACCACAATTCAGTGATCACATCGTAGTCGCGCGCTGCAGCTCCGGCGTTCAGGAAGGCTCCTTCATCGCGAATGAAGTTGCGGCGGTAGCCGCACACTTCCGGCAGCAGCGCGCAGATCAGCGGTGCATGCTGCGTTTCATAGTAGTCGATGAACTGTTCCCGGGTCAGCCCGGGCTTGCACTTCAAAAGTGCCATGGACTTGTACATCAATCCTGCTCTCCCTTCGCGGTAATCGCATCGAGCGGGCCGGGTTTACCTTGACCCTCGCTCGATCCACTCATTAAAATTTACCGTAGTATAAAAATCAAATCCTGCATAGGCATGGAACCATGAGAACCCTGTTTGAGGCGCTTCGCGCATGATACGCACGCATCACTGGCCCTGGCTGCAGCTGGTGGTTGCCTTTCTGATCCAGGCCACCGGTGCCGGCGCGCTCAGCTATTCCTACAGTGTGATCGCGGTGCCGCTGGCCGAGACCTTCGACGCCAGCCGTATGGCGCTGATGCTGGGTCTCACCTGCATGACGCTGGGGGCCGGCGTTGTGTCGCCCATGGCCGGTATTGCCATCGATCGGCTGTCGCTGCGGCTCATCATGGTCTTCGCCATTCTGATGACCTCGCTGGGTTTCGTCGCGCTGTCTGTCACCACCGCCATGTGGCAGGTGCCGGCAATCTACGGTTTGGTATTCTGTTTCGGCTATGTGCTGCTGGGGCCGCTGTCCGCGTCCACCCTGCTGGCACGCTGGTTTACCCGCAAACGGGGCCTCGCCCTGGGTATTGCCGGGGCGGGGACGTCTTTCGGGGGGTTCCTGTTTCCGCCACTGATCAGCTGGCTGACTGATCTGCTGGGCTGGCGTGTTGCGCTGCAGGTTTTTGCTGCTGTGATTGCACTGATTGCCATCCCCGTGGCCCTTATGGCGGCCGATCGTCCGGCGCTAAAAGGCTATACGCCGCCGCTGCCGGAGGGCGATGCTGACCACGAGGCACACACCGGTGCGCGCTTCAACTCCACGGACACGATTATTCGGCACCGTGCGTTCTGGGTGATCGCAATATCGGTGGGCTTCATGTTTGCCGCCTTCACGGCTACGGTGGGCAGCCTGACGCCGTTTGTTCTGGATACTGGCGCCACGCGCGAGCAGGGGGCCATGCTGATCGCCAATCTGGCGTTGGCGGCGGTGCCCGGGACACTGTTGTTTGGGTGGTGTGCCGACCGTTTTGATGTGCGGCTCGCGCTCACCGCCATCATGCTGTTAATGATGCTGGGGCTCGCGCTGTTCTGGGGCACACCGGATATGCCAAGGCTGTTCGCGGGCAGCCTGATTCTGGGGCTGGGTGGCGGTGGCATGTTGCCGGTGTGGAGCTCATTGCTCGCCCAGACCTACGGTGTGCTGAACTATGGCAGGGTTATGGGTCTGATGTCGCCGGTGCTGCTCCCCTTCAATCTGCTGACACCGCCGCTCGCGGGCTGGATCCGTGATGTCACCGGGTCCTACGACATGGCTTTTGTGGCGTTTGTCCTGTTGCTGTTGCTGGCAGTGGTGATGATCCCGTTGATTGAGCGCAGCGGCCCGGGTTCGCGTCCCGTCGACGGGGAGGCCGTCAAGGGCTGAAGGCCACCTTGATCGCACCCTGCTTGCGGTCGGCGGCAATCGCAAATGCCTCGGCGGCGGCCTCCAGAGGCAGCCTGTGGGTAATCAGGGTAGGGGCGATCAACGGATTTTCCGCGAGGATGGCGGCAGCGATATCCACGTCACGTACAAGCCCCTGTCGCGCCTGCGCCATGGAGGTCACTGTGCGCAGCTCCTTCATCATCATCTGCATTGCCGGCAGGGTTAACCCACCCCAGTAGGAGGCCAGCATGAGTATGGTGGCGCCGGGGCGGCAGAGATCGGCGGCCTGCGCCATCGCGGAGTCCGTTCCCGCGCAGTCAATCACCAGGTCGTAGTCGTCTGTGGCGCCCTCCAGCGTCGCGCCGAGAATTTCGCCGGCGCGCTGTTGCGCGGGATGGCGTGCGAACAGGTGCACCCGGGGACTGACCTGGCGCGCGACCACCACGGCGCACTGGCCGATGGTGCCCCCGCCGATCACCGCGACTTTGTGCCTGTGACTGATGCCCGCCATGGCGATACCCCTCACGGCCACCGACAGCGGTTCGACCAGACAGGCATCTTCCACGGCGATGCCACCCGGCAGGGGCACCAGGCAGTGTTTGGGTACGATGATCTCTTCGCTCATACCGCCGTCACGGCCCACCCCGAGCACCGCATCACTGCCGCGCACACAGAGGTTGTAGTCACCCCGCACACAGCGCTCGCAGTGACCGCAGTAGACGGTCGGTTCGATGGCCACCCAGCGCCCGTCGGGCGTGATACCTGATATCTCATGGCCGAGGGTGAACGGCACGGGAAACCCGCCCTGCCAGAAGTGCAGGTCGCTGCCGCAGATCCCGGCCGCGGCCACCTTCACCCGCACGCCTGCACCGCTGGGTGCCGGCACGTCGTGTACGTGTATTTCATGGTTGTGGCAGCGTACTGCTTTCATTCAACACCTGTCTGGCAATCGGTGGACACCGTCACGCCGTTGCGGTTTCCCGGTCGTGGGCTGTGGTCGGCACGATGTTGGCGTTGATGGCATCGACGACCTGCTGGGCGTTGCGGATGGCCCCCTCGATGTAGCCCACGCCGGTGCAGTCGCCGGCTTCATGGACCTCAAACCCTGCGCCGCGCAACCGGTCTGCAACGCTGGTATCCCCGGTGGCGCCCTTGGCAACGATCACCTGCTGTGCCACGACTCGCTGTGCATCACCGGCCGCGTCCCGGAAGGTGACGGCTTCAGCTTCGATGCGGATGTCGGCTGCGGAGGGCTGCAGTGCGACACCGTGCTCCCGCAGCTCTGCCAGCAGGCGCATGCGGCGCACAATGGGCAGCCCGGCGCCAAAGCGCGGCGCTTCATCGACCACGGTGACCACGCGCCCGCGCTCCGCAAGGAACTCGGCCAGCTCGACGCCTACCAGTTCGCCACCGATGATCACGATGTGCTTGCCCAGCGGCATCCAGGCATGGGTCAGTTTGCGCACCAGATTGAGATTGGCGCTGAGGCCGGTAGCCGCACCGATACGCGTTGCCAGTCGGGTCAGCGGGCTGGTGCGTGCCGTGAGTCGCTCGGAGCTTTCGCCCAGGATCAGCTTGCGCATGTCGTCGCCGCTGAATACGTGGTGCTGATCGTTGCCGGGGATGTCCGGAAGGTCACGTTTGGCACCCGTTGCCACGATAACGGCGTCAGCACCCAGCGACTGCAGCAGCGCCGGCGTGGCCTCGGTATTCAGGCGCAGGTCGATATCCGCCTTGCCGACCTCTCTGCGCAGCCAGTTCAGGAAGCGCTGATTCGGTTCATAGGCCAGGGACGCGAACTGCAGCGTACCGCCCAACCGCGGCCCGCGTTCCAGCAGCGTGACTCTGTGCTGGTCAGCAGCGAGCAGGCGCGCCGCCTCCATGCCGGCGGGCCCGCCTCCTACCACAACAATATGGCGCGGCGTGCTGGACTGCGGGCGCGCGATGCGCAGGTGCTCGACGCCGACCTCGGCGTTGACGGCACAGCGCGTGGCGTCGCCGGTGTAGATGGCGCTGGCGCAGGTAATACAGTAGACGCAGGGGCGAATCGATGCCGTGTCGCCGGTGGCGAGCTTATTCGGCAGTTGGGGATCGGCCAGCAGTTTGCGCCCCAGGCCAAGAAAATCGAAGCTGCCTTTTTGCAGCTCTGCTTCGCCGACATCCAGCTCGATGCGTCCCGAGGTAATCAGGGGTACTTTCACCACCTGGCGGATGGCGACGGTTGCCGGCAAGTTGGCACCGGGCACCTGGGGTATGTTGGATTCGGAGTGCATCTTGCCATACGCCGTCTCGTGGTAGGCGCTGACCGTAATGGCGTCGACGCCGGCGTCTTCGACCAGCTGCGCGGTTCGCTTGGCATCCTCCAGGGTGATGCCACCTTGCTTGCCCACTTCCCGCGAATCGAGTTTTACCCACAGCGCAAAGTCGTTGCCGACTTCGGCGCGAATGGCGTGGATCACTTCCAGCAGCAGGCGGGCGCGGTTCTCCACGCTGCCACCGTAGGCATCCGTGCGCGTATTGGTTTTCGGTGAGATGAAGGAGGAAAGGATGTAGCCATGTCCGCCGTGGATCTCAATGCCGTCGAACCCCGCCTGCTTCGCGCGCCGCGCTCCCTCAGCGAACTGCTGCACAAGCTGTTGAATATCCGCCAGGTCCAGCACTTTGACCTGCGGTGGTCCCTTCATACCGGCGGACAGTTTTGCCAGTTCCTCGGGCAGGAAGTAACTCATGAAGTCGGCATCCTTGACCGGGCTGGGAACCGCGGGCGCCCACAGCGGGTGACCGTCCCGTGCACTGTCTCCAGCCACCAGGCCACCGTGGTGAAGTTGCACGGCAGCCCGCGCACCGTGGCGCTGTACTGCCCTGGCGAGTTTTTCGAGGCCCGGCAGGAAGCGATCCTCGGATATGCCTACCTGCCAGCGCTGCACGCGACCCACGGGCAGGGCGACACCCGTCGCGCCGGTTATGACCATGCCGACACCGCCCCGCGCCTGCGCTTCGTGATACGCGATCAGCCGGTCGCCGGCGCTGCCATCACTCTCGGCAAAGTTCACCCCCATGGCGGTGACGATCATGCGATTTTTCAGTTCGAGGCTGCCAATCCGGCCGGGTGACAGGAGTGTGCGGTAGTGCGATGCGCTCATCGGCGTGTCTCCGTGCGTCGCTGACGTTCAGCCAGTCCGTTGCCAGCGCAGAGCGGGGGCATAGCCCTGGGCGTTGGCCTCGGCGGTCAGCGTCAGCTGGTGATGATCGAGCTGGTAGGCTCGTGGAAATACGGCCCCGGCCCAGCTCAGCACGGATGCACCCTGCACGAAGTGCGTGACTTCCTTGCGTTGCTCATCGACCTCATAGCGACCGAAGTAGCTGGAATAGCAGCCGTAGGATAGCGCCAGGTCCGGCGTGATGCCGGCGGGCAGGCTGTCCGCTGGCGGCGGCTCTGCGCCGGGTTGCATGAGGTGTACCGACAGCTCCCCCGCGCCGCCATAGACCAGCAGCCCACGCGGGGACTCACCCATCGGGTAGAGAACGGACCCATCCGCGGTCGTCAGGGTGTAGGACACCAACTCCCAGCATCCGACCAGTGCCTGTGCGTCCCTCATGCTGTCTATGAACCTCTGGCGCGCGTATCAACCCGGTACCAGCATACCCTATTAGGTGATCGCCACCGTGATTCCCCCGTTTCGGACCGCATTCATCGTCGCTCGGGTACCAGTTATTTGTACTCCGCAGCTGTGCCGGCGGTGTGGTTGAAAATTAGTAGTGGCGCTGGTGCCTCGCACGGGAGTACAGTCGGAATATTAATAAGCATAATTTTAATTCCCGGAGGTTCGGCCCATGCGTCATTTCTCGTCCCTGTCCCTGCTCGCTTCATCGATCGCGCTGATTGTCAGCGGCAACGCCATCGCGCAGGAAAACCAGCGCAACGTTGCATTGGAGGAGATCATCGTCACGGCGCAAAAGCGTGAGCAGAACCTGCAGAGCGTGCCCATCGCGGTCACCGCACTCAACGCGCAGACGCTGAACATGTTCCGCGTCACCAATACGGAAGACCTCAGCAACCTGGCGCCCAACCTGAACATCCAGAACCAGGGGCGCGGCACCATCCCCCAGATCAACATTCGCGGCGTGTCCTCGGGCGTTTCGGCGGCTGAAGTGGACCCGAAGATTGCGACCTACCTCGATGGTGTATACATCGGGCGCACGATCGGCTCGATTTTTGATATGGCCGATATCGAACGCGTGGAGGTGCTGCGTGGCCCGCAGGGCACCCTGTTCGGTCGGAACGCCACGGGTGGCGCTATCAGCATCACCACATCAGCGCCGACAGGGGAGTTCGGGCTGTCCCAGGATGTGTCCGTGGGCAACCTCAATGCGCAGCGCTTCCGTACCATCCTCAATCTGCCTTCGGTCGGCCCCCTGAGCGTGAAGCTCAGCTACCTGTACGACAGCAACGATGGCTACTCGGACAACCTGATCGCTGGCCGCACACTGGATCTGCGCTTGCGCAACCCGGAGATGGGCGTACTCACCTACGCGGAGGATCTCGGCAGCAAGAATGTTGAAGCCTTCATGCTGGCGGCCAATCTGGACTTCGACACTATCAACGTGGATTACCGCTTTGATTACACGGACAGCCTGACCGTCGGCGCACCGGTACAGCAGGTCGGGATCATTGGCGCGACTGCGCCGCTGGTTGGCGCCATCAACCAGTTCCAGCCGCTGTATGGCGGCATCACCAACCTGAGCACCACGCCGCTGAAGGACGTCGCGGCTGCCACCAGCGAAGAGCCTCTGCTCATTCAGGGGCACAACGTCACCGTGAGCTGGGAAATCAATGAAAACCTGAGCCTGAAGAGCATCACTGCGTTCCGCCAGATGGACCAGCGCCCGGCAATCTACGACCTCGGGGCCACCGGTGGCTGGAAGTTCACCGCCGCGCAACTGGGTGCCCTGCTGCAGGGTGATGTGGGTGGAATTCTCGGTAATCCTCCCGGGCCCAACGATTTCCTGTTTACCCTGTTGACCGCCCGCGCGCTGGAGCAGGAGCAGTTCAGCGAGGAACTGCAGCTGACCTGGAGCACGGACAACTACACCCTGGTTGGCGGCGTGTTCTATTTCCAGGAGGAGGCAGAGGCGCGTAACGTGCTGGGTGTGTTGCAGCCCGTGGCGAATGGCGTGGTGATTCCCACGCCCTTTGATGCGATCTTCGGCAGCGGTGTCAACTCCACCGACACCGATAACAGCTCCTGGGCCGTGTTTGCCGAGGGCACCTTCCACGCGACGGAGAAGCTCGACGTGACCGTGGGCATCCGCCGCACAGAAGATGATCGGGAAATCGAGCTGATCGACATCAGTGCAACCTCCGGCGGCGGTAGCCTGGACGAGGGCCTGTATAAACTCAGCTACGGTGAAACCAACTACAACGTGGTGCTCAGCTACAACTGGGCTGATGATGTGATGTCCTACGCCAAGGTGAGCACCGGCTTCGTCGCCGGCGGTATTCTCAATGGCATATCCTATGACCCCGAATCCATCACCAACTACGAACTGGGCCTGAAGTCACAGTTCCTGGATAACCGCCTGCGCCTGAATGCGGCGGCTTTCTTTATGGACTACGAAGACCTGCAGGTGCAACTGTTTGAAGATGGCAAGCAGAGCTTTGAGAACGCTGGTAACGTGGAGGTGACTGGTCTCGAGATTGAAATGGACGCCATTCTCGGCGAAGGCCTGACGCTCAGCACAACCCTTGGCACCTACGATTACGAGTACAAGGAATACATCCGCAATGGCGTGAACGTGGCGGACGATGTGCGTCCGATTCGCGCGCCGGATTTCAACACCCGTATCTCGCTGCAGTATGACTTCGGCCAGAAAATGCTCGGCGGCGCGCCCTTTATGCGCCTGGACAGCCGCTACCTCGCAGAGGGCGAGAACACGGCCTTCGCCAGCGGTTTCCCGGAAGCCGATCGCCTGTCCCAGCGTGAAGCCTACTGGCTGATCAATGCGCGCGCCGGGGTGATGGAAATTCCCATGGGCTCTGCCGTCAGCAGTGTGTCGTTCTGGGTCAAGAACCTGTTGGACGAGGATGAAATCAACGTCTTCGGCAATGAGGTGATCAACATGACGGCCCAGTACAGTCTGCCGCGTACCTACGGCATCGACTTCAATATCACCTTCTAGGTTGCTGGAGCGCAGTGGTGTCGGTCGTTCTGGACAGGCTTGCCGCTAAAGCCATAATCGTCGTCGGCGCGGGCACCGGGATCGGTGCCGCGACCGTGCGCCAGCTGGCGGCTGAGGGTGCGCGCGTGTGTGTCGCGGATATCAACCTCGATGCCGCCGAGTCGGTGGCCGCTGCGGTCACTGCTGCGGGCGGAGCGGCGTTCGCTGTTCACATCGATATTGCAGATGAAACAGCGGTCGATGCGGCGGTCGCGACAGCCTGCGCCAGGCTGGGTCGATTGGACGGCGCCCATATCAACGCGGCGGACTTACGCGTGATCTTTGAGGACAGCGACGTGTTGGCAGAAGATCTCGCTGTGTTCGACCGCACCCTGCAGGTCAATCTGCGTGGGCACGTATTGTGTACGCGAGCCGTGCTGCCGCATCTGTTGCGCGGCGGTGGCGGTGCCATCGTCTACACCAGTTCTGGTGCAGCGGATGCGGGCGACAGCGAACGGCCGGCGTATGCCATGGCCAAAAGCGGCCTCAATGCGCTCATGCGGCATGTGGCGTCGCGCTGGGGGCGAGAGGGCATCACGGCCAACTGCGTCGCCCCCGGCTTTGTTTTCACCCCCGAGATGGAGGCCAGCGGCAACGTGCCGCAGGCCATGCTCGACGCGATCCTCGCACACACGCCGACAACGCGACTGGGTAAGGCCGAGGATATCGCCGGTCTGGTAGCACACCTGCTGTCTGATCAGGGGCGCTGGATCAACGGTCAGGTGTACAACATCAATGGCGGCGCACTGATGCGCTAACGCGCATCTACGCGACGGTCTGTGGCCCGCGCACCAGACGGCCGGGCAGGGCACCTGTTGGGTGGCCATTGCGCTGCACCACCTGACCGTGCACCAGGGTGGCGGTGTATCCAGCGGCGCTTTGGTCCACTCTGCGACCATTGGCCGGCAGGTCATACTCGACCCGCGGTGGAAGCAGGGTAAGCGCATCAAAATCAATGATGTTGATATCTGCGCGATAGCCGACGCGTAACAACCCCCGGTCTTCGAGGCCCACCGCGGCTGCCGTGTCGTGGGTGAGGCCGCGGATGATTTCCGGAATCGGCAGGCGCTGGCCTCTCTGGCGGTCTCTCGCCCAGTACGTCAGCAGGTGAGTCGGCAGGCTGGCGTCACAGAGGAAGCCCAGGTGCGCGCCGCCATCGCCCAGACCGTAGAGGCTGTGTGGGTGGCGCAGCATGGAGAGCGCCGCGTTCAGCGTGCCATCGGCAAAGTTCACCACCGGCAGCATCAGGACGGCCTGGCCACCTTGCTCGAGCATCAGGTCATAGGCACAGGCGGCCGGGCTTAATCCAAGGCGCTTTGCAATGGCGCTGACTTTTTGTGTGGCGTCGGGTTCGTAGTTGGGCTGTTCGCCCAGCGGGTACATGAGATCCCAACAGCGCAGCAACATTTCGCCAGGAAAATTCGAGGGTTCTGGTGTTTCCGCGATAATTTTTTCGCGTGTGGCGGCCTCCAGCAGCCGCGCACGGCGCTCATCGGGCGACAACGCCAGCAGTGCCTTGAAGGTCGGGGTGTAGCTGAAGGGATTGAAGCTGGTTTCAAAGCCCATCAGGATGCCCACGGGCCTACCGCTGACTTGAGCTTTTACCTGCAGGCCGTCGCGCTGACAGGTCTCAATCCAGTCCAGCACGGTACGCCACTTCTCCGGCGCGTTGTGCCACTGCATGACAGTGAGCGAAAGGGGGCGTGCCGTCTGCTCCGCAACACGACGCAGCATGGCGAGTTCGGCGTCGATGTCGGTGAAGTCTGAGACCAGTTGCAGTACACCGCGGCCACTGTCACGCAATGCCTGTCCGATCGCGACCAGTTCATCTTCGGCAGCGTCCAGGGTGAAAATCGGCGTGCCGTCGCTGGCACGGTGATTGATGGTACGAGATGTGGCAAAGCCCAGGGCGCCTGCCTCGATGGCCTGTGCCGCCAGCTGCGCCATGCGCTCGCGATCCTCCGCCGTTGCCACCTCCCGCGAGACGGCTCGCTCGCCCATGGCGAACACGCGCAGCGCGGCGTGTGGGATCTGGGTCGCTATATCGGCGTCGAAAGACCGCTGTTCGAGGTAGTCCAGATACTCGGGGAAGCTTTCCCAGGCCCAGGGCAGGCCGGTGGTCAAAACAATCTCGGGTAAATCCTCGACCCCCTCCATCAGCGCGACCAGTCGGTTGCGGTCTCGCGGCTTGCAGGGGGCAAAGCCCACTCCACAATTTCCCATGAGTACGGTGGTGACGCCGTGCCGGGAGGACGGCGTGACACTGTTGCTCCAGGTGACCTGTCCGTCATAGTGGGTATGGATATCCACGAACCCCGGTGTGACCAATTGCCCTCTGGCATCGATCTCTTCATGGCCCGCAATGGCGAGTTCCTCCCCAATCGCGACAATGTGTCCGTCATGTACCGCGATGTCAGCCTGATAGGCGGGCTGCCCGCTGCCATCGATGATGCTTCCGTTGCGAATAACCAGATCTACCTGTTCTGCCACCGGTCCGTCCCTCATTGTGTTTGTCATGCCATGCAGTGTATCAGCCTCGCAGGCGTCAGATTGATGTCGAAATTTTAATGCAGTAATGCGCTGGTTCTGGCATCTGTTCCCGCAAAGAACGGTATGCTTGCCGGCAATACGGGCGGTTGGTTTTGAATTGTGGTGGTGAGGTGCAGCGTGACGTTATTTGCAGATTTGCAGCGACTGGACGGTTGGCTGTGCATGGTGTTGTGCGCGGTCTTGTCGGCGCAGGTGCTGGCCGAGTCACGACCGGACCCGGCGGCCGTAGTTGCGCATCGTCAGGAATCCCTTGCCTACGCTGCGGGTTTACAAGCTTACCTGTATGGCTATCCCGTGGTGGATTACTACCGGGTAATGCGCGACCAGACCACACTGGGGCGTGATCCCAAGGGAGTATATGCACCGTTGAACGAGATCGTTTTTCAGCGCGGCCTGGCCACTCCCGGTGGACTCTATGCGGGCCGCGGGCCGAACAGCAGCACACTCTATTTCACGGCCTGGTTGGACGTGTCCACTGAGCCACTGCAGGTTTCAGTGCCGGATACGGCGGGCAGGTACTATGTGTTGACCTGGGCGGATATGTATTCCGAGGTGCAGCACACGGGTCGACGCACCACAGGCACGTCGGCCCAGCGGCTGTTGGTTGTGGGGCCCGACTGGCAGGGGACTGTACCGGACGGTGTGCATCTGGTCCGCCTGCGTACGCATCATGGATACCTGCTGGGGCGTATGCTCGTGGAGAGTGATGCAGACCTCGCCGAGGCGAGTGCGCTCATGCGACAGATACGCCTCGCAGGCGGCAGCCGGACGCTGGATACCGATGAGCTGCCCGCTGCAGAAGATCTCAGGTCGCTGGCATTTTTCGCCTACCTGAATCGATTCTTGCGCGAAAACCCGCGCCTGCCGCAGGAGGCGCAGCTCATGGCGCAGCTGAACCAGGTGGGTATAGGCCCCGCAACGCAGTTTGATGCCGACGCGCTGCCCAATGGACTGCGCCGTGGGCTGCAACGAGCTGTCGCAGACGGGCATCGTATCCTCGCAGACTCGGCGCTGGCTGCGCCGGCGTACACGGGCTGGAGTGTGCTTTCGAAAGAGACCTACGGGTCCTATGGGTTCGATTACCTGCGCAGGGCTACAGTGGAATATCATGGTTTTCTTGGCAATCAACCGGAGGAGACGGTGTACCTGTCTGCCCTGACAGACGCTGCAGGTGTACCTCTGGATGGCAGGCATCGTTACGAAGTCGTATTTGAGCCGGATACCTTGCCACCCGTTGCCGCGTTCTGGGCACTCAACGTTTATGATGCCCGCACGGTGGATTTGATTCCCAATACGGCAGGTCGCTACGCGGTAACCGATGTGATGCCGGATCTGAAGCGCCGGCCGGATGGCGCCGTGGTCGTGTGGCTGCAACAACAGCCGCCTGAGGAGCCGGATGTGAATTGGTTACCGGTTCACGCAGGCCCTCTGTTTGTTACGCTGCGCTTTTTCCAGCCAGAGTCCGAGGTGCTTTCCGGGGTTTACACGCCGCCGCCTATAGTGCCGCTGCCATGACCCGATGGCTTATCGTGGCTACCCGTCGAGGAGTGCCTGCACGAGGTTGCGCGCCGTCCAGGGCGCAGTGGGGTATTTCCCGGTATCAATGCTCAGGTAATTGCCATTGCGGGTAACACCGTAATCGGAGCGCTTGTGCAACGTGGCTGTGGGGTCCGACAATGCGCCACGGCCGGCGGCAAAAACCCAGCCCCCTCCCACTTGTACACGCTCCGCGTTTGCGCGGATGTCTGCTACCCAGGGCAAAAGTGTTTCCAGGGTATCCAGAACTCGGGCGGTCAGTACGGCGTGATCGGGTAGATCCAGGGTGTGCACGGGCGGTGGCTCGATAGCGGAGCTGTCGACGCGCAGTCCGGCGGGATACCACGACAGGTAAAAGTCACGTTCATTGTAGTTTTTGATGTCGCCGAAGGGGCCTGTGGCAATAATTGCGCAGGGGGTGCGCACGCGTTGCCGCGTGCGCAGAAACAAGGACTGGCGATAGCGGTTTGACCAGACACCGGCAGCCGCGATGCCTGCTGTCTGGTCAACGCCCATGCGCCCGTGCCAGAGGGCGTTGATCACTTCACTGTAGTGTTCGGGTTGCCGCAAGTCTGTTGCAACTGTCCAGCGCCCATGTACCGAATTCCCCTGCGGTTGCGCAGCCAGAACGCGCTCGCCCAGGCGCAGGGTGATGCGTGGCTCGGCGGCCACGGCCTGGAGAAAGCGGTCGGCGACCCAGTTGGTTTCCACTGAACGCTCAGGAACGTGAAAGCCGGCGCTAATCTCGTCAGCGCCTGTGGTTGCATTCAACTCTGTTCGGGACAGCTGCCGCGCGCGTGCCTGCGAGGCGTCCACGAGGTATTTTCCGGCATCGGGGTGTGAACGCACCAGGCTGCTGACCTGCGCCAGGTAATGCGCCATGTCGTCGGCAGGCACCAGCGAGTCGCGGTGGCACAGGTACAGGTCATCCTGTTCGGTGATAACGCCATCCAGCGACGTATCCAGCAACTCTTCGGTCAGCTTTCCAAACAACAGGCTGCCGCTCAGCACATGTTGCGCCGAGCGCAGCGAGCTGTCTGCGGAATAGAGGTAGCCGAGGTGGATTTTGCCTTCGTTCCAGCGGCTGGCGCCGGTGAAGGGTTCGCCGGCTTCGTCGAACAGCGATACGGCAACTCCCCGGCGAGCCAGAAACAGTGCGGTAGAGCATCCCATAATGCCGGCACCGAGCACCGCGATGTGTCGGTGTGCCCTCACGGAGCGGCACCGACCAGCGAAAAGTAGGAGTCGGCATCGTAGGGGTCGCTGGCCAGCACCAGCAGCGTGCTGTGCTCTTCGATGTAGGTCTGTTCTCCCCAGATTCCCGCGCTCACCGACAGCCCCGGGCTCGCGCCGTCAAGGGTGATGTCCACGCGCTCGCCGTCACGCTGCAGCGTGACGAGGATCTTTCCGGTCAGGCAGATCAGCAGCTGCTGGCCGCGCAGGTGGCCGTGCCCACCGCGGCGGGTACCAGGGGGTACCGCGGAAACGGTGAATACACGCTCCGGTCTGAAGGGTAACTGTGCGAAGTCCACCGGCAGCAGGGAGCCCCTGCTGTCGTTGTGGCGCTGCACAGGTACTAACCGTGCCGCGCCCCCAAACCAGCGGGTTGCCTCGGGGGCCGGTAATGTCATGCCGCGGTTACGCCCTGGGGACGATTGTGGTGCAGATACTGAACCAGTGGTACCGCGATATCCAGTTTGGCGGTGCTGCTGATGTTGGCATTCCAGAGCTCTCGCAGGCAGGCGCAGAGAACCTCAAAACGCTGTTCCGGGGTGAAGGCCCAACTGCGCGACAGGCTGCCCGGCTTGTAGTATTTGAAACACAGGGTCTCGGGCACGCGGAGGAACTTTCCCAGCAGGCTCATGTGGAACAGCCATGGCCAATCAGTGGAAAACTCGCCCGCGCCGTGCAGTTTCAAACCACCGATCTGCCGCGCCATCGACAGGCGGAAAACACCGCGGTTGGGTACCCACCACTTCAGCCCTCCGGCGAGCATCAGGTGGCCGCGTTCTGCCGGGTTGGTGATACCTTCCAGTTCGCTGAGTACCCAGTGCTCTTCGCGGCCATCGGTGTGCGTCAGGTGAACATCCGAGAAGCTGACAACAGCTTCCGGATCGCCATCCAGCGCGGCAGCCAGTCGCTCAATATAGGTGGGGGCGATGATGTCGTCATGGAAGGCGAACAATGCGTAGTCGCTATCGGCGAGTTGGAGAAGGGCATTGCAGTTGCCGACGTAGCCCAGCCGTTCGCTTTGCTGAACAACTCGAAACCGTGGATCGCCCTCAGCGTGCGCCCTACACAGCTCAGCAGTGTCGTCAGTGCACTGGTCCACGGATACGATGACGCGGAAGTTGCGATAGGTCTGTGCCGACAGTGAGTCCAGCGTTGGCTGAATGAACCCGGCAGCCTGCCAGGCGGGCAGCAGCGCGCAGACAGACGAAGAACCAGCAGTGGTGTGTGCGGTCATGATCCCGGTTTTCCCAGCCAGAGGGTATGCAGTGCTGGCGACCTGGAGGCACGGAGTGCACGTCGTGTTGCATACGGAGACCAGCCGCCAAGTGTTACCGCGTAGGTGAGATGATTACACGCGCTGGCGTGGGATCTTCAGGCTCTTCATCATCAATCGAGTGGTACCGGAGGCCGGACTCGAACCGGCACGCTTTTTACGGCGGGGGATTTTGAATCCCCTGTGTCTACCAATTTCACCACTCCGGCAGAGAGTGCAGGCGTCGCCCAGGGCGGCCCGTGGAGAGGGCGCGATTATAGCAACCCGCGCCCACGCCGCAATGATTTTCCTTAACCTCGCGCTGATTTGCAGGTAGACTTCGCCCGGCTCGCGCAGTTCGCGGTGCGGGCATGGGTGGCGCCTCCGGGGCCGACATTCTGAGTATCGAAGGAGAAAAGATCATGGCGATGAAATTGGTCAAAAAGACAGACGAATACAGCATTTTCCAGCGTGGTGATGAGCGCTATGCAGTCAAGGACGCAAATCGCAAAGCGGTGAATGGCGACGAAAAAGTCCGCATTCTGTCTGCCGAAGGCCTGGTGAAGGCGCCGGCGCCAAAGGCGGTTGAAGCACCCGCGGAAGAGGCACCTGCAGAAGCGGCGGCCGAGGAAGCTGCCGTAGAGGCAGATGCAGCGGAAGGCGATGCCGAGGCCTGAGCGCCGCGATTGCGTGGAGAGCCGGCTTGAGGCCGGCTTTTTTTTCCATGAAACTTGACGATTTCCACTACGAACTGCCCCCGGAGCTGATCGCGCAGTATCCGCTCAAGGAGCGCAGTGCCAGCCGGCTGCTGGCGCTGGACGGTGCGACGGGCGCGACCCGGCATGGCGTGTTCAGCGCGTTGCAGGACTGTTTGCAGCCCGGTGACCTGTTGGTGTTCAACAACACGCGGGTGATTCCCGCCCGGCTTTGGGGGCAGAAAGCCACCGGCGGCCGGGTGGAGATCCTTATCGAGCGGATTACCGGGGAGCATACCGCCCTGGCACACATCCGCAGCAGCAAGTCGCCCAAGCCGGGCAGCGTCATCCACCTGTCCGCTGAACCCGGTGGAGCGCCCGGCCCGCTGCAGCTGACGGTGACCGGCCGCAAAGGCGCGTTGTTCCAGCTTGCATCGCCACCCCAGGTGGCCTTGCACAGCGTGCTGGCGGACATCGGCCACATGCCGCTGCCACCCTACATCGAACGGGGTGACGAAGCGGCGGATCAGGAGCGTTATCAAACTGTGTACGCGGAACGTGCTGGTGCAGTGGCTGCCCCTACGGCCGGATTGCACTTCACTGAGGCGCTGCTCGAGCAGCTGGATGCCGCAGGCATTCAGCGCGCGACGGTGACCTTGCACGTCGGCGCCGGTACGTTCCAGCCAGTGCGGGTGGACAATATCCAGGAGCACCACATGCACGCCGAGTACCTGGAGGTGGATGTTGGCGTATGTGCGGCGGTGGAGGCAACCCGCTTGCGCGGCGGTCGCGTGATTGCCGTGGGGACCACAGCCGTGCGGTCCCTGGAGTCCGCCGCCTGTGGCGAGGGTCGCGTTGCACCACTTACCGGGGACACGGACATATTTATCTACCCGGGATACCGCTTTCAGGTCGTGGATGCAATGATCACCAATTTTCATTTACCGGAATCGACATTGTTGATGCTGGTCAGCGCCTTTTGCGGCCGCGACAACATGCTGGCCGCCTACCGGGAGGCGATCGCGGAGCGCTATCGATTCTTCAGCTACGGCGACGCCATGTTCCTGACGCCCACGCCGGCTGCAGTGGGGCCGCGATGAGCCGCCAGTGCCATATGCGGTTTGAACAACTGGGTAGCGACGGCGCGGCGCGGCGCGGACGCCTGCTGTTTCCCCGTGGCAGCGTCGAGACGCCTGCGTTCATGCCGGTGGGTACCTACGGTACCGTCAAGGGCATGCTGCCGCGCGACATCCGCGATATCGGCGCCGAGATCATTCTGGGCAACACTTTCCATCTCTGGTTGCGACCGGGTACCGACATCATCGAGCAGCATGGCGATCTGCATGACTTCATGGGTTGGAGCGGACCCATACTGACCGATTCCGGTGGTTTCCAGGTGTTCAGCCTGGGGGCCATGCGCAGGATCTCGGAAGAGGGTGTGCGCTTTCAGTCGCCTGTCGATGGGTCAAAGGTATTTCTCGACCCGGAAACCTCAATGGCCATACAGCGCAAGCTGGGCTCCGATATCGTCATGATATTTGATGAGTGCACACCCTATCCCGCCACCGAAGCCGAGGCCCGCGCCTCCATGGAGCTGTCGCTGCGCTGGGCAAGGCGCAGCCGTGACGCCCATGGCGATAGTGCCTCGGCGCTGTTTGGTATCGTTCAGGGTGGTATGTACGGGGACTTGCGCGCTGAATCACTCGCCGGTCTTGAGTCGATCGGTTTCGATGGCTATGCCATCGGTGGGCTTTCTGTCGGCGAGCCCAAGGAGGAGATGATTGCTGTGCTCGAGGCCCTCCAGCATCGTCTGCCCGCCGACAAACCGCGGTATCTCATGGGTGTAGGGACGCCGTCAGACCTGCTGCAGGGTGTGCTGCGCGGCGTCGATATGTTCGATTGCGTCATGCCGACACGCAACGCCCGCAATGGCTTCATCTTTACCTCCCGCGGCGTGCTGAAGCTGCGCAATGCACGGCACAAGACCAGCACCCTGCCGCTGGATGAACGCTGTGATTGCTATACCTGCCAGAACTTCTCCCGCGCCTACCTGCATCACCTCGACAAGTGCAACGAGATTCTGGGGTCGCAGCTCAACACCATTCACAACCTGCGCTATTACCAGAACCATATGGCCGGGATTCGCGCCGCGATTGAACAGGGCACCCTGGCGAGCTTTGCGGCCGCGTTTTATGCGGCCCAGGCAGAGGGTGTTTAACCCGTGAACGACTCGGCGCAGTTGTTTCAGCGGCTGCGGGAGGCTTTGCCGCTGGCGCGACCACCGTGGACGGGCAGCGGGCGCCAGGCGGGTGTGCTGGTGGCGCTCACCGATGAACGGCGCCCCCGGGTCCTGCTGGGGCGCCGCGCTCTGCATTTGCCGTTGCACCCGGGCGAGATTGCCTTTCCCGGTGGCAAGCGTGAGGTCGGCGATGCGGGGCCCTGGGATACGGCACTGCGTGAGGCATTCGAGGAAGTGGCCTGTCCGCCGGGCGCGGTGTGCCCACTGGGGGAACTGCCGCCGCTGCTGACCCGCAGCGGTTATACCATCCACCCCTGCGTCGCCATTATTCCCGCATCGCTACCGCTGCGAGCGGACCCCGGTGAGGTGGCGGAATTGCTGTTGCCGCGGCTCGATCGCTTCACCGACCCGGCGGGCTGGCACGTGCAGCACATGCCTGAGCCGGATACCGGACGCGTTTCCCCGGTGCCGCATTTTCGCCTGCCGCGTGATACGGTATGGGGCACTTCGGCGCGGGCGCTGTTGCTGCTGGTGAACCTGGGATTGCAGGCGCGGCTGGATTTGTCGACATTCAAGGAGAACAGGGAATGAAGTACAGCCTGGAAGGGCAGGCGGTAACGCTGATCGGCAGCGGGCATTTTATTGCCCCCAATGCCGCGGTTATCGGCGATGTCACGTTGCATGAAAACAGCAGCGTATGGTTCAGCTGTGTGCTACGGGGTGATGCTGAGCGCATCGAGGTTGGCGCGGGCAGCAATATTCAGGATGGTGCGGTACTGCATGCGGACCCGGGCTATCCGATGGTGGTGGGCGCCAGCGTCACAGTGGGCCATAAGGCGATGCTGCACGGCTGCACCATCGGTGACGGCACCCTGGTCGGGATTGGTGCCATCGTGCTGAATGGCGCAAAGGTTGGAAGTAACTGCCTGATCGGTGCGGGCGCATTGGTCACCGAGGGCATGGAGATACCCGATGGCAGCCTGGTGCTGGGGGCTCCAGCGAAAGTGAAGCGCACATTGTCTGCGGAACAGCAGGCGGCTGTGGGCCTCAATGCCCAGCATTACGTGCAGAACGCGGCGCGATTTCAACGCGCCTTGCAGGAGCAGGCGTAATGGGGAACGCTGAACCTGCATCACCGTGCATTTCGGTATGCCTGCTTGACGAGAACGATGTCTGCCTTGGCTGCTATCGCAGCGCAGAGGAGATCACTGACTGGTTCATGGCCAGTCCGCAGGAAAAGCGCGAGATGCTCCTGCGGGCAGCGGAGCGCCGTCAGGCAGACGACAAGCCGCAACTGCGTTGATCAGCGCCTGGCCTTGCCTTTGGCGGCCGCCGGAGAGGCCAGCACCGACTGCACAACATTGCCCTGCAGTTCGAGGATCTCCAGCCGGTAGCCGGCAATCGCCAGGCAGGCATTGCCGGCGGGAAACGACTCCAGGTACTCCAGAATCAGGCCGCTCAGGGTCTTTGGTCCGTCGGTGGGCAGGTCCCAGTCCAGCGCCTTGTTCACATCGCGCAGGTTGGCGTTGCCGGCGATGATGTAGCTGCCGTCGCGCTGGGCAAATATGCTGTCGCCGGTATCGCCCATGCGCGAGGTGAACTCGCCGACGATTTCTTCAAGAATATCCTCCAGGGCGACAATGCCCATCACCTCACCGTATTCGTCGACGACGATGGCCAGGCGCAGCTTGTTCTTCTGGAAATGCAGCAATTGCGTGTGCAGGGGCGTGCTTTCTGGAATGAAGTAGGGTTCGTCCATCTCCCGCTCCAGCGCCCCGCGATCCAGGCCATGCTTGTCGATGACCCGGCTCAGGTTGCGCAGATGCAGCACGCCGACAATGTTATTGATGTCGTCGCGCCAGACCGGCAAGCGGGTGTGGGTGGAGGCCTGCAGGCAGCGGAGGATTTCGTCATCGCTGTCGTCCAGGTCGATGCCGTAGACGTCATTGCGCGGCACCATGACATCGTCGACGCTGACTTCCTCAAGGTCGAGGATATTCAGCAGCATACCCCGATGTCGGGGTGGAATCAGCGCGCCGGCCTCGGTCACGATGGTTCGCAATTCCTCGGAAGAGACGTGTTCTTCCTTGGCGGCCCCGGCATCCACCCCTAGCAGGCGCAGAAGGCCGTTGGTCACTCCGTTCACCAGCCACACCACCGGGTACATCGCCTTCATCAGCGGCAGCAGAATCACGCTGGCCGGGAAGGCGATGCGTTCCGGGTACAGCGCAGCAATGGTTTTCGGGGTAATTTCAGCGAACACCAGGATCACCAGCGTGAGGCAGATGGTGGCGATGGCGATGCCTGCATCGCCCCACAGGCGAATGGCGATGACCGTCGCGATGGCTGAGGCCAGAATGTTGACCGCGTTGTTACCGATCAGAATCAGGCCGATGAGCCTGTCCGGACGGTCCAGCAGCTTACTCGCGCGCCGCGCGCCGCGGTGGTTCTGCTTTCTCAGGTGTTTCAGCCGATAGCGGTTGAGCGACATCATGCCGGTTTCCGAGCTGGAGAAGAAACCAGACAGGAGAATGAGAACAACCAGAATGGACGACAGGAGACCCAGCGGGGCTTCGTTCAAAGCGGGGGCGAACCTTTGGCGTGAGTGGACCGCGTATCTTGAAGAAAAAGGCTCGCTGGGGCAACCCCCGGGACGGCACCACAGTGGTGGGGGCCTTTCCGTGATCGGCCGGCCTAGCCGCGCTGCAGCAGCAACTCCAGCACCAGTTTGGAGCCCAGAAAGGCGAGCATGAGGAGCAGGAAGCCGCCGATGGTGAAGCGCACCGCCGTTTGACTGCGCCAGCCGAGCTGGTAGCGCCCCCAGAGGAGCGTGGAGTAGATCACCCAGGCAAGCAGGGTCAGCACGGTTTTGTGCACCAGGTGCTGGGCAAAGAAATCGTCGACAAAGAGAAAACCGGTGGCGATTGCCACGGTGAGCAGTATGACGCCCATCCACACCAGCTCAAAGAGCATGGTCTCCATCAGCTGCAGGGGCGGCAGGAAGCTGACGATGCCGGTGGCCCGATGCTGTTTCAACTGCCTGTCCTGAACCGCCAGCAGGGCGGCCTGCACGGCGGCGATGGTCAGCACCGCATAGGCCAGAATCGATGAGGCGATATGTATCAGCAGGCCGTTGTCCAGCGCTTCCGGTGTGGTGCTGGTCTGCGGGGCAAAGGCGGAAATGAGTACGGTGGAGGCAGACAGAGGCAGAAGCACGATCAACAGGTTCTGCAAGGGCCAGCGCACCAGCCAGGTCACGCAAACCAGGTTGATGACGAAGGAAATCAGGGCGAGGATGCGATACAGCCCCAGGTGTACGCTGTGCTCGTCAAAGATGCTCGACCAGGCCACCAGCGCGTGGCACGCCAATGCCACGCCCCCCAGGGCGATCACCGAGGTGCTCAGGCGCGGTTTTCGCTGCAGGATATGCATGAGGTGCAGTCCCGCAGCTGCCAGGTAAAGCAGCGCGGCAGCGATGGCGAGCAGAGGCAGTGGCATGGTTGGGGGTTAGACCCGGGTGGCGTATACTGCGCCCCTTTGTACCGATTTGTCCGGCCATTGGCAATAGTGGCCGCCTGCTGCTGAGAGTTCTAGCGATGTTCGAGAGCCTGTCTGACCGTCTTTCCCAGAGTTTGCGCGCCATCACCGGCAAGGCGCGCCTCACCGAGGACAACATCCAGGAGACCTTGCGTGAAGTGCGTATGGCCCTGCTGGAGGCCGATGTGGCGTTGCCGGTGGTCAAGGACTTTGTCGAGGCGGTAAAGCAGCGCGCGCTGGGCCAGGAAGTGAGCAAAAGCCTGAGCCCTGGTCAGGCGTTTCTGCGCATTGTGCAGGCAGAGCTCGAGGCTGTCATGGGTACCGCGAATGAGGGCCTGAACCTTGCCACGCAGCCACCGGCGATCATCCTCATGGCTGGCCTGCAGGGCGCGGGCAAGACCACGTCGGTCGCCAAGCTGGCACGCCTGCTCAAAGAGCGCGACAAGAAGTCGGTGACCGTGGTCAGCGCCGACGTTTACCGGCCGGCAGCGATCAAGCAGCTGGAAACCCTCGCCGCCGAGGTGGGTGTCGACTTCTTCCCCAGTGAGTCGCAGCAGGCTCCGGTGGACATCGCCAAAGCGGCGATGGAGCACGCCCGCATCCGTTTCAGCGACGTGCTGATTATCGATACCGCAGGGCGCCTCGCGGTGGATGAGGCAATGATGGCCGAGATCGCCGAGCTGCACCGGGTGACGCAACCGGTAGAGACACTGTTCGTGGTGGATGCCATGACCGGCCAGGATGCCGCGAATACCGCAAAGGCCTTCGGCCAAGCACTGCCACTCACCGGCGTTATCCTGACCAAGGTGGATGCAGATACCCGCGGTGGTGCCGCACTCTCGGTGCGCACCATCACAGGCAAGCCGATCAAGTTCCTGGGTGTGGGCGAGAAAACCCAGGCGCTGGATCCATTCCACCCGGACCGGCTGGCGTCCCGCATTCTCGGCATGGGCGACGTGCTGTCGCTGATCGAGGAGGCCGAGCAAAAGGTCGACAAGCAAAAGGCCGAGCGCCTTGCACGCAAGGTAAAGAAAGGCGGGCGCTTTGACCTGGAGGATTTTCGCGACCAGTTGCAGCAGATGAACAACATGGGGGGCATCACCGGCATGCTCGATAAGCTGCCGGGCATGGGCAACATGGCGCAGATGGCGCAGCAGAATCTCGACATGAAGATGTTTGCGCGCATGGAGGCCATGATCAACTCCATGACGGTCAAGGAACGGCGCAACCCGGACCTGATAGCCGGCTCACGCAAGCGGCGAATCTGCCTGGGTTCAGGTACCCAGGTGCAGGACCTCAATCGCCTGCTCAAACAGCACAAGCAGATGCAGAAAATGATGAAAAAGATGAAGGGCGGTGGCATGGAGCGGATGATGCGCGGCCTCGGCGGCATGATGCCGCCGGGTGGCGGTGGTGGTGGCGGTTTTCCCTTTCGGTAAGCCCCCAGAATCCTTGAAAATTTCCCGCCTGCGGGGCTTTTAAATCCTGCTGAAGTTCCGTATGATACGCCACCTTTGCGGCCGTGGTGCCGGTGTTTGTCGTGGGTGAGACGGCAGGTTAGCCGCAGATCCCGACTCATTTTCAGGAAATTACGGAATATGGTAACAATTCGTCTTTCTCGTGGTGGTGCCAAGAAGCGCCCTTTCTATCATCTGACGGTGACTGACAGCCGCAAATCACGCGATGGTCGCTTCATTGAGCGCGTCGGCTTCTTCAACCCGGTTGCCCGTGGTCAGGAAGTGCGCCTCAACGTTGACGTCGAGCGTGTAGCGTTCTGGCAGAGCCAGGGTGCACAGCTGTCCGACCGTGTGGCGAAGCTGGTCAAGGAAGCTGCAACAGCGGCCTGAGACAGCGCCACCGAGGATGAATGAAGCCGCCAGCGAACGCCTCGTCATCGGCCGCATCAGTGGCTGCTACGGGATCAAGGGTTGGGTGCGGGTTCATTCATTCACGGAACCGATGGAGAACTTCCTCGAGTTCAAGGGTGTGAAGGTGCAGCGCCGCGGTGGCTATGAGGCCATCGAGTTCGATCAGGGACGCAGGCAGGGCAAGGGGCTGGTGGCCCATATCCGCGGTGTCGATAGCCGTGACCTTGCCGAGACATTCCAGGGCCTGGAGGTCAGCGTCGACAGTGATGCCCTGCCGGAACTGGAAGACGGCGATTATTACTGGCACCAGCTGCAGGGTTTGCAGGTCTGGTGTCACACGGAGAACGGTCAGGTGCTGCTCGGCGCGGTTGATTACCTGATTGAGACCGGAGCGAATGACGTGCTGGTGGTGAAGCCCTGTGAGGGCAGCATTGACCAGCGGGAACGGCTCATTCCCTGGCTGCCCGGCACGACGGTGCGGCAGGTTGATGTAGAGTCGGGACGGATTGATGTGGACTGGTTCCCGGAAGACTAGGAGCGGTTCACGGGGGGCGGATGGCGCACATGCACATTGCTTTGGTGAGCCTGTTCCCCGACATGTTCAGTGCGGTCAGCGAGCACGGTATTACCGGGCGCGCGGTGCAGCAGGGGCTGGTGGGGCTCAGCCACAGCAACCCCCGGGACTTCACTGACGACCGCCACCGTACGGTGGACGACAGGCCTTTTGGCGGTGGTCCCGGCATGGTGATGAAAGTGGCACCCCTGGAGCAGGCGATACGCGCAGCCAGGGAGCAGGCAGCGGAGCCTGCCCGCGTGATCTACCTGTCGCCGCAGGGACGCAGGTTTGATCACCGCAAGGCGGTCAGTCTGGCGCAGGAAAGAGCGCTGGTGCTGGTGGCGGGCCGCTACGAAGGTGTGGATGAACGCCTGATAGAGCGCGAAGTCGATGAAGAGCTTTCCATCGGTGATTATGTGCTCTCGGGCGGTGAGTTGGCGGCCATGGTGGTCATGGACGCGGTAATCCGGCAGCTGCCGGGTGTGTTGGGGCACGCACTGTCGGCACAGGAAGACTCCTTTGCAGACGGCCTGCTGGATTGCCCGCACTACACCCGCCCCGAAGTCTATGGGGAGCAGGCAGTACCGGACGTATTGCTCAGCGGCGATCATGAGAAGATCCGCCGCTGGCGCCTCAAGCAGGCGCTGGGTCGCACGCTGGAGCGGCGCCCGGATCTGCTGGAGGGCAGGGCCCTGACGGCCGAGGAACAGGAATTGCTGGCACTGTATCGCCAGGAACGGAATTTGAGTTGATACGCTAGCTGTGAAGCTACGCACGTTAAATGACAGGAGCGCACCATGAGCACCAACAAGATTATCTCTCAGCTTGATGCTGAACAGATGCAAAAGGATCTGCCCGAGTTCAGCCCCGGTGACACGGTGGTGGTGCAGGTGAAAGTCAAGGAAGGCAACCGTGAGCGTCTGCAGGCGTTCGAGGGCGTGTGTATTGCCAAGCGTAACCGCGGCCTGAATTCGGCATTCACCGTGCGCAAGATCTCCCACGGCGTGGGTGTGGAACGTACGTTCCAGGCGTACAGCCCGCTGGTCGACAGCGTGACGGTCAAGCGCCGTGGTGACGTGCGCCAGGCCAAGCTCTACTACCTGCGTGAGCTGTCTGGTAAAGCGGCGCGCATCAAGGAAAAGCTCACTGCCAAGTAAGGCCGGTGCTCGCTATCAGAAGCGGCCCCTGCGGCCGCTTTTTTGTGTGCCGGGTTTCCGCAGTTCTGTGCGTGGTAAAACGGTGCTAGGCTAGTCCCCCATGCCCACGCAAACTGATGCCACAGACCCCGTCATCGAGCAGTATCTCGACGCCCTGTGGATGGAGAAAGGCCTTAGCGGCAACACGCTCGAGGCCTACCGCCGCGATCTGGGCCACTACCAGCTGTGGCTTGCCGGCCGCCAGGCGAAGCTGCTGGAGGCGGACCGCATCGACCTGCAGGCCTATCTGGCGGCCCGCCTCGGCAAGGGGCAATCCCCGCGCTCGACGGCGCGTTTCATGTCCTGCGTCCGTGGTTTCTACCGCTATCTGCTGCGCGAAGGGCGGCTTGACGCAGACCCGACACTCGATATCGACAGTCCGCAGCTGGGGCGCCCCCTGCCAAAATCCCTGTCTGAGCAGGATGTCGAGCGCCTGCTGGCGGCACCGGATACGGGAGACGCGCTGGAGTTTCGCGACAGGGCCATGCTGGAGCTGCTCTACGCCTGCGGCCTGCGGGTGTCCGAGCTTACCGGCCTGCAGCTGGTGCAGGTGAGCCTGAACCAGGGCGTTGTGCGCGTGTTTGGCAAAGGCAGCAAGGAACGTCTGGTGCCAATGGGGGAAGAGGCGCTCAGCTGGTTGCAGCGGTTTTTTGCCGGTCCCCGGCAGGAACTGCTGAGGGGTGTACCCAGCGAGGCGGTATTTCCCAGCCGCCGCGGCAGCATGATGACTCGCCAAGCGTTCTGGTATCGTATTAAACTCTACGCGCTGCGCGCCGGAATCAATAAACCGCTGTCGCCGCACACGCTGCGTCATGCGTTCGCCACGCACCTGCTGAACCACGGCGCAGACCTGCGCGTGGTGCAGATGTTGCTTGGGCACCGCGACCTGACGACAACCCAGATCTACACCCACGTTGCCCGGCAGCGCATGCAGGAGCTGCACGCGCGCCACCATCCGCGGGGTTGAGGGCCGGTGGAACTTGTCGCATGCCCTGCGTTCCAAATTGCCGCAGAACACGAATCCCGGCGGCACAGGCCGCCCGTAAACGAGGAATATTCATGATCAACCGAGTCCTGTCCCTGGTGCTGGCCTGCGTGCTGACCGGGTCCGTCTTTTCTGTCAGGGCCGCAGAGCCGGTGCCTGCGGACATCGTGGACTCCCTGCGCAAGATGCTCGAAAGTCCCGCCAACGGTCTCAAGGTCAGTACGGTTGAGCACAGTGAGATCGATGGAATGTATGCAGTGCAGCTGGTTGACGGTCCGCTGGTATACGCCAATCGCAGTGGCCAGTTCTTCATTGTCGGCGACCTGTTTACGGTGGGGCCCGCGGGTTACGTCAATCTGGCGGAGAAACGTCGCGACGGGCAGCGCGCCGAGCAACTGGCCGGGCTGTCACCGGCCGACATGATCATCTTCCCGGCGCAGGGCGAGGCGCGTTCACACATCACCGTCTTTACCGACGTCACCTGCTTTTACTGCCAGAAGCTGCATCGCGAGGTGCCGGAACTGAACAAACGCGGTGTGGAGGTGCGCTATCTGGCCTACCCGCGCTCCGGGCTGGCATCGGAGGGCTACCGTAAACTGGCCACCGCATGGTGTGCTGACGATCGGGCCGATGCGCTGACGCGCCTGAAGAACGGCGAGTCGATGGCGGACAACGTCTGCCAGGGCTCGCCGGTGGCTGATCAGTACCAGCTCGGGCAGTCGATGGGCGTGCGTGGCACGCCAGCCATTATCACGGCCACCGGCCAGATGATCCCGGGCTACCAGCCCGCCGATGAGCTGATGGGTACCCTCGGTCTGGAATAGCGCCCGGACGCGGCGTTTCGCCGGCCTGCTCCGTTGACAGGCCGGGATGGACTCAGTACTGTTTGCCACCTTTTTTTTAGATTGCAGCCCCTCAGGGGTTTGCCCAACCGAGTCCCAGTGCCGTGGAAGACCAGTTTCAGCGCATTCAGCGCCTGCCCCCTTATGTATTCAATATTATCGGTGAACTGAAGCAGCAGGCGCGCGCGGCGGGCCAGGACATTATTGACTTCGGTATGGGCAACCCGGACCAGCCCACGCCGTCGCATATTGTTGACAAGCTGGTGGAGACGGCGCGCCGCGGCGACACGCACCGCTACTCCCAGTCCAAGGGTATCCCCCGGTTGCGTAAGGCGATCTGCGACTGGTACCAGCGGCGCTACAACGTCACTCTGGATCCGAACAGCGAGGCGATTGTCACGCTGGGCTCGAAAGAAGGCCTGGCCCACCTCGCACTGGCCACAACCGGACCCGGCGACGCCATTCTGGTGCCCAACCCGGCGTATCCTATTCACCCCTACGGTTTTGTGATCTCGGGCGCAGACATCCGTCACGTGCCGATGGGAGATGAAAGCAGCTTCTTTGATGAACTGGAAAACGCGATCCGCAACAGCTGGCCCAGGCCCAAGATGCTGGTGTTGAGTTTTCCCTCCAACCCCACCGGCCAGGTGGTGGAACTGGAGTTCTTCGAGCGGGTCATCGCCGTCGCCCGAGAACACCAGATATGGGTAGTGCAGGACCTTGCCTACGCCGACCTCTGCTATGACGGCTATGTTGCCCCATCGATCCTGCAGGTAGAGGGCGCGAGGGAAGTGGCGGTAGAGTTCTTCAGCATGTCCAAGAGCTACAACATGCCGGGCTGGCGTGTGGGCTTCTGCTGCGGCAACCGGCAGCTGGTCGGCGCGCTGGGGCGTATGAAGTCCTATCTCGACTACGGCATGTTCACACCCATCCAGGTCGCGGCCATCGCGGCCCTGGAGGGGGACCAGACCTGTGTGCAGGAAATCAACGCCATGTACAAGGCGCGGCGCGATGTGCTGTGCGGCGGCCTGAATGCGCTGGGCTGGCCCGTCACGCCACCGCGGGCGACCATGTTTGTGTGGGCGCGTATCCCCGAGTTCTACCAGCCGCTGGGGTCTCTGGAGTTCAGCAAGAAGCTGTTACAGGAGGCGCAGGTGGCGGTGTCACCCGGTGTCGGCTTCGGTGAATATGGCGAGGGCTACGTGCGTTTTGGCCTGATCGAGAATGAGCACCGCACCCGGCAGGCACTGCGCAATATCAAGCGTATGTTTCGCGCCGATGGCCACACGGGAGCAGCGTGATCAATGACAGCTGAAGCAACAGGGGAGAACGTGGTGCAACCCGTGAGAATTGGCCTCTGCGGCCTCGGGACAGTGGGCAGCGGGACGTTCAACCTGCTGCGGGAAAATGCCGAGGCGATTGCGGCCCGCGCCCAGGCGCCGCTGGCCATCGTGCACATCGGTGCGCGCCGTGATAACCCGGCCTGCAATACCGCGGGCGTGCGCGTCAGCCGGGACATTTTCGACGTTGTGGCAGACCCCGAGGTCGACGTGCTGGTGGAGCTGATTGGTGGCACCACCGTGGCCCGCGAGCTGGTAGAGGCCGCCATCCTCGCCGGCAAGCACGTGGTGACGGCAAACAAGGCGCTCATTGCGGAACACGGCAATGAGTTGTTTGCGCTGGCGGCGGAACACAATGTGGCAGTGCGCTATGAGGCGGCGGTGGCGGGTGGCATCCCGATCATCAAGGCCCTGCGTGAGGGCCTGGCGGGGAACCATATCGAATGGCTGGCGGGCATCATCAACGGCACCGGAAACTTTATCCTCAGCGAAATGCGTGAGCACCGTCGGGAGTTTTCCGACGTGCTGGCGGAGGCGCAGGCCCTGGGCTACGCGGAGGCCGACCCGACCTTCGACGTGGAAGGGATTGATGCGGCTCACAAGCTGGTGATTCTGGCATCCATCGCCTTCGGCATTCCCCTGCAGTTTGCCTCGGTGTACACCGAGGGCATCACGCGCCTCACGCCTCAGGACCTGGACTACGCCGAAGAACTGGGGTACCGGGTGAAGCATCTGGGTATCGCCAAGCAGGGGCCGCGCGGTGTGGAGTTGCGTGTGCACCCGACACTGATTCCGGAAGACCGCCTGCTGGCCAATGTGAATGGCGTGAAGAACGCGGTGCTGGTCGAGGGCAGCGCCGTCGGGCCGACGCTGTATTACGGTGCAGGCGCCGGTGGCAAACCCACCGCATCTGCAGTGGTCGCCGACCTGGTTGACCTGGCTCGGGACCTGAGCGCAGGCCAGGTCAGCCGGGTGCCCTCCCTGTCGTTCTCGAATGAAGCCCTGCGCGATCTGCCCATTGTGCCCATGGCCGACGTGGAGACACCCTGGTACCTGCGCATGGAGGCCGAGGATCGCACCGGCGTGCTGTCGCGTATTGCCACCATTTTCAGTGACCACGGTATCAGTATCGAGGCGTTGATCCAGAAGGCGCCCGCGCCGGGGCAGACGACGGTACCGCTGATCGTCCTGACCAATCGCGCAGCCCAGGGTCGGGTCGACGCGGCCGTTGCGCAAATCGAGGCACTGGACACCATCGAGGGCCAGGTCGTCAGAATCCGCGTTGAGCCGCTGGACGGCTAACAGGAGCAGATATGCAGTACATCAGCACCCGGGGCCAGGCCCCCGCACTGAACTTTGAGCAGGTCCTGCTGACCGGCCTGGCGTCCGATGGCGGCCTGTACGTACCCGAGAGCCTGCCCCGCTTCAGCCAGCAGGAGATCGCCGCCATGGCGGGTATGGACTACCCGCAGCTGGCCCAGCGCATCATCGAACCCTTCGTCGGTGACTGCATTCCCCGGGACGACCTGCGCGACCTCATCGCTGACACCTATGCGGTGTTCCGCCACGGCGCGGTTGCGCCGCTGGTGCAGATTGGCCACAACCAGTGGGTGCTGGAGCTGTTCCATGGCCCGACGCTTGCGTTCAAGGACTTTGCATTGCAGCTGCTGGGGCGCCTGCTGGATTACGTGCTGGAGCGCCGCCACCAGAAAGTGGTCATCATGGGTGCGACCTCCGGCGACACGGGCTCTGCCGCCATTGAGGGCTGCAAGCGCTGCAAAAATATCGACATCTTCATTCTGCATCCGCACGACCGCGTGTCGGAGGTGCAGCGCCGGCAGATGACCACGGTTGTGGGGGACAACATCCACAACATCGCCGTGCAGGGCAACTTCGATGACTGCCAGGCCATGGTCAAGGCCAGCTTCGGTGACCGCAGCTTCCTGCCGGATGACCGCCACCTTGTGGCCGTCAACTCGATCAACTGGGCGCGGATCATGGCGCAGATCGTGTACTACTTCTATGCGGCCCTGGCGCTCGGTGGTCCCGCGCGTCCTGTGGCGTTTTCCGTGCCTACCGGGAACTTTGGCGATATTTTCGCCGGTTACCTGGCGCACCAGATGGGCCTGCCCGTTGCGCAGCTGATTATCGCCACCAACCGCAATGACGTTCTGCACCGGGTGATGACCACCGCCACCTATGGCCGCCAGTCGCTGGAGCACACACTCTCACCGAGCATGGATATCACAGTATCCAGCAATTTTGAGCGCCTGCTCTTTGACCTCTACGATCGTGATGGCGCCGCCGTGGCGGCCATGATGCGTGACTTCGACAAGGGCGATATTCATTTCTCCGACACCGCGATGCAGCGCGCCCGGCAGCTGTTCTCCAGTTACCGCGTGCCCGACGAGGAAACCTGTGCACAGATTGCTGCCGTCTGGCAGGAGTCTGAATACCTGCTGGACCCGCACAGCGCGATTGGTGTCAAAGCGGCCCTGGCCTCAGGTATCGGCGACGGCATTCCGGTGGTGACCCTGGCAACGGCGCACCCGGCGAAGTTTCCGCAGGCTATCCAGCGTGCCGTGGTCGGCTGTGAGCCACCGCTGCCCCTGCACCTGGCCGATCTGTTTGATCGTACAGAGCGCTTTGAAGTGTTGCCCTGCGAACTGTCCGCCGTGCAGGCCTTCATGGCGAACCACCTCGGCGCCTGAGCGCCGGCGGAGTGATTCGACGCGTAGTTCGCCGCGCCCTGGCGCCCAGCCCCGAACTCGCGGCGGGCGGCCTGCCACCCCTGCTGGCGCGGGTCTATGCCAACCGCGGCGTGCGCAGCGCCCGTGACCTGCAATTATCCCTGCATGACTTGCTGCCACCCGAGACCCTGACCGGAGCGGATGCCGCAGCGTGCCTGCTGGCAGATGCCCTGGCCACCGGGCAGCGCCTGCTGGTGATCGGTGACTTCGATGCCGATGGTGCAACCAGCACCGCACTGGCGCTGGGCGCATTGCGTGCCATGGGCGCTGCAGAGGTCGATTACCTGGTACCCAATCGCTTCGAGTACGGCTACGGACTGACGCCGGAAATTGTCGCGCTGGCCGCCCGGCGCCAGCCGGACCTGATCATCACCGTGGACAACGGCATCGCCAGTATCGACGGTGTACGCGCCGCGCGCGCGCAGGGAATTGCCACACTGGTCACCGACCACCACCTCGCGGGGGAGACGCTGCCGGCGGCGGAGGTGATCGTCAACCCCAACCAGCCTGGCTGCGGCTTTGCCAGCAAGGCGCTGGCCGGTGTGGGGGTGATTTTCTATGTCATGCTCGCGCTGCGCGCTGAGCTGCGCCGCCGCGGCTGGTTTGCCCAGCGCGCCCTGCAGGAACCGAATCTGGCGGAATTCCTCGATCTGGTGGCGCTGGGCACGGTGGCCGACGTTGTCCCGTTGGATCGCAACAACCGGATACTGGTTGCGGCGGGGCTGCAGCGTATTCGCCGCGGCCTGGCCCGCCCGGGGCTGATTGCCCTGTTGGAAGTGGCAGGCCGCAACCCCGCGACCACCGTCGCGTCGGACCTCGGCTTCACCGTCGGGCCGCGATTGAATGCAGCAGGGCGGCTGGATGATATGTCGGTGGGTATCGAATGCCTGTTGTCACCCGGGCGCGAGCGCGCCGCGGACTACGCCGCCCGGCTGCAGCGCCTCAACGAAGAGCGGCGCCGTATTGAACACGGCATGCAGGAGGAAGCGCTGGCCTTGCTGGATCAGCTCGCGCCGCTCTCGGACACGGACGAGGTGCCTGCCGGCGTCACGCTGTATGAGCCCGGTTGGCACCAGGGCGTGATTGGTATTCTGGCGTCGCGGGTCAAGGAGCGTGTGCACCGGCCCACCGTGGTCTTCGCCGACGCCGGCCCCGACAGCGACGAGCTCAAGGGTTCTGCGCGCTCCATTCAGGGTATTCATGTACGGGATGTACTGGATGCAGTGGCAACGCGGCATCCCGGCCTGCTGAATCGGTTCGGCGGCCATGCGATGGCCGCGGGCCTGACCCTGCCGCGGGCACACTATGCGGCCTTTGCCACAGCCTTCGTCGCCGAAGTGGAACGGCACGGCCGCGACCTCGATCTGGAGGCGGTGCTGGAGTCGGACGGCGAACTCGCGCCCTCTGATTTTGATCTGGCGCTGGCCGAGTCCCTGCGTCTCGGCGGACCCTGGGGGCAACATTTCCCGGAGCCCCTGTTCGATGGCCGCTTTCGCCTTGTGCAGCAACGGTTGGTGGCAGGGAAGCACCTAAAGCTGGTTCTCGGCCTGCCCGGCTCGCATGAGGTGCTCGACGCCATCGCCTTCAACGTGGATCTCGAGCGCTGGCCGGATGACGAGGCGCAGTGGGTGCGCGCCGCCTATCGGCTGGATGTGAACGAGTTTCGCGGACGGCGCAGCCTGCAGCTTGTCGTCGAGCAGCTGGAGGCCGTATAGGCGGCTCCTGTGGCTCGCCGGTGGCCTGTTTTTGTTCCCTACGGTACACTGCGCGCCTTTTCCCGCAGGACAGGCGCGTCATGTTAGAGATCAATCCGCTGTTACAGACCCTCAAGAACATCGAGGCACGCACCGCCGTGCTGAGGGGGTATCTTTGACTTCGATACCCGCAAGGAACGCCTCGCTGAAGTAGAACTGGAGCTTGCCGAGCCCAGCGTCTGGGACAAGCCGGAGCGGGCCCAGGAACTGGGGCGGGAGCGCGCGGCACTGGAAAAAATCGTCTCCACCATCGAACACCTGGACGGTGCCACCGGTGACGCCGCCGACCTGCTCGAGCTGGCAGCCGTCGAGGATGACGAGGGCACGGTGGCCGAGGTGCGCGCGGATATCGAGGCGCTGCTGAAACAGCTGGAGCAGCTGGAATTCCGGCGTATGTTTTCGGGTGAGATGGACCCGAACAACGCCTACCTGGATGTGCAGGCTGGCTCCGGTGGCACGGAAGCCCAGGACTGGGCGGAAATGCTGCTGCGCATGTACCTGCGCTGGGGTGAAGCCAGCGGCTTCAAGACCGACCTGATCGAAGTGTCTGCGGGGGAGGTCGCCGGTATCAAGAGCGCGACCATCCACTTCGAGGGCGAATACGCCTTCGGCTGGCTGCGCACCGAAACTGGCGTACATCGGCTGGTGCGCAAGTCGCCGTTCGACTCCGGGAACCGTCGACACACGTCCTTCGTGTCGGTGTTCGTCTCGCCGGAAATCGACGATGACATCGAAATCGACATCAATCCCGCCGACCTGCGCGTCGACACCTATCGCTCCAGCGGGGCAGGCGGGCAGCACGTCAACAAGACCGACTCCGCCGTGCGGATTACCCACAACCCCAGTGGCGTGGTGGTGTCCTGCCAGACCGAGCGCTCGCAGCACCAGAACCGCGACCGGGCGATGAAAATGCTGCGTGCCAAGCTGTATGAGCTGGAGATGCTCAAACGCAGCGAAGCGAAGCAGGCCACGGAAGACAGCAAGGCGGATATCGGCTGGGGCAGCCAGATCCGCTCCTATGTGCTCGACCAGTCGCGGATCAAGGACCTGCGCACCGGTGTTGAAACGAGCAACACGCAGGCGGTGCTGGACGGCGATATCGACCTGTTTATCGAAGCCTCACTGAAGAAAGGGCTGTAGGACGACTTATGAAAGAGCAGGATCAGGCCGCGCGTGGCCCGGAAGAGGAAAACAAGCTGGTCGCCGAGCGGCGCGGCAAGCTCCGCCAGCTGCGAGCGAGGCGCAACGCCTTCCCCAACGACTTCAGGCGCACCGGGTGGGCCGCCGACCTGCAGCGTGAATACGGCGCCAGCAGCAAGCAGCAGCTCGAGGAGGACAACCAGCGTTTTGCCGTAGCCGGGCGTTTGATCCGCAATCGCGGCGCGTTCCTGCTGATCCAGGACGGGTCAGGCCAGATCCAGCTGTACCTCAACCGCAAGGGGCTGGATGAGGACACACTCGCCGAGATCAAGAGCTGGGACCTTGGCGATATCGTCTGCGCCGAGGGACCGCTGCACAAGTCCGGCAAGGGCGACCTGTACATCAATATGGAAAGTGCCCGTCTGCTGACCAAGGCCCTGCGCCCCCTCCCAGACAAATACCATGGCCTGTCGGATCAGGAGTTGCGCTACCGCCAGCGCTATGTGGACCTGATTGTGAACCCGGACTCCCGCGCCGTGTTCACCCTGCGCTCGCGCATTGTGCGCTTTATTCGCGACTACATGGATGGACGCGGCTTCATGGAGGTGGAAACTCCCATGATGCAGGTGATCCCGGGCGGCGCGGCCGCGAAGCCTTTCGTCACGCACCACAACGCGCTGGACCTGGATATGTACCTGCGCATTGCTCCCGAGCTGTATCTCAAGCGGCTGGTGGTCGGCGGCTTTGAACAGGTGTACGAGATCAATCGGAATTTCCGCAACGAGGGTTTGTCCACGCGGCATAACCCCGAGTTCACCATGCTGGAATTCTACTGGGCCTATGCGGATTATCGTGATGCCATGGACCTGACCGAGGACATGCTGCGCCAGCTCACCGCAACGGTGCTGGGCGACACGCGCGTGACCTATCAGGGCTCGGAGTATGATTTCTCGCGGCCTTTCACCCGTATGACGGTGTTCGATGCCATTCTCAGCCACAACCCCGGCATGCGCGCCGATGCGCTGGCGGATGAGCAGGGCGCGCGCGCCATCGCCGCCGAGCTCGGGATACCGCTGAAAGACAGTTGGGGTCTGGGCAAGGTGCAGATCGAAATCTTCGAGAAAACCGTGGAGCACCGGCTGGATCAGCCGACCTTCATCACCGCCTATCCCACCGAGGTGTCACCCCTGGCGCGGCGCAGCGACGCAGACCCGTTTGTGACAGACCGTTTTGAGTTTTTCGTCGGCGGCCGGGAGCTTGCCAACGGCTTTTCCGAGCTGAACGATGCCGAGGACCAGGCAGAGCGTTTTCGGGCGCAGGTGGCGGAGAAAGATGCCGGCGACGAGGAGGCGATGCACTACGATGCCGACTATATCCGCGCGCTGGAATACGGCATGCCGCCCACGGCGGGCGAGGGTATTGGCATCGACCGGCTGGTCATGCTGCTCACGGATTCGCCCTCCATTCGTGATGTTCTGCTGTTCCCGCACCTGCGCCCTGAATGAGTGCCGACGCTGACGGTTGTCGGGTTTACCTTGGGGAGGCCCATGCCCCGGTGGTACACTGAACAGGTGATAGTCAGCCCGAGGACACTGCCGTGAGCCCCTTCCTGTCCCCACTCCTGCTGGCCGGTGCGCTGCTTGGGTTATCTGCCTGCGCGGTCTCCCCGGAGTCGGTGGAGGCACCGTCGCAGGCTGCTCCGCCTGCCGAGACTGACGTCGCCGTCCGGGAGGCACCGCAGCTGACCTTGAACCTGCCGTCCCAGTCCGGCTGTGATTGCGCGAGCAAGCCGGCGAGCCGCGACTACACCTTTCTGGAGCGCGGCTATCGCGCCCTGAGCGAGGGTGACGCGGTGGCAGCCCTGCAGCATTTCCAGCGCTACAAGCGCCTCGAGCTGGAGCCTGCGGCGCAGTGGGAGGCGGATATCGCGATCGCCTATCTGGGCATGTTGCCCGACAGCCCGTTCTACGACCACGATGCGGCGGAAGCCACCTTCCGCCGTCTGGTGGCACAGTTTACCGATGAGATGCAGGTGCATCCCACGGCACTGCTGATGCGGGACTCCCTGGCGGCCTTTGCCCTCCTGAACCGGCACATCTCCGACCTCGAGAGCAGCAATGCCACCCTGCGGGAAGATCTGCAAAAGCGCGAGGAGGCGATCAAGCGCTTGCGGGAGCTGACTCTCGGACCTTCACGGGCAGTTCAACCGTAAACTCGGAACCGGCCCCGGGTGTGCTGCGGACGCTGATGTGGCCACCCATCAGCGTGCAGTACTCGCGGCAGATTGCCAGACCGAGGCCGGTGCCACCGTAGTTGGCGCTGATGGCATTCTCTGCCTGCACAAAGGCATCGAAGATGCGCGCCTGCTGGGCTGCATCCATACCGATTCCGGTATCGCGCACCGTGCAGCGCAGCCAGTCTGCGCCGTCCTTCTGATAACACGCCGCCGTCAGGTGCACCTCTCCATCCCGGGTGAACTTGCAGGCGTTGCTGAGCAGGTTGAGAAAAATCTGCCGGAAGCGCGTTGCATCGGCGTACAGCGGTGGCAGCTGCGACCAGTCGGGCCGGTATAGCTGGTTGTTGCGCTCGCGCAGCATGGGGGTCATGGCGTCACACACCTGCTGCAGGATGTCGCCAGCGGCGAAGGTTTCCAGGTGCAGGGTCATCTTGCCGGTTTCAATCTTCGACAGGTCCAGAATGTCGTTGATCAGGGCCAGCAGCTGGCGTCCCGAACGCACGATCTTCTCCAGGTCGTCGCGGAACTGTTCGCGGTCCACTTCACCGGGGTCTTCCAGTTCGTCCTGCAGCATTTCGCTGTAGCCGATGATGGCGTTGAGCGGCGTGCGCAGTTCGTGACTGACATTGGCGAGGAACCGGCTCTTGGCCGCGTTGGCGTCGTCTGCGTCGTCCTTGGCACGGCGTACATCCTCGATAGCGCGGCGCATCTTGTCCGACATGTCGTTGAAGGCCTTGGCGAGGTCGCCCAGTTCGCCGCGGTCGTCGAAGTCGGCAATACGGTAGTCGAGGTCGCCCATGCCGATGCGCTCGGTGCCGCGCTTGAGCCGTTTCAACGAGCGCTTGGTGTAACGCAGCAGATAGAAGCCCAGCAACGCGGTGAGGAAAATGGTGGCGACAAAGCCGATGACGGTGATGCGGTCGGTAAGCGCGATGGTCCGGTCGATGATGGTCGAGCGCTGGGCGGCGATGAAGGCCTGGCGCTGCTCCAGCTGGCGCAGGTGCTCCAGCGTCTCCACAAAGGGCAGGGGGTCATCAATGTCACTGTCGAAGTCGGGGTCGTTGAAATTGCGGTAGAACGCCAGCCAGCTGTCCAGCAGGTAGCGGCTCGCCTGTTGCAGCCTCTCGTACTGCGGGCGGGTGACCTCGCTGGTCAGTGCGCCGAGTTCGGTGAGCTTGCTGTCGATGCTTGCGATGTCGGCTTCCGCATCCGCCAGCTCGTCACCGTCCAGCATGTCGCCCGTGGTTTCACGCAGGGTTTCCAGCACCAGGATCTGCTGGCGCTGGTTTTCCAGCAATTGTGCCGCATCCGTGGACAACTGCGCGGCGGTGACCGAGCTGCGATACGCCAGCATACTTTCCTGGCGCGCGTAGCTGCCCCAGAAGTGGGTGCCGACGTTGATCGAAAACAGCACAAGGATGGTGCACAGCGACAGGGTAAGGCGGCGGCGCAGGCTCACGCGGGCAACAACCGCTGGATTTTCGCCAGCAGCCCGGGAAAGTCGATGGGCTTGGTGGCGTAGTCGTCGCAGCCGGCGGCCAGTGCGCTCTGTCGGTCCGCTTCCATGGCGTGTGCGGTGAGAGCGATTATCGGGACGCCCCTGAGCTGGGGGTCCTGGCGGGCCGCACGGCAGGCGCTCCAGCCGTCCAGCACGGGCAGGTTCATGTCCATTAGCACCAGTGCCGGCCCCTCGCTGGCCATCTTTTGCAGCGCCTGTTCGCCGTCTGCTGCAGTCACCACCCGAAAGCCCGCTCGCGTGAGGCGCCTGGCCAGCATCTCGCAATTGATCGCGTTGTCCTCCACCAGCAGAATGGTGGGTTGCTCAGCCATCGGTTTGCTCCTCGATACGGTGCACCACGACGGTCTGGTCGAGCCCGCGGGCATCCAGTTCGCGGCGGTTGCTCAGTCGGTAGTGCCCGGTCAGTTTGTTGACGGTACTCTCTGAAATCAGTATTTCCCCACCCAGGCAGTGGTCCTCTATCCGCGAAGTCACATTCATCGGATGGCCGACGAAGCCGTATTTGCTGCGCCGTTCCGAGCCGATGTTGCCGGCAATGACGGACCCGGTGTTGAGGGCGATGCCGGTGGCGAGCGCCGGCAGACCGGCGGCGGTATTGTCTGCGTTGATGCCGTCCATCGCCGCCTGCATGGCCAGCGCACAGCGCACCGCCCGGTCGGCGTCGTCGTCGCGACGCTGCGGCGCACCGAATACGGCGAGGATTGCGTCTCCAATGAATTCATCGATAGTGCCATTGTGCGCCATGATGATGTCGGTCATGGTGCCAAGATAACGGTTCAGCATGGCGACCACTTCAGCGGGGGCCAGATGCTCGCTGAGGCTGGTGAAGCCGCGGATATCCGACATCATGATGGTGACTTCGCGCAGGTCCCCGCCAAGCTCGAGCCCTTCCGGGCGCTCCAGGATGTCGGTGACAATTTCATCAGACAGGTAGCGGCCGAAGGTGGCACGGATGAACTTTTCGTTGCGCTCCAGCTGCTGTCGATACTGCTCTTCCCGGTCGTGCCAGCGCTTGCGCTCGATGCCGGCCTTGATCCGCGCCTGCAGCAACACTGGGTTGAAGGGCTTGAACAGGTAGTCATCGGCGCCCGCCTCAATGCAGGCGATGATGCCGTCCATGTCCTGACTGCCGGAGATCACAATCACCGGTGTGGCACGCCAGTCCGGATTGGCTTTGATGCGGCGCAGTACCTCGCGGCCGTCCATGTCGGGCATCATCAGGTCCAGCAACACCACATCCACGTCAGACTCTGCCAGCGCGCGCAGGGCCTCGGCACCGCTGGCCGCGGTAACCACTAGGTGCCCGGAACGGGACAGGTAGCGCGCCACCAGCTCCCGGTTTTCGGCCAGGTCGTCCACCGCGAGGATAAACCCCGGTTCAGCGGCGACCGTGGTGCTCCGGCTTGCCGAGCTGCGATTGACGGTACCCGTGGCGGCGCTTTCTGTCGCTTTCAGCAGCCGCGCCAGGCTGTCAGCGAGGTCGGGCTGCTGCGAACCGATATCCTCTTGCAGCATTTCGGCATAGCCACGGATGCCGGTGATGGTGTTCATCAGGTCATGATGGTTACTGGCGGCGGCGAGCTGCTGATCCAGCGTCGCAGCGAGGCTGAAGATGCGCTGCAGGTCCTCCATGGCGGAGGCCGGTAGATGCTCGCCGCGCCCGCTGGCCAGTGCGCGCAGGTCGGTGACGGCGCCGCGCAGAATGTGGCTCCAGAGGTCGGGCAGGCTGGTGCTGTCGTGACTCACGTGGTGTGGGTTCCGGGTCGCATAGTGGCCTGCAGTATAGCGATGCACGGATTACTGTGGAAATCGGAGTTTCATTCGTTATATAAGAACACGGGTGGCGTTGCCGTGTGGCGGGTGGTAATTCCCCTGACAGGTGTGTTTTGCTGTGGCACTTGAGGTAGTATGTGGGCATGGCTTCAGGGACAGACTTTGCATGAGGCAGGAATAACAAGCATGTTGCAGCAGGTAGAAATATTTCAGGGGCTCTCGCGAGAGGAACTGGACGCACTGGCGAGCAGCAGTACCAGCCGTTCGTTCCCCAAGAATACGGTCGTGATCCACGAAAATGATCCGGCGGATTCTCTGTTCGTGATCGAGAGCGGAAAGGTCAAGGTCTACTGTAGCGACAAGAACGGCAAAGAGTTCATCATGAACACCCAGGGGCCCGGCGACTATTTCGGTGAGCTGGCGTTACTGGATGACTCCCTCCGCTCTGCCTCTGTGCGCACGGTAGAGAAGTGCTCCTTCTGCATCATTTTCAAGGAGGATTTCAATCGTGTGCTGGACGAGCACCCGAGTATTGCCCGCAAGCTGATCAGTAACCTGGCCCAGCGGGTGCGCAAGCTTACCGCCGATGTCAAAAGCCTGGCACTGCAGGACGTGTACGGTCGCGTTGCCAACGTGCTGATGGATCTCTCCGAAGAGCGCGGTGATGGCACCCTGTTCATCCCGGAGAAGCTCACCCAACAGGACATCGCGGACCGCGTGGGCGCCTCGCGGGAAATGGTGGCGCGGATACTGAAGGATCTCACCATCGGTGAATATATCCGCTTCGAGGGCCGCCACATCATCATCAACACCCGGCTCCCCGCCAAGTACTGACCTCCCGGGGGCTATTGGGTCCCCAGTACCTGCAGCCGCAATTCTCCCCGGGCCAGTCGGGCTTCCAGTGTGTCCCCGCATGCCACGTCTGCGGCGTCGCGCACCACGGCGCCCTGTGCGTCGCGCAGAATACTGTAGCCCCGGCTCAGGGTAGCGAGGGGGCTGACTGAATCCAGTAACTGCGACAGGTGCGCGAGCTGCGAATTCGCGCCGCGCAGCTGCTGCTGCATCCCGCGCTGCAGGCGCTGCTCCAACTGGCCGACCGCAGCCTGCAGCGCGCGCACGCGAGTGTCGGGCGCGCGGGATCGCAGCCGGTTCTCCAGCAGCGCCAGTGCGCCTCGCTGCTCGCGCAGTTGGGCGCGCTGGGCGCGGAGCAGGCGCTGTTCCAACTCATCCAGCCGCTGTGCCTGCTCGCGCAGCAGTTGCCCGGGGTGGCGCAGACGTTGCCGCAGATAATGCAGGTCGCGCCCGGCACGTTCCAGACGCTGGCGCATACGGCCGGCCAGGGTGTGTTCCAGCCTGAGCAGCAGTGCGGCGTGCTCGCGCTGGTCCGGGCTGAGCAACTCGGCTGCGGCAGAAGGCGTCGCCGCGCGCTGGTCGGCGACCATGTCGGCAATGCTGATGTCCACTTCGTGGCCGACCGCGCTGACGACGGGTAGGGCGCTGGCGACAATCGCCCGCGCCACAACCTCCTCATTGAATGCCCACAGATCCTCCAGGGAGCCGCCGCCGCGGGTGACCAGCAGGGCGTCAAATTGCACGTCCCCCGCCGCCTGCCAGCGGTTGGCGCGCGCGATGGCGGCGCTGATTTCACCCGCAGCCGCCTCGCCCTGCACGGCTACCGGCAGCAGGAAAACCCGCATGGCGGGGCAGCGCCTCTGCAACACGGTCAGCACATCGTGAATGGCCGCGCCCGTGGGGGACGTGATGACCCCGAGGGTGCGCACCTCTGCGGGCAGCGCACGCTTGCGCTCCGGCGCGAACAGGCCCTCGGCCTGTAGCTTGTCCCGCAGCCGCTCAAACGCGGCCTGCAGCGCGCCGGCACCCGCGTGCTCCAGGTGCTCCACGATCAGTTGGAACTCTCCGCGACCCTCATACAGCGATACGCGACAGCGCAACCGGATGGCCATGCCGTTGACCGGCGTCACCCGCATATGCTGGTTGCGATTGCGGAACATGGCGCAGCGCACCTGGGCGCCGCTGTCCTTGAGGGAGAAGTACCAGTGACCGGAGGAGGGGGCCGCGAAATTGCTCACCTCGCCTTCCACCCAGATGTAGTCGAAATGGCTCTCCAGCAGGCGCCGTGCTTCCCGGTTCAGCTGGCCGACGGTGAGTGTGGGCGGGTTACCGGACGTGGGGTGTTGCAGCACGGACTTTGGTTTACCTGTAGTGGCCAGAAGATTTATAATTGCACGTTTAGCTGCCACCTGCCAGCCGGAGACCTCCCATGTTGCGTATCGCCCAGGAAGCCCTCACGTTCGATGACGTACTGCTGCTGCCCGGGTACTCCGACGTTATTCCCAGTGATGTGTCGCTGCGTACCCGTCTCACCCGCGGCATCGAGCTGAACATTCCGCTGGTGTCGGCGGCCATGGACACCGTGACCGAGGCGCGCCTCGCCATTGCGCTGGCCCAGGAGGGCGGCATTGGCATCATCCACAAGAGCATGACCATTGCGGAGCAGGCGGAGCAGGTGCGCCGGGTGAAGAAGTTCGAGAGTGGTGTGGTCAAGGACCCTATCACCATTCAGCAGAACGCCTCCCTGGCCGAGCTGCGTGAACTCACCAATGCCCATGGCTTCTCCGGTGTGCCGGTGCTCAACGGCAAGGACCTGGTGGGTATCGTCACGCGTCGGGATACCCGGTTCGAATCCGACCCGACCAAGTCCGTCTCGGAGCTGATGACGCCGAAAGACAAGCTGGTAACGGTGCGCGAAGGGGCCAGCTCCGAGCAGGTGCAGCGCTTGCTGCACCAGCACCGCATCGAGAAGATCCTCGTGGTAAACGACAAGTTCGAACTGCGTGGCATGATCACGGTCAAGGATTTCGACAAGGCCGAGAGCTTCCCCATGGCCTGCAAGGATTCCTACGGCCAGCTGCGCGTCGGCGCTTCGGTAGGCACCAGCCCGGACACCGCAGACCGGGTTGCGGCCCTGATCCGCGCGGGTGTGGATGTGCTGGTCGTGGACACCGCGCACGGTCACTCGCGCAACGTGATTGAACGGGTGCGGCAGATCAAGGCGGATTACCCGTCCGTGCAGGTGATCGGCGGGAACATTGCCACCGCTGCAGCGGCGCTGGCCCTTGCCGAGGCCGGCGCAGATGGTGTCAAGGTCGGCATCGGCCCCGGGTCTATCTGTACAACGCGGGTTGTGACCGGCACGGGCGTGCCACAGATCACTGCCATCTCCAACGTGGTCGCGGCGCTGGCTGAGCGCGACGTACCGGTAATCGCCGACGGCGGCATCCGCTTTTCCGGGGATATCGCCAAGGCGCTGGTGGCGGGTGCCCACTCGGTGATGATGGGCGGCATGTTTGCGGGCACCGAGGAAGCGCCGGGCGAGGTGGAGCTGTATCAGGGGCGCACCTACAAGGCCTACCGCGGCATGGGCTCCCTGGGCGCCATGTCGCGCACACAGGGCTCCTCCGACCGCTATTTCCAGGATGCCGGCAAGGGTGCGGAGAAACTGGTGCCCGAAGGTATTGAGGGGCGCGTGCCCTACAAAGGCCCCGTTTCAGCCATCATTCACCAGCTGATGGGCGGTGTCCGCTCGGCCATGGGTTACACCGGCAGCCTGACCATTCACGACATGCGTACCCGCCCGGAATTTGTCCGCGTCACCTCGGCCGGCATGTCCGAAAGCCACGTACACGATGTCTCCATCACCAAGGAAGCGCCCAATTACCCCGTGCGCTAAAGGCCAGACCGCAATGACAGCAGATATTCACGCCAGCCGGATCCTCATTCTGGATTTCGGTTCCCAGTACACCCAGCTGATTGCGCGCCGGGTGCGGGAGGTGGGCGTGTACAGCGAGATTCGCGCCTTCGACATGAGTGAGAGCGAGATCCGCGCGTTTGCCCCCAGTGGCGTGATCCTGTCTGGCGGTCCGGAATCGGTGCCGGCCCCCGGCTCACCGCGTGCGCCCGCCTGCGTGTTCGAGCTGGGGGTGCCGGTGCTGGGCATCTGTTACGGCATGCAGACCATGGCCGAGCAGTTTGGCGGCCAGGTCAGTGCATCCCCCACCAGCGAATTCGGTTACGCACAGATTCGCCTGGTGACCAACACCGGCCTGTTCCACGATATCCGCGACCATTTCGACAGCGCGGGGAACAGCCTGCTGGACGTGTGGATGAGTCACGGCGACAAGGTGGTCGAACTGCCGCCGGAATTCGAGCTCGTGGCAGCCACTGACAGCTGCCCGATTGCCGGCATGGCGCACCGCAGCAAGCCCTTCTACGGCATTCAGTTTCACCCCGAGGTGACTCACACCCTGCAGGGCAAGCGCATCTTCGAGCATTTTGTGCTGGAACTGTGCGGCTGCGAAGCCCTGTGGACGCCGGCGAATATCGTGGAAGATGCGATCGCCCGGGTGCGGGACACCGTGGGCAGCGGCAAGGTGCTGCTCGGGCTGTCCGGCGGTGTGGATTCCTCGGTGGTGGCGGCGCTGTTGCACCGCGCCATTGGTGACCAGCTCACCTGCGTCTTCGTCGACAACGGCCTGCTGCGCCTGAACGAAGGTGACCAGGTCATGGAGATGTTCGCGCGCAACATGGGCGTGAAAGTCATCCGGGTCAACGCGGAGGACCTGTTCCTCGGCAAGCTGGCCGGCGAGGCGGACCCAGAGGCCAAACGCAAGATCATCGGCAACACCTTCATCGAGGTGTTCGACGCCGAAGCCACCAAACTGCGCGATGTGCACTGGCTGGCCCAGGGCACCATCTACCCCGATGTGATCGAATCAGCCGGTGCCAAAACCGGCAAGGCGCATGTGATCAAGTCACACCACAATGTGGGCGGCCTACCCGACGACATGGCGATGGAGCTGGTTGAACCGCTGCGCGAACTGTTCAAGGACGAGGTGCGCCGCATCGGCCTGGAGCTGGGCCTGCCCTACGACATGGTCTACCGCCACCCGTTCCCCGGCCCCGGCCTGGGGGTGCGGATTCTCGGTGAAGTGAAAAAGGAGTACGCGGAGCTGCTGCGCCGCGCCGATGCCATTTTCATTGAGGAACTGCATCGCGCGGACTGGTACCACAAGACCAGCCAGGCCTTCGCCGTGTTCCTGCCGGTGAAGTCTGTCGGCGTTGTAGGCGATGGGCGTCGCTATGAGTGGGTGATTGCCTTGCGCGCGGTGGAAACCGTGGATTTCATGACGGCGCGCTGGGCACATTTGCCCTATGAATTGTTGGAGACGGTGTCCAACCGGATTATCAATGAGATCTCGGGTGTGTCCCGGGTGACCTATGACGTGAGTAGCAAGCCGCCGGCGACGATTGAGTGGGAGTGACGGGCACTGGCTGGCAATGTCTAGCAACGGCAGGCATTTCGGCTGAGGGTAAAAGAACTTTCCGCTAAGCGATAGACTGTATGTAAACACAGTATTGCAAGGACGCGGAACATGCCTCATGTGGCGGCCAGGACGGCCAGCCGGGATCGGGATACTGGTCGTTACCAGAGCCACCGACCCGAGCAAACCCTTCTCTATCAGATCGTTGACGAGTATTACCCGGCATTCGCTGCGCTTATGGCAGAGCAGGGAAAGGAATTGCCGGGCTATGTGCAACGGGAATTTGAAGAATTTCTCCAATGCGGGCGGCTGGAGCATGGCTTTCTACGGGTTCGCTGCGAGTCTTGCCACGCCGAGCACCTGGTCGCTTTCAGCTGTAAGCGTCGCGGTTTCTGCCCGAGCTGTGGGGCGCGGCGGATGGCCGAAAGTGCCGCCTTGCTGGTTGATGAAGTACTGCCTGAACAACCCATGCGTCAGTGGGTGTTGAGTTTCCCGTTTCAGCTGCGTTTCCTGTTTGCCAGCCGGCCCGAGATCATGGGGCGGGTGCTGGGCATCGTTTACCGCGTCATTGCCACGCACCTGGTCAAGAAAGCGGGCCATACCCACCAAGTGGCCAAGACGGGCGCGGTCACCCTGATCCAGCGTTTTGGATCGGCGCTCAATCTGAATGTTCACTTCCACATGCTGTTTCTCGACGGTGTGTATGTCGAGCAATCCCACGGCTCAGCGCGTTTCCGCTGGGTCAAGGCGCCGACCAGCCCAGAGCTCACCCAGCTGACGCACACCATCGCCCACCGGGTGGGTCGCTATCTGGAACGGCAAGGCCTGCTGGAACGGGATGTCGAAAACAGCTATCTGGCCTCGGATGCGGTGGATGACGACCCGATGACACCCCTGCTGGGGCACTCGATCACTTACCGTATCGCTGTCGGTTCACAGGCGGGGCGAAAGGTGTTCACTTTGCAAACTCTGCCGACCAGTGGTGATCCGTTCGGTGACGGGATTGGCAAGGTAGCCGGGTTCAGCCTGCACGCCGGCGTGGCGGCCAGGGCCGATGAACGCAAGAAGCTCGAACGGCTGTGCCGGTACATCAGCCGCCCGGCGGTATCCGAGAAGCGGCTGTCGTTAACACGAGGCGGCAACGTGCGCTACCAGCTCAAGACGCCGTACCGGGACGGCACCACGCACGTCATTTTCGAACCATTGGATTTCATTGCAAGGCTGGCCGCCCTGGTACCGAAGCCCAGAGTCAACCTAACCCGCTTCCACGGGGTGTTCGCACCCAACAGTCGGCACCGGGCGTTGGTCACGCCGGCAAAACGGGGCAGGGGCAACAAGGTCAGGGTGGCTGATGAACCGGCAACACCAGCACAACGGCGAGCGTCGATGACATGGGCGCAACGGCTCAAGCGTGTTTTCAATATCGACATCGAGACCTGCAGCGGCTGCGGCGGCGCCATGAAAGTCATCGCCTGCATTGAAGACCCTATAGTGATCAAGCAGATCCTTGATCACCTGAAGCACAAAGCCGAAACCAGCGGGACCAGGGCGTTACCCGAAAGCCGGGCGCCACCGGCTGAGCTGCTCCTGGGTCTGTTTGACTGACGAGCCTGAAGGCCAACGATACCAATCAAAATGCTGCGTTCACAGCGCCGCGGCAGGGATCCGCCGTGCTGGTTGTCGGAAAAGGAGCCGCTAGTGGGAAAGAGGAGGGTAAATTTTCAGCGTTGCTGGCTCCCCGTCAGCCGGATTGGGTTGCATCGCAGGGGTGTCGAAAGAGTCAACTGCGGTCCAAAGCTGTTGGACTTGGGTGAAAAGGGCGTTTATTCTTCCTATACGTAACAGCCCGGAGAATGCAGCGCTGAACTTGCATGTCAGTGGCGAAGCACAGTATCGGGCAGCAGACTGGCGTACAGCGGCCAGCATACGCTACGCGAGTAAAGACCGGGGCTGGCTCGAAATACTGACAGGCTTACCACTGAAACCTGTGGCCGGCGAAATCCAACTGGCGGCAGACACCCACTCGGCGCGGATGCAAGCGGACGCGCGTCTGGATGAGACCGATCTCGCGCTGTCTGTCGAGCTGACACACAACAGTGGCACCCTGGACAGCCTGCAAGCGGCTCTGTCTTCCGCGGTGGTGCGCCTGGAGGATCTCGGACTGCAAGCGGCGGGCACGAATGCGGATGCCGCGGACCATCAGCAGGGCGAAGACGTCGATGCCGGCACGCGCAAAACCTCAGTGCAACAGCTGCTCGCGAAGCTGCCACGCTACCCGGTAGAGTTGAGTCTGCAAGTGGGCAGTCTGCAGGGGGAGATTACCCGATTTGACGATATCAACGTGCACGTCAGCGGCAGCGGCACCACCTATCTGCTCGACCAGTTTGATTTCAGCTACGATACGGCGCCAGCCGCCATTCGGGGCATAGTCGACATCAGCCTGGACCCACCCGGTGTGAGTGTCGCGGGACAGGCAGAGTCGATCCCCCTCAATACGCTGAGCCGAGATCTGGGTATCGAGACGGATATCAGCGGCTCCCTGAATCTGCGCGGCGGGGTGAGCGCCCAGGGCGCCACGGGGGCGGAGCTGCTGCAACAGCTGGACGGCAGCATGGCCTTTGCGCTGGAGAATGCGACCGTGGAGGGCGCTGCCTACGATGTCCTCGCGACCGGCATCCTGACCTGGCTGTTTTCGGGTGCTGCACTGGAAAAATCCACGTTTCTGGACTGCACCATGGCGCAGTTCACCCTGGAGGACGGGATTGCGCGCACCGACAGCCTGTTCGTCGAATCACCCAACATGATCGCCACTGGCGTAGGCAGCTTCAACCTGCCCAAGCGCACCCTCGCCCTGACACTGACGCCGCGGTCCAAGTCGCGCAGCATCCAGTTCCCCTCCAGCATCAGCCTGCGCGGGGACATGGCGAGCCCACGCACCAGCGTGTCCCCCATCGCTGCGACCCTGGACATTTCCGCCGAAGCCATGCTCTTCGTCCCGCGTTTGTTGGTGAAAATCTTCGGCGGCAGTCGGTCGCAGTCTGACACGACGCGGCCCTGTGAAGTCATGCTCGCGCAATAAGCCCGCACCACATCACCGTGCTACACTTTGCGCCACTACCCGGCAGGCACTTACGGACATTTTTATGGCATCTCCCCGCGGCGAGTTCAGCTCGCGCTTTGGCTTCATCATGGCTGCCGCGGGCAGCGCCGTAGGGCTTGGCAATATCTGGGGGTTCCCGACGCAGGCCGCGAGCAACGGCGGCGCCGCTTTCCTTCTGGTCTATCTGTTTCTCGCCTTTACCCTGGCCTACCCGGCGCTGATGGCGGAGCTGATTATCGGCCGTCATGCGCATGCCAATGCGGTCAGTGCCCTGCGCCAGATCTCTCCGAACCGTGTGCTGCGCAGCATTGGCGGCGGCACGGGCGTCATCGGTTTAGTTGTCGCCAGCTTTATCCTCAGCTTTTATGCGATTGTCGCCGGCTGGATGCTGGCTCACTGCCTGGCCGCGCTCACCGATCTCGCCGGAATGGGCGCCGCCAGCGACTGGCTTACGGACTTCAGTTTCTCGCGAAATCTGGTCTTCATGCTGATCTTCATGGCGCTGACCGTCGGCATCATCTCCGAGGGTGTACAGCAGGGCATTGAACGCTGGTCCAGTCGCCTGATGCCACTCTTGTTATTGTCGCTAGTGTTGCTGGTCATTTATGTACTGACCCTGGACGGGGCAATGGAGGGCCTGCGTGTCTACCTGCTGCCGGATTTTGAGCGTGCGCTGGCACCGGGGTTGATTGTCAAAGCACTGGGGGCTGCTTTTTTCTCGCTCTCCCTGGGCGTAGGTACCATGCTGATATACGGCTCCTATATCAGCGATCGGGAAAACCTGCCCGTTGTGGGGGGCCTGGTTACGCTGGTCGACATCTGTATCGCCGTACTGGCCGGTTTCCTGGTGCTGCCTGCCATGTACGTGGCCCTGAACAGCGGCGTGGAAATTTTTACCGCGGGCGGTGCGCTGATTTCGGAAGACACGCTGATCTTCACGGTACTGCCCAAGCTGTTCGACAGCATGGGCCTGGCGGGTATTGGTGTGAGCCTGGTGTTCTTTTTCCTGATGACCATCGCCGCACTGACCTCCTCGATCTCCATGCTGGAGGTACCGGTTGCCTACACCATCGAGGAGCACGGCGTGGCCCGCAAACCCGCTGTACTGGTGATCGGTGCGACGATTGCGCTGGTCAGCACAGTTATTCTGCTGAATTTCGAGGCACTGTTCGGGCTGGTCATCGCCGTCACGACGCGCTACAGCCAGCCGCTACTCGGCTTCATGTTCTGCCTGTATGCGGGCTGGGTATGGCACCGCGACACGCTGCTGCAGGAGTTGCGCAAGGGCAACGCCGGTGTCGAACACAGCCTGTTCTGGAAGCTGTGGCCGGGCTATGTGCGTGTGTTCTGCCCGCTGATCATATTGCTGATCTTTGCCCAGTCCCTGCTGGAGTGAGCGGCCCGTCTATCAGTCCAGACGCAATTCACCACTGTCCTCAACGTACTGGGTAGGAATCAGACCGCGAAAATCAATTTTTGCCGTAAACCTGTAGGCCAGCGCATCGCCCCGGGTTCGACCGAGGCTGCCCAACAGCTTCAACGCCTCCAACAGGTTGACGCCGGCATCAATCGTCACCTGTTCTTCGGTATAACCTTCTATGGTTGGCACCTGATTGGTCACCCCGCTGAGCAACTCGCGATCGAGCAGCGCGATTCCGTAGCTGATGCCCGCGATATCCAGAGCCTGCGCGTTGGGATTCGCAATGCGCAACACGATGCGAAAGCGCGGGCCGGAATCGACCATCGGCAGGCTTTTCACACTGTCGACACTGATGATGGGTGGGTCGATCGAGGGCCCCAACCCGGCGCAGCCAGCCAGGAAAGACGCCAACAACAACGCACAGAGAACTCGCCACCGCGGCTTCATTACGCGGTTCATCACGAGTCGCGATCCCGAGGTGTGACTGAGAAGAAGAACACGCCATAACCGAGGCTGAACACGGCAAAGACCATAGCCACCCAGTCACCGGTTTGCAGGTACATCCAGCTGCTGAACACCAGCATGCCCAGCGTGACGACAATCCCCGTATTGCGAGCGGTCGGCGACACAAAAATCTCCTCTATGCTATCCTGCGCCGAAGCGCAGCGTTCAAGGCTGATGATAGCACCCGCATGGTAAAATTTATCCTGATATTCCTCGCCGTGCTGGTTGCGCTGTTTACTGCGGAGATGCTCGCTCCCGTGCAGGCGGCTGTGGTGCAACCCTTCACGGCCTCCCTGGCGACACTGAGCGCCGCCCTGATCACACCCTTTGACAGTGACGTCATCGCCTACGGACGGGTCATTGCCCACAGCGTTAACGGCTTTGCGGTCTCCATTGAGTCCGGCTGCAACGGTGTCGAGGCAGCCATCGTGCTGGTGGCCGGAGTCCTCGCCTACCCCGCACCCTGGCGCTACCGGGTGGTGGCGATCCTCGCCGGATTCCTGACCATCCAGACTCTGAACATTGCACGTATCATCAGCCTGTTTTACCTGGGCCAGTGGAATCTGCAGATATTCAACTGGACCCACCTGTACCTGTGGCCCGTCTTTATCATGCTGGATGTGCTTGTGGTGTTCATCCTCTACCTGCGCTATCTCGAACAGCGACCCGGCGCCGCCAGCGGATGACGCTCTACCGGTTCATCGGCCTGGTGCTGTTGTTGATGGTTCCCTTTTTTGCGCTCTGGTACGCGCTGGGCGCCCTGCCCGCGGTGCCCGCCCTGTGGCTGGCTGAGGCTCTCCTGTCCTGGGCTCTGCCGGAGGTGGTGCAGTCGGTGGCGATCGAGGGTCATCAGCTGCTGGTCCTGACGCAGTTTGGCGAGATGGGGGAAACCGTTGTACCTCTGGAACAGGCCGACTACCAGCTGGCGCTCCCCTTGAACACCCGTATTCTCTCCTACTCCATCCCGTTCTACGCAGCGCTCCACTTCTCGAGCCGCATTGTCGGCTCGCTGGAGCGATTTGCACGTGGATTGCTCGTGCTCTGGGCACTGATGTTCATCGGCATCGTGTCGGTGACCCTGAAAAATCTGATGCTGGGGCTGGGTGGCGATCTTCTCTGGGAGACCACCACCACACCCCTGCCCTCCGCCGACGCTATCGCGCTGCTGTTCCAGTTCAGCACGCTGATTGTGCCAACGGTCGCGCCCGTGTTGCTGTGGGCCTGGTCGGTGCGGGACAGCCCGCACTGGCGTGCCCTGCTCCTGGGTCAGGGCGCCGAGTGCGACGGGCGGAGTCGCTAGCTCACGACACTAGGCGGCATCGCCCACCCGGCCATTGGCCAGTTCACGCATGAGTGCCTGGTACTCCTCGCCTCGGTCCTCGAGCACCGCCTGCAGGGCCTTTTCCATAAGCCATCGTGCCTGACAGGTGTAGGCGTAGATACAGGCGTGCACGGCAGCGTCACTCCAGTTGTCGACCGAGCAGTTAGACGAATATTCCTCAAAGTAGGCGAGCGAGCGGATGAGGTCGGCGATGTGGCGCGGACACTCGCAATCCAGCGTGCTCTTCAACTGCCGTGCCGCACTCAGCTGCAGATCGGTGAACTGCCGCGGCTTTGCCGTCATGAGCTCACCGAGATTGGTATCGCCAAGGCTTGCCGTCTTGTCGGCGACGCTGCGCGCCAGCTCAAAGGCCAGGTAGGCCGGATCCGGCGGGAAGGTGGTGGCAGCAATATTCTGCTGCTCCAGCGACTGCAGCCAGCGCTCGCTGGCAAACTGGTAGGTGACCAGGGCTTTCTCCACCTGGAGGTTGCGAATCAGATCACCCAGTTGGCGCGTCTGTGCGCCCGTGAGGTTGGCACACTCCACGACCAGGCTGTCGGCACGGCCAATCTCCTCACACTCTTTCGCCGTAATCTGGTTCAGGGGCAAGCGGACCAGCAGCGCATCCACCCCTGCCAGGCAACCCTGGTGTTCGTCCAGCCACTCACAGAGCGGATTCCCGATGAACACCACCCGCGGCTTGGGTGCGGGCAGCGCACCGCGGCCACCTTTGCCCCTGCCGCGCAGCAGCATCTCCAGGGTCTTGCGTTCGTTTGACGCGATTTCGCCGATGCGCGAGCCACTGTTGACCAGGGCCGCAACCAGCTGCAAATGCTCCAGATCCGCCTGCGTGTACTGCCGGCGACCGGTTGGCGTCTTGTGGCTCGCGCCCAGCCCATAGCGCCGTTCCCACACCCGGAGCGTGTCCGGCTTCAAGCCGGTCAGCCTGGCCACTGTACCAATGCCGTAGAGGGGGCGAGGTTCCATTACCGCTGCGTTCATATCACGTGCCTCAGTTGGTGTCCGGGGTTAGTACGCTCCAGGCGGCACTCTGGATGAGTTGTCGAGGTTATGTCTGCATGTTATCTGGACAACTGTCCGGAATTTTTGTCCAAGCGGTCCGGTGCAGCGTATATATGCCAAACCAACAGGAGCGACGACGTGGATAACTGGAAGACCGAAACCGACGATCGCGAGCTTGAGCGGCTGTTTGCAGAGGCCCGCCGCTATCCCCTGCTCAGCGCGGAGCAGGAACGCGACATAGATGTCAGCAAGTGGCGTGCTGTCGATGATCTCTGCACGCTTTTCATCGACAGCGAGGGCGGCCGCCGGTACTTGCAGGATCTGCTGGCCCGCATCCAGCACGAGCCCCCCGAGGTCGCCAACTTTGCCAACCGTGACCACCACTTCCTGCTGCGTCGCGAGCTGGTCAGCTATCTCAGCGGAGGCGAGCAGGCCGCCGCAGTCACGCTGCTGGCTACGTACCCCTTCAGCCCGGAAACCGAAGTCAGCCAGCAACCACTTGTGACATCCTTCCCGGTGGAGAGCGCCGCCTTCCTGGAAGTGCTGGACAAGGGCCTGGTTGAGGCGCACATCCAGCCCCTGGTACACGCCGATGGCAGCCTGTTCGGCTACGAGCTGCTGGGCCGCTGCACCCACCCGACGGAGAACCTGCATCCGGGCAAGCTGTTCGCCCTGGCCGCCTCCGTGGGCCGCGAAGTCGAACTCAGCCGCCTGCTGCGCCGACGGTCCTTCGAGCAGGCCAGTGCAGCGGGGCTGCGGGAGCCCCTGTTCTTCAACAACCACCCCGCGGAATGTCAGGACATGGATGCCCTGCTGGGGGAAATCCGTGACTTGCGCAGGCGGCACCCGGATCTGCAGCTGGTCTTCGAGGTGCACGAAGCGGCGGTCACGGACCTGCAAATGATGGCTCGGGTACGGGACACCCTGCGGGAACTCGAGATCAAACTCGCCTACGACGACTTCGGCGCCGGTCAGGCACGCCTGCTGGAGCTGGCCGAGGTGCCGGCGGATTTCCTCAAGTTCGACATGGGGCTGATCCAGGGCCTTACCAGTCGTGACAGCGGCAAATACCGCCTGCTCAAGGCCCTGTCGGAACTGGTCCACGGCTTCGGCATTCGCACCCTGGTGGAGGGGGTGGAACAGGAGGTCGAGGCGGAGCTGTGCCGGGAACTGGGCATCCACCTCTACCAGGGCTTTCTGTTCGCCAGGCCGCGCCCGATCACCCCGGGCGGACAGTAGCGCACGGGTGCCTCAGGCGTTCGCCAGCGCCGGCAGCTCCTGCATAGGCCAGCGGGCGCGCACCTGGGGCGCCTCGCCGTCCCGCTCCCCCGCTGCCAGACGACAGGCGCCGGCATAGGCGATCATGGCGCCGTTATCGGTGCAGAATTGCGGCGCCGGATAAAAGACCCGGGCTCCCACCTTGCCCAGAGCCTTCTGCAGCTGGGCCCGCAGGTTGCGATTGGCACTCACCCCCCCCGCCATCACCAGGGTTTTCAGGCCCTCCTGCTCCAGGGCACGGCGACACTTGATGACCAGGGTCCCCACCACCGCCTCCTCGAAGGCGCGGGCGATGTCGCACTTGTCCTGCTCGGTGAGGCCGCTCTCTTCACGGCAGGCCGCCACGGTGGTCAGGGTGTGGGTTTTCAGGCCGCTGAAGCTGAAATCGAGACCCGGACGATTGACCATGGGCCGGGGAAAGGTGAAACGCCGGGGATCGCCGGACTCCGCCAAGCGGGCAATGTGCGGACCGCCGGGATAGGGTAGACCGAGCATCTTGGCGGCCTTGTCGAAGGCCTCGCCCGCGGCATCGTCGAGGGACTCCCCCAGCATCCGGTACTGACCGATGCCGTCCACCCGCACCAGCTGGGTGTGACCACCGGAGACCAGCAGGGCAATAAAGGGAAAGTCCGGGCGCTCGGCCTCCAGCATCGGTGCCAGCAGGTGGCCCTCCATGTGGTGCACTCCCAGGGCCGGAATACCCCAGGCCCAGGCCAGGCTGCGCGCCAGGGTGGCCCCCACCATCAGCGCCCCGATCAGACCCGGGCCGGCGGTATAGGCAATGGCATCAATCTCCTCCGCCCGGCAACCGGCCTCGGCCAGCACTTCCCGCAGCAGGGGCAGGGCCTTGCGAATATGATCCCGGGAGGCCAGCTCGGGCACCACGCCGCCGTACTCCACATGAATGTCCACCTGGCTGAACAGGGCGTGGGCCAAGAGGCCCCCATCGGTGTCGTAGAGTGCCACCCCGGTTTCGTCGCAGGAGGTTTCCAGGCCCAGTACCAGCATGTCGTGCAGATCCTATTGATTAGGCACCCATGATAGCAGAGGCAAGCAAACAAGGCGGGAAGGCGAGGAAGGCGAGGGAGGCGTCAATTTTGTGACGCGGGTCACAGATTTTTTCCAAAACCACCAATTTCAATTTGAACCCCTCAGATTCGAAGTGAATATCACTTAGACTAGCGCCCCTACAGGCGCCGGCCACGCCACGCCACGCCACGCCACGCCACGCCACGCCACGCAAGGAGAAAACCAGACAATGACAAGCACTCAGACCCGAGGAAGAGCACAACTCGCAGCCAGCGCGGCCCTGTTCACCGCCTCCCTGGCCCTGGCACAGTCCGGGGTCATCGTATCCTTCAACAGCGGTGCGGGCGTGCAAGCTGACAGCACAGTGGTCGATCCGATCGACGGAGCCTCGACACAATACAGCTTCGTCAGCTACAGCGAGGGCGGCGTGGACATGATGGTTACCCCGAGCGGGGCGACCGTCTCGGTCGGCAACTATTACGGTGCCGGCGACGGAGTGGTCCACGGCCACTGGATCGAAGAGGGCGGGAACATGGAAACCCTGCGCTTCGAACTGGCCAGCGGCGAACCCTTTGATCTCAACTACTATCGCCTGACCAGCAACACGGAAATCGGTGGCGGTCCCGCGACCGGCAACGAGGACACCTACATCATCGCTTCGGTGGACGGCACCACCGAAAGCTTCCGCCAGAAGCTGCCCTCCGAGGACTGGGGGACCGTCGGCGGTGGCGGCGACGGGGCCTTCCGGGAGATCTATCTGGGGCCGGAGTTCGACGGCATCCGCGCCTTCTGGTTTGACTCCGAAGGCGGCACCTTCTGTTTCGGCATGGACGAGTTCTATGTCAACCTGGCCGCGCCGACACCGATTACCGACGACCCCATCGTGGTCGGTTCAGGCACAGTCGACGACGCCATCTCCGGCAGCTCGTCGGCGCGCGCCATTCCCACGCTGGGTGGCGCCTTTCTGTTCCTGCTGTCGGCGATCACCGGCATCGCCGGTATCCGGGTATTGCGCAAACGAGACTAATTCCACGGTACAGCATCCAACTAACGGGCCTTCCCTGCAGGGCTAGGCCCACGCCACTTGCAAATGACGTCAACACACTTTGCATTGCCCCTCACTTGGGTATAGAATGCGCGACCTTTTCAAGGCCGAGCCTTAACCGAACTGACAGGTAACCGATTAATGCCGCAAATCAAAGTGAAAGAAAACGAGCCCTTTGACGTCGCCCTGCGTCGTTTCAAGCGCTCCTGTGAAAAAGCCGGTGTACTGGCAGAAGTACGCAAGCGCGAGCACTACGAAAAGCCCACCACCACCCGCAAGCGCGCAGCTGCGGCGGCGGTGAAGCGTCACCTGAAGAAGCTGTCCCGGGAAAACCGCAAGCGCACCCGCCTGTATTGAGGCGCCCCGGACCGTGAGCTCCTCTCCCCTCGTCGACCAGATCAAGGACGCCATGAAGGCGGCCATGAAGGCTCGCGACAAGGAGCGTCTCGGCACCATCCGGCTGATCCAGTCGGAATTCAAGCGGATAGAAGTGGATGAGCGCATCGAGATTGACGATGCGCGCGCCCTTGCCGTGCTCGACAAAATGGTCAAGCAGCGGCGGGACTCCGCCCAGCAGTACCTCGACGCCGGTCGCAACGAGCTGGCCGAGAAGGAAAACCGCGAGATTGCGGTGATCCAGGACTTCCTCCCCCAGCCATTGAGCGACGCTGAAATCACCGCCATTGTCGACGCCGCGATAGTCAACACGGGCGCCAGCGGCATGCAGGGCATGGGTGCGGTCATGGCGGAGGTAAAACCCCAGGTGCAGGGTCGCGCCGACATGGGCGCCGTCAGCCGCATCGTCAAGGCGCGTCTGGGCAGCTGAAAGGCGCGTCTGGGCAGCTGACGCGCGGACCACAAGCGTGGTTCAATAGCCGGCCCTGGCTGGCACAACAACGAATCCCTTCATGGCCGGACGCATTCCGCAACAGTTCCTCGACGACCTGCTGGATCGCATCGACATCGTCGAGGTGATTGATCGCCGGGTGAAACTGAAAAAGACCGGCAAGAACTACAGCGCCCGCTGCCCCTTCCACGAAGAAAAAACGCCCTCTTTCACGGTCAACCCCGACAAGCAGTTCTACTACTGCTTTGGCTGCGGCGCCGGCGGCAACGCCCTCGGCTTCGTGATGGACTACGAGAACATCGACTTCCCCCGGGCGGTGGACGTTCTCGCAGGCAGCCTGGGGCTGGAGGTTCCCCGGGAGCAAAGCGGACCGGGCCCGGCGCAACCCCGCCGCGAAGAGGTCAACAAGCCCCTCTACGCCATCCTCGACGAGGCGGCGCGCTTCTACCGGCGCCAGTTGCGCGAACATCCCGCAGCGGCGCGAGCGGTCGACTACCTCAAGTCCCGCGGGCTCACCGGGGAGATCGCCCGCCAGTTCGACCTCGGCTTCGCTCCGCCCGGCTGGGACAACCTGCGGTTTGGGCGCGCCCTGCCATAGAGGTGGCACGTGAGTTGGGTATTTCTGATGTGGCCCTGGGTAAGCTGTGTCAACGGCTGCAAGTGCCTAAACCGCCGAGGGGCTATTGGGCCAAGATTGCTGCCGGCCGCAAACCAAGACAGCCACCACTTCAAGCCTATCGTACGGAAGTCGAAAAGCGGTTAAAAAAACAGGCAAGATCAACCACCTCAATACGGCTCTCTAAGCTGCAGTTGGAATTTCTCAAGTTGGCTTTCGATGAATTGGCTACGACGGGAATAGAGGTCGGTGAATCTGTGCTGGCCTATGATGGCATCCGATCCATCCCCTCGGAACTCGCTGCGCAGGTTTTGATCATTCTTCAGACTCGGTATGAAAAATGGGTTGAAGCGAGAACGACAGCTGCAAGCATGAATGGAGCCATTAGCAGTCTGAGTAATCTTGTCGCTAAATTGCTGCCTCACGCGAAGGAGCAGCTGTTAGTTTTCCATAGACAATCGGACGAACGGTACTCTCGTTCAATGGGCCCTAGTATCTCTATCCGGGCGACAGAAAATTTCCTGCGGCGAATTGCTCATCTTTCTCGGTTAGCGCGAACTAACGGCTGTGCCTATGTTGCTGCCGACATGTCAGCCCTGGAACATGCGTGGTCTGTGAATCAGATATCCTCTCCCCGTGTGTACTCGAAAGCGAAGACGGAACTGTGCGTATCCTCTAACGAGGTCTGGATCAGAGCCCAGTTGGACAATTCCTGGTCGCATGACCAGTTTGAGACCACTCGATTCCCCCTGAAAGAAATTTGTCCAATAGGCCTGGTGCCGGAGAGGGAGCAGCGATTACCGGGCAAAATTTCGCGATCTGGGATGCAGCAGCCTTATGCCGAGCGTCTGCAGGCATTACAGGAGGCGCGGGCGATTTATGACAGTTTGGTAGATGCGACCTATGACATGGATAGATCTGTGCCGAACGAGCGGCTCGCCCTATTCGATCGGCTGTGGTTCTCACAGTCTGAAACTGGTCCGTTTGTGACTGCGAGGCGAGCCTGGCAGCGATTGGAGATCGACCTAGAGCGGTGGGGGGAGGAACTCGAAAGTGAGGCGGTAGCCCTGTGTCAGGATATCTTGGGTATCGAGAGCGGTGATATCGTGTTGGTTGAGTCAGGTAAGAGCACAGTGCGACTAAAGGTTGAAAGCATGAACGTGTATTTGTCCGATGAGCGTGTCATGTTCGGCGTGTGGGGCACCAGATTTCGCAAAGACGGCCTCCCCGGGAAGCGTTCTGAGCATTTTGCCATTGTTGTCGAGAATGACTGAGATCCCTTTGAAGCGCTAAGGGGAGAGATGTTGTAACATCGTCAGCATGTGAGTTTTTTGCTAACCCCATCCATAGGGGACACTCGGTTGTTCTGGTGCTTGCCCTTTAAGGCTGGGCTAACCAGTAAAAAAATGAAATTATTTTCAAGTATTTCCTGAGCATGGTATTTTTCATGGTATTTGGAATATGGCGATTTGTAACTGTATGAAAAATAGGAAAAATAAATGCTTATTTACAATCGAGTGGGAGTGACAGGAATTTGTAACCAATTGAAATATAATAATAAATACGATCTTATTGATAATATAATCTACATCATCAATGGTATTTTTCATGGTATTTTCCGCGCACTGTAACACCAAAACCAGCGATACCATGAGAGGTGGATTGATGCTGGCATGGTATCGGGGCAATTGATGCGGGAATGCGCAGCTGACTGCCTTCGCGCCAGTCAGTATGCCTTCGATGCCAGAGGCTGGTGTTTAACCAAGCGAGGGCTGGATATAAGAGCCCAGTCTCTTGGCTATGAGTACCAGCATCTCACCTAACTTACAGAAATAAAAAGAGCTATTGCACTTCGCTCTATGTGTGGATCTCTGGATATTGATCATCTTTAACGTAATCCCCTCTGTGTGAAGGGCTCCTATGGCAGCGTAATGTCTTGACAGTTGGCCTCGGATGAATAAGATAGTAATAACTTACTATCTTTATAAGTGATGATGAATAAACGCCGAAAAAACCTGTCAGCCGATGAGCGCCGTGCTGCCACCGTCGATGCCGTAATAGAGCTCGCTGCCGAACAAAATCCCAGTGAGATCACGACAACGGCCATCGCGAAACACATGGGTGTAACCCAGGGCGCGTTGTTCAAACACTTCCCGACCAAGGATGCCATCTTGCAGACGGTGATGGAGTTTGTGGCGAACCGTCTGCTCTCCCGTGTGGACAATGCCGCACGCGCGGCACCCACGCCGGTCGCAGCCATCGAGGCGATTTTTATGACCCACATCGAGTTCGTCGTTGAGAACCCGGGTGTGCCACGCATGCTGTTCGGGGAGTTGCAGCACGCCAGGCTGACAGCGCCCAAACGCATGGCGCAGACGCTCATTCGCCGCTACGGCGAGCGTCTGCAAGGTCTTATCGAAGAGGGCAAGGCGGCTGGTGAGTTATCGGCCTCGCTGGATACCAGCGCTGCCGCGATCCTGTTTATTGGCACGATCCAGGGCTTGGTCATGCAGTCAATGCTGGCCGGCGACGTTGAGCTGATTCGAGAAGACGCGCCGAGGGTATTTGCGATCTTTCTTCGCGGCATTCGGAGTAAGCAATGAAGATCATTCCCCTCCAGAGCCGTACCCTGGCGCTTCTCGGTGTTGTCTTACCGTTGCTGGCGCTGTTCGTTTACGTTGCACTGCGTTCCGGCCCACTGGCGCCGGTGGCGGTGACCGTCTCCACCGTGGAGGCCAGGCCCATCAGTCCCTCCCTGTTTGGCGTCGGCACCGTTGAGGCACGCTTTACCTATCGCATCGGTCCGACCTTCGCCGGGCGGGTAAAAAAACTGGATGTGCATGTCGGTTACCGGGTACAGGCCGGGCAACTGCTCGGGGAAATGGACCCCATAGATTTGGATGACAGGATTTATGCACAGGAGGCGGCACTTAAACGCGCAGAGGCCGCTCTGCGCGAAGCCCAAGCGCGCCAGGCCTATGCACAAAGCCAGGCAAAGCGCTACGAGCAACTGCTGGCTGCGCGTACCACGAGCGAAGAGACAGTAGATACCAAAAAACAGGATTTGAAGATTGCCAATGCAGCACTGGCAGCCGCGAAGGAAGAACTTGTGCGCGTGCGGGCCGATGGCGCGGCAGTCGTTGCCCAGAGAAACAACATGCGTCTGGTCTCCCCGGTGGATGGATTGGTGGTGGCGCGTAACGCGGATCCCGGCAGTACGGTTGTGGCGGGCCAATCCGTGGTGGATGTTATCGACCCTCAGAGCCTGTGGATTCATGTACGTTTCGATCAGATCAGCGCCACAGGTCTGGCTGCGGGGTTGCGAGCCAGGATTGCCCTGCGCTCGCGCAACGGGCAGAGCCTGAAAGGCAGGGTATTGCGGGTGGAGCCGCTCGCCGACGCCGTGACGGAAGAGATACTCGCCAAGATTGTGTTTGATGACCTGCCCGATCCCCTTCCACCCATTGGTGAACTGGCAGAGGTGACCGTTAGCTTGCCCGAACTGCCTGCCATGCCGGTCGTGTCTAACGCCGCCATACGCGAAGTGGAAGACCAACTGGGTATGTGGCATGTGCAGGACGAAGGGTTGCGTTTCGTTGCTGTGAAACTCGGCACAGGTGATCTCGACGGTCAGGTACAGATACTTGATGGTGTCGATATCGGTGACCGAGTGGTGGTCTATAGCGAAAAGGCATTGAGCAAACGCAGCCGTCTCCACATCGTCGAGCAACTCCCTAGGGTAGCAAAATGATCAGTCTCGCCGGTCGAGACATTCTCAATGCCTGGGGCAAGTTCGTTTTCACCGGCATCGGCCTGGGGCTGCTGATCGGTGTGACTTTGACCATGGCTGGCGTCTACCGGGGCATGGTGGACGACGGCAAGGCGCTGCTCGACAACAGCGGCGCGGATCTGTGGGTGGTGCAGCAAGATACCCTGGGGCCTTACGCCGAATCGTCCAGTATCAATGACGATCTCTACCGCAGCATTCTCGCCATGCCTGGCGTGGCAGAAGCCGCCAACGTGACCTATCTCACCATGCAGGTGCGCCAGGGCAGGCGCGATGTGCGCGCCATGGTGGTCGGAGTTGTTGCAGGATCGCCCGGAAAGCCGGGTTGGCCTCCCTATCTCGTGGCCGGGCGGCAGATCACCCGCAGCCACTACGAAGCGGTGGCCGATATCGCCGCCGGTTTCAGGCTCGGAGAGCGTATCCAGGTGCGCCGCAACCATTACACCGTAGTCGGGCTCACTCGGCGCATGGTCTCCTCCAGCGGTGATCCGATGGTGTTCATTCCACTGAAAGACGCCCAGGAGGCGCAATTCCTGAAGGACAACGACGCCGTCCTGCAACAGCGCAGGCGTACCGCTGAGAATCCATCACTCAACCGTCCCGGCGTGCCTGGACTACTCGATGCGGTAATCGCTTCCCAGAGCAACAATCCCTATGTCAATGCGGTACTGGTGCGTATCAGACCAGGCTACAGTGCCGAAGAGATCGCGCGGCCCATTCGGCGCTGGCAACGGTTGACCGCTTATACCCGCTCACAGATGGAAGAGATCCTGATCGGCAAGCTGATCGCCACCTCATCCAAGCAGATCGGTATGTTTCTGGTGATTCTCGCCATCGTCAGTGCGGCGATCGTCGCTTTTATCATCTATACGCTGACCATGGATAAGATCCGCGAGATCGCGGTGCTCAAGCTCATCGGTACGCGCAACCGCACCATCGCGGCGATGATCATGCAGCAGGCCATCGCCCTGGGTGTGATTGGCTTCGTCGTTGGCAAGATCACCGCGACCTTTGCCGCGCCGCTTTTCCCCAAGTACGTCTTACTCATGCCACTCGACACGGTTGCGGGCTTCTTCGCGGTGCTCATGATCTGTGTGCTGGCCAGCCTCATCGCCATCCGCATGGCACTCAAGGTTGACCCGGCCGAAGCGATCGGGGGCTGACGGGATGGGTAAGGGTATTCTCATTGAGGGGGTGGGAAAGCGCTATGGCACGGGCGACACCGCGGTTGACGCGCTCAAGAGCGTCAATATGCACGTCGCTCCCGGCGAGGTCGTCGGCTTGATCGGTCCTTCCGGCTCCGGCAAGACTACGCTGCTCAAGTGCCTGGGGGCGGTGATCGAACCTACCGCCGGACGCATGGTGCTGGGTGATCAGGTGATCTATGACAAGGGTTGGAGGATTCCAGACCTGCGCGCCTTGCGTCGCGACCGCATCGGCTTCGTGTTTCAGGCGCCGTATCTGATTCCATTTCTGGATGTCACCGACAACGTCGCCCTGTTACCCATGCTGGCCGGCGTACCAAACGCCGAGGCACGCAAGCGGGCCAACGAATTGTTGAAGGCGCTGGATATCGAACACCGCGCCAGGGCCATGCCGTCGCAACTCTCCGGTGGGGAGCAGCAGCGCGTCGCCATTGCCCGCGGCCTCGTGAACCGCCCGCCGGTGATCCTCGCCGACGAGCCGACTGCCCCGCTGGATAGCGAGCGGGCACTCACGGTGATACGGATTCTGAACGACATGGCTCGGCGGTTTGAAACCGCGGTCATCGTTGTGACCCATGATGAAAAGATCATCCCCACCTTCAAGCGCATCTATCACATCCGCGATGGCGTGACCCATGAGGAAGCGGGTGAAGGCAGGGCATTTCAATAACCACGTTATAACAGACAGGAGGCAGTCAATGATGAAATTAACCCGCGCGGTGTCACTCGCACTCGGCGTTGTGTGTACTTCTATGGCCGCCGGTGTGCTGGCGGGGTCACCAGCACGATCAGCACGCGCACCAGGCGCCCGAGGCGTCAAAATTGAGCCTGGATCATGGCAAAAAATGGCAAACAGATATGCCATTGCGTCAGAGTATGCAGCGTATCAATGATGCCGTGCTGCAGGCTGTTCCCGCCTACCACAACGATTCGATGACGCCCGCCGAGGCCGGCAAGCTGAGTAGTGAAATCAATACACAGATCGCGTACATGATCGCCAACTGCAAGCTGGAACCCGCCGCCGATGCCACACTGCATGTATTTATTGGGGAATTGCTGGCAGGCGCCGCCCGGATGAAGGACGAACCGGCATCACCGCAGGGTCTGCCGCATATCGTCAGAACATTGGATCAATATACGGAGTATTTTGATCATCCAGGATTGTAGAAAGGTGATGCGGGGTCTGCCGGGGCAAATGAAAGCCACCCATCCAGAAAGAGGTAGGTTGTGAATAAAAAACGCGTTAGCACGTCGGTCCAGGCGCGGATCGGTTTTGTTAACCTGACATGAACGTCGCTAACTATTGAAACCAGGCACGACCACCCTTCGTCGATATGTCCTTCAGGAGCAGGAGGGCATGCACTTGGAAATGAAAACTCAGAAAGTGGCTAAGGGTGTTGTGCGGAAGCGTTCAATCGGCGCATTGCGAGCATTTTGAAGGATTTTCTGAGCATGGTATTTTTCATGGTATTTCCGTTTAGCAGGAAAATAAGCCATTGAATATAAAAGATAAAAAAAGGCTTATTGATAATTGAGTGGGAGTGACCGGCATTGGCAGGCAACGTCTGGCACTGTCGGGCATCATAGCTGACGCTTCGAGATTCCGCAGTTGAGCGGTAAGCTATTGGTTTTAGGGTGTGTATTATGCCCCATCCGGTGGCCGCCCAGGACGAGGGCGCTGGTCGTTACCAGCGCCACCGTTCTGAGCAGACACTTCCTTTTTAGATTGAAGCCCGATGGATTTCACCGCACGACTGGCGAAGCTCTAGCATTTTGTCTAAACCTGACGGTTTCATGGGCCCAATGGCTCGGTCTTCCCTCCATGCGGTTATGATATCGGTTTAAGGTAGGTGAAGGTTTATGGCTGGCAGTTACCCTCAGGCCGGAGAGGGAATCCATCCTATCCATTAACCAGGACAAGGGACTCTGCGATGTTTCGTTGGTACGGGCCGCTTCGGTTGATCCTTATGGTTGCAGCAATGGGAATTTCTTCGGCACATGCACAGGACATCATCACCACCGAATACGGCAATGTCTTTGTTATCTCGTTCAAGCAGTACCTTGATCGGGATAAGCGGCCGTCCTGTTCCAGGCTACCGGGGGTGATTAGCTACAAAGCCTATCAATCCCAGGATAACCACAACTTCACTGCCGAGGAGTATCGTCAGCTCGCTGGTGATGCGCCTTACATGGGCTTAAAGGGACACAATTCTTGGTATGACCGGGACCAGCGCAAGATGGTGTCATGGGACGATCTCTTTCCGGTCTACGGTGACTTTAGTAGCGGCAAGTGGGATGATCTGCCGGTACTGTGCGGTGCCAAGGATCAGCCAAAGCTGAAACCCGCTGCTATGAGCCGGGATAAAAAATCGGTCGACGACTACCCAGAATTTACTGATTACGTTCTCCACAGAGCGCCGGGGCTGGTTACACACTCTCATTTCTATTCAGCCGGCAAAGCCTGGTGCCAACACGCGTATGTCAGCGTGATTGCTGAATACGAGAATGACCAGGTAAAAAGCTCGCTGCTGGCTGCCAATCCTGCCGCGTATTTAAAGAACACCATTATTCCTAAGGTTAAGCAAATATGCCCTGATTTTCCCAACGCCAACCAGCATTCAAAGCAGCTGCTGGTGCTGAAATTCAGGCCTGAAGAAGGGAGAATTGCCGATGAACGGATTAATCCGGATAAATTGAACTTCAAGATTGATGATGCGGGTCATTTGAAGCTGGTTCGCGATACAGCCTACCGGAACTGGCTCACCTATAACGATAAGCCCGATGCCCGTGAAGCGATTAGCAATATGGTGAAAGCAGAGAACAGGCAGGTCTTAGCCAAGGAATCCGATTGGCTCGAACTGTATATTACGGCCGCGGATATGGGGCTGAATCTGGCCCACGCGCATCGGGATATCCATGGCGATAGCAAGCGCGTCAGACGTCAGATTGAGTATTACGAGTACGCGCTGGAACAGCTGCAAAAGGCCAATAAAATCTTGGAGCAAGCTGTCACGGCAAACCAGGCATTATCTCTCACTACCTTTGATGAGGTTGATGCACTACTCAAGGCCTATTTCAGCGACAAGTCGCGCGGTCAGAGTGCCATGAAAAGAGCTGAAAGCCTCTCCATCAAACAGTAAGTGTGTCTTAAGCCAGGGCTATGATCACCATTGAACGCACAGACTATGCCTTCGCCGCCGTCGATGCCTCCATCGAGGAATGGGCGGCGATCAAGGCAATTGTACGGTATTGCGTTAATCACTACTGGGCTACGGAATTGCATTACCTTATTCCTGGCCCAGAAGAACGTCGTCCGCAGAAGGTTGAATCCTTGAGCGAAGCGATGGAGCACGTCTGGGGAGAACCCCCCGTCGAGTTGGTATTCTGGGATGAATTATTGTTGCTGACCCAGTGTGTCACCGATACCGAGGGCAACGGCCTACCCGGCGTCGACGAGGACTTCCATGCGGATCTTGCCGGCCAGATTTATACACTCGATGTCTGTGGCATTTTTGATGACGACAAGGTCACGGATGAGACATGGGATCGCTGGGCAAGAGAGCGGCGCGTACATGACACGGTTTCCTGGATCATCAAACTGCATGCCGGGCAAACCGACAAGGCTGGCCACGCTTATGCCCAGCATCCGCTGCGTGTACATATGCGCTTGCAGGCGCTGTTTCCCGATGCGGGAGAGGATGTCCGCCACGCCGCCCTGTTGCACGACGTGATGGAAGATTGCGGTATCACCGCAGATGACCTGCACCAACGGGGTTACTCGGACGAAACCATTGACATCGTCAGTGCGCTGACCAAAAATCCGGATGATGACCGCGCAACGTATCGAGTGGTTGGCGGAGCAGGGGACTATAGGTGCAATGCAAGTGAAGCTTTGCGATCTGCTGGACAATACTGACCCTGAGCGCCTTCGTGACTTACCCGAGGCCCAGGCCGCATCGTTGTCTCAACGCTATGCCAAAGCCATTGCGCTGTTAACCAGCCGACTGGAGGCCTTGGGTGTTACCCATACCGGGCCGAAATAATGAACATTTGTTATCGATATTGAGGTCTGCGAACTCCGTGACGGTCAAGTCAAAGTCATTGCGAGTATAAAGCGGGGGTTGCATTGTTACTCGGAACCGGTGGTGCTCGTCAACTTGGCCTGGCGTTTTCGCATGGACTCTCCCCTGAGATTGATCTTGTAGGCGTTGTGAGCCAGCCGGTCCAGGATGGCGTCAGCGAGTGTCGGATCACCGATCACAGCGTGCCACTCCTCGATGGGCAGCTGGCTGGTCGCGATGGTCGAACGCCTGCCGTGGCGGTCCTCCAGCACTTCCAGCAGGTCACGCCGGTTCTCGGCGTTCATCTTCATCAAGCCCCAATCATCCAAGAGCAGCACATCGACTTTGGCGAGCGTGGCCAGCAGCTTCGGATAGCGCCCGTCGCCCTTGGCGATCATCAGGTCTCGCAACAGCAGGGTTAAGCGCAAGTACATGACCGTGTACCCCTCCCGGCAGGCCTTGTGTGCCAAAGCGCAGGCCAACCAGGTTTTACCGACACCGGTCAGTCCCGTGATCAGAATGTTGAGGTGCTTCTTCGCCCACCAATCTGATCCCCTCCGGTTGGAAGGGGCCAGAATACCGGTTAGTTATCCCGCGTCGGTTGGCTCACGGGTGTACTCTCAGGCGCGCTGCCAGGGTGGCGGCTTTGCCGTGGAATCAGTGGCAGCATTCGCGCGGAATGGGTGGCAGGCTTCGTCTGGAATCAGTGGCAGACTTGGTCTGGAATACGCAAACCAGACGGAAAACTAGCAAACTGGTGACGATTCAGTGATCCGGTACCATGCCATGCATGTTGAACCGTTCATGGTATCGGTGATCGAGCACATCTTACCCGGCGTCCGACCTGCCATACTATAATATATAAAACTTGATATACATATAAAATATTGTATAATTGTCGTTATGAAAGACGTGCGCTTTGTGGGCAGTTCATTGGATGATCTCAGGCAATTTCCGGCAGGTGCACGTCGGGAAGCGGGCTTTGAACTCAGTAATGTCCAGATCGGGTTGCAGCCAAGTGACTGGAAGCCAATGAATACCGTTGGTGCAGGGGCAGTTGAAATCCGGATCAAGGACAAGGACGGTATTTACCGGGTGATCTATGTCGCTCGATTTGAAGAGGCAGTTTACGTATTGCATGCGTTTCAAAAGAAGACGCAGAAAACACGCAAGGCGGATATAGAACTGGCGAAAACCAGGTACAAGGCGTTGGCAGAACAGAGGAAACAGCAATGACGATTTCAAAAGGTTATCGCAATGTATTTGAGGCGCTGGAGGATGACCCGGCGATGGCGCAGAATCTGAAGATTCGTTCAGAATTGATGATCACACTGCGTCAGTATATTGAGGATGCAGGGCTCGGCCAGAAAGAAGCTGCAGAGGTGTTTGGTGTTTACCAGCCGAGAGTCAGTGATTTGATGCGCGGCAAGATTGACAAGTTTACCATCGACAAACTGGTCAATATGCTGGCTCGGATTGGAAAAACGGTGAAGATGAAGGCTGCGTAGATGTACCTGAAGCGGGAATGGATGTAATGCCGCTATGAAAAAATTTCTCTCGATTAGCAGAAATTTCTTAGCATGGTATTTTTCATGGTATTACCGTTTAGCGGGAAAACAAGCCATTGAATATAAAGGATAAAAATGGCCTATTTACAATCGAGTGGGAGTAGGCAGGCGTCCGAACCGGATAGCGCTGCCAGAATGTTCGCCATAGCTGTCGTCGGCGCGCGAACTTCAGGTATGCCCGGCGGTCACTCACAGCTTACCGCAAAGCTACCGGGAACCGGCACTATCCCACCGCCACCCATGCTGCCAAATTCACCTCTGACGGAAAACGTCTTGCCGGAGGTCTGGGCGACGGGCTCCTTGCCGTTATACATCGGGAAATTAATCGAGTATAGAGTGAGGCCGTTGCCCGTTACCACCTGATAGGTAGCAGAGCCCTGCGGTCCGTCCTCCGCGGCCTGGATGGTGAATTGCGCGTACGACGAGCCGTCAGCAGCCGTGTATTCAAAGCCGTAGCTGCTGCCCTTGATCCTGCATTCCCCGTTCAGGGTATATGTTGTATCCGCCATTGTGATGGTGGCGGTACCGGGGCTTACGGTCTCCACCGCGGCGCGCTGTCTGTCCGATGCGACCGATCGTCTCGACATGTCGAGCTGCATGCCAACCCCATCCTCTGCCTGCACGTCTATCACCTGACCGTCGGTGTTCACTACGGTTACCCGATAATCATCTGCGCTGATCACTTCCCATCCCGCCCGGTTCGCCCAGTCGGATACCTGTTGCGATGCGGTGGCCTGCTTTACCGTGGCACTTGTACCTTCCAGTCGCCTCTGTTCCTCGCGGTCCACTGTGACGATGCGGATATCGAGGTCCTGAGGAAGGGGGAAGTCCTTTGGCAGCCATTCGGGGATCGGCAGGTTCTGGCCAATACGGGCGCTCTCTCCGTCACGCTCGAAGCCCATTGCGAGGCTGCCGTCCTCCGTCTCGACTGCCAGCCCGGTTGCTTCCAGCACCTTGCCCACAGTGGCACGGGCGGATTCGACACTCTCATCTTCAGCTGATTTGCCTGCCTGCTCGTCCTGGCCACCGCAGCCGGCCAGGCACGCTGCGATAACGCCCAGCGTGAGCACCCGTAGCATTGACGTCCCCGGCTGCTTTTCACCTGCGGTGACTGATAGCGCGTCTTGCTTCTGCCCGGTCATAATGGAATACCCCCCAGATCACCATTGATCACTCTGGAAAAGGTACACCCAATCGCCGTCTGTTTGGTAGCCGTAGGCCGATAAAAGGGGCAGCCCAGACGCCACGTGCCAGCCCAAAGAAAATACGTTGGCGGGCTACGAGCGGGTAAAAGAACCGGCTATACTCCAGGCAGTCTGCGAGGGATACAGGGTAGTGGACCCTATGCCGGATTGCTCCGCAATCAGCAGCGGTCATGGCGCCGGATTCACAACGGCGCCCTGGTTCGATACGCCACACAGTACCCGGTGCGTATTCCGCCCCATCGTGACCACCCATTCCGATTTATCGTGACCGCCTGTTCCGGGCGAGCGTGACCGCTCATTCCGATTGAACGTGACCGATTTCGGGGCTTTGCCCGGAATCGCCGGTCACGTTGTCGGAACCGGCGGTCACGTTCCCTCGGAATCCCGCCTAACTCGCTGGAATTCTTGAACAATTCACGGCATAACCGCGCCCTTTTGCCTATCGGGAGGGCCGCATGCCGGCAACGAGGATTCCAATGCGTAAAATCATGGAGATATTGCGCCTCAAGCATGAGGCCGGACTCAGTAACGAGAAGATCGCCCGCGCCTGCGGCCTTTCCAAGGGCGTGGTCTGCAAGTACCTGCACCTAGCCAACGCCCGGGGTGTTGGGTGGCCACCACCCGCAGGCGCCGACGAAGCCCAGCTCGAACGGCTGCTGTTTCCGGCAGTACAGAAACCCTCCCGCTTCGCCGAGCCCGACTACTTCCACATCCACCAGGAACTCAAGCGCAAGGGGGTGACACTGCAGTTATTGTGGGCCGAGTACGTGGCGGTGCATGAGGACGCTGCCTACCGCTACAGCCAGTACTGCAATCGCTACCGGCAGTGGCGCAAGCAGCAGCGCCGGAGCATGCGCCAGGTGCACCGCGCCGGCGAGAAGACCTTTATTGATTACTGCGGCCCCACCGTCCCGGTGGTCTGCCGCCAGACGGGCGAGATCCGGCGTGCCCAGGTCTTTGTGGCGGTGCTGGGCGCCTCCAGCTACACCTATGCCGACGCCACCTGGACCCAGTCCCTGCCGGACTGGATTGCCTCGCACCAACGTGCCTTCCGCTTCTTCGGCGGCGTCACCGAATTGCAAATCCCGGACAACCTCAAGGCCGGTGTCACTGACGCGAACCGGTACACGCCCGAGATCAATGCTACCTACACCGAGATGGCGGCCCACTACCAGACGGCGATCCTGCCAGCCCGGCCCCGCAAGCCCAAGGACAAGGCCAAAGCGGAAGTCGCAGTGCAGATCGTGGAGCGCTGGATCCTGGCCCGCTTGCGCCACCATACCTTCTTCTCCCTCGCCGAGCTCAATCGAGCCATTGCCGGATTACTGCCGGATCTCAATGAGCGCCACTTCCAGGGGCAGTCCGTCAGTCGCCGGGATCTGTATGAGCAGTTGGATGCCCCCGCCCTGAAGCCGCTACCTGAAACGCCCTACGAATACGCCGAGTGGTGCAAGGCCAAGCCGGGCATCGACTATCACGTCAGCGTCGACAAGCGCTTCTACAGCGTACCCCATGCCCTGGTGGGCCAGACCCTCGATGTGCGCCTGACCGCCGATACGGTGGAGGTCATGCACAAGGGCCACCGGGTGGCGATCCACAGCCGCCGGGGACCGGGGCGCTTCAGCACCTTGGTGGATCACATGCCCAGTTCCCACCGGGCGCACCGGGAGTGGTCGCCGGGGCGCTTCCTCAACTGGGCCCAGGACATCGGCCCCTGCACCCGGCAGGTGGTTCAGCAGCAACTGGAGAACCGGCCTCATCCGGAGCATGGCTACCGGGCCTGTCTTGGCTTGCTGAACCTCAGTCGCCGCTACAGCAGGAGCCGACTGGAAAACGCCTGTGAACGGGCGCTGGCCATCCGTTCCATCAATTACCAGAGCATCGCCTCCATCCTCAAGCAGGGACTGGACCAGCGGGCGCTCGAAGGCGACAGCCACCTGCAATCCGATCTGCCACTGCACGGCAATGTGCGCGGCGCCGATTACTACCACTGACGAGGAAATGAATGATGTTGATGCAACAAACCCGCGAACAACTGCATGCCCTGAAACTGACCGGCCTGCTACAGGCCCTGGAAGAACAACTGGAGACACCCGCGATGAGTGACCTGAGCTTCGAGGAACGTCTGGCCATGCTGATCGACCGGGAAGTGCTGTACCGGGAGAACCGCCGTCTGGATCGGTTGTTGAAGGTGGCGAAGCTGCGTGTGCACGCCTGTGCCGAGGATATCGATTACCGGCATCCCCGGGGACTGGAAAAGAGCCGCATGGCGTCTCTGCTCTCGCTGGACTGGGTACAGCAGTCCCTGAACCTGTGTCTTACCGGTCCCACCGGCTGCGGTAAAACCTGGCTGGCCTGTGCCTTCGGTAACGAAGCCTGCCGGCGCGGCTACAGCGTACGCTACCTGCGCTTGCCGCGGCTGTTTGAAATGCTGCGCATCGCCCATGGCGACGGCTCCTATGCGCGGCTGATGAACCAGCTCCTGAAAACCGATGTGTTAATCCTGGATGACTGGGGTATCCAGAAAGTCAGTGCCGCCCAGCGCAATGACCTGATGGAAGTGATCGAGGATCGGCATGGCCGCCGTTCCACGCTCATCGCCAGTCAGCTGCCAACGGAATACTGGCACGAGTACATCGGTGAAGCGACGATCGCAGACGCGATCCTCGACCGCTTACTGCACGGCGCTCATCGCCTCAACCTGACCGGCGAGTCGATGCGAAAATCCAGCACCAAATTGACGGAACGTGACCGGTCAATGTAAAACTACCGCGTCCAGCGAGCATCGGTGTGCAAGTCGGTCACGATGCCCGGAATGAGCGGTCACGTTCGTCGGAATACGCACCCGGTAGGGTGTGCCGGTGTATGCCCGTGAGGTAAGAAGAATAACAATGGTGACCTGGCTTCCACGCCAACCGGTAATCTTTCTCCTGATGGCGCTGATCACCCAGTTGGCGCTAGCGCAACAGTCAGTTTTTGAACGCGAACCCAACAATACGCCGCAGGATGCCACTGCGTTCCGGGGACCGGCAGTGCTGGTTGGCACGTTGGACGCCTCTGATCAGGATGCCTTCAGCTGGGATGTATCGGATGTCGACGCAGGATCCACCTGGACCCTTACCTTCGATGGTGTGCCGGGACGCTTGAGTCTGGTAGAAGTTTTACGCGTGCAGTACACCGATGACGGGAGCGGGGTCACGTCCAGTGAGAAGTTGCTCGTATTGGGCAGCCGGGATGGGCGCAAACCTGCCGTTGTGACAGATCTGCTGCTGGAACCCGGCACCTACATTCTGGGGCTGGCCGGGGGCGGCGGCGGTGCCTATCGTTCTCCGGGGCTGGCAGGGGCACTGGAGGATGCGGGCCCGGCGGCTGAGCAGGCGGTGGTGAAGGACACGGGTGCCTACCGTGTGTCTGTGGCACGCGGCAGGGATATCCGCGCTGCCAACGTTCCGACTCCTCCGGTCTCAGCGTCCGCGGCGGTGGCCATATCACCAAACAGGCCGGCTGCTTTTTTTCAGCAGCAGGCTGTCACCTGGTACGCGTTCGATATCGACGAGGCAGCAACTGAGCTGACCTGGCAGCTTGAGGGACAGGTCAGCCTGGGCCGAACCGCACAGGCCATTCTGCGTGCAGCGGACGACCGGGAGTTGTCGCGCAGGAATACAGACAGGCAGGGCCGGTTCGTTTTTCACGACCTTGGGCTGGAGCCGGGTCGATACACGGTTCAAATCGATAGCGATGATGTCGCCGGCATCCAGGTGATAGGCCTGCAGCAGGGCGGCGTGCGCACAGCTGGCGCGGAAGCCGAGCCCAATGATAGCTGGCGAATCGCGAACCTGGTGGATTTCAGTACGCCGGTAACCGGCCGCATCGGCGCGCGCGGTGATCAGGATTTTTTTCAGGTATCCCCAAGCGAGGCCACGGCGCCGGAAGTCATGCGCCTGCTCCTGGAAACCGGGGGTGATGGGGAGCTCGAACTGTGTCTCACCGACGAGTCCGGAACGAGTCGTCAGTGTCGGCGGGGCAGGGGAGAAATCAGCCTGCCGGATCTCATCCTGGGGGAGGGCAGATGGGGCGTGTCGGTAGGTCGTGGTTCGCCAGAGCAGAACTATCAGTTGACTCTGGAATCGCAGGGACGTGTGCGCGACGGCTTTGAGGCCGAGCCGAATGACACGCTGGCAGAGGCCTCCGGCATGCCTTCGAAACTGCGGATAAAGGGGCGGTTCGCGGGCAAAGAGGATGACTATTTCCGACTGCTGCTCGCTGAAGAGCCCCAGCTCTGGCGATTCCAGGTCAACGGCGACAACATTCACGAAGTGGCTCTCCACGACAAATCGGGCAGGCAGTTACAGGTTGTGCGCGTCCGTGGCGGGGACAAAAGAGTCCGGCTCGAAAACCTTTACCTGCTGCCGGGTACTCACTATATCCGTGTCTCGGGAAAGGGCGAGGGAGACTATATGGTGCTGGCCCGTCCGATGGGACAGCCGGCACCGGGTATCGAACGAGAGCCCAATGACGATGTAACCCGGATGTTGCCCCTGACTATGGGTCAGCCCCGTACCGGGCTTATGGTCGAACCTGCGGATACGGACAATTACCGCTTCCTGCTGACCGCCGACGATCACATCAGGCTGCAGATTACTCCTCCCGCCGATGGTTCTGTTGCCGCTGACCTGTACTGGGATACTGTGCTGATGAAACGGGGGGCTTCCTCAAAGCCGGGTGACCCCCTTGTGCTTGAGGGTGTTTTCCCGCCAGGCAACTACCGATTGCAGCTCTCCCCTGTGCAGGTCAGTGAGGCTGAGTACAGCGTCAGCCTGGAGCCACTGCCGCGCTTTTCCTGCAGCGCGGACTGCGAGCCGAACGATACTCTGGGCCTAGCCAATGCGCTTATCCCGGGCGTGCCTGTGCAGGGCCGGGCCAACGAATGGCGCGATGCAGACTGGTTCAAGCTACCCGTATTTGAGAGCGATACTGCGGTAAAGCTACACATGGCACCTCCCCGCAAGTTCGAAGTGCTTGCGCCCCACAGCTGGGAAAAGTCCCTGCAGGAGAAGAGCAGGAACAACACTGAATGGCAGGGGATGATCCCTGCCGGTACCCAGGCCTACGTGAAAATACCTGCCTGGGGAGACGCGGACTACCGGCTGCAACTGGAAGTGGACGGAGCCAGCCCTGCAGCGGAGCCATCGACAGGTGCCGCTCCGGGGATAAGGGTTGCTATTGATAACACGCGGGTCTCGGCCTACCGCGACTATGGTCAGCGGCTTGAGGGTATTGTCGAGCTCTCCAATCCCGCCGCGTCTGCCGCTGAGGTTACTCTGGTGACAGCGGCGAGTGACTACCGGTGGCGCGTCGAGCACGGTGCCGACACCCTGCTGCTCGAGCCCGGCGAGGTGAAGAGTGTGCCCGTGTCGATAAATGTGCCGCCAGACGCCTATGCCGACAAGCCAGTGCGGATCAGCGCCGCACTGTTCACCGGGTCACGGTTGACGGGCGAGGCCGTTGCGGAAATCCAGGGCGAACGTGAAGATACCGGAACCGCTGCCGTATCCCATTGGAGTCTGCCCGATGCGCTGCTGGGCGGAATCAATGTGGCCTGGTCGGCCCTGGGGGGACGTTTGGCCGCTGATCCGGGCGACGATGTGGGGCGCGATTTTGCACGGGCCTTCGATGGTATGGCGGTCAAGGGCGAGGGGCTGAGCCTGCGGGGTCGCAAAGATGTGCAGAGCGCTCCGGAGCTGATTGTGGAGTTGGCTAACGACGAGCCGGTTCAGGTTCGCGGTGTCGCCATCAGCCTGCTGGGCAGTGACGCTATCCAGCAACAATTGGCTGAACTGGAGTTGTACCTTTCAGTCGATGGGCAAGACTGGGCGCTGGCCGCCCGTGAGCCCTTGCTGGCCGTGCGTTCAGAACAGGCCTTTGTACTGGATACCCCGTTGCCGGCCAGATTCGCGAAACTGCGAATGGCGCGTTTTTTCGCCGACCAGCCGATGCCGCCGGGTGGGAAATTGGGCGAACTCAAGATCGTCGTCGCCCCCGGAGTGGATGTCAGCGGGGGGGAAGGTTACAACCTGGCTGATCCTGCCCTGGGCGGACATGTGGTGTGGTCCCTCCCGCCGCTTGAAGCACAGTCCTGGGACGGCTCCGTGCTCGTCAAAAGTGAGGATTCCCGTCCCGTTGTGGTGCGCGCCGGAGAGTCCCTGGACTGGGTAATCGGTTTTCACCACGACCGGGCCGCCCGCATCGCGCGACTGGAATGGACCCCCGCCGCGCAGGAGCGGCAGGGAACAGTGCCTGTCAACGAAGTCGAAGTTTCCGTCAGTCTCGAATCGCCGGCCGGACCCTGGCGTTCGATGGGTAGCTGGCGCCCGGAGCAGGGCGCCACAGAGCACAGCTTCACGTTCCCCGCCGACACCTGGGCGAGATTCGTTCGCTTTACTGTGCCGGCGTCCGAACAGACCAGGCAGTACCGCCTGCCGGCGGCCATCGGCGTCTGGGAGATCCCGACCTCTCCTGACTATTTCTCTATTCTCGGCGAATGGGGCCTTGATGGACGCGCTGCATCGTATGAACTCGCCCGGGGTCTGCCCGCGCGTGCCGACAAGACGCAAAGGACAAATCTAACGAGCGACGCGGCAGTGCTCCTGGTCGACGGGCAGCGCCAGTCCGGCGAGGTTGAAATTGGCGGCGATGAACACTGGTATGCCTATTCATTCACCCAGGAACGCAATTCAGTCCTGCTGGGACTAGAGGGCGACCCGACGGTGCAGGCTTCGCTGGATGTGCATGGTGCGGATGGCGGGATGTTCCCCGCTCTGCGCCGGCCTGAGCTTGATCAACCCGACGAAATGTTTTGGGAAGTCACGGGCGAGCCCGGCGAAACGGCTCTGGTCAGGGTTCATGAACCGCCGCGCAATGTGTTGTTCCTGTGGGACACCAGCGCCAGTGTTGGTGCCTATATTCCGGTCATCTACAGCGCATTGGGCAGCTACGCCCGCGGTCTCGAGCCCGGTCGGGACGCTGCCAACCTGATGCCGTTCGGCGGCAAGCTGCTGCTGGATGACTGGTATGGCGATCCCTATGTGCTTGAGACGGTGCTCAACGACTATCCGCGCACTGAGAGCTCCAGCGATGCCGAGGGCACCGTAGCGGCGGCCGCGCGCATTCTCGGGAGCCGGCCGGGCAGCAAGTCCATCGTGTTGATCACTGATGCCGCCACGGGGCGCAACCCCCTGATCTGGCAGGAACTGCAGGCGGTGCGCCCACGTATCTTTGCACTCGGTCTCAGCTCGGAGGGTGCCTTTGGCCGCAACCCGCCACGCGAGCAGGACTTGCAACAGGACTGGGCGTCCGTAAACGGCGGGCGCTATGACCAGGTGATGGACGAGATCCAGATGGAGGTCGCCTTTGACAGGGCGGCGACCATGCTGCGCAGGCCGGCCCCCTATACGCTGACCGCGGTGGGATCTTATCGGGAGGCAGTGGGTCCGGGCGGTCTGCTTGTGCGCTCCGCAGATGGCTCGCCGACTGACCTGGGGGCAGTGGAGCTTATACTTGATGCATCGGGGTCCATGTTACAGCGCATGGATGGACGGCGTCGCATTGAGATTGCGCGTGAGGTACTGACCAAAGCGGTAGGCGAATACCTTCCAGAGGGTATTCCGCTTGCCATGCGGGTGTTTGGACACCTCGAGGCCAACAGCTGTCGTACCGATCTTGACATCGCGCTCGGGCCGCTGGTGCCCGCAACTGCCACCGGGAAACTGGCCAGCATCAACGCCAAGAATCTGGCGCGCACGCCGATCGCTGACTCATTGGGCAAGGTCGCCGAGGATCTGCGAGGCGCGAGCGGACGGAAGGTCGTATTGCTCGTTACCGATGGCGAGGAGACCTGCGACGGTGACCCGGAGACGGTTATCCAGCGGCTGTCTGAGCAGGTAGCCGACATCACCCTCAACATTGTCGGGTTTGCGATCGATAACCCGGAGCTTGAGGCGCGCTTTGCCAGATGGGCCGATCTCGGTAATGGCGAGTATTTTTCGGCGAATGACCAGGCTGGGCTTGACGCCTCGATTCGGAGCGCGCTGCGGGTTCCTTATCGTGTGTACGACAGCGCTGGTGAACTGCGTGCGACAGGCGAGCTCAACGGCGATACCGTCGAGCTTCCGCAAGGGGAATATCGCATCGTTGTCGAGCGCGCGCCCCCCGCCGTCTTTGACAACGTCGTGGTGAGAGGCGGTGCTGTCACTGAGCTCTCGCTGGAATGAAAGGGGCAGAGGAAGAGTTGGTGCCGCCGGGTTCCGTGTCCGGTGTCCGTGGTGGGGGAATTGACTAGGCGACAAACGTGGTGAATGAGTACGACTGTCGTGGTGATTTGTTGGTGAATGCATCGCGTCAGCCCTGGAAGGCGCGTTGACAGGGACGCTATGAAGCGCCCGAAGCCGGGGAGCGGGACTACGAGACTATGTCGGGAGTTGAAGTGATGGGCAGAAACAGCGTTCTTGCCGCCTGCCTGGCGGTGATGGTCTGGACATCGGGTGCCGCCGGTCAGCAGACCGCGGCAGTGGTATCGCGCAGTGACTTCGACTACCCGGCCATGGCAAAAAGCATCGATACCACCACGAAGGCACTGGAGGCCGTGCGCGAAGACATCCATCGCGATCGTTTCGCAACCGAACCGCTGCTCGACACGCTGGACTATGAGGCCGCAGCCGCAGTCAGGTTTGTGCGGGAAGACATCGTCTTCCAACCTTACGATGGTGTGTTGCGTGGTGTCGATGGCACCTTGCGAGCCGGGTCAGGCAACAGTCTGGATCAGTCCATTTTGCTGGCGTCCCTGCTGAAGTCTGCGGGGTTTGATGCACGGGTTGTGCGCGGAACGCTGGAGGAGGACGACGCGATACGTCTTTTGCGCAGCCTGAAGCCGGCGGCGTTGCCCTCATCGCTGGCCTATCTGGACAGCAGTATCTCCCGACACTTTGGGGCTGCAGCGGCAGCAGTTGGTCCCGCTACTGTGTCCGTGGGCGATTCGGTCCTGGCCGAGACATCCAGGATGCTGACGTCCGAGCTCCGCAAGGTGTTGGAACAAGGTGGCGTGACCCTGGCCCCGGTTGATGTCCAGTTGGCCTGGTTACCGATGGTGCGAACGTATTTCTGGGTGCAATATCGTGAGGGTTCCGCGCAGGCCTGGCAGGAGGCCCATCCCGCCTTTGGCAGCGAGACGGCGCCTGAGGGGCTTGCGCCAGAGGAATATTTCGCGGAGTCAGTGCCGGAGACCTACCAGCACAAGATCACCGTTTCGGCCTGGATAGAGCAGTGGAGTGGCGGCAAGATCACGCAGCAGCGCGTCATGGCACCCTGGACCCGCCCCGTGGCAAATCTGGATGCCGCCACTATCCGCTACCGGAATGTTCCCAGCGGGTTGAATCTCCAGGATGCGGCCAACCTGGACAAGGTGCTCAACGACTCGCAGATTTTTATACCCATGTTGAATGATGTGCGCGCACCCGGTGCGATGGCATTCGACCTGCAGGGTCGCGCCATCGACCCGATGGTCATCGGTGCCTCTGGCGGCGGTATGACGGGCGTCTTCAAAACCATGGGAGATTTGATGGCAAACGCCACCGATGGGGTGATGGCGCGGGAGGATCAGCAGCCGGTGCTGGCGCTTCACAGTATGTGGCTCGAATTCACATTCACCACTCCGGGTGGCGAGGAGTTCACCCAGCGGCGTTACCTCATTGCCCCGCGCGCAGACCACTCATCCTCCAGCCAATCCTTGCTCTGGCCATTGATCACGGACCATACCTACATGATCAACGCGGGGGGGCAACCCCTCGACTATGTGGCCGATCGCTTCCTTGCGACAGCCATCGAAAACAGCGCCTGGCAGAAGACCATCGTGCGCCACTTCCTGAATCCGGAACACCCGCTCACCGAGCCGGGTAATACGCTGCCCGTCGATTTCCCGCCACTCGCTCAGTTCTGGTTCATGGCTGATAACCCGCTCGCAGAGCGTGACCTGGTGAGCTTTCGTGCCCGGCCCGCGATGCTGGGTTTGCGACGTGGATTCCTCAATGCTGAGACCGCTTTCGCCAGCGTCGATATCGTGGCAAACGGTATGGAGCACGTGCGGGTCACAGCAACCGGTCTCGACAGTGTGCCATCCGCCGCGCTTCAGCAGGGTATCTGGGACACGGTGACTGAAACCCTGCCACAAAAAGCACTTTCAGTCGCTGCGGAGAGTTCGTCGAGTACCCTGCGCACATTTCAACTGGCTGCCGAACAGGGTATCCCCATTCGTCTGGTACGACCCGGACAGGGCGACGCGGTCGCCGGACTTGGTCTGGATGCCGGGGCAGGCGAGTTTATCAGTGCGGACTTAAGCCAGGGTTACGTGGTTTTGGTGCCCCAGCGGCTTCCGGAGGGCTCGGCCATGGCGGGCTGGTGGAGGATCAATCCGACCACGGGCGAGACGCTGGGCATGACCGGGGATGGGCGCGGTCAGGACCTGGTGGAATACCTGACTGAGGTGACGGGTATCGCATTCAACATGGTGCAGGCGCTGCAGGCACTGAAGGACTGTGACAAACAGGCGAATGATGTTGCCAAGATGTGCTGCCTGGTGGAAGCCAACATCAACAATGTCGCGGGGCTGGGCTTCGGTGGGTTTATGGGGGCGGCGGTTGGGACCGCAGGCGGCGCATTGTTCGATATCGTCAATTACGGCACGTCCCTGGCAACCGAGGCAGCCTTCGGCCAGGCCCAGGGTCTGATGCCCCAGGCCAAGCTCGGTTGCGACAAGATGGCTGCGACCGCGTGGTGATGTGGCGGGCAACCATTCACGAGTCCGGAAGCGATGAGCACCCGCAATGGATCAGCCCCGCAGGGTGATTGAATTGACCATGGCGTCGATCGCGTTTTGCACATCCGGTTGGCTTTCGAGGGCATAGCCCTGCAGTTCGATGGACATGCCGTCGTGGCCAAGCCAGACCTGTCGCAGCATCGCCGGAGCTGATAAGGCCTCCACGTTCCTGACCTCTTTGCCGGGCATACGGCGAATGACGCTGAAGCCCCGGAACCGGCCAATCTGCAGATCGGGATCGCTGCTGAGGATTTCTGCGCCGGTGATCTTGGTGAACGGGTCGTTCAGGATGGCGTCCAGAGTGGTCTCCAGTGGTCGATTGTGGATTGTCAGGTCCAGTCCGGCCTCTGGCGCTCCGCGTACAGACAGGAAATTCCAGTCGCCGGGATCACCATAGGGGCGTTCGGGGCCATCACGGATTATCCGCGGCAGTACTTTCACACCGAATATGCGCAGCGGGCCGTCGTGGCGGTTCTTGATGGTCACTTTCCAGTCCGGCAGGACATCGAGACCAAGGCCGCTACCTGGATGGTTGACCCGCAGTACGCCGGCAGGCGGTGGCGCTGCCTCCCCTGGGGCAGGCGTCGCCACCGACTTCATCTGCTCGGCGAAGGCTGCAGCGCTGGCCGAGGCACGTTCGGAAAACGATTGCCGCCAGCTTTCGATGCGTGCCCTGGTGGCCTGTGGATCGCTCTGTCCATGAAAGCCGACCAGAATCCCGTCAGGCCCGCGCTCTGTTCCTGGACTGCCGTTGAGGTTGCGTTTGATCAGTTTCAGCCAGTAGACAGTATCTCCCTTGATCCTCAGGTCGAAACGGTCGAGTTGTTCGGGTGTAACGGACCGGATCACCTTGCCGTTCAGAACGGACAGCAGCCGACGGTCAGTAATCGCATAAGCCCACAATGCCGCGCGTCTGCTCCAACGGGTTATAAGTAGTAACAGACCGGTGCCTGCTGCCGCCGCCGCGGGTGCATATCTGGATGCCTCCGGCAGCTGGGGAGCAATGACGCCACTGGCGAGTGATATCCCCAGGACGATCAGCGAGAGCCCTCCCGCGATCTGCCTGGGTCCAAAGAAGCTCCCCGGTCTGGGCTGATTCTGCCAGAGGACCGATTCACCGGGCTCGAGATGGGGCACAAGGCGCGGGTTGATTTCTGCCGGGCTGACTGGAGCATGCTGCATTGGCTGCGAACCTTTCCTGTTGATTGTATCCCGTCCCGCGAGGTGTTTTCAGAATAGCACGGAGTCCGGGAAATTTCGCCGGATCACCCACCCGGCCAGCGCAGAGCGCCTGACCGGGTTGCGGCGCGAAGTCCTTGCCGTGTCCGTCTGGAATATCCGTGGTTGTACTGTTTGATGAACAGCAGGTCACCTCGGGGGCGAGCAGGGCAAGAAAATGGATCAGTCAGGGTTTCAGGTGTTTCAGAACAGGGCGGGTGGGACCCTCGCAAAGTGAGCGTTGGCCGGTGAAGCCGGTGTCGCAGCGAGCGGGTGGATGGACGCCGGTGGCAAGGTTTGGAGGTTTGATTGAAGGCCTCGGGCCACTGTAGTAGCGTTCTCGATAGTCGGCGCCCGGCACCGTTGATAGGCATCGAGTGATGGGGGATTCGTCGGTGATGTTCTGGACTGTATCGTCAGGAACGGCAGGTGGGAATTGGATGTGATGCCGGATGGCGCTGGCTGCTGTTCTGGTGTTCTCCAGGTTCGTCCAGCACGTGGTGAGGCAGCCTGTCTGCACCTCACTCAAGCAATGGGAGAGGCGGTCTGTGTCGATGCATGTAAGGGTGCTTGCCTGGGTTTTCGTGCTGATCTCGATGGGTGCCTGCGCTGTATTGCCAGAAAACAGCAATCAGAAGCCATCGACGATGTTTGCTGATACGCAGGGCACAACGCTTGGCAGAGCCTTTCTTGAGCAGCGTGAATCGCATCCAGAGCGCTCTGGTTTTCTCTTGCTGAAGAACGGGCTCGATGCACTGGTGGCCCGCGCCGCATTGGCGCGGGCAGCTGAGCGGAGTCTCGATGCGCAGTATTACCTCCTGCATGACGATCTGACCGGGCGTCTGTTCTTACGAGAGTTGCTCATGGCAGCAGATCGCGGTGTGCGTGTACGCCTTTTGCTGGATGACATGGGGCTTCAGGGCCGAGAGGCGGACAAAGCGACGCTCGCTACGCATCCAAATATCGAGGTGCGCATCTTTAATCCATTCGCGCGCAACGTAAGCCGGCTTCCACAGTTTTTCACGCGCTTCGGCCGGGTTACCCGCCGCATGCACAACAAGACGTTCACGGCTGATGGGCAGGTTACCGTGCTGGGTGGGCGCAATATTGGTGATGAGTACTTCGAGGCCAATGCGGCGCTTGAATTTGGCGACCTGGATGTGCTCGCTATCGGGGATGTGGCGCGTGACGTGTCTCTATCGTTCGATGCCTACTGGAATCACCCGCTGGCCTATCCGGCCTCCAGCCTGCTGGACGGTTCGCATGAAGATCAGTCCATAGAGACCTTGCGCTCCCGGTACGGACTTTTGATTAGCGATGCGCGTAACGCCCCGTACTTCCGCGCGCTGGAGAATTCACCGCTGGCTGCGAAACTGGTCGAGGGGGAGCTTCCGTTGCTGTGGGGGACGGCCGATGTGGTCGTTGACTATCCCGAAAAGCTGGCCGTCCCACGTGACCGGAACGACCTGCATCTAACCAAGGCGCTCGCTCCCTACTTTCGGGAGCTCTCGCAGGAGCTGACGATTTTTTCGCCCTACTTTGTGCCAGGAAAAGAGGGCGTAGAATTTTTTACTACTCTGGTAAAACGCGGTGTTCGCGTTCGCATACTTACCAACTCACTGGCATCGACTGATGTGCTTGCTGTCCATGCCGGGTATGCGCGACATCGACGTGCACTGTTGCGCGCGGGTGTGGAAATCTATGAGATGAACCGGCAACAGACAAGCGGGTCAGGGGTGAGCAGCAGCCAGGTGTTGGGAAGGTCCAAAGCCAGTCTGCATGCCAAATCCTTTGTGATCGATCGCCGTTGGGTGTTTATAGGTTCACTCAATCTAGACCCTCGCTCGGTGGTAGAGAATTCGGAGGTGGGTGTGGTGATAGATACGCCAGAGATTGCCGAGTCGATGGCGCAGTGGTTTGATCAGGACATCCAGCGGGTCGCTTTTAAAGTCACACTTGAAGGTGACGGGCATGAGGAAGAGCTGCGGTGGAGCGGTTACGACGGCGAAGTGTGGCAGGAATTCGACGTAGAACCGCATTCGAGTTTCTGGCAACGGAGCACGGTGAACCTCCTGCGGCTGCTACCGGTAGATTCGCAATTGTGAGGCCCTGCCGATCATTGCTAGTCACTTCTATGTTCCGCATGGTGTTGATCAGGGATGTTTGCGTGTATAACGGGCAGGATGACAGGCAGATGCCCCCCTGAGATGTGAACCCTACAACGCATATCTGCGAATAAAGTGCACCGGTCCAATGCGGCATAGGCAAGGACCAGAACGACTGCTGGTGGCTGCCGGACAGTCACGGATAGGCCACAGCAGTCGTCTCGGCAAACGCGATGGTGCTCCTACTTGCTAACAAAATGTCATTCAAGCGACATAGGTCAAATCTTTTGAGCGTGAACTGTGGTAAGATGCGCGCATTCCAGACTGTGCCCGCTATCAACCGCATTTGAGTCAGAGATCATGAACGCAACCCGCCATCAGCGCAGCCGCCTTACCCGGTCGCGTGCCTGCCCTCGTCCTGTCAAACGCTCCCGGAGCTGGATTGCACGCGCCGGTTTGGGTGGCCTGCTGCTCGCGAGTCACAGCAGCCTTGCCAGTGCAGCTGAATCGGGAGTGGCATCCTCGGGCTTCACCCAGCACCCGGTGGGCTACCTGGCGCTGGCCATCTTCGCCATCGCCTACGCCTTTGTGATGCTGGAGGAGAAGCTGCACCTGCGCAAGTCCAAGCCTGTGCTACTGGCCGCCGGTCTCATCTGGTTTCTTGTGGCCGGTTTTGCCGCCCTGAATGGCGATACGGAAAGCGCCAACGCCGCGTTGAAGCACAATCTGCTGGAATATGCGGAGCTGCTGTTGTTTCTGCTGGTGGCGATGACCTACATCAATGCGATGGAGGAACGCCAGTTGTTCGATGCGTTGCGCAGCTGGCTGGTCAGCAAGGGGTTCAGTTACCTGAGCCTGTTCTGGATTACCGGTTTGCTGGCATTCTTCATATCGCCGGTGGCGGACAACCTCACCACGGCGCTGTTGATGTGCGCGGTGTTGATGAAGGTGGGTGAGGACAGTCCGCGCTTCATTAGTCTGGGTTGTATCAACATTGTGATTGCCGCCAACGCGGGGGGAGCGTTTTCGCCCTTCGGTGACATCACCACGCTCATGGTCTGGCAGAAGGGCGCCGTGGAGTTCACCGAATTCTTCAGGCTCTTCATACCCTCCGCGGTAAACTTCCTGGTGCCGGCCCTGGTTATGAGCTTTGCGGTACCGCGCCAGCCGCCGCGAGACGCCACGGAGCCTGTGATCATGAAGCGCGGTGCGCGGCGTACGGTAGTGCTGTTCCTGTTGACGATCACCACCGCGGTTTTGGGGCACAATTTCCTGCACCTGCCCGCCGTGGTCGGGATGATGATGGGGCTCGCTTACTTGCAACTGCTGGGCTATTACCTGCGTCGCAGTTTCGCGCGCGGCGTTGCCAGGGAGCGGTCCTGGGCTGAAGCGACACAGAACACGCGTTTGCTGGAACGGCTGGACAAGGCGGTGCCCTTTGATGTGTTCAACCCGATGGCGCGAACCGAGTGGGACACCCTGCTGTTCTTCTACGGCGTGGTGCTCTGTGTGGGCGGCTTGGGCTACATCGGCTACCTCTCGGAAGTGTCCGAGATGCTTTATGCGGACTGGAGTGCGACCGGCGCCAATATTGCGGTGGGCTTCATGTCCGCAGTGGTCGACAACATTCCGGTCATGTTCGCCGTGCTGTCCATGGAGCCCGAGATGTCACAGGGCCAGTGGCTGCTGGTCACATTGACGGCCGGTGTTGGTGGCTCCATGTTATCGATTGGATCTGCAGCGGGCGTTGCGCTGATGGGGCAGGCCCGTGGCTATTATACGCTTGTGTCGCACCTGCGGTGGACACCGGTCATTATGGTTGGCTACCTGACTTCAATTGCCACACACATGTGGCTGAACGCGGACCTGTTCTGAATAGGACTGGCCTCGATCGTCCGCCTGGCGTGTTGTCGTCGGCTTCAGCGTCACGACATGGCCGTTCACCCGTGAATGCGCGCCACGCGATCAAGGTGACCGGCAGTACGATCCGGGTGCCTATTGCGACAAGGTCCAGGGCACTCATGTCGGTGTGGCGTCTGGAAAGCGTATGGCTCTGACCCGGACCTTGAAGAAAGGAAAATAGGCGGCCGTACCGTAGTGATTGCCCGCGATCACGCAGGTCGGCAGACGGTAGCCTGCAAACTCCCGAAACTCGGACAGCTCGCCGCCGCACGGCTGTAGTTGATAGTGACGCTGCGGGTTTGCATCGCTCCAGCGCTGGAACAGGACGCGCACTGGCGCACCTTCCGCATTCACGTGCACATCGACAGCTTGTTCCAACAGGCCGTGGCGCACGTTTACCCGCGCGCAGTCATCGCCCAGCGCCTCCCAGGAAACGCCGTTGCCGGGAAGCAGGCTGGCAGGCGCCCACAGGACAGCGTCAGCCACCAGTCGGCCAAAGGATGAGCGAAGATGGTCAGGCCCCGTTGCGCGGGCCACGGGTATCAGGTTCCAGAGCCAGAAGCGTGTCCACGATTTCCCGGGTAGCGCGCCGTCGGAGCCGCTGATGGCGCCGGACGTCATCGACCACATGAAGCCATGCGGAGAGGCAAGAATCTGGCGCGCCTGCAGGGGGCGGTACTTGGGCGCATCCTGCGTACCCAGGCCGATGTCACCCGCCATGTCGACGTCGACCACGGTGGCTAACGGTGTGCCGACTTTGATGGTGTAGTGGAAGTAGCGTTGTGCAGGCTCCGGCAGGCCGTCAACCATAGCGGCCTGGAAGACTTGGCGGGTACCGGCGTGCAGCGCAATCAGGCGTCGCCACACTGCCTCCTCGCGGCGCCGGTCCCATTGTCTCCAACCGGCCAGCGTCGCGAGCAATACGGCCAGCGCTGTCAGGAAGTAACCAAGCGATAGCATTCGGTCCTCCATGCACATTGGTCTCCGGAGCGCTATGACATCCTGGTCGACGGCCCTCCGTGTCCGATGCGCGGCGCAACGTGTTCAACAGTGACCGAACGCCGCGCCGCCTTCACCTGATTGATAAAAAGCTATCACACGGAGCGCACAGTGCCGGTGCGTACAGCCCTGCTGACGACACGACACGCATCCGCAGACCACTACGGCGTTACGAGGTATTTCTCGCCCGTGCGCATGGCGCGGTAATCCATTGCCGCGTCTTTTTCCAGCATCTGTTCCAGCGTGACCCGTTCCTTGTAGTGGCTGGCGAAGGTGGTGGTCAAATTGTCGAGGACGCGTTTGCGCATACGCAGCACCGTTTCCATTCCCGCTTTTTGCAGGAAGGGGAACAGCAACCAGCCCGAGAGGGTGAACCCGAAGCCGTAGGAAGGAGTCAGTATGGTGGCGCCGAGGTCGAGACGTCCGTAGATGTACATCTTCTTTTCCTGGTCGGAACCGTAGCGGCTGAACTCCGTCATTTTAGCCACGGCGACTTGTTCCATCGCCTTGAAGACGTTGTCGGAGTTATTGCCGCCACCAATTGGGTCGAAACCGAGGTAGGCGCCGGTTTGCTCGATCGCCGAGCGCAGTTGTGCCATGTAGTCAGCATCCGACGAGTTGACCACGTATTTCGCCCCCAGCCCCTTGAGCAGGTCCACCTGCTCCTGTTTCCGCACGATGTTGACCAGATCCAGCTTGTCCTCAAGGCATATCCGCTGCAGCATCTGGCCCAGGTTGGAGGCGGCCGCCAGGTGCACCATCGCTGTGTGCCCCTCCATTTTTGCGGTCTCGACAAAACCGAGGGCGGTCATAGGATTGACGAACGCCGATGCGCCCTGCTCGCATGAGTTCTCCCCCAGTGGCAGACACATCTTGGCATCGGCGATGGCATATTCAGAGAAGGCATTGCCGGGCACGCAGGCAACCCGCTGGCCGAGCAGCGCCTTGGCCGCCGGGCTGTCTCCGGTTGCCACCACGGTGCCAGCGCCCTCATTGCCTACCGGCATGCGCTGACCGTGGCGCCCTTTGGAGCCGCTAAGGAACGGTTCCGGCATTTTCGCCACGATCTTCCCCGGGGAATACTCGGCGTTCTCCAGATCCGCCGCGCTGAACAGCAGCGCGAGGTCCGATGGGTTGATCGGCGCGGCTTCCATCCGGACCAGCACCTGATCGCCCTTGGGTTCCGGGAAGGTGCTGGTGGCAACTTCCACCGTCAGGGTGCCGTTCTTCTCCAAGGTGGTGAAAACCTGCTTTCCGGTTGTGCTCATCGCTGCTCTCCTGGTCGTGTATTTGATGGGTTTGGCGAGGGGGCTGGCCGCGCCAAACCAGGCCGCCTAGCCTACCACGGAATTGACGGGATGATGCTCAGGGCGCGTGCGGCGGCGGCTGCAAACCCGGCCACGACGGCCTTGAGCGGTGTGCAGGTAGCGCAATCACCCGTTTGTACTAGGAGCCCGGTGCGCGCAGGCGTTAAGCTTGTGGCTGTTTTTTTCATCCACACAGGGGAAAAGCGTCATGGCAAGATTGGAAGGAAAAGTCGCCATTGTCACCGGGGCCGCCCGGGGTATGGGGGAGGCCACCGCACGGCTGTTGGTGGAGCAGGGCGCCTGCGTGGTGTTGGGGGATGTTCTGGATGAGCCCGGCCGCAAGGTGGCCGAAGAACTTGGCGAGAAGGCGGCGTATGTTCACCTGGACGTCACCGACAAGGCGCAATGGCAGGCTGCAGTCGAAGCCAGTAAGCAGTTCGGCGCGCTCAATGTGCTGGTCAACAACGCGGCGATCCTGATCCACAAGACCATCATGGATACCACCGAAGCCGAGTTCATGGCGGTTGCCCGGGTCAACCAGTTGGGCGTGTTTCTCGGCATGCAGTCGGTGTTTCCCAGCATGAAGGCGGGCGGCGGTGGCTCCATTATCAACATCTCGTCGATCGACGGCTTCCAGGCGAAGAACTCCCTGGTGGCCTATGCGGCCAGCAAGTGGGCGGTGCGCGGCATGACCAAAACCGCCGCCCTGGAGATGGGCAAGTACAACATCCGGGTCAACAGCGTGCATCCCGGAGGGATCTACACCGATATGCACGGCAAGGACTTCATGACCCGCGAGCAGGCAGATGCCACCTACGCAAACCAGGCCCTGCCGCGCGTCGGGATGCCCAGCGAAGTGGCCGCAGTCACTGTGTTCCTCGCCGGGGATGAGGCCAGCTTCAGCACCGGTTCGGAGTTCATGGCCGACGGTGGCTGGCACGCAGGCAGCGTGTTCACGGCCCTGCCCCAGTTGTAGGGTGCGCGCGCCAGCCGCCCGTCGGGTTGCGGCGTGCTAGCGGATTTCGAAGCGGAACCCGGCGTAGAGCGCCCGCTCCTGCGCCGGTTCGATACCGTCTGAGCGCACCCGGCTGTAGTAATCCTGATCCAGCAGGTTGTTGACGCCGCCGTACAGGGTCCAGCGGTCACGGTGGCGGTACTCGATGCTGAAGTCCAGCACTTCGTAGGCCGGTATTTCTCCGTCAATTCTGCCGGCACCCGTGCCGCTTGCGAGGTTGGAGTCCTGCCAGTATTGCTCGCCGACCAGACTGGCAGTGAGCGCCGCATTCCATGGCCCACGGTCAACGATAAAGCCGGTGCGAATCAGGTAGTCGGGTGCAAACGCGGTGCTGTTGTCGATCAGGTCAGCTTCCAGGCTGCGGGTGATTTCGGTGTCCAGGAGCGAGCCGTTGGCGAACAGCTTTAGAGTGTAGGCGGCATCGGCAACCAGGTTGTATTCCACACCGAACTCAATGCCCTGGTGCCGTGAGTCGCCACTGTTGACGCGCTCCACATCGCTGATGTTGACCTGAATCTGTTCGATCTTGTCCTCGAAATCGATGCGAAACAGGCTCAGGTCGAACAGCAGCCCGTCGCGTGGCTCGCTGCGGTAACCGATCTCATAGTTGACTGCACGCGAGATATCCGGGCTGTTGCTGCCCGCCAGTTCCGAGGACGGGTTGATCAGGTCATCAAAACGCTGTGGACGGTAGGACTCCGACGCATTGGCGTACAACTCTGCGTGCTCTCCTGACTGATACATGAGACCCAGGCCAAAGAGCGTCTCGTGATAGGTCCTGTCTGTGTCGATGGCATCACGACGCAGGTTTGCATTCTTCACCCGCTCACGCAGATCGTAGTTGATGCGTTCCAGGCGCAGGGTGGGGACCACGCTTAGCTTGCCAAAGCGAAACAGGTTCTCAAGGAACAGCGCGTTATAAGTCATCACACGGTCCTGGCTGAAGGCGAGGTCTTCCGGCTTCTGGACGCTGGATCGAATGTCATCGCTGACGTGACGGGTGCGCGGGCTGTCGCCGAGGTACGAAGTTGTGCCGGCGGTGAGGACGTTGTTCTCACCCCAGGACAGGGCGTAGCGCAGGTCAAAGCCGTAGTTGGCAAACTGCTGCTCGTCAATCGCCGTGGTCTCCGGTTCATTTGCCGGGTCCGTGAACATGGCCGAGCGGCGGCTCAGGCGATCCATGGAGGAGTACCAGACGCTGGCGTCCAGTGTGGATGACGCATCAATCTGCTGGCCATACGTCAGTGTGGCGATGACCTGGTCAATCTCGATTCGGTTGAAGGGCGATTTCACCAGATCGCGGTCGGTGGCGTATTCCTGCGACGTCAGTCGGCCCGCCTCGCCCGAATCGGACTGGTACAGATCCAGGTCGAAGCCCAGGCGGATGTCCTGCAAGCCCTCCCAGGCGATGCCCAGGTAGCCGGCATTGACGCGGTAGTCCTCATTGGTTCGAGGACCGTCGGCGCTGCGATGGTCGAACGAGGCCAGGACGCCGATGTCGCCCTGGGACCAGTTCACTTCGTTGTAGGTGCTGTACAACCCGTCGCTACCCATTGCCTGGTCCGTGCTGAACGCAGTCTCGGCATCGGCATCCGCGCGCCGTGTCACCAGGTTGAGTACTGGTCCGACCTGTGGCCCATACAGCAGGCCGCCACCGCCGCGCACGAACTCAATGCGTTCGACCCGCTGGGCGGCGGGCATGTAGTAAATCGTCGGATAACCGAACAGGTCAGCCGCGAGTGGGATGTTGTTCTGGAAGAAGGCGACGTATTCTGACTCGTGTGGGTTGCCCAGGCCCCGGTAGTTGATGTTGTAGATACTGGGGATTTTCTGGTCGGATACGAACAGGCCCGGCAGCCGCGAGAACATTTGCCGCAGGTTTGGTTCGACAAACACAGGCTGCTCGCCCAGGTTCACAAGGGTTGTTTTCTTGCCCTCGAAGATCTTGCCGTCCTGCAAGGCAGGGAGGGTCCCGGAGACCCTGGAATCGGTCGGTAGTCCGTAGACATGAATGACTTCGAGGGTGTCGGATTCTGTGGCCGCTGAGGCAAGGCTGAATGAGCAGGTGGCCAGCATAAGGCCTGCTGCAAAACGGGCTGTAAACATTGCGCAATCACTCTCTGATGCGAACGAAAATGAGAATGATTATATTTAAATTGGGGCGCGATGCAACAGATGAGCGACGCCCCGTGAGCCGGTGACATCGCTCTGCTGGCCGGTATTATCGTCTCAGGTCATCGCGGAGACCATGGACTCAATCTCGTCCTGGTGGTCTGTGAGCAGTGTGTGCAGCTTGCCTGCATCCATGCGCATGCGCGCCAGCGAATCCAGGTCGCCCAGTTGCTTTGCAGCATCCACACCCGCGCGGGCAATGATATTGGCGACCAGCAGCAGGTCGCTGAGGTCTGCAGAATCAATGCGATCTTTGTCCTTTACCTCCTGCTCATCTACCGCAATGGCAATGGTGTCGGGGAACTCCCAGGCCTCCACAATCGCGCGCGCCACGCCGGTATGCCACTGGTTCAGCAGGGCTCGCAATGCAGCGCGGTCAGTGAACAGGTCCGGGTGATCAGAGGCCTTGGTAAATATGTAAAACTTGCCCACTGAACTCAGCAGCCCGGCCAGCATCGCCTCGTCCGGCTTGCTGACGCTGCGCACGTTTTTGGCAAGCAGGTAGGCGATTGACGCCACCCGAACGCTCATGCGGCGCAGTTCGTTCAACTCACCGAAGCAGGCGCTGCCGGGGGGCACTTTGAACGCTTCACGTGCCGCAAACGAGGTCGCCGCGTTCTGCACCATGGTCATGCCCACGCGCGAGATGGCCGTGGGTATGTCGGTAACTTCAATGGGCCCGCGCCGCACCATCGCGGAATTGGCCATGCGCATTAGCCGCGCCGCGAGCGCAGGCTCTTTGGCGATGATGGCGGCGAGCGCCCGGTTATCCGCCGCGGGATCCCGAATGCATTCGCGCACCTTGACGGCGGTATCGGGAAACGGCGGCAGGTCGAACTCGCCCTTTTGCAGTTCGGCGCCAAGCTGCTTGACGAACGCCAGCGCAGCGAGGTCGATGGGGGAAGGCCCCGCAGGTTGCACTGCGGCGTCCTCGGGTTCCTTGAAGGGGTTGACGTGTTTTGAGGAGGTTTGTTTTATGTCGTTTGTCATTGCAGGCGCCCTGAGTCATGCTTAACCGTGTTTTCGTAGAGTATAAGATAAAACACGACGGTTCAGTGACGGTGGAAGTGGGTTCATTGCGGGCAGGGGACGTATGTCAGGATCGCTCGGCGAGTGGCGGATTTTTCGCTTGAAATGTGTCCATATGTCCAATAATATGGACACATGAACATCGACAAGGCGTCAATCGTATTCAACGCACTCTCACAGGAAACGCGGCTGCGCGCTTTCCGCTTGTTGGTGCAGGCGGGGCCGACGGGTCTTCCCGCTGGCGCGCTGAGTGAAGCCCTGGGCACGCCGCACAATACGCTGTCCTTCCATCTCAATCATCTCTCACAGGCGGGCATTGTCTCCTCGCGGCGGGAAGGGCGCTCGATTATCTACAGTGCGGACTTTCAGGCCACACATGAGCTCATCACCTTCCTGGTGAAAGACTGCTGCAGTGCGGACTTCGCGACCATTCGCGAGGACAGCACATCCGCCTGTTCCATCATTGAGCTAGCACAGTGCTGTGACCCGCCATCTCCTGACGCGTCATGACAGCGTGCAGGCCATACCTGAGCGTGTCGATCGGCGGCGTTCACGCGAGTTTTGGTGACATTCCTGGAAGGGTAGTTGTATGAAGAAGGTGCTTGTTCTCTGTACGGGCAATTCCTGTCGATCCATCATGGCCGAGGCCATGATCAATCAGCTTGGGGAGGGGCGATATACCGCCGTCAGCGCCGGCAGTGAGCCAGCTGGCTACGTGCACCCGGGCTCCATCGCGGCCCTCCAGCGCCATGGCTTCGGCGTGGGTGAACCCCGCAGCAAGTCTTGGGATGAGTTCGCCGATCAGGCGTTCGATATCGTCATCACGGTCTGCGACCGCGCCGCGACGGAAAGCTGTCCCGTGTTTATCGGGAACGTGGCAAAGAAACACTGGAGCACACCGGATCCTGCCAGCGTTCAGGGGAGCGAGGAGGAGGTGGCTAAAGCATTTGACAATGCCCTCACCCTGCTGAGGGACCGCATAGAGAAGGAACTACCATGAGCAGTGCCAACACTTCGTCCATGGGCTTGTTCGAGCGCTACCTCTCACTCTGGGTCGCGCTGTGCATCGCGGTTGGCATTGCCGCCGGCGTCGCCCGTCCCGGTGTTTTTGCTGCTATCGCCGCCTTTGAGTATGCGAGCGTGAATCTTGCGGTGGCCGTCTTTATCTGGGTGATGATCTTCCCCATGATGGTGAATGTCGATTTCGCTTCACTGCGCGATGTAGGCAAGCGCCCCAAAGGTCTGTGCATCACCCTCGTCGTCAACTGGATCGTCAAGCCATTCACGATGGCTGCCCTGGGGATCTTCTTTTTTGAATCTGTGTTCGCCGGTCTTGTGGACCCGCAAACGGCCCAGGAATATATTGCCGGGATGATACTGCTCGGTGTCGCACCCTGTACGGCGATGGTGTTTGTCTGGAGTCAGCTGGTGCGAGGCGATGCCAACTACACGCTGGTGCAGGTGTCGATCAACGACCTGATCATGGTGTTCGCCTTTGCACCACTGGCCGCCTTGCTGCTGGGCGTGACCGACATCGTTGTGCCCTGGGATACGCTGCTGCTCTCGGTGATGCTGTATGTTGTTGTGCCGCTGGTCGCGGGTTACTTCACACGCAGCATGCTTGATGGCGGCGGCAGCGATGAACGTATCAGTGCCTTCACTGCAAGACTGAAACCCTTCTCGATTATCGGGTTACTGGCAACCGTCGTCTTGTTGTTCGGCTTTCAGGCACAGACGATTCTGGACAAGCCACTGGTGATTGCGCTGATTGCGGTACCCCTGCTGATTCAAAGCTACGGGATCTTTTTCATCGCCTACGGCTGGGCTTACCTGTGGCGTGTGCCTTTCAGCACAGCAGCGCCTGCCGCCCTGATTGGCACGTCGAACTTCTTCGAGCTGGCGGTTGCGGTGGCTATCAGCCTGTTTGGGCTGCACTCGGGTGCTGCGTTGGCGACTGTGGTGGGTGTGCTGGTGGAAGTGCCGGTCATGCTGTCGCTGGTCGCGCTGGCGAACCGTACGCGTGGTTATTTCGCCTAGTTGGATCAAAGGGGTCCCGTTGCCGTGAGCGCTGACCCCCACGCAGGTAGTTGTCAAACCCGGCTTTTGCCGGCCTCTCTCAGCTGATCGACAATCCGCTGGTCTCGGCCGTAGACATCCCGGCGGAACACCACGTCATCACCGACCGCGAATGCGGTGAAGTAGACAAGGTAAACCGGTATCGGATCCTTCAGGTAAGCGGTTGTGGTTTCGCCGGATTCAAACAGTCGATCTACCTGCGTCAGGTAGTTGCTCTTGTCGTGGTTCAACACCCACTCGATGAGCTTGCGTGGCTCAGCGAGGCGAATGCAGCCGGAGGAGAAGGTGCGCTCGGATTTCCTGAAGAGTGCCTTGTCGGGCGTGTCGTGCAGGTACACGCTGTGTTGATTCGGCAGCATGAACTTTACCTTGCCGAGGGCATTGTGGTCGCCCGGTAGCTGGCGCAGGGTGAACTGCCCGGGCCGCACCGTCTGCCAGTCTACTTCCGTCACGGGAACGAATTCCTGGCTGCCCGCCAGTCGTGCCTGGTAGCCTGCCGCTGCCAGCGGGGCCGGATCCTGCCGCAGCAGCGGCAGTTTGTCCTTGACGGCGATGCTGTAGGGAACATTCCAGTAGGGAAAAAACACCAGGTACTGCATATCTTCGGTAAAGATCGGGGTTTCGCGGTACGGACGACCGACAATGATGTCCATTGTCAGCGCCTCCGCGTTGTTTTCGATGACCCGCATCTGGAATGCTGCGATATTCACCCGGATATAGGTTGAGGGGGTGTCTCGCGGCAGCCATCGCCAGCGCTCGAGGTTGGCATCCAGACGATCAATCCACGAGAATCGCGTGGCATTGAGAACTTCCAGGGTGGCGTTGCCCACAATGCCGTCTGCCTCAAGCCCCGCCCCCTGCTGAAACGTGACAACGGCCTGCCTGAGTTGTTCATCGAAGGTGCCGGAGTGCTCGCCAGGTCCCAGCAGCCTTTCCTGCAGCTGTGCCACCCGCGGGCCGCTGGCGCCGGGTTTCAGGGCGGGGCCGCCATCCACAGGGCGGCTGGTGGCGTCTGCTGCGGTGGACAGTTCAGCGCGCTTTGCCACCAACGCCCAATATTCCGGCGTTTGCGGCCACAGGGCATGCAGCAGGTCACTGAGCCCCTTGCCCTGTGCTACCAATTGCTGCAGCAGACCTCTGGGATCAATGGACTCACGTTCCAGGTACCACTGGTCGTCCACCTGTGCCACGGCACCGCGGTAGCGGTCTCGCACCTGCGACAGCAAGGCATCGGTGTACAGTACATCCAGCTGTGTTTCCGGCAGGGTGCCCGCCAGCAGTTCATCGTAGTGGTAGCGATGCAGCGCAAGGCCGTGGTCAGCGGAGCGCAGTATCTCGCGCTGCAGGTCTGTGCGCAGCGAGGCCAATGGCCCATCGGCGAACCACAGGGGCTGGTACTGGTAGTCGCCATAAATGGCCGAGAGGTCGTCGGTATTGCGTACCGATGAGGTGGCGCTTGCGTGATTGCCACCGTTCAGGTTTTCAATTTCCAGGCGGAGGAGATCACTGTTTGCGGCGAACCCCAGGCGGGTAACGCAAACAAGCACCAGCGAGAGCAGGAGCTGCGTTTTCAGGTGGTTTCCCAGTAGTGGCCTCATACGCTTACGATACCATACTCAGGCCTTTTTCTGGGCGGCGGGGTGTCTGCCAGACTGGTCAAGGTGGCGATTTCCGTGGACGATTGCTACGGGAGGTCTGTTGGCAATGAAATAGCCAGTCTCGTCCTCGATGTCGCGTTGGGGGGAGGCGGGCGGGCACGGTGTTTACACGCACTTTGGGCTGGCGCGCCAGGGCCGGACTCTCATGCCGCCTTGATCATCCGGTGGGGCGCTGCTCTATGCGCACACCGTCTGCAAGGCTTGACCCCGGATACAGGACGATTGTATCGCCCGCTTGCAGGCCTTCCAGTACCTCCGCGTCAACACCGTTGTTGCGACCAATCCTGACCGGGGTCAGGCGGGCTTTGCCGCCCTGCTCGCGGAATACGGCCCAGTCGCTGTCGTGCCTGAACAGCGCGCTTGCTGGCACTTGGAGGATATCCTCGGCCTGCCAGATGATTATCCTTGCTTCGACGCGGTAGCCGTGGCCCAGTGCGCGGCGCGCGTCTGCCGGCTCCGTGAACTGCACGATCGTATTCACACGCTGTTCTTCCACGCCCAGTGCAGAAAACTTGGTGAAGCCCAGTGGCTCCACGCGCTCGACGACGCCGTGCAACGTCGCCGGTCCGCCCCAATCCTCGAGGATAACTGGATCCCCCGGGGACACCTTCACGGCGTCCGTTGACAGCAGTTCCACCACCACTTCGAGGTCGTTCTCGATATTGCCAATCTCGAGAATGGCGGTGCCGGCCGGCAGGGTTGTTGCGCTTTCCTGCAGTACGCGCAACACGCGACCTGTTACCGGGGCGTACAGGGGAATCGACTCGCGCTGCTTGAGCATCGCCTCCGCGGGCGCATCTGCATCCTGAAAGCTGATCAGGCTTGCTCGCGCGTTGGCGAGCTGTGCTTCGCGCATTGCGATGGCGGCCTCCGCTGTACCCAGCACCGCCTCGGCACTGCGTGCTGAGCGCACCGCGCGGTCCAGCTCTGCCTCGCTGACCATGGCATTTTCGCGCAGACGACGTACGCGCTCGAGGTCGGTCTTAGCCAGGTCGCTGTCGGCAACGGCCTTGTTCAGCTCTGCGCGTGCCAGTCGCAAGGCGGCCTCGGCGGCGGCAACTTCAGTCAGGGCCTGCTCCCGGGTACGTATGTTCAGTGCCTCAGGGTTGCTGGGCAGCATTTGCGCCACGACGGTCTGGTTGTGCACCACCGCATCGCCGGGCAGGACCTCGACGCGCTGCAGACGACCTGCCACTGGGGTCGCCAGCACGTAGGTATCGTGCACGCGGGTGCGTCCCTCTTCGTCAATCGTTACCGTCATTGTTCCGCGGCCGACCGTAGCCATATCCACGAGCAGTGGGCGCGGCCAGAAGGCGAAAATCAGCGTGGCCGCAACGATCATGATGGATGTGAGGCTGATGATTATTCTGGAGTGCTTTCTGGCCATGATGCTATTCCCGTGCCTTGAGTGCCAATACCAGATCGGTGCGGTCCAGATCCCGTTTCACCAGCCAGCCTGACAGCGTGGCTGCGGCTATGACGGCAAGCGCTGCTGCGCCGTAGCCGACCGGCTGAACCGTGGCCGGAATCTGGTAAAGGTCAGTGCTGAAACCCGCCGCTACCGCGAACGACAGGTAGTAGCCCAGCACCGCGCCCAGTGGCAAGGCAGCCAGTGTAACGAGTGCGAGTTCACCGAGCAGCACAAAGGCGGCTTCACTGCGCGAAAAACCGATGACGCGCAAACTGGCCAGGTCCCGGGCGCGCTCGGCGTAGGCGATGCGGGCTGCATTGTAGACGATACCGAAGGTAATGATGCCGGCCACAGCCATCATGATGTAGCGCATGGCGCCCGCGCCCCTGTCCATTTGGGTTTGCAGCGCGGTCCTCGCGTCCTGTTTCAGGCTCACACTCGCCACTGCCGGCATGTCCTTGAGCACGCGGTAGACAGAATTTTGATGGGCACTGTCTACACGCAGGTAAGCGCCGGAGATGCGGTTGGGCTCACCTAGTGCGTGATTGAGAGCGGACAGTTCCATATAGGCTGGCGACCCCAGCAGATTTTGTGCGATTCCCGTCACGGGGATGCGCAGTGTCGGCCTCCTGCCTTCGCGGACCTCCAGGGTCAGCAAATCCCCCACCTGTACCTTGAGGATGTCTGCCAGCGCCTCCGCCAGTACAATGCCTTGAGCTTGCAGTGGCACAGGCGCCATCCTGCTATCCACTGTACGGTAAAGGCGCGCATTGGTGGTCATACCGCTGATGACGCCCAGATGACGCTGGACACCGTGTCGCAAGACCGCAGACACATGGCGAGCGGGTTGTACGGCAATGACGCCTGGAATACTGCGCAGGTTTGCCAGCGTGGTATCGGAAAGCGGTTCATTGAAGGTGATGCTGACGTCACTCTGGTCGATGACATTGAAGGTCAGGTCGATCGCCTGATTGAAGCCATTCATGATACCGATCATGGCGACCGATAGCGCCATGCCAGCCGCGATACCGCCCGCGGCGCCGGCCATTCGCCCGGGCTGTCGGGTCAGGCGACGCACCACCATCCGGCTGGGTTGGTCCAGCACCGACTGCAATGACCGGGCTACGTTGCCCAGAGGGCGATAGTGGGGCGGGGCGATAGGTTGCATCGCAGCGGCGGGAGTCAGCCGAAAAACGCGCCTCAGGACAGTGACTCCCCCGGCAGAAGCAGCACCGATGCTGACGCTGAACGCGGCGATGAAGGACCCCGGATCAAGCTGGAAGATCAGGAAGGGAAATTTGAAGTAGAGGAGATACAGGTCAATCAGGGCGCGACCGGCGAGAACTCCCAGTACACAGCCTACTGTTGCTCCGCCGGCGGCGATGGCGAGAATCAGCTTGAAGTAGTGTGCTGCGGTTTCGAGATTGCTGTAGCCGAAGGCCTTCAGCAAGCCTATCTGCCCGCGCTCTGCCTCTACCATGCGGAAGATAACGATGTAGAGCAGGAAGGCGGCGACTGCGAGGAAGATCGGCGGCACTGCCGCCGCGGTCGCGCGCAGGCTGGCGATCTCTTCGCTGATGAACCGGTTTGATCCATGATCGGCCAGAGCGTATGCGCCGAAGCCGCCATAGGGCTCAAGCAGGCGATCGACAGCATGGATCACCGCAGGAGACTGTGCTCCCCGTCCAATGGACAACAGCGCCTCGTTGAAGGCGCCCTCCAGGTCATAGGCCGCTGCGAGCGTCTGCATGCTGATCCAGATGACGCCGTAGCGTGCATCGTCAGACATCAATTCCCCGGGTGCCGTTGTGTAGAGAAACTCCGGTGCCTGGGCCAGACCGACGATGCGTAGCGTATGACGGGCGCCGTTCATGGTGATGTCCAGCGTATCGCCCGGTTGCAGGCTGTGTGCCTCCGCAAAACCCTTGAGCAGAAGGATTTCGTCGTTGCGATCACTTTGCGGGGCGCGTCCGGCGCTCAGGTAAAACCCGTTCAGCCGCGGTGCGTGGAATTCGGGCAAGGATACGACCCTGGCGCGCAGCGGGATGTCCAGGCCGGGCAGGTCGATCAGCGCATGTCCCGTGATCCGTCCTTCTACCGCAGCGACAGAAGGCAGTGCGCTGAGCTCTGCGAGGAGATGTTGGGGCGCGCGCTTCACCGGCGCGAACACGTCAGCCAGACGGTATCGCTCGTAGTAGGCTCGCCGTGTCTCATCCAGTGAGGTCACCAGACCAGACATCATCACCAGCAGCAGAACACCCACGGCAATGACCGCGCCAATCGCCGCCGCCTGACCCTTGATCCGCCAGAGATCCCTGAGCAGCTTGCGATCCAGGGGAGTCACTGCCGGGTCACCATTCGATGTCGCTGGGGTCGCGCTTGTGCGCGTTGCGCTGAATATCCCGAATACGACCGTCGGCAAAGTGAATGACCCGGTCTGCCATGTCCGCCGTTGCGGCGGCATGGGTCACGATCAGTACTGTGGCTCCCAGCTGCTCATTGACGTCTTTGAGTACCCGCAGAACGGTTCGTCCCGTGATGCTGTCCAGTGCGCCTGTGGGTTCATCGCAGAACAGGACGTTGGGCTGCTTTGCCACGGCGCGCGCGATGGCGACGCGCTGCTGCTCACCTCCGGAGAGTTGGCTCGGGAAACTGTCACCACGATCACCCAGTCCCACCAGAGCCAGGGCATGGTCAGCAGGCATGGGATTACCGGCGATTTCTGTGACAAGTTCGATGTTCTCGTAGGCGGTGAGTCCCGGCATCAGGTTATAAAACTGGAAGACGAAGCCGACGTGATCCCTGCGGTAGCGGGTGAGTTGCACATCCGTCATCGCCGCTAGATTGCGGCCCTGGAATAGCACATCGCCCCTGCTGGCCCGGTCCAAACCACCGAGGATATTCAGTAACGTCGATTTGCCGCTGCCCGAGGGGCCAAGCAGTACCACCAGTTCGCCGGCTGGAATGTCGATATCAACGCCGCGCAGGGCTTGCACTTCGGTAGCGCCCTCGCCGTAGACCTTCCATACGCCCCGCGTCGTAAACGCGTTCTGAAGTTGGTTTCCTGATCGCTTGCCCATCGTGTCACGTTCCGATGATCTGGTGCTGCGGGCGCCGGTTCCGTGGCCCGCAAGCGCCCGGTGCGGGATTGCGGATGCACGTCTGTTCCTGCAGCGAGGGATTACCGTCATCTTAGCCCGAAAACCGGACGGGTACGATGCGGTGATGGAAGCGGCGTTATCGGCAGTTGTCGGGTAGCGCAGGAAACGTGCTGTGTGGCAGGCCCTAGTGACGCGACTCACTGCCGTGTTGCTCGCGGACGAAATTGCGCTTGGAAATCAGAGAGGCGATGATCACGCCGAGGGTGACAACGGCAATCATGAGTGTGGAGAGGGCATTGATTTCCGGGCTGACCCCCAGGCGGACCGCTGAAAATATCTTGATCGGCAGCGTGGTGGCTGACGGACCGGTGGTGAATGAGGCAATCACAAGGTCATCCAGAGACAGGGTAAACGCCAACAGCCAGCCCGAAACAACGGCGGGCGCGATGATCGGCAGGGTGACCAGGCGAAAGGCATCCCAGGGTGAACAGCCGAGATCGAGCGCGGCTTCTTCCAGTGACTGGTCAAAGCTCACCAGGCGCGACGACACAACGACTGACACGTAACACATGGAGAACGTCGTGTGTGCCAGAACAATGGTCAACACGCCACGATCCAGACCGATACCGATAAACAGCAACAACAACGAAAGGCCGGTGATAACCTCTGGCATGACCAGCGGGGCGTAGATCATGCCTGAAAACAGGGTTCTGCCAGGAAAACGGGCGCCGCGTACCAGTGCATAGGCCGCGAGTGTGCCCAGTACGGTGGCCAGCGTGGATGAGAACACGGCGACCTTGAGCGTGACCCAGGCCGCGTCCAGGAAGGCCTGGTTACTGAGCAGTTCTCCATACCACTTGGTGGAGAATCCGGTCCAGACGGTGACCAGCCGACTCTCATTGAAACTGTAGATGACCAGAATGATCATGGGCAGGTAGAGGAAGGCGAAACCCAGGGTCAGCGACGTGATATTGAACCAGCGCAGGCGCATCAGCTTTGCGCCTCGTTCTGCTTCTGCTGATTCTGCTGAAACAGCACGATGGGAATAATCAGTATCAGCACAAGTACAACCGCAACCGCCGAGGCGACGGGCCAGTCCCGGTTGTTGAAGAACTCTTCCCACAGGACCTTACCGATCATCAGCGTTCCCGAGCCACCGAGCAACGAGGGAATGACAAATTCACCCAGGGTGGGAATGAACACGAGAAAACAGCCGGCGATAATGCCATTGCGCGAGAGCGGCACCGTAATCAGCCAGAACGCTTTTGCGCGGGAGCAGCCCAGATCTTCGGCTGCTTCAATCAGGGAGCTGTCAAGGCGATGCAGCGCGGCATAGATCGGCAGAATCATGAAGGGAATGTAGGTGTATACGATGCCGATATACACGGCCACTTTGGTATTGAGAATAATCAGGGGCTCGCTGATCACGCCGAGGCCCAGCAGCAACTGATTCAGGTAGCCTTCCTGACTGAGAATACCCATCCAGGAATAGACCCTGATCAGAAAACTGGTCCAGAACGGCAGAATCACCAGCATCATCAGGGTCGCACGCCATTCGTCGGGAGCCCTCGCCATGGCATAGGCTATGGGGTAGCCAATCAGCAGCGTCAGCAATGTCGAGGTGGCTGCAATCTGCAGGCTGGAGAGATAGGCCTTCCAGTAGAGATCGTCAGTGGTGAGAAAGGTGAAATTCTCGAAATCGAGCTGTGACAGGAATGCACCCCAACCCGCTTCCCAGCTGAACTGGGGCAGATAGGGCGGACGTGCCATGGCGACATCCGACAGGGAAATTTTCAGGACGATCGCGAAGGGTATGAGAAATAGCGCAAGCAGCCAGAGGTAGGGAACGGCAATGATGAAAACTCGTCGCATTAACGCTCCAGCAGCACACCTGCCGTTGAATCCCACGACAGCCAGACCCGGTTTTCCCAGGTAAAGCCCCTGTTTTCAATGCGCCGGGTGTTGGCGGTCTGTGCCTTCAGCATGCGTCCACCTGCCACTTCCACGTGATAGGTGCTGATATTGCCCAGGTAAGCGATATCGTGGATTCGGCCCTGAATGGTGTTTTCCGCGTCAGCCGGGCGTTCCGCCGTGACCAGCACCTTCTCGGGACGGATTGCCAGGAAGGCATTCTGCGCGGGTGAGAACGTTTTGTCAGAGGCTGCCTTCAGCGGCGCCTGGCCGTCAGCCCAATGCACCGTGTAGTGTTTGTCGCCGGCGCGATGCGCAGCGCCTTCGATGATGTTCACGTCACCAATAAAGTCGGCGACATACACGCAATTGGGCGCCTCGTAGATGGCGGAGGGCGTGGCAACCTGGATTAGTTCACCCTCGTCCATGACCGCAACCCGGCTGGCGACGGTCATGGCCTCTTCCTGGTCGTGGGTGACGATGACGAAGGTCGTGCCGGTTTTTTCCTGGATATCCATCAGTTCGAACTGGGTTTCCTGGCGCAGTTTCTTGTCCAGCGCCCCCATAGGTTCATCCAGAAGCAGCAGCTTGGGCGCTTTGGCCAGGCTTCTGGCGAGTGCCACGCGCTGTCGCTGGCCGCCTGAAATCTGGTGCGGCTTGCGACGCGCAAAGCGCTCCAGGTGGGTGAGCTTGAGCATCTCTGCAACGCGTTCGCGCAGAGCGTCTTTGGGCATCCCGTCCCGTTTCAGCCCGAAGGCAATGTTGTCCCAGACGTTCAGGTGTGGGAACAGGGCATAGGACTGGAACATCATGTTCACGGCGCGCTTGTTCGGAGGCACCGGTACAATGTTCTGCCCTGCGAGTTCAATGTGGCCGGAACTGGGTGTTTCGAACCCGGCCAGCATGCGCATCATGGTGGTTTTGCCACAGCCGGAAGGGCCTAGCAGGGCGAAAAACTCGTGTTCATAGATATCCAGTGTCAGGTCACGGACCGCGGTGAAGTCACCGAACCGCTTGGTCACGTTACGGAACCGGATCAGTGGTTCCGCGCCAGGGTCGCTCCAGGGGGCGAAAGCGCATTCCGGCATTGTGCCCTCGTCAAATGCAGAAAGTCATGGGGGCGCTGAGGCGCCCCCGCAGAGTATGGATGCTCAAGTTCCCGACTTGACCCGGGTCCACAGCCGGGTGACGGTTCTCTGCACCTTGGCCGGATAGGGCGTAGTGATATACAGGTTCTCCAGAGTCGCGGCATCGGGATAGATGGCGGTATCCCCGATCACTTCCGGGAGCAGGAACGCTTGACTGGCCAGATTGCCGTTAGCGTAGAACACATAGTTCGACGCCTGCGCCATGTTTTGCGCATCCATGATGAAATTGAGGAACAGGTGTGCGCCCTCAGGGTTTGGCGCATCAACCGGAATTGCCATCTGGTCAAACCACATCAGGGCGCCTTCTTTCGGGGCGTGGTAGGCAATCTCAACGCCGGCATCGGCCTCGGCAGCCCGATCGCGCGCCTGGAGGATGTCGCCGGACCAGCCAAAGGCAACGCAGATATCCCCATTGGCGAGGGCGTTGATGTATTCGGAGCTGTGGAACTTCTGTACGTAGGGCCGAATTGCCATCAGCAGCGGCTCGACTTTGGCGATAACGGCCGGGTCGTGGCTGTCCGGATCTTCACCGATATACTTGAGCGCAGCGGGAATGACCTCTGCCGGTGCATCCAGAACGTGTACGCCGCAGGCGGCGAGCCGCTCCATATTCTCCGGTTTGAAGATCAGGTCGAGGGAATCGATGGGCGCGTCAGCGCCCAGCACCTCGGCCACGCGATTGAGATTCACACCCAGGCCAGTGGTCCCCCACATGTAGTTTACGGAGTATTCATTGCCGGGATCGTAACGCGAGGTGCGCTTCTCGATAACGTCCCAGAGGTTGCTGCGGTTGCTCAGCTTTGACGGGTCCAGCTTCTGGAATGCGCCAACAGCAATCTGCCGCTGCAGGAAGGTACCTGACGGCACGACCACGTCGTAACCAGACCCGCCTGCCAACATTTTTGTTTCCAATACCTCGTTGGAATCAAAAACGTCGTAGATCAGTTTCAGCCCGGTCTCCTCTTCAAACTTGGCGAGCAGCGCTTCGTCGATATAGTCGGACCAGTTATACACGCGAACTTCGTCGGCCGCGCTGACAACGGTCGCGCATGCAAGCAGCAAGGCGGTACCCAGTAGCTTGCCTCTCATGACGTATCCTCCGGAAGTGGGTTCCGGTCGAGTATCTACCGGCAGTTGCAATTCGATCAAGTGTTTCTGTTCTGCGCAACGGTGTTTTGTTCATGTTGTCTGCAAGCGTCCGGTGAGTGTCATGGCACGGAGACTGCCCTGCGCACCATGTCGGCCCACTTTAGCCGCTGTTGTGCACAGTATTGATGCATGTTCCGGTGCGCGAAAAAACACTCGGTCAGTAAATGTCGGCGCCCATGTCGTGCAGGTGCACGGTATTGCAAGGCTTTTCCGGATAACACCAGAGGTTGGCACGGAACTCGCTTGGCTCTCTGCGGTGGCCTGGGTTTTCGCTGATACAGGGCCACTCATGGGATCCGGGACGACCCGGACGGCCTACCTGCCGCTTACTCTGTCTGGACGACCAGACCACTCGTGTGCCCGGGAGAGGCAGTCAGCATGTTGGAAGCTTCCACCACGACCCCTGTTCACACTGCGTTTCTGACGCTGCCCGTGGTTGATGTGGCCGGTTTGAGCTCGGACGATCCCGCGCTTCGCAAGCAGGCCGCGGCGACGCTGGGAAACGCGGCACGTTCCGCAGGTTTTCTGTACATCACGGGCCACGGCATATCGCCCACCATTATTGATCGGTTTCGCGCGCGAGCCTGTGAGTTCTTCGCCCAGAGCCATGCGGTAAAGATGCAGAGCTACATCGGACACTCGCGGAATCACAGCGGCTATGTGCCAGAGGGTGAGGAGCAGCTCTATGGCTCAGTTGTCCCTGACCGCAAGGAAGCCTACGACGTTAATTTTGACATGCGCGATCCGGCTCACGAGCGGCCGATGCTCGGACCCAATCAGTGGCCAGGGTTACCGGGCTTCAAAGAGGACGTGCAGGCCTATTACGCGGCGGTCTTTGAATTGGGCATTCAGCTGTTTCGCGGTTTCGCCCTGGCGCTGGGGCTACCTGAGGACCGTTTCACGCGACTCGTCAATCGTCCACCCACCCAGCTTCGTTTGATTCACTACCCTCACGATGATCGGGCGAACCCTGCGGCCGCGGGGATCGGGGCGCACACGGACTATGAATGCTTCACGATCCTGTTGCCCACTGCACCCGGACTCGAGGTCATGAACGGCGCGGGTCAATGGATTGATGTCCCGCTGTTGCAGGGCGCCTTTGTCATCAACATCGGTGACATGCTGGAAATACTCAGTAACGGAGAATTTGTCGCCACCGCTCACCGGGTGCGCAAGGTGGCTGAGGAGCGCTACGCGTTCCCGATGTTCTGCAACGTGGATTATGACGTGGTGGTCGAGCCGCTGGCAGAATTGCTGGTTAACGGAACGCCCCCCCGCTACACACCGCAGGTTTGTGGTGAGCACCTGTTTGCGCAGACCGTGCAGACCTTCGCCTACCTGAAGAGACGCCTCGAATCGGGTGAGATCACCTTGCCCAAAGGTAGCCTTGGTCTCGCCAGCTTTGGCCCCAAAGTGCGTGCGGGCTCATGACACGGTTCGCAATGAGCCCGCGCTACCCTGGGGCACTATCGTTGGCCCTCGCTGTGTGTATGCGCCAGACCAACACGCGACCTCATTCCGATGGATGGCTCATATGAAACCGCATGCCCCGCGGATGCCCGGGTTCAAGCCGCTGCAACTGGGGGATTTCTCACCGCCAACACGCTGGTGCGGCAGGCAGCTTATGCTCGTGCCGGCTAGCCCGGAGTGGGGAGAGCTTGACTATGCCGCGGTGATGGCGAGCCGGCAGCACATCAAACACCTGTTTGGCCCCGGGGACACCTGGCCGCCCGATGACCTCAGCATGGAAGAGGATATCGCGGACCTCGCATGGCACTGGCGGGAATTTTCTACCCGGCGCTCCTTTGCCTATCACCTGCTGGATCCTACGGGCCTGTCCTGCCTCGGCTGCCTCTATCTATACCCGACGGCGAGCGCCGCCCACGATGCCGAGGCGTACTTGTGGACACACATCAGCCTGCCTAGTGGGCCGCTTGATAAATAGAGTAATTTAACGGGAAAAGGTGTACTATGCCGGTATGCGTAGACCTCAAGAATTCTCCATCGATGCTTCCAGTGCGCGTACGTTGCGTGGCTGGTTACGCTCCACCACATTGCCCCAGGGTCAGATTACTCGGGCGAAGATTGTCCTGGCGTTACATGCAGGGAAAACACCCAGCGAGGTCGCAGATGAGCAGTTCGTATCCTGCAAGACAGTGCACAAATGGCGCAATCGGTTTGTGGAATCCGGAGTGGACGGTCTGCTCGACGAACAACGCCCCGGGCGACCGCCAACGCTGGATCGGAAAACCATCGACCGAGTGCTGACGCTAACGACTCAGTATGTGCCCGAGGAAGCCACGCAGTGGAGCGAGCGGTTGATGGCCGTGCATGCCGGTGTGACGCCCTATCAAGTTCGCAAGATCTGGAAAGCAGCAGACCTGCAGCCGCACCGACTCAGGACGTTCAAGATCAGTAACGATCCACAGTTTGCGGAGAAGGTTGTCGATATCGTTGGCTTGTATATGAACCCGCCGAGTAATGCTGTGGTACTCAGCGTGGACGAAAAGACGCAAATTCAGGCGCTGGACCGCACCCAGCCGGGGCTGCCCTTAAGCCCTGGGAAGATCGGTAGCCGAACCCACGATTACAAACGGCACGGGACTGCGAGTCTGTACGCAGCTTTCAATATTCTGACTGGTAGCATCATGGGCAAAGTTGCGGCGCGAACCAGGGCCAAAGAGTTCCTTTCCTTTTTGCGTCAGATCGATAGGCGCCATCCGAAAGGCAAGGACCTGCACATCATTCTCGATAATCACAGCGCCCACAAAACGAAAGAGATCAGAGATTGGCTGGAGGCCAGGCCTTACATTCACTTCCATTTCACGCCGACCAGTGCCTCCTGGCTGAATGCAGTAGAGGGTTGGTTTGCCCAGCTTGAACGGCGCGCCCTCTACCGCGGAGTTTTCACCAGCGTCCCAGAGCTCAAAGCAGCATTACTCGACTTTATTAAAGTCCACAATCGCACGTTGGCCAAACCGTTCAAATGGACCAAGGATGCGAAGGGTATCCTCGCAGCCGTTGATAGAGCAAAGAATGCGTTACCTAATTAATCAAGCGTCCCACTAGGGAGCAGGCTGCGCAGATGGAAGATGAGGTCATCGCCTGGATCGAAGGCGCCTGGCCCTTCACCGCGATTGCCTGGCCGGGCCGCTTTATTGCGTTCTCTGCCTGGTCGGCAGCCGGTTTACCCAACTACTACGCCGGTACGCGGGCGCAGCAGCCACAATCGGACGTCGGGGATTGATATCCGATGTCGTCCTGCGTTTTTGTCACACAGCCCTTGGGAGATACACCATGAAACCTCTATGTCGCTCGATTGGAATACCCTTGCTCAGCCTCATGCTCTGCCTTTACGGGGGCCTCGCCCAGGCCGAGGAAAAGCGCACGAAGTTCTCACTCGCGTGGTCAATCTACGTCGGGTTCATGCCCTGGGCCTATATGGACGAGGCTGGCATCATGGACAAGTGGGCGAAAAAATACGGTATCGAAGTCGATCTCGTGCAGATCAATGATTACATCGAAGCCATCAACATGTACACGGTGGGGGAGTTTGACGGCGCAACCATGACCAACATGGATATGCTCACTATTCCTTCAGCATCCGGGGTCGATACGACAGCATTGATTACGGGCGATTTTTCCAACGGCAATGACGCAGTGGTATTGAAAGGTCGCGACAGCATCCAGGATATCAAAGGCATGGAGGTTTATCTGCTGGAGTTATCCGTGTCTCACTATGCGCTGGCGCGTGCACTGGAGATGGCCGGTCTGAGCGAGCGCGATGTGACGCTGGTGAATACCTCTGATGCGGATATTGCCACCACGTTCAAGAACAGTGACGTCCAGGCCGCAACACTCTGGAATCCGCAGCTGCAGATGGCGATGCAGGAGCCTGACGCGGTCAAGGTATTTGATTCCAGCCAGATTCCCGGCGAGATTCTTGATGTCATGGGGGTGAACTCAGACACCTTGAAGCAATATCCGGAGCTGGGTAAAGCGGTCACCGGTGCCTGGTTCGAGACCGTGGGCATCATGCTGGGTGACAGCCCGCAGGCCGTTGCCGCCAGAACCTATATGGGCGAAAACTCCGGTACCGACCTCGCCGGCTACGACATGCAACTGGCCGCCACCTACATGTTCAAAACCCCGCAGGAAAAGCTGGATTACCTGACCACAGAGCGGGTGCGCGAAACCATGGATTTCGTGACCCGCTTCACCTTCAAGCATGGCCTGCTGGGATCAGGAGCGGAATCCCCGGACGTGATCGGCATTGAGTTGCCGGATGGGTCGATCTGGGGCAACAAGGACAACGTCAAGATGCGCTTCGACCACCAGTTTGTGCGCATGGCGGCCGACGGCACGCTGTAGGATTACCCGGCCTGAGCCGGCCGTGTTGCCGGTGCAGGCTCCTCACTTCGCGAGCCCTCCAGAATGGCCGCAACCAGCACCATAATGCCACCGATGATCTCAAACCACTGCAGGTCAGCACTCATGATAATGGCGGTTGATGCGACAGCGACGACCAGTTCGGCGACGATGATGATGGCGGAGCGTCCCGCGTCCATCTGCGTTACGCCCCACTGGGTACCTGTTGTGATCAGCGTCAGCCACAAACCACCGTAAGCCGCCGCCCAGAGCGCAGCAGTCGCTGTTGGCAGGCTGCCGGCCGAGGCCACAAAAAGGGAGGAGATGCCTATCATTGACGCGCAGCCAATGAACATCGCTGCTACCTTGCTCATCACCGGTATGTCCTGGGTAAAGCGGAAGAGAATGTTGGTCGCCGCAAGCCCCATCCCGGACCCCAGCGCGAGGGCATCGACCCATGACACGCCACTCCAGGACGTGTGCGCGACGTCCAGAATGATAAAGGCGCCGGACAGACACAGCGCTACGGCCAGAATCCGCACACCGTCGATACGCTCACCGAGGAACAGGCGTCCTCCCAGCACGCTCCACACGGGCAGCATGTAAAACAGTATCATGACCCGGATCACGTCTCCGTGATAAATCGCTGTCTGGAAGGAGGCATTCGCAAAACCGCCGGCCAGTGCGACCAGCGCCATCAGGGAAAGTTTGTGCCGCCACTGCTGGCGTTGACGATACAGCCAGGGCAGGAGCAGCAGGGCACCAGAACAGAATGCGATAAACACCAGGTGCAGCCCGTCTAGCCCCTGCTCGCTGAGCGCTTTGATCGGCAGCCACGTAAGCCCCCAGCCCGCGGAGCTGAAGAAAAGCACCGGTACGGCGAATCGCGTGTTCATTCAGCGTGTCCTACTTGGATGGTTTGAGCGTCCTTCCCCACAGCGCCTGCGCCGGAGTGATGAGTGCGACCAGCAAGGCCCCGGCAGCAAGTCCAAAAACGCCGTCGGCAAGGGTCGAGAGCAGGACGGGCACCACACCAGTGAAATTCGCTGTGAAATCCGCAATGGCCGTGTGCACTGGCGGAAGCCCATGTGTGAGAATACCGCCGCCCACCAGGAACATGGCGATGGTGCCCAGCACAGACAGCGTGCGCATCAGGTGGGGCGCCAGCCAGAGCAGCGCCAGGCCCACCCGACTGGCCAGCGCGCCTTCCCGTCGGCTCAGGTAGATGCCGGCGTCGTCGAGTTTGACGATGCCGGCTACCAGGCCATAAACGCCGACAGTGATCATGACAGCCACAACGGTCAGCACCATGAACTGCAGGGTGATGGTCTGCGTGGCAACGGTACCCAGTGTGATGGCAATGATTTCGGCGGACAGTATAAAGTCGGTGCGAATCGCGCCTTTGATCTTCCTTTTCTCGATAACCTTCATGTCTTTATGCGGTGTCTGCAGGGCCTCTTTCAGCGCCCGCGCATGAGCGGCTCTCTCGGTCGGATGCAGGAATGGGTGCGCGATTTTTTCAAAGCCCTCGAAACAGAGAAACGCCCCGCCCAGCATCAGCAGGGGAGTGATCAGCCAGGGGACGAAAAAGCTGATCGCCAGGGCAGCCGGGACCAGTATGGCCTTGTTTACAAGCGAGCCCTTCGCGACTGCCCACACCACCGGCAGTTCGCGCGCGGCACTGACGCCCGTAACCTGTTGTGCGTTCAGGGCGAGGTCGTCGCCCAGCACGCCAGCCGTTTTCTTGGTGGCAGCCTTGGTCATCAATGAGACATCGTCGAGAAGCGTCGCGATATCGTCAATCAGCGCGAGCAGACTGCTCCCTGCCATTGTGCAGGCCTCCTCGGCCGGGTGGTGCGTGGACATGCCAGTCTAGCTGAAATCAGCGTGGGCAGAAACGTATCTCGGTGGCAGAAACGCCTGTGTTATGGTTCCTGTCGTCGGCCAGATTGGCCTCACGGGCGTTTTGCGATATGCGCAGCAGAAAGAAAGTCGTCATCCTCGGTGCAAATTTTGCGGGTATCGCCTGTGCGCGCAGGCTTTCAGCGCATTTTGATGTGACGGTTATTGACGTCTCCGGGTACTTTGAGTTTTTGCCCAACATTCACGAGTTGCTCTCGGGTGTAAAGTCTGCCGATGTGTTGCGCCTGCCGCGCAGACGGCTGGTGGAGACACTGGGGCATAGCTTTGTGTGTGAGACGGCCACTGAGGTCGAGACGCACGCGGGCTACGTGGAAACGGCGTCGGGGCGTCGCTATGCCTTTGATGCCTGTGTGGTTGCTGTGGGTGGCGTCAACAATACCTTCGGCGTTCGCGGCGCCGAGCAGTTCTCGCTACCGTTCAAGTCGGTTGACGATTGTGTGGCCATTGCGCAACGCCTGCGTGATCTGGTGACCTCCGGCAAAAATGTCTCCGTTGTGATAATCGGCGCGGGGCTGGAGGGCGTTGAAGCCTTGGGTGAAATCCTGCGTGGCTACCGAAACCACCCGGGGCTTGCTGTGCACGTGGTTGAGGGCAGCGAGCGTATACTGCCGGGCAGGGATGCACGCCTGGGCGATGATATTCTGCAGCACTGCGCTGATTTCCCGGTCACTTTTCATCTTGGCGAATCTGTGGCATCGCTGACCAAAACCCGCGTGAAACTTGTCTCCGGGCGCTCCCTGCCGAGCGACGTGACCTTGTGGACCGCCGGCGCAAAGCCTTCGCCGCTCCTGTTCAGCAGTGGCCTGGCGCCCACCGCCAATGCCTGGGCAGCGGTGACGCCGACGTTGCAGAGCTGTGTGGCTCCCGCGGTGTTTGTTGTTGGCGATGCGGCGGCACTGCCCGATCCCCTGAGCAAGCAGGCGTATCACGCCCTCGATATGGGGGCGCATGCGGCAGGGAATGTGCAGCGTTATTTTGATGGTGTCCCGCTGAAACCTTTCAGTCGCGGTCTGGAGCTTGGCCTCATCGCATTGGGCGATGTCGATACCTACCTGACTGTCGGGCGGCGGATTTTTGCCGGCCCCTCCCTGGCTGCAGCCAAGGAAATCGTGTTTCAGGCCAATATGGCGAGGCTGGATCCGCCACTGGGCAGATCCCCCGCAGTAGGGCTTGGACAGCGCTACTGGCGCGGGCTGCACCGCCTGGCGTTACCGGCTCTGCGGCCCGCTGCGCTGCGCAAAAGCCTGTCGGGGTTGCGCGTGATCGCCGGCTAGCGCCGCCATCAGCGTCCGGGATTCAGTTGGCCAGGATCTCGCGTCCCCGCAGCCATTCCCGCAGTTCCGCTTCGGGCATGGGTCGTGCAAAGAGGAAGCCTTGAACGATATCGCAGCCGAGTTCGCGCAGGATATCCAGGGTTGCGCTGTCCTCCACACCCTCGGCAACCACCTCCAGATTGAACAGGTGCCCGATATCAATAATGATTTTCACCAGGTTCTGGTCCTGCTCATCTTCCAGTAGGCGCATGACGAACGAGCGGTCAATCTTGATTTCCGTCGCCGGTATTTCTTTGAAGTAGGACAGGGATGAAAAGCCGGTACCAAAATCGTCAATGGATAAACCGAGGCCCAGCGAACGCAGCTGCTCGAGGTTATGGAACCCCGCTTCCTTGTCTTCAATCACCGCACCCTCGGTGATCTCGACCGTGACACTGGCGGGGTCCGCACCCCATATTGCCAGCGCGCTTTGCAGCATGTTCGCCAGGTCCGGGCTGCTGACCAGATCCGCCGGCAGGTTGATCGCCAGAGGCAGCGTAAAGTCCTCTTTCCACTCGCGCTGGTAGCGCAGCGCGCGATTGATAACCCAGCGCGTGAGCTCGTAGCTGCGTCCGGAGACGAGGGCCAGGGCGATCAGTTCTTCGGGAGGGACGTAACCGTGGTCGGGTAGATGCCAGCGGATCAGCGCCTCGGCGCCGTACACCTTGCCGGTGCGCAGGTCGATTTTCGGCTGGAAGTGCAGTTCGAAGGCGTTGTCGTAAAGCGCCTCGGCAAAACGCTGCTCCAGCGGCAGTCTGCGCTCCGCAACGGGGGGCTCCTGAATGGCCTCATCGATCTGCAGGGGTTTGCCCTGGCGTGTTTGCGCGAGGCTGTCCTCAGCGCGTACCAGCATGGCCAGTGCGCTTTGGGTCGAGCCGCGGCTGACGGCCAGCCCCAGTCGCAGATCAACGGGTAGAATATCGTCGTCGATGATCAGTGACTCTTCCAGCGTGCGCTGCACGCGGTTTACGGCGAGCGCGACGAAGGCCGGATGGGTGAGCCTTGGCAGCAGAAAAGCGTAGGTCTTGTTCGACACCCGGTACACGTTGTCTGGCAGCTTGCTCAGGGCCTGCAGCTGCTGCTGAGCTTCCTTCAGGAGGTAGTCGCCGATTTCGAAGCCGTGCCGGTGGTTGATGATGCGCAGGTTGGACAGGTCGATCAACAACAACCCGGTGTGCTCACCGTGCTCGCTGGACAGGGTGATCGCCGCCTCCAACGCTGAGATAAACGTGCTTCGGTCGGCGACGGGTGGGGGAAGATTCACAGCGCGCCGGCTATAGATGAATGCTGTTCATGTCGATGCCGTAGGCCCCTGGCTCCAGGCTGTTGGCGATGTCGAGGGGTCTACCCTGGCTGTCTTCGGTTTCGTGGAGCAGGTCCACCATACGTACACTGGTGAGTGGTTGCTTGTCGGCATCCAGTACAACCATGATGCGCGGCCGCAGACGCCGGGTGCGGTATTCGGCCACGACCACCGCGACCTCGCCAGAGGACAGCTCAATCAATGTGCCCGCCGGATAGATGCCAACCGCCTGGATAAACTCCTCAACCAGCTCGGCCTGGAAGTCGATGTCCTTGACGTCGTACAGCATCTTGATCGCGGCAGAGGGTGAGGTTGCCCGCGCGTAGCTGCGGTGGCTGGTGATGGCATCGTAGCAGTCCACGATACCGGCGATGCGGGCAAAGATGGGAATGGCATCGCCGCTCAATCCCTGTGGGTAACCGGAACCGTTGTGACGCTCATGGTGATGCGCCACCATATCCAGCACATCGCTGTTCATGAGTCCTGTCTCTGCCATCATCGCCACGCCGTGCCGCACGTGCTCGCGCACCGCAGTGAGCTCCTCGCTGGTCAGCTCATGGTCGCTGTTCAACAGCGCCGGGTCGACACGTAGCTTGCCGATATCAAAGAGCAGGCCGCCGATGGCCAGTGAGCGCAGGTCGGATCGGGGCAGGCCCAGTTGCCGACCGAGCGCCACACCCCAGATGGACGCGCCAAGCGAGTGCTGATACGTGTACTTGTCCTGCTCTTTCAGCCGGGCCAGCCAGATACAGGCATCGGGGTTGCGCGAGATGCTGTCGATCATTGGCTCCACCGAGCGCTTTACCCGCACAACATCCACGGCTGCCCCGTCCCGGGCATGCTGGAATACTTCCTCCAGACCGTCTGAAAGCTGCTGTACCGCTTCCTCTGCGCGCGGGTATTCCTCCGCCCAGTCCGTCGTGTCCGTGTACGTAACCAGTCGCCGTTTTGGGAACATGGCTTCGCGGGATAGTCTCGGGCGCTGCACGCGTTTTTTTTGCTGTAGCGCGTAGTCGACATGGCGGCTTTTCTCGATGTCGACAAATACGTACTGGCAGTGCCGGCGCAGGTTGCGGATATCCTCTTCCGAGGTGATGCGAAAGCCCTGCAGAATGAATGGCGTTTCCAGCCACGGACGGTCCAGACCCGAGACGTACATGCCCGGTTTCAAGTCAGCAACATAGACCTTTACGACTTCTATCATCACGTGTACAGGCTTTACTGTGGGGCTTCATCCTAGTACGACATCGCCGGCATTGCCACGCCGTCATCGCTAGATGCTTCCCGGTGGTTCAGCCTGCCATCCCTCCCTGGTGGTGTGACCGTCAGTGTGATGGACTGATCATGGCGGCTCCCCGGCGTACGCGCAACCCGTATGCAGGCCGGTGTGTAGTCTGCCGCTGAGGCCCGCGCTACAATGCACGCAGGTCGGGGAGGCTCGCTGTGCCCTCGCGTTATGTGCTCGCTGAAAGGATGAACTCAGCACGATGGACTGGAAGGTATTTCTGACGATATTCGCCGCTGTGTTCGTCGCGGAACTGGGTGACAAGACGCAGCTTGCGACCATGCTGTTTGCCGCTGACCGCGAGGTCAACAAGTACACGGTGTTCATTGCAGCCTCCGCCGCGTTGATTGTGGCATCTGCGCTGGGTGTGCTGGCCGGTAGCGTGCTGAGCAGCTATATCAACGAACGCTACCTGCACTACATCGCGGGTGTCGGCTTTATTGCCATTGGAGCGGTGACCCTGTACCGGGCCTGACCGGGGCCGCCGCCAGTCTTACATCAGCAGCATCGTCGCGAGCAGGAGCATCAGTCCCATGCCCAGCACGTCGGTGAACGTGGTGAGGAATATACTGCTCGCCATCGCCGGGTCCGCGCCGAAACGTCGCAGTGTCAGTGGCACAACAACGCCGAATATGCCACTGCATACGCAGGCGCCCATCATCGAAACGAGAATAACCAGGGCGAGTATGGCGGGGTGCTCGGTCCCCGTGCTGACGGCGTACACCCACATGGCCGCCGCTGCGACCAGGCCGACAGCAAAGCCGTTCAGCGCTCCAAGGGTGATCTCCTTGCGCAGCAGCCTGCGCACGGGATAGTCGGCCAGCTCACCCAGGGTCAGGCCGCGCAGGGTGATTGCCAGCGCCTGGGACCCCGTATTGCCGCTCTGGCCCGCGAGCACGGGCAGAAATGCGGCGAGGGCGACAATGCGCGTGATGGTGTCCTCAAACATGCCGACCACGAAGGCGGCGGCAAACGCAGTGAGCAGATTGACCTGCAGCCAGGGGTGACGCATTTTAAATGCCTGCAGAATGGGGGTGTGGCTGCGCTCCTCCTTGTCCACACCCACCATGCTGCCTGACTGGGCGCTGAGTTCTGTGGCCAGATGCTGGAACAGGCGCCAGCCCATGACCAGGCCAAGCAGGATTCCTTCCTCGGAGACCACAGGGTACAGGCGGTGGCGGCGATTCAGTGCTGCCTGCATGGCCTCTGCCATGTCGGTATCGGGCCGAAACGCAAAGGGCGACCCTGTCATGACCTCCTGCAGGGTCTGCCCGGGACGTGACAGCAGCAGGTCGCGCATCGCCACAACCCCAATCAGGCGGTTTTCGCGATCCACGACGTAAAGATAGGTGATGCCGCCCTTGGGCAGCGCGTGAACGAGATAATCCAGGGCGCCGGCGACTGTGGTTTCGGGGCTGAGAAAACCGGTAGCGGGTTCCATCAGGAGATCTACGGTGCCCTTCAGCCCTTCTGTCAGGGTGAGGGATTCCGGCGTCAGCGGGGGATGCTCGTTATGGTGCTCGGCATTGGCGTTGTGCATGTCAGGCAACCTGTCGGGCGCTTGGCCCGAAGCGGGGTGTTGGCGTTATGCAGAGTGTAAGCGTTTTTCCCCTCTGCTGTATGCCGCACCGCGGAGTAACCGGTAACGTTTGTGCCCGCACAATAAAAAACCCCCGCCAGGCGGGGGTTACTCAAGGTGATATCACGCGATGGGTGCGAGAGCGCCACCGCGGGATTGCTTCATGCCACGCGCTTGCTGAACTCCAACTCGGGGAAGCCCTGATCCACCGAGTCCCGCATCTTGTCGTAGTACACATTGGCGCCGCCGAAGTAGATCAGCACACGCGGTGCCTTGTCCTCCAGGTTGGCACCCATCATCCAGGAGTTGACCTTGTCCCCCTGGGCCATGAGCGTTTGCTCGTGGATTTCCGCAGTGTGCGCGGTCCAGGCATCCTCTGCCTCCGGGCGCGGCGTAAAGGTGTCGTAGCCCTCTTTTTCCATCTTCTCGATACAGTCCTTGATCCAGATGGCGTTCTGCTCAATGGAGGTGGGGAGATTGGCAAACGGCGCCTGCGGTCCGGTCACCACGAACATGTTGGGGAAGTCCGCGACGCAGACACCCATGATGGACTTGGAGGCTTTTTGCCACTTGTCGCGCAGCGTTTGCCCGCTCTCGCCGCGGATCGGGAACGCTTCCAGGGCCCCGGTGTAGGCTTTGAAGCCCGTGGCGAGCACGATGATGTCAAACTCGTGGTGGCCCTTGGTCGTCGTGATCCCGGTTTCGGTAATTTCGACGATCGGCTCGCGGTCGGCGATGTCGACAAGATGCACATTGTCGCGGCTGTAGGCTTCAAGGTAACCGTGATCCAGCGGCGGCCGCTTGGCAAACAGCGGGTACTCGCCGGGCTTGGGCACCAGGATGTCGGCAATTTCGGGGTCCTCGATGCGCTCCCGCATCTTGCGGGTAATGAACTCCGAGGCCCAGAGGTTGGCGTCCGGGCTGGAGAGCAGGTCCTCGAAAGTCTCGAAGACCCAGCGGAAACTGCCGGTCCATTTTTCCTCGAAAATGCGCTCGCGCTCTTCCGGCGACGTCTCGACGGCAAGGCGGCCTTCGGCGGTGTCGAAGGCCATGCCGAACATGTGGTTGCGGCACTTGGCTACGATTTCATCGTAGTTTTCCTTGATTTCCTTTTCCCACTCCGGGGTCATGGGCGCCTGCATGGCGGGCAGGATGAAGTTGGGTGTCCGGTGAAAAACCGTAACACTCTTGGCCGTTTGGGCCATGACCGGCAGCATTTGTACGGTGGTGGCGCCTGCGCCGATGATGCCCACCCGCTTGTTGGCGTAGTCAATGCCTTCCGGCCAGCGCGACGAGTGAAACAGCGGCCCCTTGAATGTATCCATGCCCTTGATCTTCGGGATGACGGGCTCGGAGATCATCCCCATGGCGCTGATAAAGTACTTGCAGGTGAACGTGTCTCCACTCTCCGTGATGACCTTCCACAGGCCGCTGTCTTTCTGGTACTCGGCTGCAACAATCTCGGTGTTGAGCTGAATGTGTGGCCACATGTCGCATTTGTCCGCAACAAAGCGCATGTAGTCGTGTGTCTCTTTCCAGTCGGGATAACGGCGTGTCCAGGACCATTCCTGCAGCAGTTCTTTGGAGAAGGTAAGGCAGTAGTAGTAACTTTCGCTGTCGGTCATGGCGCCCGGATAGCGATTCCAGGTCCAGGTGCCGCCGATATCGGATGCGCGATCGAACACGCGGATGGAAAGACCCGCTTCCCGGAGGTAATGAATCAATGCGAGACCGGCAAAGCCGGCACCAACCGCAATGGCGTCAAAATCAGGTTGCTGCTGGGTGGTCATAGCTGTGTTCCTCGTTTTATAAAATTATCTACGCAATGTAGCCGGTGGGACCGTGTTTCGGCCAGTGCCGTTTGCGGTTGATGGTGTTGGGCCCCGCGGGCTGTGGGCGGGGCCGCGCCCAGCCTGCGCCGGATCAGTATACTTGCTAGATGCAAACAATCAAGTTGTCTGCGACATCTTATTCCCGGCGCTGAACAGGGGCAACCCTGCGGCGCCAGGAACGTTGCGGAACACGGAGGTTTGGGGTTATTACTGTGCCGGGTCCCGTGCCGAGAGCAGCACTGTCCAGGTCAGGCCCACCAGACCTGACAGGTTGTGTACGTCGGCCTGCGCCATGACTCTCGCCAGCCCGGCGCTGTCGAGCTGCACCATGGAGCGGCCTCCGCCCGGGAAGGTCAGCTCGACCGCACAGGCGGCCTCACCGTCGTGGGTCGGCGTGAGCTGAATGGCACTCACTACCGGGCCGGGATTCACGCGGTCGGCGGGCCGGTAAACACGATATCGGAACAGGTGAGCCGGGCCGGTGCGGGGCGGAACACCAGGTAGAGGTTCCAGCTTTGCAGGTCGGCGATGGCCTCGTCCAGGGGGCGCTCCGGGAATTCCCGGCGCGCGATGCTCTGCCAGTCGTCGCCTTCGCGGGGGTAGGTCCAGGGCCTTACCGGCACGATGTTGGTTTGCATGGTGTCGCTCCTCTGCGTTCTCAGGCGGCGCGCCGCGCCCGGCCGGATACGAGTTGGCCACTGCGTGCGTCGGTGTAGCCCTGCTGCGCAGAGTAGACGGCACTGCCATTGACGAAAACCTGCTCCACCCCGAGGGCGCGACGCAGGTAGCGGTAGCCCTCGCCGGGCAGGTCCTCTACCGCTATTTCAGGGCCTCGGTCGATACATTCCGGGTCGAAGATCACCAGGTCGGCAGCCAGGCCGGGCCGAATGCGTCCGCGATCCTGCAGCCCCCAGTTGTCGGCGATCTGCCCGGTCAGCTTGAACACCGCCTGCTCCAGTGTCAGTGCCGCGGCATCGCGCACAAACCGGCTGAACAGATACCCCGTGTCACCGTAGGTGGCAAAACGGGTCACGTGAGCGCCGCCGTCACCCGAGCCGACCTGCACCAGCGGGTCGCTGATTGGGCCCGCAATGCGCTCGAGGTTGTTGTGTCCTACGGACACGGCACTGAAGCGCGTCTGCAATGACTCCTCGACGGCGAGGTCGAGCATCAGTTCCACGGGGTCGCAGCCGCGTTCCGCAGCGATATCCTTCAGGCGCCTGCCTTCCAGGGGCTTGTTCCTGGGTAAATGACAGCGGCTGACCACGAACTCTGGAAAGTGCACCTCCATCGCGATCGGGTGCGTGCCGTTATAGGCCTCATCGACCAGCTGCCGGCGCACATCGGGGTCCTGGAAGTCGCGCAGGGTCTCCGCGGCGGGTTTCAGGATCGTCGCCCACCAGGTTGGCCGGGAACTGAATACCGAGGTGGGCACGTCAAACTCGAAGGTGACATCAATGGGCCGCGTCTGCATCTGCGGCACAACTCGCGCTCCGTGTGCGACCTGCAGGCGCACCCGCTCCAGTGCCCGTGGCACCAGATCGGGCGTGGCATTGGAGTCGAACAGCGGAGAAAAGGTCACCGTGATGGCATGACGTCGCGACAGGTCACCGAGAATATCGATGCGCGTGCACAGGAGATCCGGATCCCAGAACTCGGGCACCACCTGCATCACCGCTCCGTGCTCCCCGAGGACCGCACAGAGCGCGTCCAGTTCTTCCGGCGCCGCCAGGCGACAGGGTACCGGGCGGTGCTCGTGGTCAATATCGACCCAGCTGGTGCTCATGCCGATGGCGCCAGCGTGCAGGCACTGCCGCAACAGCTGCTGCATGTCGGCGATCTCTGCAGCACTGGCGCAGCGCTCGCGGGCGGCATCGCCCATTACCCACAGGCGCAGCATACTGTGTCCGGCCAGTGTAGCTACATTGATTCCCAGCGCATCCCGGAAGGACGTGAGATAGTCCTCGAAGGTTTCCCAGTTCCAGCGCATGCCGGCATCGAATGCCGCCGCCGGCATCTCCTCGATCTGCCGGAAAACGGCGCCCACGAACGCGCGGTGTTCCGCGCGCACCGGGGCCATGGTCAAGGAGCAGTTGCCGTTGATCACCGTGGTCACACCGTGTTCCAGTGACGGCGTGGCCAGCCCATCCCAGGTAATCTGTGCGTCGAAATGGGTGTGCGAATCGATAAAGCCCGGTGCCAGCACGAGACCCTTCGCGTCGATCACCGTGGCGGCATCGCCGGCAAGGCGCGTGCCCACCGCGACAATCTTCCCGTCCTGGATGGCGACATCGCCGTGATACGCCGGGCTGCCGGTGCCATCGCAGACCAGAGCGTTGCTTATTTTTAGTTGATACATACGCAAGCCTCCTCGTCAGCAGGGCACTTTAGGTCGTGTGGTCGTTGAGGGCCATATCAAATCGAACAGAGTGCATGGAGGATTGCACTACAGGCCTGGGCAGGCCATGGCGCCGCCTCCCGGGGCAGCCCCCAGCCGTTATCACTCGCCTGGCGCGCGGTGGCAGGGTAGGATGAACGCGCGCACTAACACGAGGCTCAGCTGCCCGGTGACGAAAGATGACGACATGGCGATGGATGCGCCGGTATCGCTTGCCCGTGCACTCGTCGCCGCGTTGCTTTCGGAGGACGCGGAGCTCGCTTTCGTTGAGGAGACGCGGCAGTTTGTTGATCAGCTGGGCGACACACTCACCCTGCCAGTCACCGAGATGATCAGCATTGATCAGTTTGATCGAGCGGCACGCCGTGAGCTGCTGGACGCCACATTGGCTGAACTGGGGTTGTCGCTGGACACCCTCGATTGGCGCGCCGATCCGACTCTGGCTCGCGAGTTCCAGAACCGTATCTGGTCGCATCTGTACCACCGGTTCCTCGCGGCCCATCAGGTAGTCAGCAGTCATATCGAGCTGTTGCCCGCGCCCGCCGTAGACTACCCGCGCCCGCTTCACAGCCCGCCAGACTCGTGGCTGTTGTTGTTCGCCGAGCGCGGCGCATGTCGTATAGAACATCCCGCAGGTGATATCACGCTGGGAGGACGTGCTCCCGCGTTGTTGCTGTTGCCGCCCGAGTCTGACGTGGTGTTGCGCCGGATGCCCGATAGCAGCCCCTGTAGCGTATTCAGCAGTGCTTTTTATCCGCCGCAACGCTGGATGCCCTGGTTAAAGGACGTCGATAGCACGGCCCTGCCCGAACCTCTGGCCGTAGCGGACGCACGCATGGCGGGCTACCTTGCGGAATCGTTTCGGCGCATCATCGATATCGCGCACACTACGGGGCAGCGGGGCAGGGCGCTGCACCTGAATCTCCTTGAGCACATTCTCCTGCTGCGTGAGGAGCTCGCACCGGCCAACGACGACGCGGGGTTGGATCGTCGGGTGCTCGCCGCCCGGGATTTTCTGCTGGCGCACTATCACGAGAAAACGACCGTGGAGCAGGTCGCCAATGCGGCAGGTGCAGCGCCTTCGACGCTGACGGCCCTGTTCAAGATCCAGATGGGAGACAACCTCATGCGCTGGCGCGACCAACTGCGGATGCGCCGCGCCCGCGAGCTGCTGCAGGGTACCGAGCTGCCCATCAAGGTTATTGCAGCGGAGGTCGGCTATGACGACCCCATGTTTTTCTCACGGCGTTTCAAGCAGCTGACCGGGTGGTCGCCGTCGCAGGTGCGCAGCGGTAGCAACCGCTAGCCGGGCGCAGGAAATTGTGCAACGCCTCCGGTGTATCCTCCATTCCACAGGGAATCCTGCTGTTCTCTAATAAAGAGAATAACGACAACAGCAACACACCAGGGAAGCCTCATGACTGACGTACCGAGTTATACCGCCAATCAACGCCTGCTGGATCCCCGCCGGCTCGGCACCACTACCATGCTCAGCAGCACATCGAAGTATCTCAATCACCCGCGACTGCGTCACTGGGTGGCCGTGGAATCGCTGCGTCGCAATGGTCCGGATATGGACCATTACGGTGGCCCGCTGGAGATCATCGATATCTTCCGTGAACTGGATGATGTCGATGAAATCAACCGGTTGTTTGCCGAGGCACGGGCCCGTGACAGCGAACTCGATGCGTGGTTTGAAGCCCGCTTTCTGGTGCCCCACGACCTGCAGGCCCTGGCTGAACTGCCGGAGGGTACGCTGGGTCGGGAATACCAGAAAATGCTCGCTGAACAGGGTTTGCAGGCCGATTTCCTGCCCTTTGAAAGCACCGCCACAGATTACGATTACTTCCATCGCCGGCACAGCCAGACCCATGATATCGAGCACCTGGTGGTGGGCTATCGCTATGACCCGCTGGGCGAGTTCGCGCTGATTGCTGCGCGCACCACAAACCTGCTCAAAACATTTGGCCAGGAACTCGGTGAACATATTTCGGTGGTTTCCACCCTGCTGGTCGCTACCGGTATGTCGCGCTTCGGCTGCCATTATCCGCACTTGCTGCCCCCGCTGTACAAGGCCCTGGGGGAGGGCAATCGCATCGGTGAGCAATTGAACACGCCGCTTTTCATGCCACGTTATGAAGATATGTTTGAGTGGACAGTGGAAGAAGTGCGCGAACACCTGGGCGTGGTACACAGTCCGGATTTCGAGGACACCATGTGGTCGCTGGGGGAGTACTTCGACGCGGCCTGAGCCGCTGTCCCGGAGCGGTTGTTGCGCGGCGAAGACGGGGCGCTTTTGTCAGGGCATGTCCATATGTAATAATTCCGCTGCCCTCCCATAAGCGATAATAATTATGATGCGTTCCGTTCTACGTTTTCCGTTCGTCTTTTTTCTGTTTCTGTTTCTGTTTCCCGCACACGCCGCCATGGCGGCAGACACCAGCGGTGCCAATACCGCCTGGATGCTTACCGCCACGGCGCTGGTGCTGTTTATGACATTGCCGGGTCTGTCACTGTTCTATGGTGGACTGGTGCGGGTGCGCAACGTGCTCTCCGTGTTGATGCAGTGCTTTGCGCTGACGGCACTGATGTCACTGCTCTGGTTTGTCGCCGGGTATTCCCTGGCGTTCGGCTCTTCCGGGGTCGAGCAGGGTCCGTGGATCGGTGACCTGGGTAACCTCTTTCTCGCCGGGATCGCCATGGATGGCAATGCCGGCGACATTCCCGAATCGCTGTTTGTCATGTTCCAGATGACCTTTGCGGTGATTACACCGGCGCTGATCGTCGGTGCTTTCGCCGAGCGTATCCGGTTTTCCGCCATGCTGTTGTTCAGTGCCGCATGGATGTTGCTGGTGTATGCGCCGGTGTGCCACTGGGTCTGGGGTGGCGGTTGGCTCGGGGCCATGGGGCTGCAGGATTTTGCCGGTGGCACCGTGGTGCACATCACCGCCGCCGTAGCGGCCCTGGTCGCTGCGCTGATGCTTGGTCCGCGTCGCGGTTTCGGCAGCGTTGCCATGCCGCCACACAACCTGACCATGACGGTGACCGGTGCGGGTATGCTCTGGGTGGGCTGGTTTGGCTTCAATGCCGGCTCCGCAGTGGCTGCAGACAACAGCGCTGCGATGGCGATGCTGGTGACGCACCTGTCGGCCGCCTGTGGGTCTCTGGCCTGGATGACGATGGAATGGATCCGTCACGGCAAGCCGTCAGTGCTGGGCATCGTAACGGGGATGGTTGCCGGCCTCGGTACGATCACCCCGGCGTCCGGCTCGGTCGGTCCCGCAGCGGCCGTGGTTATCGGCCTTACCGCTGGCGTTGTGTGTTACTACGCCACAATTACGCTGAAGAACCGGCTGAAAATTGACGATAGCCTCGATGTCTTTCCTGTGCACGGTGTGGGCGGCATTCTCGGTACCCTTCTGGCGGGTGTGTTTTGTTCGCCCAACCTGGGCTTGTTCAGCGGCAATGGATTCTCCGACGGCATCAGCTCAATAGGCGGGCAGCTTGCTGTGCAGGCCACGGGCGTGGTGGCAACCTTTGCCTATACGGCGATCGTGAGCTATCTCCTGTTCAAGCTGGTGGATCGCCTTATCGGCCTCAGGGTTGACGCCGAACAGGAAACGGTCGGCCTCGACCTTGTCCTGCACGATGAACGGGGCTACGACCTGTAGCCCCGCTAGTCTGCACCGGCTGTGAGGTGTTTCACCAGGAAAGCGGTTTCATCGCGGGCGACCGTGCTGAACAGGGGCTCGACATAAACGCCGAAATGTCCGCAGGGGTAGCTGGAGATTTCCGCGTCCGCGGCCAGTGACGCAGCCTCGCGGATGGTCGCGGGGGAGATGAAGGCGTCCTGCTCCGCAATCGTGTAGTGAATGGGGCAGCGAATATCACCCGCCTGCCGGCCGGGTTTGTAGGTCGCCAGTTGGAACACGAAACGGGCTGCAACGCGATTGCGCCAGCCGGAATCGGCGGGCGTGATACTGGCGATTCCGGCAGCCGCTCCGGGCGACGTCATTGCTGCATGGTCATCCGGATCGCCAATAGCCTGGATGTAATGTGGAGATAGACCCAGGGCGCCGTGCAGGCTGTCCCTGAGCGCGGCAAACAGCAGCCTCAGGGTTTTCCCGAGAGGCACTTTCTGCTGCGGTTTTTCTGCCCAGCAAAAGGGAATCTGTGCCACGACGGCGGCAATCCCGTGGTCGCGCGCCGCCACTGCCTGTACGTGCGCCCCGCCAAAGGACGTGCCCCACAATGCGATACGCTGCGGATCGACACCCTGCTGCGCGCGCAGGGTGGCGATCGCGGCGTCCCAGTCCTGCAACTGGTGCTTGACGCTGAGCAACTGCCGCGGCTCACCGGCGCTGGCGCCGAAATGGCGATAGTCAAACAGCAGCACGGCCAGGCCCGCTTCGGCGAAGACTTGGGCGTAGGCATCCAGACGCTGGTCGCGCACGGCGGTAAAGCCGTGCGCCATGACCACACCGGGTACCGGAGTCTGCGTGTCAGGCCGGTATAGCCAGGCAGCGCAATCATCGCTGCCGCTGCGGAATGTCAGGTCGCTGCGCGTAACGCTGTTCACGCGGCGTTGGCCTTCTGCGCAGCGTCGCCGGGTAAGGCTGCCGGGGCGTGTCCACTTCTGCGCCGCTTCAAACCCGCTTCGATTTCCTTGTCGAGGCGCCCCACATAGTGGTCAAAGTGCAGCTGGATCGTGTGCCTGGGGCTGGGATAGTAGTCCCGCAGGTAGAAGGATTCATCGGCCGCAATCATCTCCTCCATCTCCGCTTCCGAGGGCGGGGCGTAGTCGCCATTCAGGTAAGGCACCACCCAGCGTGACTGTTGCTCGGCGAAGTTGACCAGGGTGGGCAGGGACTGCGCCAGGCCCATGTAGATCAGGTTGGGGACGCCAGGTATCAGCATGCGTTTGAACAGACGTGGCGGCTGATTGTCCTCGCTCGCGGTGAATTGCGGCTGGTCGAAGAAGGGAAAACTGATCTTGTATCCGGTGCACCAGACGATGACATCAAAGTCACCGCTGCTGCCATCGGTGAAATACACCGTGTGACCGTCCATGCGCTCGATGCCGGGACGCGCTTTTATATCGCCGGAGCCGGCCCGCTGCAGGAATTCCCCGGACACCGTGCCGTGGGCCTCCCAGGGTTGATACGTGGGCTGGGGCAGGCCGTAGTCGCGGGGATTGCCGATCTGTTGCTTGACGACGCGGCTCATCAACCAGTGCTGGATTTTGCGCGGCACCCAGGCCGGAAGCATGTTCTTGTCCCCGGGCTTGCCATTGATGTACTTGGGGAATACCCACACGCCACGCCGCATGGAGATGTGCAGTGTGCTGGCCATAAAGCGCATCGACAGTTCCGATGCGATGTCCATGGCGGAATTGCCAGACCCCACGACCAGCACCCGTTTGTCCCGCATGTCGATGGGGTCAAAGGGCGTATTGTAGCTGTGCGCGTGAATCTGCTCGCCGGCGAAATCGCCGGGATAGGCAGGCTCCGGCCAGCGCGGGTCCCAGTGATGGCCGTTCGCCACAATGAGCACGTCGTAGCGCCGTGTCTCGCCATCGCTGGTGGTCACAGACCAAAGGCCGTTGTCGTCACGGTGCGCGCGCTCGACGCGGGTATTGAAGGTGATGGTGTCGCGCAATCCGAAGTGGTCGGTGTAGTCGTTGAGGTAGTCGAATATCTCGCTGTGATGCGGATAGTCCGGCCAGTCCTCAGGTACCGGGTATTCCTGCATGCCCATGCGAAATTTTGAGGTGTCAATGTGCAGACTCTGGTAGCAGGCTGACATCCCGTTGGGATTTCGGTAGTACCAGTTGCCGCCGATATTATCCGAGGCCTCGAAGCAGTCGTAGGCGATGCCGCCTTCTTTCAAGCGCTTGATCGTGGTCAGTCCGCTGGGGCCGGCACCGATCACGCAGCACAGGGGGCCACGGTTGTTGGCCGGTCGAAATCCGTTGTTCATCTTACTTGCTCCGTCCAGATGGCGAGTTGCCTGGGTTATCGGGTTGGCAGCCGGCGAGCAGGTGCTCCAGCGCCGTGTTGAAATCGCCCAGCACCGCGGGCTGCGGATTGTCTGCGAGAGCCCGCTGCAGTAGCGGCAGGGCGCCCTCCGGCTGGCTGTGCACAAAGCGACTGAGCACCGCTTCATGTCCACCGTCGCCGGCCACTGCCTTCAGGTAGTTGCCGGTGACGGCCGCTCCCAACACCAGTTGATTCACCGCGTAGTACAGCTCCAGCGCCCTGCCGGGGGTGAAGCCGCGGCTGCCAAGCAGCGCAATCAGCTGTTCCAGGTACTGTGCTTCCACATCACCGAACACGCCCCCCTGCATGATCTGGCTGACCAGCTCCGGCCAGTCGAGCGCGGTCTGGCAAGTGCTGCGGGCGTGTTCGCGCAGGATGTCCTGCCAGGACTGGCCGTGGTCGACAATGGGTTGCAGCTGGCCCTTGCGCTCGGCGACCAGGCGCAGCAGGTGCTCCCGCCCCTCCACATAGCCATACAGCGTCGCGACACCCACCTTGAGGCGGCTGGCGATACTGGCCATGTCGAGGTTGCCCGCAGGCAGGTCACAGGCCGTGTCGACAATGGCATCCAGGGTCAGACGGCGCGGTCTGCCGCGGCGGCCTGGGGTCGGTTTTCGGAGTGACGGCGTCATGCCGCCAATAATATCGAATTATATTCGGAAAAGAAATCGGTTCGGGTTTCGAGCGGTGCGCCTGCCAATGGCTTTGCAGGCACCGGACTGGAGGCGAACGCACAGGCAGTTCATAATGCGCCGCTCACGGTCATGCAACGAGTGGATCTATGGGAAGCGGCGGCAAGCTGGATGCCCGTTTCGAGCAAGCGCTCGCAGTACATCAGGCAGGCGATTTGCAGGAGGCGCAGAAGCGCTACCGGCAGATTCTGCGCAAGCACCCGCGTCACGCCCATGCCCTGCATCTGCTTGGCCTGATCGACTTCCAGTGCGGGCGCGCCGAGGATGCGGTGCGCCAGATAGACCGGGCCATTGCGCTGAGTCCCGGCAATCCCGCGTTTTACTCCAATCGCGCCAATGCACTGCAGCACCTCGGGCAGTGGGAGGGGGCCGTGGCGGGCTACGACGCCGCGCTCAGGCTCAAGCCTGACTTTGCGGAGGCCGTGTTCAACCGTGCCAGCGCGCTGCAGAAGCTGGGGCGTTACCGCGAGGCGCTCGCCGGATTTGAGCGCGCCGCGCGCCTGGCGCCCCGCGATGCGGATATTCGGGTGGGGCAGGCCGCGGCGCTGCGCGCGCTGGGCCGCGGTGAGGAGGCGCTGGCGGCACTGGAACAGGCCCTGCTGCTGAACCCGGCTTCCGCCAGCGCCTGGTGTCATCGCGGCAATGTACAGCATGACCTGGGGGACACCGCAGCAGCGGAGTCCAGTTACAGTCGGGCGCTGGCATTTCAGCCCGGCCTGGCGCTGGCGCACGCCAACCGTGGCCACCTGCATCAGGAAAATGGCGAGTTCTCCGCGGCCATTGCAGACTACCGCCAGGCGCTGGCCGCCAGCACTGCGGCTGCTGAATTTGCCTACCTGCGCGGCGCCGTGCTCCACGCCCGCCTGAGCCTGTGTGACTGGGAGGGTATTGACGCCGAAATCAGTGAGCTGTTGGAGGACGTGCAGCGCGGCGTGCTGTGCAGCGCCCCGTTCCCGCTGCTGACGCTGACCGATGATCCAGCGCTGCAGTCCCAACTTGCCCGCCAGTGGTGCGCGCAGCGCGTTCGCCAACGACCGCAGCCCGAGTATGCGCTGCCCCCGGCCCCGGGCGAGCGTATTCGACTGGGTTATTTCTCTGCCGATTTTCACGCGCATGCGACGGCCTACCTGATTGCCGAGCTCTTCGAGCTGCATGACCGCGAGCGTTTTGAGCTGATAGCGTTTTCCTACGGACCGCCGGTGCAGGACGCGATGCGCACCCGGCTCGAAGCCGCATTCGATCAGTTTCTGGATGTGCGCGAGCTGGGTGACGAGGCTGTGGCACAGCGATCCCGCGAGCTGGGCATTGATGTGGCGGTTGACCTGAAAGGCTACACGCGGGACCAGCGCATGGATATTTTTGCCTGGGGTGCCGCCCCGATACAGGTCAGTTACCTGGGCTACCCTGGCACGCTGGGCTGTCCCCACATCGACTACCTGATCGCAGATCGAGTGCTGATTCCCGCAGAGCAGCGCGCGCATTACCCCGAGCACATCGTGTTCATGCCCGGCAGTTACCAGTGCAATGACAGTCAGCGACCGATCCCGCAGCAGGCGCCGGCGCGGGCGACGCTGGGACTGCCGGAAGACGCGCTGGTGTTTGCCGCTTTCAACACAGTGTTCAAGCTGACGCCGGAGGTTTTCCACGCCTGGGTGGAGATTCTCCAGGCGGTGCCGAATAGCGTGCTCTGGCTGCTGGAGGGGCGCCCCGACGCCATGGCGAACCTGCGTCGCGAAGCCGCGCGAGCCGGGCTGGACCCGCAGCGTCTGGTGTTTGCGCCGCGTGTGCCCCTGGCGGAACACCTGGCCCGGCACGGTTGCGCCGATCTGTTTCTCGACACGTTTCCCTGCAACGCGCACACCACCGCCAGTGACGCGCTCTGGGCGGGGCTGCCGGTCCTGACCCTCGCTGGACGGGGATTTGCCAGCCGGGTTGCAGCCAGTCTGCTGCATGCAGTGGAGTTGCCCGAGCTGGTGACACACAACCTTGCCGACTACGTGCAGACCGCCATCGCGCTGGCCTGCGATCCGCGGCGCCGCGCACACCTGCGCGCGCAGCTTGCAGCAGCGCGTACCAGCTCCCCCCTGTTTGATGCGCAGGGTTTTGCCCGGCAGCTGGAACAGGCTTACAGGACCATGGTGGATTTCCGGCGCCGCGGTGTTGCACAGCAGGATATTCACCTTGAGCCGTAAGACATCGAAAGGAACCCTGCCACCGGCACTCCAGGCACGCTATCGCGAGGCGGTTGCCCTGCACCAAGGTGGACAGCCGGCTCGCGCCAGCGCGCTCTACGCCGAGGTGCTGGCGGTGCGACCGCGGCATTTCGACAGTCTTCACCTCCGCGGGGTGGCGGCGCTGCAACTGGGGGATACCGAGCGAGGCATACAGTGGCTGCAGGCGGCGATCAAAATCGACGGCGGCGTGGCCCCGGCGCATTTCAATCTCGGTAATGCGCTGCTTGCTGCGGGCCAGCTGGAGCCGGCTCTTGCCTGTTTCGATCGGGCAGTGGCGCTGAAGCCCGATTATGCGCAGGCCTGGAGCAACCGCGGCAATGCGCTGCTGGACCTGCGCCGGGTAGCGGCGGCACTGGACAGTTACGACCGCGCCCTCGCCTGCAAGGCCGACTATGCGGATGCCTGGTACAACCGGGGTAACGCCCTGCTGGATCTCGGCCGCCCGGCGGATGCCCTGGCGAGCTTTGACCGGGCGCTCGCCCTGGATACCCGCCACAGCCAGGCCTGGTGTAACCGCGGCAAGGCGCTTGCCGACCTGCAGGCGCTGGTGCCTGCGGCAGAGAGCTACCAGCGGGCCCTTGAGCTGCGCCCCGGATACCCCTTCCTGTTCGGCACCTGGCTGCACACGCGCATGAAAGTCTGCGACTGGTCCGGTCTGGCGGCCGATACTGCACGCCTGCAGCAGGGCATTGCGGCGGGTGAGGCGATATCACCACCGTTTCCGGTGCTGGCCCTGCTGGATTCGCCGATGCTGCAGCGGCAGGCCGCGGCCCGCTATGCGCAGGCGCGCTATCCACGCGTCTCAGTCCTGGGTGCGTTCCCGGCTGCCGCTGCGGGTGAACCGATCAAAGTGGCTTACTACTCGGCTGATTTCCGCGAGCATGCGACAACACACCTGCTGCTGGAGACGCTGGAGTCCCACAGTGGAGCGCACGTTCAGTGTTATGGCTTCGGATTTGGTCCCGTGGCGGAGGACGCCGCCAGCGCCCGACTTGCCGCCGCGTTCCACCGGTTTATCGATGTCAATACCATGACGGACCAGCAGGTGGCCGCACTGTCGCGTGAACTGGGTATCGATATTGCCGTTGATCTGAAAGGCTACACGCGCGACTCGCGCCCGGGCCTGTTCGCTGCCGGCTGTGCCCCGGTGCAGGTGAGCTACCTCGGCTATCCGGGCACCATGGCCACGGATTATCACGACTATCTGATCGCCGACGAGATAGTCGTTCCCCCTTCACAACGCGGGCACTACAGTGAACAGCTGGTCTACCTGCCGGGCTGTTACCAGGCCAACGACTCGCGTCGCCCACTCGCGGTCGAGCCCGTGAGTCGCGCTGCGCTGGGCCTGCCGGAGCGGGCTTTCGTGTTCTGCTGCTTCAATAACAGCTACAAAATCCTGCCTGAAACCTTCGCCTGCTGGATGCGGCTGCTGCAGTCTGTGGAGGGCAGTGTGCTCTGGCTGCTGGAGGACAGCAAAGAGGCCTCGATGCGGCTACGCGAGGCGGCACTGGGTCACGGTGTAGAACCGCAGCGCCTGGTATTCGTCCCGCGTATCGGGGCGGCGGAGCACCTGGCGCGGCACCGCGCAGCGGACCTGTTTCTCGACACCTGGCCCTGTAATGCACACACCACGGCCAGCGACGCGCTGTGGGCGGGTCTGCCGCTGCTGACAGTGATGGGGGAGGCCTTCGCGGGGCGTGTCGCAGCAAGCCTCCTGCACGCGCTGGGTCTGCCCGAGCTGATAGTCACCACGGAGCATGCCTATGAGCAGCGTGCGCGCTCTTTGGCGACGGACCCTGCCGCACTCGCGTCCCTGCGTGAGCGCCTGGCCGAACAGCGGCTCAGCAGCCCGCTGTTCGACGGTCGCGCAATGGCGCGCAACCTCGAGGCTGCTTATGCCGCCATGCACCAACGCCGCTGCGCGGGGCTGCCGCCTGCGGCACTGGCAATAGCGGCTGACGGCGGCGTCCGGCTGCTGGACGCAAAGGATGTCGCAGAATGAGTGAGCACCGCCTCTGGATGGAGCAGGCCCTGGCGCTGGCGGATCGCGCCGCAGCCCAGGGCGAAGTGCCTGTGGGTGCGCTGGTGGTGCGCGACGGGCAGCTGCTGGGACAGGGCTGGAACCGTGTGATCAGCGATGCGGACCCGACCGCCCACGCGGAAATCGTGGCCTTGCGCGACGCGGCCCGCGCGCAGGGCAATTACCGGTTGCCGGGTGCAACGCTGTACGTCACCCTGGAGCCCTGCAGTATGTGTGCGGGCGCACTGGTACATGCGCGCATCGCCCTGCTGGTCTTTGCGGCGCGCGAGCCGCGCGCCGGCGTCGTCTGCAGTCAGTGTGCGCTACTGGAATCACCCTGGTACAACCACAAGGTGCGCTGGGAGGAAGGGGTGTTGGCCGAGGCGTCCAGTGAGCGTTTGCAGGCGTTTTTTCGCGCCCGACGCTCATAGCGCGAAGAAGCGTTCCCCTTGCAGTGCGGCCGGGAGGAACTGCATCGGGTTCAGGGGTTGGCCCGGCTGATTGGCGGACATATCCTTCCACTGCAGGATGCTGTAGTAGTGACGGATGTTCTGGACGAAATTCGCCGCCTCTTTGCCCCGCGCATAGCCGTAGCGCGTATTGCGGTAGTGTTCTCTTTTCTGCAGTAGAGGCAGCGTTTCCATCACGTCGCTCCACAGATGGGGGTCGCCGCCGCGTTGCTCGGTCAGCACCCTGGCATCTTCGAGGTGTGCCAGCCCGATGTTATACGCAGCCAGCGCGAGCCAGGTCCGGTCCGGCTCGTCGATGTCCGCTGGCAGGCGCCTGCGTATATTCTTCAGGTAGCGGGCTCCCCCGCGCAGGCTCTGTAGGGGGTCCAGCCGATCCTTGACGCCCATTTCCCGCGCCGTGGGGCCAGTGAGCATCATCATGCCGCGCACACCGGTGGGGGAGGTGGCCTCCGGGTCCCAGTGGGATTCCTGGTAGGCGATGGCGGCCAGCAGGTGCCAGTCCAGCTTGTACTCTTCCGCGACCTGGCGAATGAGCTTGCTGTAGGCGGGCAGTTTGCTGCGGATATTGCGGGCAAAGACGTGCGACCCCACGCGCGACAGCACAGTGTTGTGCCCGAAGTGCTGTTCCCGCAGCTGTTCCAGACGCCCGTCCTCCTGCAGCGCGGTGAGGAATGCATCGGCGCGCTCAATCAGTGCGGTGTACTCGTCCCCTGGGGGGAAATACCACACCATATCCTGCTCACTGCCCAGGTTGAAGGCGACGTCGAGGCGGGAATACAGGCTCTGTTGCATGCGGAACTCATTTGAATCGATGACTGCGATGTCTGCGTCGCCGCTGTCTACCCGCTCCAGCAATTCCATCGTGTCGGCGCCGCGCACGGCCTCCCAGCTCAGCTCCGGCCAGGCGGCGGACTTGAGTTCCTGCAGTGTCTGTTCGTGGCTGCTTCCCGCCAGCACCACCAGGTGCAGGCCTTGAATGTCGTCCAGTCCCGAGGGCTTGCGCCGGCCCGTGCGGTAGATGACGCGGGGCACCAGGCTGGCATAGGGGGTCGAGTGGTTGAACGTCGCGCTGCGCGCTTCCGTGAGGCTCAGGCCCGCCGCCGCGAAGTGCGCCTCCCGGCGTTGCAGGCGGCGAAAAATACCGCCCAGGCTATAGGCAGTATCCATCTGCAGGCTCACGCCCAGTTCCTCCGCGAACAACTGGGCCAGATCGTGCTCGAAGCCTGCGGCGCCGTTCTTGTCGAGGTAAAACGTAGTGGGGCTGTTCCGGCTGACGACCACCAGTTCGCCATCCGCGAGCACCTGCTGTAGCGCATCGTAACGCGAGCAGCCGGAAAGCAGGACGGCGGTGGCGAAGGCGAGCAGCCACAGTGATTTTTGCAAGGTCATGTGCGGATTCTAGCGCCCTGCGGGGTGGCCGAACAGCGTTGGCAAGCTTTACAAACCATGGACATGAACAGGTTCCGTCGGGGTCTCGCGGGTTTATCACTCATTCAGGGTATTTGAACCACGCCACTTCAGGGTAGTCTATGTGAAAGTCGAATAATCCGGAGAAATGCTCATGACGCTGCCCGCTACGCCGTTAACCCATCGCCCGCCGCTGCGTGCCCAGGATATCTACGACCGTGTGCTCGCGCTGGGGGATATGCTGCGCAAGAACGCGCCACTGGCCCGTGAAAGCCGCATGGTGCCGCAGGAGAACATCGACGCCCTGCGGGATGCAGGGTTTTTCCTTGCCTTGCAACCGCGCAAGTGGGGGGGGCACGAGGTGGATCCGCAAGACTTCTTCCGCATGCACCTCGCCATTGCTGAAAACTGCATGTCCACCGCCTGGGCTGCCGGCATTGTCGCCGTGCACGCGTTCCAGATTGCGTTGATGGACGAGCGGGCCCAGACCGATGTCTGGGGCGAGGATGTACACGTGCGCGCCTCATCGGCCTATGCCCCGATGGGCAAGGTGACCGCCGTGGAGGGCGGGTTCCGCTTCAGCGGACGCTGGGGCTGGAGCAGCGGCAGTGATCATTGCACCTGGGCACTGCTTGGCGGCATTGCCCCTGACGGCGGCTTCCGCACCTTCCTGATTCCGCGCAGCGACTATCGCATCGAGGACACCTGGCACGTGATGGGTCTGCAGGGAACTGGCTCCAAGGACATTATTGTCGAGGATGTCTTTGTGCCCGAGTACCGTACGCACAAGGCAGAGGACGGATTCCGTGGCACCAACCCCGGCGTCACCGCCGACAGCGCGCCGCTGTACCGCCTGCCCTGGGCGCAGCTGTTCGTGCGCGTCGTCTCCACGCCCGCAATCGGCGCCGCCCGCGACGCCCTGGACCTCTATCGGCAGATGGTGGTGGGCAAGGCCAGCGGCGACGTGACCAAACTGGCCGGCGATACCGGCACCCAGGAGCGTATTGCCGCGGCTATCACCAGTATCGACGAGATGGAGGCCATTCTGTTCCGGAATTTCGACCGCATGATGGCCCAGGTCAGTGCCGGAGAAGAAGTGCCTGTGCTGGAGCGTATCAAGTACCGCTATCAGGCCTCACTGGTGATCGAGCGCTGCATGGCGGTGATTGACAGCCTGTTCTCCTCGGCTGGCGGCAGCTCCGTCTTCCTCGGCAGTGAGATCCAGCAGCGCTTCCTGGACATCCACACTGCCCGCGCCCACGTGGCAAACAACCCCACTGCATTTGGCAGGAACCTCGGCGCCGTGCTGTTGGGCGCCGAGAGCACAGACTTCTTTGTCTAGGGCGGTCTGTCGCCTGCGCAGGGAGTGAATTTGCCCGCCGATTGGCGGTGACGCCCTGCAACTCTATCCCGTACAATGGCGGGCTTTCAGAAAGCCGCTCCTGGAGCCCGCCCCAGCATGCTGATATTGCGTGGAACATCGGCCCTGTCTCCCTTTCGCCGGGACAAGCTGACCCAGAAACTCGCCGCCATCGACCCCGCCATCCACCTTGAGCACTGCGAGTTTGTGCACTTCGTGCAGACCGCGGGTGAACTCACCGCCGCGCGCCAGGCGCAGCTTGGCCAGTTACTCGGCGATGGCCCCGGGGCTGCGGATCCGGCTCAGGGGACTTTGCTGCTGGTGGTGCCCCGTCCGGGCACTATCTCGCCGTGGTCCAGCAAGGCGACCGACATCGTCCACAACTGCGGCTTTGCCGAGGTACGTCGGGTGGAGCGGGGTGTGGCCTGGTATCTTGCGCTCCCAGCGTCGCTCGCGGCGGAGGCCCGCCGTGCCGTGGCCTCTCTCCTGCACGATCGCATGACCGAAAGCGTACTGTCCACCCTGGAAGCGGCCAGCGCGCTGTTTCGCGAGCAGCCGCCCGCTGCGCTTGCGACGATTGATATCCTGCAGGGCGGCCGGGCCGCGCTGGAGGCAGCGGATGCCAGCCTCGGCCTCGCCCTCGCGGATGACGAAATCGATTATCTGGTGCAGGCGTTTACCGGGCTGGGTCGCAACCCCAGTGATGTCGAGCTCATGATGTTCGCGCAGGCCAACTCGGAGCACTGTCGTCACAAGATATTCAACGCCAGCTGGACCATCGACGGTGTGGATCAGGAGCGCTCCCTGTTCGGTATGATTCGCAACACCTATGCCTGCGGCGGTGAAGGTGTGCTGTCGGCGTATTCCGATAACGCGGCCGTGGTGACCGGACACCGCGCGGGCCGCTTCTACCCGGATCCGCAAACGGCAGAGTACGGCTTCTCCCAGGAGCCGATTCACCTGTTGATGAAGGTAGAAACGCACAACCACCCCACGGCCATTGCGCCGTTTCCCGGCGCTGGCACCGGTGCCGGCGGTGAGATCCGCGACGAGGGCGCGGTGGGGCGGGGCTCCAAGCCCAAGGTGGGCCTCACCGGCTTTTCCGTGTCCAACCTGCAGATTCCTGGCTACCCGCAGCCCTGGGAATCGGACTACGGCAAGCCGGCGCGCATCGTCTCGGCCCTGGACATCATGCTGGAGGGGCCGATCGGTGGCGCGGCGTTCAACAATGAGTTCGGCCGACCCAATCTCTGCGGCTATTTCCGCAGCTTTGAGCTCGATGTTCCCGGCGTGTCCGGCATGGAACGTCGGGGTTATCACAAACCGATCATGATCGCCGGCGGTTACGGCAACATTCGCGAGGAGCATGTCGAGAAGGGCGCTTTCGCGTCGGGCGCGCACCTCATCGTGTTGGGCGGCCCGGCAATGCTCATCGGCCTGGGTGGCGGCGCGGCCTCCTCCATGGCCAGCGGCGCCAGCGCCGAAGACCTCGATTTCGCCTCGGTGCAGCGCCAGAATCCCGAGATGGAGCGACGCTGTCAGGAGGTGATTGACCGCTGCTGGCAGTTGGGCAGCGACAACCCGATCGCCTTTATCCACGATGTCGGCGCCGGCGGCCTGTCCAACGCGCTGCCCGAACTGGTCAAGGATGGCGGGCGCGGGGGACGTTTTGCCCTGCGCAACGTGCCCAATGACGAACCCGGTATGGCGCCGCTGGAAATCTGGTGCAACGAATCCCAGGAGCGCTATGTGCTCGCCGTAGAACCCGAGCACCTGCAGCGCTTCGAGGCGATCTGCCGGCGAGAGCGCTGCCCCTTTGCGGTGGTCGGCGAGGCGACGGCGGAGCAGCACCTGACCCTTGAGGACAGTCACTTCGGCAATGCGCCGGTGGATCTGCCCATGTCTGTCCTGTTTGGCAAACCGCCAAAAATGCAGCGTGACGTGACCCGTCAGCCGCTGTCGCTGCCCGCGCTGACCCTGGAGATGCCCCTGCTGGAAGCTGTGGAACGCGTGCTGCAGCTGCCGGCGGTGGCCAGCAAACAGTTTCTGATTACCATCGGTGACCGCACCGTGACCGGCATGGTCGCGCGCGACCAGATGGTCGGCCCCTGGCAGGTGCCGGTGGCGGACTGCGCGGTGACCACCGTGTCCTATGACAGCGTGGCCGGTGAAGCCATGGCCATGGGTGAACGCAGCCCGCTGGCACTGGTGGATGGCCCGGCCTCCGGGCGCATGGCCATTGCGGAAGCGGTCACCAACCTCTGTGCCGCTCCGGTGGCCGCGCTGGCGGATATTCGCCTGTCCGCCAACTGGATGTGCGCGGCGGGTCACGGCCGCGAAGACGAAGTGCTGTTTGACACGGTGCGCGCGGTGGGAATGGAGTTGTGCCCGGCACTTGGGATTACCATTCCGGTCGGCAAGGATTCCATGTCCATGCGCACCACCTGGCAGGCGGAGGGCGAGCAGCGCGCCGTCACCGCGCCGGTATCCCTGGTGGTGTCCGCGTTCGCACCGGTGAGCGATGTGCGCCTGGCGGTCACCCCCGTGCTGTCGACCGCTGCCGACGCGGAGCTCTGGCTGCTGGACCTGGGCCGCGGCGCCGGTCGCCTGGGCGGTTCGGCGCTGGCACAGGTGTATGGGCAGGTGGGGCATAACGTCCCGGATCTCGACCGGCCGGCGGATCTGGCGTCGTTCTTTACGCTGGTGCAGGCGTTCCTGCAAAGCGGCAGGCTGCTGGCCTATCACGATCGCTCGGATGGTGGCCTGCTCACCACGCTGCTGGAAATGGCCTTTGCCGGCCGTTGCGGCCTGGAAATCGATCTCGCATTCCTCGCCGGCAGCCCGCTGCAACAATTGTTCGCCGAGGAAGTGGGTGCGGTGTTGCAGGTTGCCGCCGCTGATGCACCTGCCCTGCGCGAGCGCGCAGCGGCGCTGGGCCTTGCGGATTGCCTGTGTCCGCTGGGCCGCGCAGTGCCCGGTGAGCGGGTGGTGATTCGCTCCGCTGGCGATGTTGTGCTGGACGACCAGCGCAGCCGTTTGCAGGCGCTGTGGGCGCGCACCAGCTTTGAACTCGCCCGTCTGCGCGACAACCCGGAGTGCGCTGAGGAAGAGTACCAGCGCGTCACTCTGCCGGATCCCGGCCTGTCGGCTCATGCCACCTTCGACCCCGCCGAGGACATTGTGGCGCCCTATATCAACCGCGGTGTGCGACCGCGGGTGGCAATCCTGCGTGAACAGGGCGTTAACGGGCATGTCGAAATGGCCGCCGCCTTTCACCGCGCGGGCTTTACTCCCGTGGATGTGCACATGAGCGATCTGCTCAGCGGTGCCCGCGAACTCGCCGGGTTCAAGGGGCTCGCGGCCTGTGGCGGTTTCTCCTACGGTGACGTGCTCGGTGCGGGTGCCGGGTGGGCCAAAAGCATTCTGTTCAACACCGCCCTGCGCGACCAGTTCGCGAACTTTTTCGCCCGCGAGGACAGCTTCACCCTCGGTGTCTGCAATGGCTGCCAGATGGTGTCAACGCTGGCCGAGTTGATTCCGGGTGCGGCGCATTGGCCGCGCTTCGTGCGCAACCGGTCGGAACAGTTTGAGGCGCGCCTGGCGTTGGTGCGGGTAGAAGAGAGCCCGTCGGTGCTGCTCGCGGGCATGGCCGGCTCGCACCTGCCGATTGCGGTTGCACACGGTGAGGGGCGGGCGCAGTTCGGGCAGGCGGAGGGCGCTGCACAGTGTGAGGCGGAGGGCACGATTGCCCTGCGCTACCTGGAGAATGACCTCTCGGTGGCACAGCGCTACCCCGCCAACCCCAACGGGTCCCCCTTGGGCATCGCGGGTCTGTCGAGCCTGGACGGGCGCGCGACCATCATGATGCCGCACCCGGAGCGGGTGTACCGCAGTGTGCAGCATTCCTGGGCGCCGGCTGACTGGGGTGAGGATGCGCCCTGGTTGCGGCTGTTCCGCAATGCCCGTCACTGGGTCGGCTGACGTCGCCCCTTGTGACCCCCCCTTGATTCCTTATAATGACCGACTTTCCATTCCCGGCGACGTGCCCTCTGCGGCGCCGCCGCCGAGGCCCGGTAGCCTGTTAGAGCCTGATTATGTTGAATAAGTATCCATTGTGGAAATACCTGTTGGTGCTCGCGGTGTTGGCGACGGGTTTGTTTTACGCCGCCCCCAACCTGTACGCCCCTGACCCCGCGCTGCAGATCACCGGTGAAAGCAGCGCCCAGATTATTGACGAGCGCACCCTCAGCCGCGCCACCAGTGCGCTGGAGGAGGCCGGCATTGAGCACTTTGGTGAGGTGATCGACCCTGGTGGTCGCAATGCACTGGTGCGGCTGCGCGACGCGGAGCAGCAACTTGTTGCGCAGGCCAGAGTGCAACGCGCCCTGGGAGATGGCTTTATTGTCGCCCTGAACCTGGCGCCCACTACCCCCGCGTGGCTCAGTGACCTGGGTGGGCAGCCCATGAAGCTGGGCCTGGACCTGAGCGGCGGCGTGCATTTCAAGTTGGAGGTGGATGTCGATGCTGCCATGGAGCGCCGTCAGGAGTTTTACGAGACGGCCATTCGTCGCGCCCTGCGTGATGAGCGGATTCGGGGCATCGTCGGCCGCGAGGGGGATCTATCGGTCACGGCGCGCCTGCGCAGCGAGGCGGACCGCGAAGCGGCCCGCTCGCTGATTGCCGACAACCACCCCGAGCTGACGCTGGAGCGCGGTGGAGACGGTGACAACTGGACCATTACTGCCTCCATGACCGAGCAGATGCGCACGGAAATCGCCAATTATGCGGTGTCACAGAACCTGACAACGCTGCGTAACCGGGTCAACGAGCTGGGTGTGTCGGAGCCGCTGGTGCAGCGCCAGGGCCAGAGCCGTATCGTGGTGGAGCTGCCCGGTATCCAGGACACCGCCGAAGCGAAGCGGATTCTGGGCACGGTGGCGAACCTCGAATTCCGCCTGGTGGCGAACCTGGATGCGCCGGAGTCGGAAAAGCAGCGCTTCGAGTACCGCAGCGAAGACCGCGCCGGCTCCTTTGAGTGGCTGGAGCGCGACATCATCATTACCGGTGAGCGCGTGGCGAACGCCCAGGCCAGTTTCGACGAGAACGGCCGCCCCAACGTACAGATAAGCCTGGACGGGGAGGGCGGCACCCTCATGTCGCGGGCGACGCGCAATAACGTCAAGCGGCGCATGGGCGTCCTGTTCATCGAGCGCAAATTCCGTACCCGCTACGAGCTGCAGGAGGACGGCAGCGAGAAAGCGATCCAGATTCCCTACGACGAACGCAAACTGTTGACCGCGCCGGTCATCCAGTCGGCACTGGGTGCCCAGTTCCAGATCACCGGTCTGGACAGTCCGCTGGAGGCCTCTGAGCTGGCGCTGATGCTGCGCGCCGGTGCACTGGCGGCGCCCATTTCCTTTGTGGAAGAGCGCACCGTCGGGCCGTCACTGGGGGCAGAGAATATTCGCCTCGGGGTGAAGTCCGTGCAGTTCGGTCTCGCGCTGGTCGTGCTGTTCATGATCCTCTATTACCGCGTCTTCGGCGTGATTGCGGTCGTGGCGCTGGCGGCAAACCTGGTGTTGCTGATCGCCTTCATGTCGCTGATTGGCGCGACGCTGACACTGCCGGGTATTGCGGGCATCGTGCTCACTGTCGGTATGGCGGTGGACGCCAACGTGTTGATTTTCTCCCGCATTCGTGAGGAATTGCGCGATGGGCGAAGTCCCCAGATGGCAATCCATTCGGGCTACGACGCCGCGCTGTCGACCATTCTCGACGCCAACATCACCACCCTGATTGTCGCGGTGATTCTCTACGCCGTGGGTACCGGGCCGGTGAAAGGCTTCGCGGTCACGCTGTCGGTGGGTATTGTCACATCGATGTTTACGGCCATTGTCGGTACGCGGGCGCTGGTGAACCTGTACTACGGTGGTCGCAAGGTGAGAACCCTGTCCATCGGGGGAGTGTGAGTATGAAAGTCATCAACTTCATGGGCCAGCGGAAACTGGCGATCGCGCTGTCTGCCGTACTGCTGGTCGCCGCCATAGTCAGCCTGTCGACGCGGCAGTTGAGCTGGGGCCTGGACTTCACCGGCGGTACCCTGGTGGAGGTGCACTACAGTGAATCCGCGGATCTGAAGGCGATCCGGTCGACGCTGGATGCCGGTGGCTACGCCGGGGCCATTGTGGTCAGCTTCGGCACTGACCGTGATGTGCTGATCCGCCTTCCCCAGGGGCATGCCGACACCGAGGGCACCGCCCTGGTGCGTCTGCTGGAGGACTCCTTTGAGGGCACGGTGGAACTGCGGCGCATCGAGTTCGTCGGTCCCCAGGTGGGCGATGAACTGCGCGAGCAGGGCGGGCTGGCCATGCTCATGGCGCTGGGTATGGTGATGCTCTACATCGGCTTTCGCTTCCAGTTCAAGTTTGCCGTGGGTGCTGTTGCAGCGCTGGTGCACGACGTCATTATCACACTCGGGTTTTTCTCCATCATCGGCCTGGAGTTTGACCTCACGGTGCTGGCGGCGTTGCTGGCGGTGATCGGCTACTCGCTGAACGACACCATCGTGGTGTCCGACCGCATTCGGGAGAACTTCCGTAAACTGCGCAAGTCCGACCCGCTGGAAGTCATCAACATATCCCTGTCTGAAACGCTGGGCCGCACCCTGGTTACCTCCTTGACCACGTTGCTGGTGCTGGTCTGCCTGGCGTTGCTGGGCGGTGAGATGATCAAGGGCTTCGCCATCGCCCTGTTGATGGGCGTGGTGATCGGCACCTATTCCTCAATCTACGTTGCGGCCACGGTGCTGGTACTGATGGGCGTCAGCAAGGAAGACCTGATGTTGCCGGTGAAGGAAGGCGCGGAGCAGGACGAACTGGTGCCCTGACCGAAAACAGGCCCGGGCGTCGCGTTCCTTATTTGCCCAGCAGGGGCTTCGTGGCCTGTAGCACGGCCTTGAAGCACTTTGGGTTGCCGCACACGATACTCCCCGATTCCAGGTAGTTATCCGAGGCGTTGATGTCGGCCACCAGGCCGCCGGCTTCACGTACCAGCAGGGCGCCCGCCGCCATGTCCCAGGGCGCCAGCCCGATCTCCCAGAACGCATCCAGACGGCCTGCGGCGACATAGGCCAGATCCAGCGACGCTGCGCCCGCGCGCCGGATGCCGGCACACTGGCCCGCGAGGGTTGCCAGCGTCTTGCTGTAGGCGTCGAGCTGCGCGTCACAGTGATCCTTGAAAGGGATGCCGGTGCCCAGCAATGCACCATCCAGTGACGTGCGTTTGCTGACGCGGATACGGCGCCCATTGAGCTGGGCGCCACGACCGCGTGACGCGGTGAACTCCTCGCGACGCACCGGGTCGAGCACCACGGCGTGTTCCAGTTTGCCGCGGTACAGACAGGCAATGGAGACCGCGTAGTGGGGTATGCCGCGGAGGAAATTGGTCGTGCCGTCCAGCGGGTCGATGACCCAGCGATACTCGGCATTTTCATCGCCGCTCAAGCCGCTTTCTTCCCCCAGAATGGCGTGGTCCGGGTACGCTTTGCGCAGGTGATAGATGATTTCGCGCTCGGCGTTGCGGTCGACGTCTGAGACGAAGTCGTTGACGTTCTTCTCCTGCACGTCGATCCGCTCGAGCTCATCGGAGGCACGGACGATCTGTTCGCCGGCTTTGCGCGCGGCGCGCAGCGCGATTGTGACCATCGGTTCCATAGCGGTGTCCTGGGTGGGCGAGTTTTGGGGCGCGCGATTATAACAGCACATCAGGGCCTGATCCTACCGGCAATCTGCTACACTTCCGCCCTTTTGCAGGCAGCGCGCGTGCGCATGACAGGGCCATGAATCTCGACAATATTCGTATCGTGCTGGTGAATACCTCGCATCCGGGCAATATCGGCGGTGTCGCCCGGGCTATGAAGAACATGGGGCTCTCCAGGCTGGTGCTGGTGGAGCCGCGCCAGTATCCCGATGAGCAGGCCACATGGCGTGCAGCCGGTGCGCTGGATGTGCTGGAAGCGGCCGTGGTCTGCGAGACACTGGATGAAGCCATCGCCGATTGCCAGTTTGTGGTGGGTACCAGCGCGCGAGAACGGCGCATCCCCTGGCCCCTGCTGGACCCGCGGCGCTGCGCCGAGGAAGTGGCCGCCCGTGCCGGCGATGAACAGGTCGCGCTGCTGTTTGGCCGCGAGGACCGTGGCCTGACCAATGAAGAGCTCCAGCGCTGCAACCTGCACCTGCATATCCCATCGGATCCCGCCTACAGTTCGCTGAACCTCGCGATGGCGGTGCAGATTGTCTGCTATGAGCTGCGCATGCTGCATCTCGCTGGCAGCCTGCCAGCGGCCGCTGACGACCAGTGGGACGCGCCCTTCAGCACGGCGGAGAATATGGAGCGCTTTTATGAGCACCTCGAGGAAACACTGGTGGGCATCGGCTTTCTCGACCCCGCGGCACCGCGGCAGTTGATGGTGCGCCTACGGCGGCTGTACGGACGGGTGCGACTGGACGAGATGGAACTGAATATCCTCCGCGGCATCCTCACCGAGACGCAGAAATTCCTACCCGAGCCCGAAAATCCCTCCCTGCGGAAAAGTTGATCAATTTGGTCGGCTATTGCATACTCGGGCTTTATGCCAACGGGTATGGTCATGCGGCTGACAACCAAGGGACGCTATGCAGTGACAGCGATGCTGGATCTGGCCCTGCACGGGCAACACGGGCCGGTGAGCCTCGCGGAGATCTCCGGTCGCCAGGCGATTTCGCTGTCTTACCTGGAACAACTGTTCGCGCGGCTGCGCCGGCGCGAGCTCGTGAGCAGCGTGCGCGGCCCCGGTGGCGGCTATCGCCTGGGGCGTGACAGTGACGCGATCTACGTGGCCCAGATCATCGATGCCGTGGACGAGGCGGTGGACGCTACAGGGTGTGGCGGCAAGGCGGACTGCCAGAAGGGCGAGGTATGCCTGACGCACCACCTCTGGCAGGACCTCAGCGACCAGATCCACGGTTTCCTCAGCCAGATCAGCCTCGCGACGCTGGTGGAGCGCCGGGAGGTGCGCCATATCTCCTCGCGTCAGGATGCCCGCGCGCGCATCAATCCGGAGAGCCTGGTCGCACTGCGGGAGCTGTGATGTCGGCGTCTGCCGGTAGGTAAGCATGCAAGCACCCATCTATTTCGATTATCTGGCCTCGACGCCGGTAGACCCCCGGGTCGCTGAAGCGATGGCCGGCTGTCTGACGCTGGACGGCAATTTCGGCAACCCGGCGTCGCGATCGCACGTCTATGGCTGGCGTGCCGAGCAGGCGGTGGAGGAGGCGCGCCGCGAGCTTGCGGACCTGCTCAACGCCGACCCCAGGGAGCTGGTGTGGACCTCGGGCGCCACCGAGTCAGACAACCTGGCCATCAAGGGCGCGGCCGCACTCGCCACCGGGCGGCGTCACCTGGTGACCTCGCGCATCGAACACAAGGCGGTGATCGATACCTGTGCCTGGCTGGAGCAGCAGGGCTGGGACGTCACCTGGCTGACGCCCGGCGCCGACGGCCTCACCAGCCCCGACAGCGTCGCCGCTGCGCTGCGCCCCGACACCTTCATGGTCAGCATCATGCACGCCAACAATGAGCTGGGCACGGTCAATGATATTGCCGCGATCGGGGCGCGTGTTCGCGCCTGCGGTGCCCTGTTTCATGTGGATGCGGCGCAGAGCGTGGGCAAGATTCCAGTGGACCTGGCGCAGCTGCCGGTCGACCTGCTGTCCATCTCGGCACACAAGTTCTATGGCCCGAAAGGGGTTGGCGCGCTCTATGTCAGGCGTCAGCCACGTGTGCAGATACAGGCCCAGATACACGGGGGTGGGCACGAACGGGGCATGCGCTCGGGTACCCTGGCCACCCACCAGATTGTCGGCATGGGCGAGGCAGCCCGGCTGGCGCGCGAGGAGCTGACGGTGGAGAGCGCGCGCCTGCTGACCCTGCGCGAGCGTCTGTGGCGCGGCCTGTCGGCTATCGGTGGCGTGCAGCTCAACGGGCATCCCGACCAGCGTCTACCCGGTGCCCTGAATGTCAGCATCGAGGGGGTTGAGGGTGAAACCCTCCTGATGGGACTGCGCCAGCTCGCCTTGTCCAGTGGCTCGGCCTGCAACTCCGAGAGTGTCGAGCCGTCGTACGTGCTGCGGGCCATCGGTGTGCCCGAGGCACTGGCCCACAGCACCTTGCGGCTGTGCTGTGGCCGCTTTACCAGCGAGGATGACGTCGACCGCGCCATCACTCACCTGCGGGACGTTATCGGTGGCCTGCGCCAGCGCGTTTAGCGCGTGAAACCCGGGCGTAAAGCCCGTATAATTGCGCGGTTTTAACCTTGGGGCACGCGGCCCCGAATCATTTTCTGGAATCTTTGGAGAAAGTCAGATGGCTGTTGAGCGTACCTTGTCTATTGTGAAGCCCGATGCGGTGGCAAAGAATGTAATTGGGCAGATCTATTCACGGTTCGAATCCGCAGGCCTGCGGGTGGTCGCGGCCAGAATGCTGCGCCTGAGTGAAGACGTTGCCGGAGGCTTCTATGCCGAGCACCGCGAGCGTCCTTTCTTCCCGGCGCTGATCGAGTTCATGACCTCTGGTCCAGTGATGGTACAAGTACTCGAGGGTGAGAATGCCATCGCCCGCAACCGCGAGTTGATGGGTGCCACCAACCCGAAGGACGCCGATCCGGGCACCATCCGGGCGGATTTCGCTGAGTCAATCGATGCCAACGCGGTGCACGGGTCCGACTCGCCAGCATCGGCCGAGCGTGAGATCGCCTATTTCTTCGCCGCCAGCGACCTCTGCGATCGCGGCTGAGGCGAGACAGGGTAGATCCCCATGAACGCGACCGTCATTGCCTCCTCCGAAGTGTCCGCCAGGGTCAACCTGCTGGGCATGACGCAGCCGCAGCTGGAGCAGTTTTTCCTCGATCTCGGGGAAAAGAAGTTTCGTGCGCAGCAGGTGATGAAGTGGATGCATCACGCGGGTGTGACCGATATCGGTGCGATGTCCAACCTGGGCAAGGCGCTGCGCGAGAAGCTGCAGCGGGTTGCCGAGGTGCGCCCACCGGAGATCGTCAGCCAGCACGATTCTGCGGATGGCACCCGCAAGTGGGCGATCCGGGTGAGTGGCGGCGGCCTGGTGGAAGCGGTATTGATCCCTGAGGCGGGGCGGGCGACCCTCTGTGTGTCATCGCAGGTGGGCTGCAGCCTTGACTGCAGTTTCTGCTCCACCGGCAAGCAGGGCTTCGAGCGCGACCTTACGGCGGCCGAGATCATCGGTCAGGTGTGGTTGGCCATCAAGTCCTATGATGCCTTCCAGGCCGGGAACCGGCGCGTGGTCACCAACGTCGTGATGATGGGCATGGGCGAACCCCTGCTCAACTTCGACAATGTCGTCGCGGCGATGGACCTGATGATGTCGGATCTCGGCTACGGGATTTCCAAGCGCCGGGTGACGCTGAGCACCTCCGGCGTCGTGCCGGCGCTGGATCGTCTGGCGCGGGTCAGCGAGGCGTCACTGGCCATTTCACTGCATGCACCAGACGATGCGCTGCGCAACCAGCTGGTGCCGATCAATCGCAAGTACCCGATTGCCGAGCTGTTGCGCAGCGCCCGTGCCTACATCGATGCGCAGGCGGACAGCAAGCGTGTGGTGACGGTTGAGTACACCCTGATCGCAGGGGTGAACGATCACGTCGACCAGGCCCGCGATCTGGCCGTGTTGTTGCGGGATTTCCCCTGCAAGATCAACCTGATTCCGTTCAACAGCTTTCCCCAGTCGGATTACCAGCGACCCAGCGGCAACGCGGTGTCACGTTTCTGGCAGGTGCTGGTGGACGCGGGTTTCATTGTCACGGTGCGCACCACCCGCGGTGATGATATTGCAGCGGCCTGCGGCCAGTTGGTCGGGCAGGTTGTGGATCGCACCCGGCGCAGCGAGCGCTACCGGGCGGCCGGGCAGGCCGCGGAGGTTCAGGCACGATGACGACGGAAACAAAACGGTTTTGCGGTGCATTGCGTTTCAACGGCGCATGGGTCGCCGTGCTGGCCGCCGTGGTTCTGGCGGGCTGCGTCACCACAACCGACAGCGTATATACCAACCCACCGTCGCCCGAGGACGCGCTTGAGCGCCGTGTCTCACTGGCGCGCCAGTACATCGGCGAAGGCGACTGGGAAAATGCCAAGCGCAACCTTTCCCAGGCCGTCAAGATTGACGACCGCAATGCCGAGGTGCACGAGGCCTTTGCGCTGGTTTACCAGAGCACGGGCGAGAAAGAGCTGGCGGAGGAGAGTTTTGAGAAGGCGATTCGCCTGCAGCGTGATTTCTCGCGCGCGCGCAACAACTATGCCGCCTTCCTGTTTTCCGAACAGCGCTACGCCGACGCGGAGAAGCAGCTCAATTACGTCGTCAAGGACACCCTGTACAGCGCCCGGCCGCTGGCCTTTGTAAACCTTGGCCTGTGTCAGCTGCAGCTGGACAAGCGAGCAGAGGCGGAAGAGTCCTTCAGTCGCGCGCTGTCCATGGATCGCGTCAACACCATCGCGCTGCTCGAGCTGGCGATCCTCAAGTACGAGGATGGCGACTATCGCGCGGCGGAACGTTACTACGGTACCTATCGCACGGCAGTGCGGCCCCAGAGCCCCCGCGGCCTGTGGCTGGGGGTGCGGCTTGCGCGGGCCACGGGTGACAAGGACGGGGAGAGCAGTTATGCCCTTGCGCTGAGCAGCCTGTACCCGAAGTCGTCCGAGTACCAGGAATACCAGCGGACACTGAACAGTGGGCAGTAAGGAAATCCTTGAGCCGGCACCGGTGACGGTCGCCCCCGGTGCGCTGTTGCAGGCGGCGCGGCAGGCGCGCGGCTGGTCGTCCGCCGAGGTGGCCGCGAGGTTGCACTGGCTGCCCGAGGTCGTCGGCCTGCTGGAGCGCGATGCCTATGACCGTTTGCGCCGGCCGGCGTTCGCCCGCGGATATATCAGCGCCTATGCGCGCTTGCTGGGCCTGAACGAGGTTGAGGTGCTGGCAGGGTTCGACCAGCGACGGCCCCAGGCGATGGCAAAGTCTGCCGATACTGCGCCGCGCCGCTTGCGGCCGCTGCAGCGCACAGGGCTGGGCATTGTGCTCGGGCTGGCTGTGTTGGCGCTGCTGGTTCTGGGGTTGTGGTGGGTGCAGGTTGGCGAGGCCGCTTCCCACCGCCTGTCTGGAGGATGAGTGATGCATAAACCCTCTCCCATCACACGGCGCGTCAGCCGTCAGATCATGGTCGGCTCGGTACCGGTCGGCGGCGATGCGCCGATCAGCGTGCAGAGTATGACCAATACCGAGACCTGTGACGTCGAGGCCACTGTGGCACAGGTCAAGGCGATCCAGGACGCCGGTGCCGACATTGTGCGCATCTCGGTGCCCAGCATGGAGGCCGCCGAAGCCTTCCGGGCGATTCGTGCCCGGGTCGATATCCCGCTGGTGGCGGATATCCATTTTGATCACAAGATTGCCCTGAAAGTCGCGGAATATGGCGTTGACTGCCTGCGCATCAACCCGGGCAATATCGGCAGTGACAAGAAGGTACGTGCGGTGATTGACTGTGCACGTGACAAGGGCATACCGATTCGTATCGGGGTGAATGCCGGCTCGCTGGGCAAGGAGTTGCAACGCAAATACGGTGAGCCTACAGCGGAAGCGCTGGTGGAGTCCGCCCTGCACCATGTCGATATACTCGACCGCTTCAACTACCCGGACTTCAAGGTGAGCGTCAAGGCGTCAGAGGTGTTCATGGCCGTCGCCGCCTACCGCCTGCTGGCAAAACAGATTGATCAGCCCCTGCATCTGGGCATTACCGAAGCCGGCGGCTTGCGCGGCGGTACGGTGAAGTCGGCCGTGGGCCTGGGCATGCTGCTGATGGACGGCATCGGCGACACCATTCGCGTTTCCCTGGCCGCCGACCCGGTGGAGGAGGTCAAGGTCGGCTTCGAGATTCTGAAGAGCCTCAAGTTGCGCGCGAATGGCATCAACTTCATCGCCTGTCCCAGCTGCTCGAGACAGAACTTTGACGTCATTGCCACCATGAACACGTTGGAGCAGCGCCTCGAGGATATCCGTACCCCCATGGACGTCGCCGTGATCGGCTGCATCGTCAACGGTCCGGGTGAGGCGCGCGAAGCGGATGTCGGCCTGACCGGGGCCAGTCCCAACAATCTGATCTACATCGACGGTAAGCCCGACCACAAAGTGAGCAACCAGGACTTTGTGGATCACCTTGAACAGGTGATCCGCCAGCGCGCGGCCGCGCTGGAGGCGCAGCGCGCTGCCGCGGACGCGCAGCTGATCGCGCGGTCCAAACAGTGAAAGAGCAGGAGTAGAGGTGACAACGATTCGAGCCATCCGGGGGATGAACGACATTCTCCCGGATGAAAGTGACCGCTGGCAGTACCTGGAGCGTACCGTGGCCGACGTGCTGGCGAGCTATGGCTATGGCGAAATCCGCCTGCCCATCGTCGAGCAGACCGCGCTGTTCCGGCGCTCCATCGGCGAAGTAACCGACATCGTCGAAAAAGAAATGTACAGCTTTGACGACCGCAACGGCGAGAGCCTGACACTGCGACCTGAAGGTACCGCAGGGTGTGTGCGCGCCGCCATCCAGCACAGTCTGCTGGGCACGGTGCAGCGGCTCTGGTACAGCGGGCCCATGTTTCGCTACGAGCGCCCCCAGAAGGGGCGCCAGCGCCAGTTTCACCAGATCGGTGTCGAAGTGTTCGGTGTCGCCACGCCGGAGATCGACGCGGAGCTGATACTGATGACCGCGCGGCTGTGGCGGGAACTGGGTATCGACGGGGATGTGGCGTTGCAGCTGAACTCCATCGGCAGCGGCAGTGACCGGCAGGCGTATCGCGCCGCGCTGGTGAGCTACCTGTCCGGGCACCTGGATGCCCTGGACGAGGACAGCCAGCGCCGGCTGCACACCAATCCACTGCGTATTCTGGACAGCAAGGACCCTGGGACCCGCGCTGTGTTGCAGCAGGCGCCGCTGCTCTCGGATTACCTGGATGAGGAGTCCAGGGCAGATTTCGCCCGCGTGTGTGAACTGCTGGACGCGGCCTCCGTTCCCTATGTCATCAACACGGCATTGGTGCGCGGGCTGGACTACTACAACAAGACAGTGTTCGAATGGGTGACGGACCGCCTGGGCGCGCAGGGCACCGTGTGTGCCGGCGGGCGCTACGATGGTCTGGTGCAGCAGCTGGGCGGCAAGCCGGTACCTGGCATCGGGTTTGCCATGGGCAAGGAGCGCCTCGTGCTCATGCTCGAGGCGCTGCAGGCGGCACCGTTGCCCGCGGCCCCCGCCGATGTGTATGTGGTCAATTCCGGTGGCAGCGCGGAATGCGCCGCCTTCGCGGCACTGGAAAGCCTGCGCGGCGCACTGCCGGGCCTGCGCATCGTGCAACACGCTGGCGGCGGCAGTTTCCGCAGCCAGATGAAAAAAGCAGACAAGAGCGGCGCTCGCTGGGCGCTGATCTGGGGTGACGATGAAGTGGCCAGCGCGAGTGTCACTGTCAAACCGCTGCGCGAACAGGGCGAAGAGCAGGTAACGCTGCCACTGGCCGAGGTTGCCGCGTTCCTGCAACGCAGGCGAACCCCTGACACCACAACCCAAGGGAACTAGATCGTGGAATCGTATCGTACGGAAGAAGAACAGGTAGAAGCGCTGCGCCGCTGGTGGGATGAAAACGGGCGTTCTACCCTGGTGACCATTGTGCTGGTGCTGGCGGCTACCTTCGGCTGGCAGGGCTGGCAGCGGTATGACGCTCAGCGCATGGACAGTGCCTCGGACCTCTACCAGCAAATGCTGGAAGCCGCGGCCATGGCGCAGGAGGGCATGGTGACCACCGCTCCGGTGGAGCGTCTCGCGGCCCAGCTACGCAACGACTACGCCGGTACCACCTATGCCCAGTTCGCGGCGCTGCACCAGGCCCGCGTCGCGGTGCTCTCGGGTGATCTGGAAGCCGCTGAAGCGGATTTACGCTGGGTGTTGGGCAAGGCGGACAGCGGCAGCGAGACGGCCGCGGTCGCGCAGCTGCGCCTGGCGCGTGTGCTTGCGGCAGGGGGTAACGTCGAGCAGGCGCTGGCACTGCTCACTCCAGAATCTACCGGCAAGTATCAGGCCGCCGCAGCGATGGCGCGAGGCGATGTATTGGCTGCTGCAGGGCGTCCGGAGGAGGCTTTGGCAGCCTACCGCGAGGCCCAGGTGCTGGTGCAGGGCTACCCCGCACAACTCAACCTGGAGACGCTGGCAGCAAAGCTGCAAAGCCTGACCGCCGCCAGTGCGGGGGATGAGGCATGAGGGCTGCCGTAACCCGCTGTAGCGTCCTGCTGCTCTGCGTGCTGGCCCTCGGAGGTTGCAGCACGCTCAAGGGCTGGTTCGAAATTGATGACGATGAGGATCCGCGCCAGCCAGTGGAGCTGGAAAAAATTGAGCAGACCGTAAAGGCCAGGCGCCTCTGGTCCACCGGTGTCGGTGATGGCCAGGGTGAAGGCCTGTACCGCATAGAACCGGTGGTGGGTGACGGACGCATTTACGCGGCCTCGGCGGACGGCGAGGTCAAGGCGTTGGAGGTCACCAGTGGCCGTCGTATCTGGGACGTAGACCTCGAGCTGCCGATCTCCGGCGGCGTGGGCCTGTACGGCGACAGCCTGTTCCTCGGTGCCAGCGACGGGTTCGTCATGCGGCTGGATGCCGGCAGTGGTGAGATTCTCTGGCGCGCCCCTGTTACCGGCGAGGTGTTGGCTCCCCCCCAGGGCAACGGCAAGGTGGTCGTCGCGCAAACCTATGACGGCAAGCTGCACGGCCTGGATTTCGCCAGTGGTGAGCGGCTCTGGACCTATGACAGCAATATGCCGGTGCTGACCATTCGCGGTACCAGCACGCCAATCCTGCAGGGTAACCGGCTCATCGCGGGCTTTTCCAACGGCCGCGTGGTGGGCTTTGATGCGGCGACCGGTGCGGTGGAGTGGGAGGCTCGCGTGGCGATTCCCCAGGGTCGCTCCGAAATCGAGCGTATCGTCGATGTCGACGGCACGATGGCCATGCTGGGCAATGAACTGTTTGCGGCAAGTTACCAGGGTTTCGTCGTCTCCATCGACACCAACAGCGGGCGCAAGCTCTGGGAGCGGCCCGTGTCGTCGGTCTCCGGCGTGTCGCAGGGCTTCGGCAACGTCTACGTCTCGGACGAAGACGGCACCGTCATCGCCTTCCTGCGCACCGGTCAGGGGCAGCGCTGGACTCAGGATGCCCTGGGCTGGCGAGGGCTGGGTCGTCCGACACCGGTGAGCAGTTACCTGGCGGTCGCGGATTTTGAAGGGTATGTTCATCTGCTGTCGCAGGTGGATGGCAGTATTGTGGGCCGCTTCCGGCCCGACAGCGATGGCGTTCGCGCCGACATGCTGAGCGATGGCAACGTGCTCTATGTGTTCGGCAACAGTGGCAAGCTGCAGGCTTACGAACTCAGCACCACCTCCAGGTAGCCACCATGATCCCGGTAATTGCCCTGGTCGGCCGCCCCAATGTGGGTAAGTCGACGCTGTTCAACCAGCTGACTCGCAGCCGCGATGCGCTGGTCGCCGACCTTGCGGGCCTCACCCGGGATCGCAAATACGGGGAAGCACGTATTGGCTCGCGGCCCTTCATCGTGATTGATACCGGTGGTATCAGCGGCGACGAAATGGGCATTGAGGCGCAGATGGCCGGGCAGTCACTGCTCGCTATCGAGGAGGCTGATGCCGTGCTGTTTCTGGTCAGTGCCCGCGACGGTCTGAACCCCGCGGATCAGGCCCTGGCCCGCCACCTGCGACAGCGCAACAAGGCCTTTCACGTGGTGGTCAATAAAATTGATGGCCTGAATGAAGATGTCGTCCTCGGCGACTTCTACGCCCTCGGTGTTGAGCACCTGCATGGCATTGCAGCGACCCACGGCCGCGGCGTGCGGCAGATGATCGATGATGTCCTGGCCACCTTTCCCGAGGATGAGGCCGAGGACGCGGCGGCGGTGGATCGCCGCGACAGTATCCGCGTCGCCATCGTGGGGCGGCCTAATGTCGGCAAGTCGACGCTGGTCAACCGGCTGCTCGGCGAGGAGCGGGTGGTGGTGTACGACCAGCCCGGTACCACCCGCGACAGCATCTATATCGACTACGAGCGCGACGGCCAGCGCTATACCCTGATTGATACCGCCGGCGTGCGCCGGCGCAAGAACGTGCGCGAGACGGTGGAAAAGTTTTCCATCGTGAAAACCCTCAAGGCCATTGATGACGCGCATGTGATTTTGCTGGTGATGGATGCCCACGAAGGCATTGTCGATCAGGATCTGCACCTGTTGGGGCACTGTATCGAAGCGGGCCGCGGCCTGGTGCTGGCGGTCAATAAGTGGGACGGCATTGAAACCCACCAGCGCGACTGGATTCGCAATGAGCTCAGCCGGCGCCTGATCTTTGCCGATTATGCGGACACGCACTTCATTTCCGCGCTGCATGGCACAGGGGTGGGGCACCTGTACAAGTCAATCCTTGGGGCACACGCTTCGGCCACGCGCAAGCTGAGTACCAACCAGCTCACGCGTATTCTGGAAGGGGCGGTGTTTGATCACGCGCCACCGATGGTGAACGGGCGCCGTATCAAATTGCGCTACGCCCACCCCGGCGGCCAGAACCCGCCACTGATTGTCATCCACGGCAACCAGACTGGAAATGTCCCCAACAGTTACCAGCGCTACCTGGAAAACGTGTTTCGCCGTGAGCTGAAGCTCAGCGGTACGCCGGTGCGTATCGAGTTCCGCACCGGTGACAACCCGTTTGCCGACAAGCGCAACCAGCTGACGCAGCGTCAGGTGCAGCGCAAACGGCGCCTGATGGCGCACGTGAAAAAGAACGACCGAAAGAAGAAGCGCTGACGCGGAGGCCATGGCGAAACCGGATCTGGACAGCCGCGCCAACATCGAACGGTTCGTAGACCAGTTCTACGCGCAGGTGCTCGCAGACCCCGTGCTGGCGCCGATTTTTCTTGATGTCGCTCAGATAGAGCTTGACGTCCACCTGCCCCACATCAAGGATTACTGGTGCAAACTGCTGTTGGGCGAGCAGGGCTACCGCCGTCACACCATGGCAATCCACCGCCGCCTGCACGCCCGGCAACCGCTGCAAACCAACGATTTCCAACGCTGGCTGGCGCTGTTCACGGCAACCGTCGATGCCGGATTCGCGGGCCCTGGCGCGGAGCGCGCCAAGCGCGTGGCGGCGGCGATTGCCGGGAATATGCAGCAGGGACTGCCGCCAGTCTGATCCCGGCAGTCCAAACCCCCCTGATTGTTCGGTGACCACGCCCTGAAGCGCCGTCGTGTCAAAAGGTGTTGCAGTTCATGGATTAGGTGTTATAGTTATATATAACACTATATCGATGAGGCAAGCGTCATGCTTACTGTGTCTTCTGCTCTCTACCGTCGGGTGTGCACGCTACCTGCTGCACTGGCGCGGGGTGCGGTGCCCGCAATCTGTCTGCTGCTCGGTTTTCCGGCGCTGGGTATTGCCGGTGACGACCGGGATGTCCTGCGTGTCACCGGCCTGGATATTCGCCAGGTGGAGGTGCAGGGGCAGGTTGATGTGGAGATCAGCCAGGGTACATCCACCGAGCTGCTGGTGCGGGGCGCGTCGGCCCGCTTGAGTCCCGAGCCATTTCATGTGCGCGGCCAGACACTGATTCTGGGCGTTCCGGCGAACAGTGAACAGACCACGCCGGGCGTCCAGTTCAAGTTGACCCTGCCTCTGCTCGAGTCCCTGCGGGTGGCTGGATCGGGTGATGTATTTGTGCGAGCACTGCGGGTCGAGAATTTCAAGCTGCGGGTGGATGGTGCAGGTGACGTGCATCTGTTCGCGCTGCGCGGCGACAGCGCAGAAGTGTTCATGCGCGGCGATGGCGACGTGCAGGTGGCAGAGGTGGCACTGCAGGCGTTGCAGCTGCGCCTCTCTGGGGCGGGGGACATTTTCCTGGGCCCCCTGCAGGCAGAGTCGATCGAGGCTGTTGTCAACGGCTCTGGTGATATCGCCGCAACTGAGGGGGGGCGCACGACAGCGCTCTCCGTCACCGTGGTAGGCTCGGGCGATGTTGATTTCTCCGCACTCACGTCCAGCGACGTGGATGTCAGTGTGATTGGCTCCGGCGGTGTTCGACTGGGGCCCAGTGCGCGCCTCAACGCGACCATCATGGGGAGCGGTGATATTCACTATGCCGGCACGCCCGATGTCGATGAGAACGTGATCGGCTCCGGCGAGTTAAAGCAGGAATAGCCGCGTGCAGTGGCACGATGAACAACCCATCTACCGGCAGCTGCGTGACCTCGTAGTGGAGCGCATCATGGATGGCTCCTTCGCCGAGGGCGCTGCGGTGCCTTCGGTGCGCCAGGTGGCGAGCGACTACCGGATCAATCATCTGACCGTGGCGCGCGCCTACCAGGAGCTGGTGGAAACAGGGCTTCTGGAGAAGCGCCGGGGGCTGGGTATGTACGTCACGGTGGGTGCCAGGGCGACGTTGACCGCGGATGAACAGGCGCACTTTTTTGCCAGGGAGCTGCCGGCATTTGCTGAGCGGGTGCGCAACCTGGGCTTGGATATGCAGCAGGTGACGCAACGCCTGCTACAGCAGGGGGAAACAGAATGACACGTGTTGTTGAAGCGCGCGGGCTGCAGCGCCGGTTTGGCGAGCAGCAGGCCGTCGCGGGCGTCGACCTGCAGTTGGAAGCGGGTTCGGTGTTGGGCCTGATCGGGCCAAATGGGGCCGGAAAAACCACCTTGCTGCGTTCCCTGCTGGGGCTCACCCGCTGCGAGGGGGAGCTTTCGGTGCTCGGCCTCGATCCGCGACGCGAGCAGGCGAGGCTGATGCGGGATGTGTGCTTCATCGCTGATACCGCTGTGTTGCCGCGCTGGATGCGGGTACGGGAACTGCTGGACTACACCGAGGGTGTGCATCCGCGTTTCAGTCGTGCACATGCCGAGCGGCTGTTGGCGCGCACCGAGGTTGGACTGCAGCGACGCATTGCAGAGCTGTCCAAAGGCATGACCGTGCAGCTGCACCTGGCGCTGGTCATGGCAATTGACGCGCGGTTGTTGATACTCGATGAGCCGACACTGGGTCTCGATATCCTGTTTCGCAAGCAGTTCTTCGAGCAGTTACTGAACGACTACTTTGATGAAGAGCGCACCATCATCATTTCAACGCATCAGGTGGAAGAAGTGGAACACATTCTCACCCATGCCATGTTCATGAACCGCGGCCGCACGCTGCTCTGTGACTCCATGCTGGCGCTGGAACAGCGTTATGTGGAACTGCGGGCGGTGGGGGAGGCCGCCACGCGTGCGGCGGCGATACCGCACCTGGGGCAGCGACCACTGCTGGGCGGGCGGGCGCTGATCTATGAGGATGTGAACCGGGAGCTGCTGGCGCCCCTCGGTGAGCTGTGTACGCCAGCACTGGCAGACCTGTTTGTGGCTAAGGTGGGTGAGGACAATGGGCATGACTGATACCAGAAGCCAGCGCTGGCGCTCGCTGGTCAGGCGCGAATTACGCGAGTACCGGGTGTCACTGGTATGGACACCGTTTGCGGTGGCCGTGCTGCTGACGCTGCTGATGCTGGCCGGGCTGTTTGTTGCCAACCAGTTCAGCAACCTCGGCGAGATCGTGCTGGATGTCATTTCACAGGCACAGGATGAAGACGGGCTGAGCGTAAACCTGCGCATGACCGTGGACGAGGACGGCAACCGGGTCGCAGAGCTTGTCACCGAGAGCACCGAGTCGCTGGCTGGCGGGCTGGAACCGCTGCGTCGCGACTACCAGGTGGAAGCGGCGCCGGACCTGGCAGACGAGTCGCTCTGGTCTTTCTCATCCGACTGGCGCTTCCGGCCCTACGAGTCATCCGCTGCGTCCGATCAGGACGACGTTGAATCCAGCGGACCGGTCACCAGCCTGCACCCACTGCTCTATGGCATCCACGGCATCATGCTGCTGGTGTTGCTGCTGGTAACGGTGAACTACCTGCAGGGCTGCTTGTATGTGGATCGCAAGGATCGCAGTATCCTGTTCTGGAAGTCGATGCCGGTGTCGGCATGGGAGGACGTGCTGGCCAAGCTGTCTGTGGCCCTGCTGGTGGCGCCGGCAATATTTCTTGTCGCCTCGGTGCTCACCCAGTGGGCGATGCTGCTGGTCGCCCTGGTGCTGTCCTCCCGTGTGCAGGTCGATGCGCTGGGCCTGGTGCTCGCCAATGTGCAGATTGGTCACTGGCTGCTGGACCAGGTGGGCGGCTGGCTGGCCAACGCGCTGTGGTCCCTTCCGCTGTACGCCTGGCTGATGCTGGCGTCTGCGGGGGCGCGCCGCTCACCGACTCTGCTCGCGGTGACGCCACTGGTGGTGCTTGCTGCCCTGGAAGCGGTGCTGCTCGGCTCCCAGACCTTCATCGAGTCCGTATGGGGCCGCATGCCGCGTCTGACGCCTGACGGCACCAGCGGGGGGCTGTTCCTGCAGGGGCTTCCCTGGCAGGGCGGTGGGTTGCTGGCCATGCTTGCCGGCTTGTGTGTCGCTGCCGGATTGCTGTGGGGCTGTGTCTGGTTGCGTCGCAACCGCTGGGAGTTGTGAGCGGCTGTGGTTTTGTAATTCACGTAACAAATAGTAAAAATACTTTCTATTTATTTCAATTATGGCTGGCCTCTGGCTAAGATGCCCCCCGTACCCACTTCGCAACACAGAGGCCCGCCATGTCAGACTACCTGAAAGACGTCGAATCCTTTGCCGCACTGCGCGCTGCGCAGGGTGGCACCTGGGACAATATCCACCCTGAATACGCCGCGCGCATGAAGCACCAGAACCGGTTCCGTACCGGCCTGGACATTGCACGCTACACGGCGGGCATCATGCGCCGCGACATGGCCGAGTACGATGCGGACAGCAGCCAGTACACCCAGTCGCTGGGCTGCTGGCACGGCTTCATCGGTCAGCAGAAGCTGATTGCGATCAAGAAGCACCACGGCACAACGAAAAAACGCTATCTCTACCTGTCAGGCTGGATGATCGCGGCCCTGCGCAGCGAATTCGGCCCGCTGCCCGACCAGTCCATGCACGAGAAAACCTCGGTGCCCGCCTTGATTGAGGAGCTGTACACCTTCCTGCGCCAGGCCGATGCCCGCGAACTGGGCCACCTGTACCATGACCTGGACGCGGCACGTGCGGCCGGCGACCAGGTGCGCGAGAAGGCGCTGGTCCAGGCCATCGACAACTACGAGACCCACGTGGTACCGATTATCGCCGATATCGATGCGGGCTTCGGCAACGAGGAGGCCACCTATCTGCTGGCCAAGCGCATGATCGAGGCCGGCGCCTGTGCGATCCAGATCGAAAACCAGGTGTCGGACGCCAAGCAGTGCGGCCACCAGGACGGCAAGGTCACCGTGCCCCACGAGGACTTCCTCGCCAAGATCAACGCTGTGCGTTACGCCTTCCTCGAGCTCGGCGTAGAAGATGGTGTGATCGTGGCACGTACCGACTCTCTGGGTGCCGGCCTGACCCAGAAGATCCCCGTGTCCCGTGACCCGGGTGACCTGGCCCACAAGTACAATGCGTTCCTGCAGACCGACGTGGTAGAGAGCGCAGAAGACGTGCGTGAGGGCGATGTCATCATCAAGCAGGACGGCAAACTGGTGCGTCCGGTACGTCTGCCCAACGGCCTGTACCGCTTCAAGGACGGCACCGGCGAGGCGCGCTGCGTACTGGACTGCATCACCAGCCTGCAGAACGGCGCCGACCTGCTGTGGATTGAGACCGAGAAGCCGCACGTCGGGCAGATCGGCGCCATGGTCAACGAGATCCGCAAGGTCATCCCCAACGCCAAGCTGGTCTACAACAACTCGCCCTCATTCAACTGGACCCTGAACTTCCGCCAGCAGGTGTTCGACGCCTGGAGCGCAGAGGGCAAGGATGTCTCAGCCTACGACCGCGACAAGTTGATGAGCGCAGACTACGACGCCACGGAACTGGGCGTCGAGGCAGATCGTCGCATCCAGACCTTCCAGGCGGATGCGGCGCGTGAAGCAGGTATCTTCCACCACCTCATCACGCTGCCCACCTACCACACGGCCGCGCTGTCTACCGACAACCTGGCCAAGGGGTACTTCGGCGAGGAAGGCATGCTGGCCTACGTGCAGGGCGTACAGCGCAAGGAGATCCGTCAGGGTATCGCCTGCGTCAAGCACCAGGACATGGCGGGCTCCAACATGGGTGATGACCACAAGGAATACTTTGCCGGTGAAGCCGCACTGAAGGCGGGCGGCAAGGACAACACCATGAACCAGTTCGGCTGATCGACGGGCCGACTATGCTCACGACCCGAAAGGGTCGTCCACGGAACGGGCCGGCTGGGTAAACCAGCGCGGCCCGTTTTCCGTCATGTAGAAGTGATCCTCAAGACGCACGCCAAATGCACCGGGCACGCAGATCATGGGCTCATTGCTGAAACACATGCCCGCCGCCAGCGGTGTGCTGTTGCCGCGCACCAGGTAGGGCCACTCGTGAATATCCAGGCCGATACCGTGGCCGGTGCGGTGTGGCAGGCCGGGTAGCTGGTAGTCGGGGCCGAGGCCTCCCGCGGCCAGCACGGCGCGCGCGGCGTCATCGACGCTGCCGCAGGGTGCGCCGATACGGGCTGCCTCGAAGGCCGCCTGCTGTGCCGCCTTTTCCAGGTTCCAGATGTCGCGCTGCTGCGCGCTGGGTTCGCCAAACACGTAGCTGCGGGTGATGTCCGAGATATAGCCGTGCAACTGGCACCCCGTGTCGATCAATACCATATCGCCCACTTCCAGGGCCTTGGGTTGGGCGACTCCGTGGGGAAACGCGCTATCCGCGCCGAACAGCACAATGCAGAAATACGACCCCGCCGGGGCGCCTACCCGTTTATGCGCCTCGTGAATGAACCCGGTTACCTCGCCGGTGGTGATGCCGGGGCGCAGAATCCGGGCCACCGCGCGGTGAACTTCCAGGGTCATGTCCTTGGCGCGCTGCATCAGCGCCAGCTCGGTCGGCGACTTCTGCATGCGGCAGCCTGCAGTGACCGGCGTCGCACTCTGGATGCGACAGGCAGGTGCGGCCTGGCGCAGGCCATCGGCGATGAAGAACGGCGCCGATTCATCCATCCCCAGCGTCTTCACCTGCAGGTCGGCCAGCAACTGTGCGCAGAGTCGGTAGGGGTTTTCGTGTTCTTCCCAGCAGTGTACGTCACCGGGTACCCGCAGGAAGCCCTGCAGTGTGCCCAGCTCGAAGGCGGGTGCGATATAGCGTGGCGCGCCCTGTGCCGGGATCAGCGCCCCGACCATTCGCTCGCTGGGTGACCAGCGCGTGCCGGTAAAGTACAGCAGGTTGGTGCCCGCATTCAGATAGAGCGCGTCCAGCCCGGCCGCCTGCATCAGCTGCTGCGCGCGCTGCAAACGCGCGGCAAATTCTGCGTCCTGGATGGGCGCGACACCTGCGCTCAGATCCTGCAGGCGTGCCAGTTCCTGGGTGGCGTCTGAGCCACCGATGCCCTGGGTCATGGGATATCCTCATTGGCGTTCGGGGGGCGGTCGTTTATGCTCACCGCTGGTTGGCTGGATCATAACTGCACTGCCTGCAGGGGGAAAGGGGAATGCGTTGGACGGAGATTGATCAGCAATTGTGTTCGGTGGCGCGCGCGCTCTCAGTGGTGGGTGAGCGCTGGACGCTGCTCATCCTGCGTGATGCGTTTCTGGGTACGCGACGCTTCGAACAGTTCCAGCACAACCTCGGTATCACGCGGCACCGGCTCTCCGAACGCCTCGGGAAACTGGTGGAGCAGGGCGTCCTGGTCAAGGTGCCCTACAACGAGCGTCCCTTGCGCCACGAATACCGCCTCACCCGGAAAGGTCTCGGCCTGTATCCCGTGCTGATGAGCCTGGCCCGGTGGGGGGATGACTGGATGACGGGGGAAGAGGGGGTGCCCCTGGCCTATGTGCATCGCAGTTGTGGCAAGGTCACCCGCCCCCTGCTCGCCTGTAGCGAATGCGGAGAGCCACTGCGCCCCGAGGGCGTGACACCGCAACCCGGGCCCTCGCTGCAGGCCATCGCCGACCGCCTGGCTCGCCAGGGGCGGCGCGATGCAACCATCCCGGAGCTGATCGGCGCATCGCGACCCGCAGACTGAGTCCCTCAATGAAAATTGCGTGAAATTGTAACACTCCTCCTGCCTTCAACTTTGCGGGTCAGCGGCTAGACTTGGCGCATACCCTTAAAAATGAAGGAAGCACGCTATGCCCTCTTTCCGCAAAACCGTCCTCGTAACCGCCCTGGCGGGCGCTCTGCCCCTTACCGCACTCGCACAGCTGGAAGAAGTGGTGGTGACCGCCACCAAGCGTCAGGCCTCGGCACAGGATCTGCCTTTTTCGATCAACGCCCAGTCAGAAGCCGATATTCGCCGGCTGGGAGCGACCTCACTGGAAGACCTGTCGCGTAACGTGGCGGGCCTGGCCATCCAGAACCTGGGGCCGGGCCAGAGCCAGGTCTCCATTCGCGGGGTATCGGCGGGGCAGGTGGTGCGCGACCAACCCGGCGTCAAGGAGCAGGTGGGTGTCTACCTCGACGAGACCGTGATCTCGCTCTCGCTGTTCACACCTGACCTCGACCTGTACGACCTCAATCGCGTGGAAACCCTGCGCGGCCCGCAGGGCACCCTGTTTGGCTCGGGTTCCGTGGGTGGCACCATCCGCTTCATTACCAACCAGCCGGACTTCGAAACACTGGAAGGCTCGGTGGAAGCCAACCTCAATACCGTGGAAGACGGCGACATGGGCGGCCATGTCAAAGGCATGATCAACATTCCCGTGAACGACCGCGCGGCGCTGCGGATGGTGGGGTACGGCACGGAATACGGTGGCTGGATCGATGCCCTGCGTGAGGGTGGTGCGATCACTGAGGACGTCAACAGCGGCGGCCGCTACGGTGGGCGGATCGCCCTGGCACTGCAGCCCACCGACAACCTCACCATCACGCCGCGGGTCGTGTTCCAGAAAATCGAAACTGACGGTTTCAATCGCGAAGAGGTGTACAACCTGTTTGCGAACCCTTACACCACCACACGCCCACCGGTTCAGCTCGGCGAGCGCCAGCAGTTCCTGCGTCTCGATGAAGCCTTCGAGGACGAGACGATGATCGCTGATCTGGTAGTCAACTGGAGTCTCGATGCGGTGGACGTCACCTACGCCGGTAGCTATGTCGACCGGGAGATCCTCGCGAGTCGGGACGCGAGTGCGCTGTCCGGTTCGGTGTCGGTAGACCTCGGGTTCCCGGAAGCCGCAGTGTTGTTGCCCTCCAATCTGCGTGACACCACCGATTTGCAGCAGGTCACTCACGAGCTGCGTTTCGCTTCAAACAGCGATGGCCCCTTCAACTGGGTGTTCGGTGGCTTCTATTCCGACGTCGAGCGTACCTACGCGCAGCGTCTGCCGACCCCCGGTTACGATGTGGTGACTGATCAGGTGCTGGGTGCCGGCACCGCGGCAGCGGTCAGCAATGGCTACGGCCCCGATTCGCCGTACAATTCCGATCTGCCCTACGATATCGAGCAGACCGCGCTGTTCGGTGAGGCCAGCTTCGACGTTACCGATCGCCTCAGCCTGACCCTCGGCGGGCGCTACTACGACTTCGAGGAAGAGCGCCGCTTCACCACGGGGGGGCTGTTCTCCAATGGTGACGATCAGGTGGACGCCACGTCTTCCGACGGCTTCAATCCCCGCGTCATGGTCAGCTACGACGTCAGCGACGAAATGACGGTGAATGCACAGGCATCACAGGGCTTCCGGCTGGGCGGGGTCAACGATCCCCTGAACGTGCCCCTGTGCGATGCCGGCGACCTGCAGACCTTCGGCAGCTTCCAGTCCTATGAGGATGAGACGCTCTGGAACTACGAGTTGGGGTTCAAGAGTGAATTCGAGAAGGTGCGGTTCAATGCCGCGCTGTTCTACACCGATATCGAGGACCTGCAGGTGACGCTGGATGCCGGCTCCTGCTCGTCGCGCATCAGCTTCAACGTGCCGGAAGCGCACACCCTGGGCGTGGAGTGGGAGCTGGTGGCCTATCCCATGGAGCTGCTGATGCTGACGCTCTCGGGCAGCATACTGGAAGCCGAGTTCGACTCCACCGTTGTTGACAGCGCAGGGAATGTGCTGGGTGGTGTCGAGGACGGCAACCGCCTGGCCTCGGTGCCGGAAATCCAGGTGTCGGCGTCAGCGACGTATACGTTCCCGGTCGAGGCCTTCGGTTCGGATGAAATGTATGTGTCCGCGGTGTTGCAGCACGTGGGTGATCGCTTCACCCAACCCAGCGACCAGGTGGACGGCGCGGGGAACTTTGTCTCCGGTCTGCCATTCGGTGGCGCAACGGGTAACGAGGTGACAGCGGTTGACCTGGAGCTGGACGCCTACGAGCAGCTCAATCTCAGTGCGGGGATTGTCTGGGAAACCTTCGAGGCGGTGTTCTACGTGAATAACGTCACCGATGAGAACGCCCAGTTGTCCTTTGACCGCGAACGCGGCGGGCGCGCCCGGTTGGCCTACCGCAACAACCAGCCGCGCACGGTGGGTATCACGCTGCGCAAATTCTTCTGACCAGACATGCCGCCGTGCCGGGCGCCCCCGGCGGCGCCCATGCCCCGGACTGAGCATTGCGTCGACGTGCCGGATAGTGTCTCCTAGGCCGCAGGATACCGTGATGAGGATGCGGGGTGGCGGGAAGCGGCAATAAATGGTCGACGTTCGCAGCCGGCGGCAGCTATGTCGACCGGGACGACGACCTTGTTCCCGCCTCGCTGGTTGACCGGGACTGGGAGCCGCGCCCGCGCAAAGCGCCCGTATCCGCCATCGAGGCCGCTGAGCGCGGCTACGACCCCGACACCTGGGTGATACAACCTCCGCCACAGCCCGACCACCCGCTGGAACCGGACCTCGAACCGGAACCCGAACCGGACCCCGAACCGGAACCCGAACCGGAACCCGAACCGGAACCGGAACCGGAACCGGAACCGGAACCGGAACCGGAACCCGAACCCGAACCCGAACCGGAACCGGAACCAGAACCTTTCGTGGCCTCTCCGCGCCGCGTGCCGAGCCCGCGGACACTGTCCTGGGTGCTGTTTGCCGCCACCCTCGTGATCGGCGCTGTGGTGTACGGGTATCTGGTTCAGGAGCGAGAGGCGCTGAGGGCAGAGTTCATGGCCCTTGAGCAGCGTCGTGCGGATGTGGTGTCGCAGGAAGACCTGCTGTTGCAAGAGCGGCTCGCCCGTGACGTGGCGGAAGGCAACGCCCGGCTGGAGCGCGACCTCAGCCAGCTGCGGGATGAAAACCGCGAGCTGTCAGCAATGATTGAGCAGCTTGAGGCGGGCCTGGCACAGCGTCTCGCCGAGGCGGAGGCTGCGGCGGCGGCACCCGCCCCGGTGGCGGTTCCCACGCCGGTGCCAGAGAGCGCTGCGCCGACGCAGGAAGCGTCTCCGGAGCCCGCGACACCTGCGGTAAGTGGTACCTGGTTCGTCAATTTCGGGTCTTATGTGCAGCGCAGCATTGCGGAGCGCTGGGCGGCGCGGTTGCAGGTCGACAGGGGGACGGTGGTGATCCAGGCGGCAACGGTTTCCGGCCAGGATCTGTTCCGGGTACGGATTACAGGGCTGCAGTCGCAACAACAGGCTCGGGCTCTCGCCGCAGGACTGGAGGAGCGTTATGGTCTTGGGCGTCTCTGGGTGGGCCGCAGCGACGCGAGCTAGTGGGCAGCTGTGCCGGCGTCGTCCGGTGCCAGCGCAGCCTGCAGTGATTCAAGTCGGCTGAGCAGCGCGCGGTTTGACGCCTGGATTTCTTCGACCTGCGTAATCAACTGCTGCTGGGTGTCTTCAAGGGCATACAGCGCAGGTAGCGTGCGTGCGATTGGCTGCTGCAGCACCGGTGATGCCTCGCTGATGGCTGTGGCGGTGCGTGTCGGCGACGCCACTACCGGTTCTGTCGCCAGGAAGCCGTGGCCCGCGGCTGCCGTGGTGACCAGCAAGGCACCAAACAGCGTCCAGGTCATCCAGCTGCGCACGACAGGTCGTGGGTTCGTGCCGGGCTCGCGACGCCCCTGCGGTGCGGCGGGGGCGCGCAGATCGCTGCGCAGCCACAGGTTGCCGGAACCGGCGTTGGCCCTGCGGCTGCGCCGGCGTCCGCTCAGACGCTGATGCACACTCGCCCCCGGCCCTGTGCCTTGGCGTGGTAGAGGTGGGTGTCCGCGCGCTGCAGCAGCGCCTTGTCATCATCGCCGGGAAGCAGATCGGCCACGCCGATGCTCACGCGAGGCAGTACCCCGCCGGTGTTGGCGGCCAGTTCCACGGTGACGTGCTCGACCGTTTCGCGGATCTTGCGCGCCACATCCGCCGCGCCGCTGAGTCCGGTGCGGGGCAGCAGGATGGCGAATTCGTCGCCGCCCAGGCGAAACAGCAGGTCCGACTCGCGCACGCAGGAGCGGAAAGCCTGGGCCAGGCAACGCAGCACCTCATCGCCCACCAGATGCCCCAATTGATCATTGATATCCTTGAAGTGGTCGATGTCGATGATCATCAGCGACAGCGCGCTGCAGTGGCGCCTGGATAGCAGCAGCTCCTGGGCCAGGCGCTCATCCATGGCGCGGCGGTTGAGGAGGCCGGTGAGCCCGTCGTGCATGGCAGTGGCCTGCGCCCTGGCCAGTTGCTGGGCGAGGCGCAGGGCACGCGCCAGGCCGCCGAGTGCCCGTTCCAGCAGCGTCAGCTCAGGCTCACTGTAGCGCTGGCGGCGGGACAGGGTCACCGCCCCCAGTGTGCTGCCGTCGATGTCCAGCTGATAGAGCGCACGATGGTGGCGTTGTTCACCCAGAACAACCGGCAGGTCGTCATCGGCGGCTGTGAAGCCCAGGCTGTCAGCCAGCCCGCAGCGGTTTGCCCAGTTGTGGAAGCGCTCCAGCAGTACGCTCTGGTCGGCTTCACCGAGCAGCAGATCAAACAGTCCCAGCAGCTGGTCCGCTGCATCGCGCTCACCCAGCGGTGACGCCACGGCTGTGGCAACGGATGGCGCCAGGTTGGCAGCGCGGTCGCTGACGAGGGTGAACGGTGATCGGTCGGTCATGGCATCAATGCTCGAGTGAAGGTCCATCAAGCAAGGTAAAGCAAAGTGTGTGCCAACAAGATTAATTGGAAATTAAAAGGAATTAGGGGACAATAACGGCAATTAGGCGATATTTATGGCGTTCTCATGAATGCAGAAGCACAGGCTGTGCAGGGAGCGGCAAAATAACGCCGGGCCAGGAGTCAATTAATTGACGTTTTGGGACCCGCTGCTCTAGGCCTTGCCGAGGCTCTGGCTGTCACTCGCGCTGTCGGCCGCTCCGGTACCCGAGTATAGCCGGGGGTCGCCGTCCTGCTGGCGCAGCACCCGCAGCGCGCTGCGGGTGTGTTCGGTCAGGCGCCCGATGAGTACGCCATTGCTGGCGTTGAGCTCGGCGCAGCGTTCACCCAGCGCAATCAACCGGGCCTGCAACTCGCGGTTTTCGATGGCATTGTCGAGCACGCTGATCTGGCTGGACAATGTGGCCTCAGCTGCGGCGGTTGGGCGCTGTTGCTGCAGGCCGGCGAGCTGCTTCAAGGCGGCGTCTTTGGCGCGGGTGCAGGCTTCAATGCGTTCGGCATCACCGGCACGCAGTGCCTGCTGTTCAGCGTCGAGGTGGGCGAGTACAGTTTCCAGGGCGGTGATTTCGGCGCGCAGGGCCAGCGCCAGTTGTTCACCGGGCGTCACGTTCAGGACAGATCCTGTTCGGCCTGCAGCAGGTTGCTCACAATCCGCTCCAGGTCGACCCGGTAGCTGCCATCGCTGATCGCAGCGCGCAGCTGCTCCACGCGCTCCATATTGGCATCGGGCACGCTGGCCAACTGTGTTTCCAGTTGCAGCATGTCTTCCGCCATGCGCGTGATGGTGACCGCATCTGCCTCCACCACCGGCTTGCCGGCACTGGCCTGGCTACTGCGACCGGCCTGGTCCACCGTGCTGGTGCGTGCATCCCCGCCGGTACGCGACGGTTTGATGTTGGCATTGTTGTCGATTGGGTCCATGTCGGTTCACGCAGTCAGTGAATGGCTGGCACGTAAGGGTGCCTCAAGCAGGTTAGCGGCAGCCGGACGGAAAAGTTTAGCACAAGCATCGCCGCGCCGTGTTCATGGTATGCGCACACTGCCGTCGGGGTTGACGATGCCCTCGACCCGGCGCCCGGAGGCAAGGTTGGTGACCAGCAGGCGGTCACCCGCCGCGGCGTTGGCCATGGCGCGTCCCTGCATGGTGACCTGCAGGCCCTCGCCCCCGGCGATCAGGGTGACGGTCTGGCCGCGGGAGATCAGCTGCGGTGGGCGCAGCTGGCTATGCCGCAACGGCGATCCCGCGCTGGCCGGCCGGATAAGCTCCATGCCGATGGCCTGCTGCGGGTCCATGATCACCGCATCGGTGGCACTGGTAATGGTGCGTTCCACCAGGGTGAGGTCACGTTCGCTGATGATGCTGCCGCGGGGCAGGTTTTCAGCCAGCACGGGGAGAGTGGCGCGGGTGCTGACGTCCAGGCGCACATACAGCGTCCAGGCACTGGGCTGTGCGCAGCGCACGCCGATACTCACCGGTCCCAGCACGCTTGCGTTGGCGTTGCTGAATGTCTCCAGCGGTTCGCCACAGGCCTGCAGGCGCAGGCGGGAGTCCAGGGGGCGTGCGCTCACCTCAAGGTCGGTGTAGCCCTGCGCCTGTGCCGCCGCGGTCGCCTCAGCGCTGGCGGCCGCCACCACGTCCTCCAGTGGATGGAGTATCTCAGCCAGCGTGCCCGCGGCGAAGAAGGCCGGCAGAAAGATGGCGATGAGCAGCAGGCGCAACCGGGTGCGCCGGAAAATTGACATGAAGCCTCCCAAACAGGTCATCAACGGGTGGTAAAGCAGGAACCATGCCAGTCGCGGACAACCCTGCCGCTGTGTGGTGGGGCGGCAATTCTTGCCGCCGGAGCGGCAAGCGGGCTTCCAATCGGCCCCTGAACTCCGCTCAGAAATTTCTTAACCCATTGTAATAAAAGACTATTTTATGGTTGGCACGGTTCCTGATTAGGTTTCCTGTGCGTGCTGCGAGTAGGCAGCAAGAAGGAGTGACCGACATGAGTTTTACTGACCGGGTTTTTGGAACGAGTGGCCAGGCGATGGCGCTGCGCGCCCAGCGCCTGGAGCTGATAGCGGCAAACCTGGCGAACCAGGACACCCCCGGCTACAAGGCCCGTGACATCGACTTTGCCGCCGCCATGCAGGCGGCGACCGCTGGCGGGCTGCGTCGCACGCACGCCCGTCACCTGAATGCCAACGGCGGTATGGGGGCGGCGAATGAACAGTCCCTGCTGTACCGCGTGCCCAGCCAGCCGGCCCTGGATGGCAACACGGTAGAGGCCCAGCGCGAGCATGCTGAGTTCATGGACAACGCCATCCGCTACCAGGCCAGCCTGACAATTCTGGACAGCCGCATCAAGTCCACGCAGCGCGCGATACGGGGTGAATGAGCATGAGCCTGTTCAACATCATGGCGGTATCGGCGTCGGCCCTGGAAGCACAGAGCGTGCGGCTCAACACCATTTCCAGCAACCTGGCGAATTCACAGGTGGTCAGCAGCACGCCGGAAGGGGCCTATCAAGCGCGCTATCCCGTGTTTGAAACCCTGCTGCAGGACGGCCTCGGCGACGCCGAGGGCGCCGCCGGGGTGCGCGTTGCGGAAATCGTCGAGTCGACGCTGCCCCCGCGGCAGGAGTTTGCGCCATCCCACCCGCTGGCCAACGCGGAGGGCTACATCTACCGCTCCAATATCAATCCGGTGGATGAAATGGCCAACATGATATCGGCTTCGCGCTCCTACCAGAGCAGCATTGAGGCCATGAACACCGCCAAACAGCTTATCCAGCGCACCATCACGCTGGGCCGATAATTCCAGAGGACGACACCGATGACTACGCTCGCCGGCATCAATGAGCTGTTTCCACAACCGGAAGCGGCACCGCGACAGGCCAATTCCGTTGAGGATATGGGTTCTGAGGCGTTCCTGACGCTGATGGTCGCCCAGCTGAAAAACCAGGACCCCACCAAGCCGCTGGACAATATGGATTTCATGGGCCAGCTCGCGCAGTTTGGCACGGTGTCGGGTATTCAGGAGCTGAACACCGGCTTCGGCGGCCTGGCTTCGGCACTGACTGGCAGCCAGGCCCTGCAGGCGGCGAACCTGGTGGGCCGCGATGTGGTGACCGAGGGCAATGTTGGCCTGTTGCGCCCCGTCGAAGGCGGTGCGGAGGGGGGCGACGACCCCGTACTGGCCCTGGATGCCACGGTGGCCTTCACCGGCAATGCCACCTCGGCAACCCTGTTTATCCAGGACATGAGTGGCCGGCTGGTCTACAGCGCGGCGCTGCCGCCCGGTGTGAGTTCTGATTTCCGCGTCCAGTGGGACGGTCGGGATGGTAGCGGTGCACAACTCGAGGCCGGCCAGTATCGCGTTTCAGTGGAAGCCCTGGTGGGTGGTGTATCCACCACGGTGCCGGTTTACGCCCACCAGCGCGTGGAGTCGGTGGCCATCGCTGCCGGCACCGGTGATGTGGCCCTCAACCTGGCCAATGGCCAGACCGTGGGCATGAATACGATCAAGAGTATTTTGTAACAGCGTCGGGCCCGCCGGGACCGCGCGACACCGTTTGTTGAGCCAGGAGAGAGACAATGGCCTTTGATACCGCAATTTCGGGCATTAACGCTGCGAGTGCAGACCTCAATGTCATCAGTAACAATATCGCCAACGCCTCCACGGTGGGCTACAAGACGTCGCGCGCAGAGTTCGCCGATGTCTTCGCCACCAGCCTGCTCGGTGCCGGCGGCAATGCCATCGGCAAGGGGGTGAGCCTGTCGGCGGTGACGCAGGAGTTCGGCCAGGGCAACATCAGCTTCACCGACAACGCCCTGGACCTCGCCATCAGCGGCGGCGGTTTCTTCCAGCTCAGCGTCGACGGCGCGCTGCAATACACCCGTGCGGGCAACTTCAAGGTGGATCGCGAGGGCTTCGTCGTCAGCAACGCGGGTTCCCGCCTGCAGGGCTTCCAGGTGAACGCTGTCGGTGATGTGACGGGCCAGCTGGGCGACATCCAGATCGACACCTCGCTGCTGGACCCCAACCCCACGGGCCTTGTTGACCTGACCTCCAACCTCGACTCGCGCGAAGTGCCGCCCAACGTGCCGTTTGGTGGCCCCTTCGACGCCTTCGCCCTGCCGCCCACCTCGCCGGACCCCAGCTCCTTCAACGCCACCACCTCGACCACGGTGTATGACGGCCTCGGGAACCCCCACGTGTTGAGCCTGTATTTCGTCAAGACCGCCACACCTAACCAGTGGGAAGTACACTCCCTGGTAGACGGCGTGACCACTTCCGGGCCGGACACGCTGACCTTCCAGTCCAACGGCCAGTTCGACCCGCTGACGCTGCCGGTGGAAGTGAACATCACCGGTTGGCAGCCCCTGAACGCGGCGGGTGTGGGCACCGGCGCCGACCCGCAGGACATCACCGTGTCCCTCTCTGATACCACGCAGTTCGGCACACCCTTTGCCGTGAGCAGCGTGATCCAGGACGGCTTTGCCGCGGGCCAGCTGCGCGGGCTGGAGATTGACTCCACCGGTATCGCCTTCGCCCGCTTCACCAACGGTGAGTCGCGCGCCCTGGCGCAGATTGCGCTGGCCAACTTCAACAACCCCAATGGCCTGCAGCCCATCGGCGACACCAACTGGGTGGAGACCTTTGCTTCCGGTCCCTCCAACGTCGGCGCCCCCGGCACCTCGGGGCTCGGGGTTATCCAGTCGGCGGCACTGGAGGAGTCCAACGTGGAGATTACCGCGCAGCTCGTTGACCTGATCATTGCCCAGCGCAACTTCCAGGCCAATGCGCAGGTGATTCAGGCGGAAGACGCGGTCACCCAGACCGTGATCAACCTGCGTTGATCCGCGCCGAGCGTAGCTGATGGATCACTTCGTCTACATCGCCGCCTCCGGCGCCCAGGAAATGATGCTGGCGCAGGCCGCCAACAGCCACAACCTGGCCAACGCCGCGACGCCCGGGTTCAAGGCGGACCTGGTGAGCGCGGAAAGCCGCTACCTCGACGGCGTGGGTGCTGCCAGCCGCGTGTACACGATCGAGAAGCACAAGGGCACCGACCTGGCGCCCGGCAGCCTGGAGCAGACCGGCCGCGATCTCGATGTCGCGCTGGTCGGCGAGGGCTGGATCGCGGTGCAGGCGCCGGATGGCACTGAGGCCCTCACGCGGCGCGGCGACCTGCGGGTGGACGAGTTCGGCCAGCTGGTCAACGGTGGCGGACAGCCGGTACTCGGCGAACGCGGGCCGATTGCCCTGCCGCCGTTCAGCTCGCTCACCGTGGGCTCCGACGGTACCGTGTCGATCGTGCCGCTGGGTGAACAGATCAATGCCGTGGCGGTGCTGGACCGCATCAAGCTGGTCAACCCGCCGGCCGATCAGATCGACAAGGGCCCGGACGGTTTGCTGCGCGCTGGAGACGGCCTGGCCTCGGCCCCCGCCGCCGAAGTGCGGCTGGCCTCGGGCATGCTGGAATCCAGCAATGTCAATCCGGTGTCCGCGATGGTGCACATGATCGAGCTGGCACGACAGTACGAAATGCACGTGCGCATGATGTCCACCGCCCAGGAGCTGGATACGGCGTCAACCCAATTAATGCGACTCGAATAAGGAATTCAGGCCATGTCACAGTCACTGTGGATTTCCAAGACCGGCCTCGACGCGCAGCAGACGCGCATGTCGACCATTGCCAACAACCTGGCCAACGTCGGCACGACGGGCTTCAAGCGCAGTCGCGCGATTTTTGAAGACCTGGTGTACCAGAATGTGCGCCAGGTGGGCGCCCAGTCCTCCCAGGACACGCTGCTGCCCTCGGGCCTGCAGATCGGCACCGGCACCCGGGTGGTGGCGACCGAAAAGCTGTTTACCCAGGGCAACCTGACCAAGACCGACAACTCGCTGGACCTCGCCATCCAGGGCCGCGGCTTCTTCGAGATCCTGCTGCCGGACGGCACCCAGGCGTACACCCGTGACGGCTCCCTGCAGATCAACGACCAGGGCATTGTGGTGACCTCTGCCGGCTACCAGCTGCAGCCGCCCATCACCATCCCCCAGAACGCGACGTCCATCAGCATCGGTGGCGATGGCACGGTATCGGTCACGGTGCCGGGCAGCGCCGCGGTGAGCCAGGTGGGCAATATCCAGCTCACCGACTTCATCAACCCGGCCGGCCTGCAGGCGCGCGGCGAGAACCTGTTGGTGGAATCCGGCGCCAGCGGTGCACCGCAGCCCGGCAACCCGGGGATCAACGGCCTGGGCACGGTGGTGCAGGGCTACGTGGAAAGCTCCAACGTGAATGTGGTGGAGGAGCTGGTGAACATGATCGAAACCCAGCGCGCCTACGAGATGAACTCCAAGGCCATCTCCACCGCTGACCAGATGCTCCAGTTCGTCTCCAACAACCTGTAAGGAGTGATCGTGCGCGCTTCCCTGAAACCTGTGATGCTCGCGGCCGGCCTGGTTCTTCTGTCGGGCTGCGGCGGTGTGCCCGAGAAGAGCCACGAGCTGTACGGGCCGGTGGATCCCATCGATTATTCCCTGTTGCCGAAACCGCCCACCAATGGCGGTGTGTACGTGTCCTCGCAGGCGATGTCGCTGTTCAGCGACACGCGCGCGGTGCAGGTGGGCGATATTGTCAGCGTGGTACTGGTGGAGGCCACCACCGGCAGCAAGAGCAGCGACACCGAGCTGGACAAGAGCAGCGAGATCAACCTGACCAGCCCCACCGTGTTCGGCCAGCCGGTCACCGTCAACGGCCGCTACAACCTCGGGGTGGATATCAACGGCGCCAGCGCCTTCTCCGGTGAGGCTGCCCTGGGCCAGAGCAACAGCCTGCGCGGCTCCATCGCGGTGCAGGTAGCGCAGGTGCTGCCCAACGGCAATCTGTATATCCAGGGCGAGAAGTGGATCAATATCAACCAGGGGGATGAGTACATCCGCCTGCGCGGCATTATCCGCCCGGAGGACTTAAGCCCCACCAACACCATTTCCTCCACCCTGATTGCCGACGCGCGCATTTCCTACAGCGGCACCGGCGTCGGTCAGGAAGCCAACACGCCCGGGTGGTTGACCCGGTTCTTCATGAGCCCCCTGGTTCCCTTCTGAGGCACGCTGATGCTAACCCTACTCTGGTCCCGTCTCTGCCCGCTGTTGCTGGTGCTGCTGCTGTCCTCACAGGCCAGCGCCGAACGCATCAAGGATATCGCCAGCGTCAACGGCGTGCGCAGCAACCAGTTGATCGGCTACGGCCTGGTGGTGGGCCTCGACGGCAGCGGTGACCAGACCATTCAGGCGCCGTTCACCATCCAGAGCCTGAAGAGCATGCTGGCACAGCTGGGGGTGAACATCCCCGCCAACGTCAACCCGCAGCTGACCAACGTCGCCGCGGTCATGGTGCACGCGGACCTGCCGGCCTTCGCCAAGCCGGGGCAGACCATCGACGTGACGGTCTCCTCGCTGGGCAACGCCAAGAGCCTGCGCGGCGGTACCCTGTTGATGACGCCGCTGAAAGCCGCCAACGGTGAAACCTACGCCCTGGCACAGGGTTCGCTGCTGGTCAGTGGCTTTGGCGCCGAGGGCGCGGACGGCTCCCGGGTGACGGTCAACGCCACCAGCTCCGGTCGCATTCCCAACGGCGCGACGGTGGAGCGCACGGTGGACAGCCCCTTCGCCACCGCGCCGACCCTGATCATGAACCTCAATGCGCCGGACTTCACCACCGCACAGCGCGTCGCGGGTTCCATCAACGCCGCACTGGGCGTGGGCACGGCGCAGCCCATTGACGCCGTGTCCATCGAGGTGCAGGCCCCGGCCGACCTGGCGGACCGCGTTGCCTTTGTCTCCATCGTCGAAAACCTGCAGGTCGACCCGGCGTCGGCACCGGCGCGGGTGGTGGTCAACTCGCGCAGCGGCACCATCGTCATCGGCAGCGACGTGCGCGTGGAAACCGCGGCGGTGGCACACGGCAACCTGGTGGTGACCGTCTCCGAAGACATCAACGTGAGCCAGCCCGGTGCCTTCGCGGGCGGCGAGACCGTGGTCACCCCCGATTCCGAAGTGGTGGCGGAGCAGGAAAACGCGCGCATGTTCCTGCTGGATGCGGGCATCACCCTGCAGGAGCTGGTGGCGGCGGTAAACGGCGTGGGCGCCGCCCCCGGGGACCTGATAGCGATCCTCGAGGCGCTGCAGCAGGCGGGCGCCCTGCGCGCCCAGTTGATTGTGATCTAGGGGCGAGTCATGCAGGCGGCACAGGCATCTCTCTACCACGACTTCAGCGGCCTCGCCGCACTGCGGCGCGATGCCCGGCAGGATGCGGCCGCCGCGGCGGAGCCGGTTGCCGCGCAGTTTGAAGCGATTTTTGTACAGCAGATGCTGAAAGCCATGCGCGATGCCACGCCGGAGGGCGGTCTGTTCAACAGCAATCAGCTGAAAAACTGGCAGCAGATGTTTGACCAGCAGTTGTCCGTGGACCTTGCGGACCACGGCGGACTGGGCCTGGCGCAGGTGCTGGTGGAGCAGCTGCAGGCGGCGGGCGCGGTGAGCGACGCTGCGCCCGCGGAGACGGCCCAGCCCCTACTGCCGCCACAGGGCGGGCAGGCGTCAACGCTGCTGCCCCCGGCACGCTACAGCCGGGCCCCCGCAGCAGCCGGTGCCCCAACGCTGGAGGCTGGCACCACAGCGCCCGCCGCACAGCCGCCGCTGGCCGCCGCCGGCCGGCCGCCGGCACCGCCCACCGCCCCCGAGGACTTCGTCCGCGAACTGTGGCCGCAGGCGGTGCCCGCCGCTGCCGAGCTCGGCGTGGACCCGGCGGTGCTGATTGCGCAGGCGGCGCTGGAAACCGGCTGGGGCCAGCGCGCGCTGCCCGCGGCTGCCGGCAGCAGCCACAACCTGTTCAATATCAAGGCCGGGCGCGGCTGGCAGGGCCCCACCACCACGGTGCAAACCGTGGAGTACGACGGCGCAGCGGCGCGGCTGGAGCGCGCGTCTTTCCGCGTGTACGGCAGCACGGCGGAGTCATTTGCCGACTATGTCGACCTCATTCGCGGTGCCCCGCGCTATCAGGAGGCACTGGCCAGCGCCGCCGAGCCCGAGGCCTACCTGCGCGAACTGCAGGCGGCGGGCTATGCGACAGACCCGGCCTACGCCGACAAAATCCTCGCAATCCTGCAGCGTGGCAGCCTGGCGGAGACCGTGGCCGAGCTAAAGAATTCCGCTCAGCTGCCGCCAACCCTTTCTGACCGGCGGCCCGAGGCCGCCTGAACCCTGACCGAGGCTCACTGTGGCGGATCTGCTCAACATCGGGACTTCTGCGCTGCTGTCACTGCAGCGGGCGCTCTCTACGACCGGCCAGAACATCGCCAACGTGAACACGGCGGGGTATAGCCGCCAGCGGGTGAATTTCGCCACCCTGCCGCCGGAAGCGACCGGCGCGGGTTTCCTCGGCACCGGTGTGAAGGTGGACTCCATCACCCGCAGCTACGACCAGTTCCTGGCCCAGGACGTACGCAGCCGCAGCTCCTCCAGCGCCGGGTTCAGCACCCTCAGCAGCCTCACCTCCCGCATTGACAGCCTGCTGGCGGACCCCTCTGTCGGCATTGCCCCCGGCATCGAGAGCTTTTTTGGCGCGCTGCAGGATGTGGCGAACAACCCGGGCTCAATTCCCGAGCGCAAGGTGTTGCTGGGCGAAGCCAATGAGCTGGCCGGGCGCTTCCAGACGCTGGATGCCCAGCTGCGTGGCCTCAACAGCGAAGTCAGCCAGCGCATCACCACCACGGTCAGTGACATCAACGCACTGGCCAGCAACATTGCGTCCCTCAACGAGCAGGTGGTGCGTGCCACCACGCAAAGCGGCGGGCAGCCGCCCAACGACCTGCTGGACGCCCGGGACCAGGCGATCAACCGCCTGGCGGAAAAAGTGGGTGTGACCACCGTGACCCAGGATGACGGTGCGGTGAACGTGCTGGTGGGCAACGGTCAGGCGCTGGTGGTGGGTTTCACCGCCAGCCAGCTGCAGACCTTCCGTGACCCCTTTGATGCCACACGGGTGAATGTGGGCATTGCCGGGCTGGCGTCCAGCACCGATATCGGCCGCTTCCTGAGCGGCGGTGAGCTGGGTGCTGCACTGTCCTTCCGGGGCGGCGTGCTGGACAGCACGCGCAATGAGCTGGGCCTGCTGGCTGCGGGGATTGCTGCGACCTTCAATGCCCAGCACAGCGAGGGCATGGACCTGAATGGCCAGCTCGGGGGCAATTTTTTCCGGCCGCTGCAACCTGCGGTGTCGGGGTCGAGCGGCAACACGGGCAGCGCCACGGTCACTGCGGCACTGGCGGATGTGGGGCAGCTCACGGGGGCGGACTACCGCCTGAGTTTCGACGGCAGCCAGTGGACCCTGCGCAACCAGCAGACCGGCGCCACCCAGACCGGCGCCGGCCCGGCATTCAGCATCGATGGCGTGGACATCAACATCAGCGGTACGCCGGCGGCCGGTGACAGCTTCCTGGTGCAACCGGTAGCCCAGGGTGCCAACCTGTTTGCGGTGGAACTGACCGACGCAGCGGCCTTTGCCGCCGCCAGCCCGGTGCGCAGCAGCACTGGCAGCGCCAACCTGGGCGATGCGCGGCTCTCGTCGCTCGCGGTGGACAGCGTCGCGGGGCTGCCGCTGGCTGGCGCCATCACGCTCACCTTCAACCCAGATGCACTGGGCGCGGGCGTGCCCGGCTACGATGTGGCGGGCAGCGCCGGCGGTCCCATTGCCTACGACCCGGCTACCGACAGCGGGGGCCTTGCCGTGACACTGGGTGGCCTCAGCTTTGAGCTGGCGGGCACGCCAGCCGCCGGGGATACCCTGAGTATTGCCAACAACACCGACGGCAGCGGCGACAACCGCAATGCGCTGGCGCTCGGGGCCCTGCAGACCGCCCCGATCCTGGACGGCGGTACCGCCAGCTACCAGGACAGCTACGCAGGCCTGGTGGCCGATGTGGCCGTGCGCAGTCGGCAGGCCAGTGCCGCCGCCGATGCCGAGGGAACCCTGCTGCAGCAGGCGATTTCCGCCCGCGACAGCGTGCAGGGCGTGAACCTGGACGAGGAGGCCGCCGACCTGTTGCGCTTTCAGCAGGCCTACCAGGCCGCTGCACAGGTGATCTCCGTGGCAGACACCGTGTTCCAGACCCTGCTCGACGCTACGCGTCGCTAACGCCGGAGCTGACTGATGCGCCTTTCAACCGCCCAGATTTTCCAGCAGGGGATCAGCAACATCCTCAACCAGCAGGCCCAGCTGCAGAAAACCCAGCAGCAGCTGGCCAGTGGCCTGCGTGTGACCACCCCGGCGGATGACCCCATTGCGGCCGTGCAGATTCTGGACCTGACGGAAGACCTGCAGCAGCTCGACCAGTTCCAGCGCAATGCCAACCTCGCCGAAGGCCAGATCGCCCTGGCCGACACGGTGCTGCAGGATGTTACCGACGTGCTGCAACGGGTGCGCGAATTGACCGTGCAGGCCAATAACGCCACCCAGACTCCGGAAACCCGCCGCGCCATTGCCACCGAGATGGAAGGGCGGCTGGATGAGCTGGTCAGCCTGGCGAACACCCGGGATGCCAACGGCGAGTTCGTGTTTGCCGGTTTCCAGGCCCAGACCCAGCCCTTCAGCCGCAGCGGCGGACAGGTGCTGTACAACGGCGACGAAGGGCAGCGCTTCCTGCAGGTGGCGCCCAATACACAGCTGGCGGTGCGCGACTCCGGCCGCGCCGTATTCATGGACATACCGGCTGGCAACGGTCGCTTTGACATCCGCGCCGACGCCGGCAATGCCGGCACCGCCATTGTGGATGCCAGCAGTGCCGCGGCCAATTACCACCGCGATACCTACACCATCAGTTTCAGCCAGCCGACCTCTGCGGACCCGGTCACCTACACGGTCACAGACAGCAGCGCCGCGGTGGTGGCCAGCGGGCCCTACCAGTCCGGCGCCAGCATCAGCTTCAATGGGGCCAGCGTGACCTTTGAAGGCGCACCGGCGGACGGCGACAGCTTTACCGTCCCCGCCGCACCGCGCCAGGACGTGTTCAGCAGCGTGCAGAACATCATCGACAGCCTGAAAGCCTCCACCACCGGCCCCGCAGCGTCGGCGTCGGTGAATAACGCCATGGCCAGCGGCCTCGCCAACCTGGACCAGGCGCTGGGCCGCATGCTGGAGCAGCAGGCGGACCTGGGTGTGCGCCTGAACCGCATAGACAGCCTGCGCGAAAGCAACGACGCCTTCACCCTGCAGCTGCAGGAGACCCTCTCGGAAGTGCGCGATCTGGACGTTACCGAGGCCATCAGCCGGCTCAACCTGCAGCTGGTTGCCCTGCAGGCGGCACAGCAGAGCTATGTGCGTATCCAGGGCCTGTCCCTGTTCAATTTCCTCTAGTAAAAAAAACTGACACTTCGCCTAAAGTTCCTTCAAGACCGTCCGCTAACTGGTTGAGCGGGGAGTACTTTCCCCGGGCCGATGGACGGTGACCAGCGTTGATTCCACAGGGGAAACCGGCGCGAAACGAGAAGGAATGAAACCATGCCTCAGATTATTAATACCAATATTCCGTCGCTGACTGCTCAGCGGAACCTCAACAGCTCCCAGAACGATGTGGCCACGTCGCTGCAGCGTCTGTCCTCCGGCCTGCGTATCAACAGCGCCAAGGACGATGCCGCCGGCCTGGCGATTTCCGAGCGTTTCACCGCGCAGATCCGCGGCCTGAACCAGGCTGCGCGTAACGCCAATGACGGTATTTCTCTGGCGCAGACCGCCGAGGGTGCACTCGCTGAGGTGACCAATAACCTGCAGCGGATTCGTGAGTTGTCGGTGCAGTCTGCGAACGCCACCAACTCAGCGTCTGATCGCCAAGCGCTACAGGCGGAGGTAACGCAGTTGGTTGCGGAGATCGACCGTGTCGCCAGCCAGACGAATTTCAACGGCGTCAAACTTCTTGACGGGACGTTTTCTTCACAAGTGTTTCAGGTTGGTGCCAATGCGGGTGAGACGATCTCTGTAGACAGCATCACGAGCGCTCGGTCCTCCGACCTTGGTCAGTTCCAAGGTTTTCAGTTGTCTGCTCAGGCGATCACGTCCCCAAGCGCGACTGGGGCAACAACAGCACAAACGGTCGTAATCGACGGTAACAGTACTTCGCTGGGAACGATCGCGAGTGATGCGAAAGCTTTGGCGAACGCGCTGAACGCGTCTGGCCTAGGTTTCACCGCGACAGCGAACGAGACAGTAAAGGCAGCTGGCGTTAGTGGCTCTGCCCCAACGGCTGCTGGGAATTCAACCGTTGACATAAACGGATTGACAATTACGATAGCTGGCACGACTGACCTCGTGACCAACCGAGCAAACGCAGTAACCGCAATCAATGCGCAAAGTGCGGTCACTGGTGTGACTGCAACGGACACGGGCGCTGGCGTTGAGCTGCGTGCTGCGGATGGTAGGAACATTGACGTTGCAAACTTTGCTGCTGGTGGTGCGACCGGCGCAGGTCTGGACAGCTATGGCCTCGGCGCTGCAGGAGTCTCTGCAGGAACATTAGACATCACGTACGTAGCGCCAGCTGGCACAACAGGCGCCGTGACGTTTACTGGCGGCTTGTCAGCCAGTTCTGCGACTATTGGTAGTACTGGCACGGCAATTAGCGCCGTCGACATTTCAACTGTCTCGGGATCAAATAGCGCACTGCTCGCGGTTGATGCTGCGTTGACTGCAATCAACGGCTCCCGCGCCGACCTGGGTGCCATCCAGAACCGTTTCGAATCTGTTGTCACGAGCCTGCAGACCACCTCCGAAAACCTGGACGCTTCGCGTTCACGGATTCGCGATGCGGACTTTGCGCAAGAAACGGCTAACCTGGCGCGCGCTCAGATCCTGCAGCAGGCCGGTATTTCGGTGCTTGCGCAGGCCAACGCCCAGCCCCAGAACGTGCTGGCTCTGCTGCAGTAAGTGGCTGAGACCATGCGCTAGTGGCATTGGGGTGAGGTGGTTTCCACCTCACCCTTTTGTGCTTCTGACTTGGTCTTTAGTAGCGCAGATACGAGGATAGGATCATGGCGAGTTCAATCACGCCTTCGAATGTGAACGCAGCGCCCCCGCTCCCTGCGGGCAACGCAGCTGCACCGGCGCAGAGTACTCTGCCCCGGCAAGAGGTCGCCGCCAGCGGCAAGGCTTCGCCGCCAGCGCAGGATGGGCAAGCACCGCAGGCAAAGCAGCGTGATACGGCGCAGGACCTTGCACAGGCGACGCGCGACATAACAGACTACATACAGACAGTGAATCGCTCGCTGCAAATTTCTGTTGACCAGGAGTTGGGCTCGACGATTATTACGGTTATGGACAAGGCGACTGATGAAGTTGTCCGACAGATTCCTGCCGAAGAAGCCGTTGCACTGGCCCGTTTTCTCGCCAGGCAGCAGGCCGAATTGGGCGGCTCTGAGTTGCCCTCCAAGGGCGTGTTTATGGATCAGGAGGGCTGAAGGCCCGGTGTGCCGCATTTGGCACTTAATTTGCTAAGCTTGTAACACATAAATGTTTCATGCCCCGCAGGTGGCAACGAGGTGAGTGAATGGTTTCAGTAACCGGAGTAGGCTCCGGACTGGATATCGAAGGGTTGGTGACCCAGCTGGTAGCCGCAGAGCGTGCGCCAGTCGAGAATCGTCTTCTACGGCGTGAAACGTCGCTCACCAGTGAACTCTCCGGGTTCGGTACGTTGAAGGGCGTGTTGGCTGACCTGCAAGCACGCTCCGCCTCACTGCGGAATGAGAGTACCTTCACGCAGCGCACCGCCACCAGCTCCAACAGTTCGGCGTTTACGGCGACCGCCTCTTCCGCCGCGGCCCCGGGTAACTACAGTATCGCGATTGATTCCCTCGCCAGCGCACAGTCGCTGGCGTCCGGGAGCTTTGGCTCGGCGGACGATGTTGTTGGTGAGGGTACGCTGACGATCCGTTTCGGCACGGTTGATGCAACACCCTCCGTGCCAGGTCCGCAAGTGGTCAATGGCTTTACGGTCAATCCCGAGCGTGCAAGCGCCAGCATTACGATTGATAGCAGCAACAATACGCTCGCGGGTGTTCGGGACGCAGTGAATGCCGCCGGTATCGGGGTGTCTGCGGCTATCGTCAATGATGGCAGCGGTGCACGCTTGCTTTTCAGTGCCTCCGATACGGGTGCTGCCAATGCTATTGAGATTTCCGTGGCCGATGCCGGCGACGGCAATAACGCGGACCTGGCAGGGTTGTCCCGTCTGGCATTCAACACAGGCGCGGCCAACCTCACGCAAACGGCGGCCGCCAGTGACGCCAGCTTTACCCTGAATGGTCTGGCGCTAACCAGTGCCAGCAATACCGTGACCGGCGTGCTTGACGGTGTCAGCCTCACGCTCAAGGATACGACCGACGGTGCGCCCGCATCTCTCGCGGTCAGTGAAAACCGCGCAGTGGCGCGCGGTGCCATTGAGCAATTCGTCAACGCCTACAACACCTTCATCACCACTGCCTCCAACCTCACACGCTTCGATCCTGCAACCGGGGCCGCCGGGGCACTGCAGGGGGATTTTTCAGCGCGCACGGTGATCAGTCAGGTGCGAAACGCTGTTACGGCCTCGGTACAAAACCCGGATGGCCCATTTGGATCGTTGGCGGAGCTGGGCATCACCACGTCAGCAAGCGGAACTCTTACCATCAATTCCGAGCGACTGAACGCCGCATTGGAAGATGGCAACGCGGGATTGGTTTCCCTGTTCGGCCGCGCCGAGACCGGTATCGCAGAGCGCCTTGGTGGGTTACTCGGCGGTTTTTTGGGCACGGGCGGCCTGCTTGACGCCAGAACCGATGGCTTGCAGAGCAGTGTGGACGCTATCAGTGATGACCGCGAGGCGCTCAATCGCCGTCTGGAGGTACTCGAGGCCCGCTACCGCGCCCAATTTAATGCGCTGGACGGTCTGCTCGCACAGATCAACAGCACAGGCAGTTTTGTCAGTGAGCAGCTGGCAAACATTCCGTTGCCCAGTGATCGCTTTTCGAATTAATGACAGGCAGGATTCCAGGTATGAATACCCGGCAGGCACTTAGCGCCTACAAGCAAGTGGGGGTGCAGAGCGGCGTGACGGATGCCTCGCCCCATCAACTGATCAGCATGTTGCTGGATGGGGCCATGGATCGCATCGCGTCGGCCAAAGGTGCCATGGAGCGTCGAGACACCGGGCGTCAGGGCGAGCTGATTGGCAAGGCCATCACCATCATCGACAACCTGCGGGTGAGTCTGGATCACGAGCAGAGCCCCGAGTTGGCCGGTCGACTCAGCGATTTATACGAATACATGCAGGGGCGACTGCTCGAGGCGAGTGCGGCCTCCGACACGGCGGCCCTGACGGAAGTCCGCGATCTGCTGGCCACCATTCGCGACGGTTGGGAGAGTATTCCTGCCGAACTGCGGCGTCCCGCAGGATGATCGTGCCATTCCCCACCCCGGCGGCTACCGAAGGCGCTGTCGCGACCGAGGGGCTGCTCGCGGCCGAGGGGTCGGACGCCGCACTCAGCCAGTGCCGCCGCCTCGCCCGCGTCCTCACCGTCACCCGCGAAATGGTGGCCCTCGCCGAGGTCGGTGACTGGGATGCCGTGGCCGCCCGCGAGCAGGACCGCCGTGACGACCTGGCCCGCTGTTTCAAGGAAGCGGTGTCGACGGAACACGCCGAACTGGTTGCCGAAGCGCTGGCAGCCATCCTGCACCTCAACGAGGAAATGATGGCCCACCTGAGCAAGGCCCGCGACGCGGTGCTGCAGCAGGGGGTGGCACAGGTGCGCACCCGCTCCGCCATCGGTCACTACGAGCAGGTGAAGTCACAACCCTGACGCGGAGCGTTTCGTTGCCGCCGGCCTGTGTTATCGTAAAACTTTTGCGGAGCACTGGGCATGAGCAGCCAAAACGCCGTCACCGGCCTCGTCTACAGCGATAACATCGCCCTGTCCTGGAAGCCAGTCGACTACGAGCCGGAGCAGACGCATCTGGCCATGGTCAACGCCTCCAACGAGAGTTTTCTGCGCGCCGTATCGGCGGTGGGCGATGGCCTCAATACCAAGGACGACAGCGACGCGCCTCCGGGCATCCAGCAGGACATCGCCCGGCTCGATCTCAAGCTCAACCTGGTGCTCGATCTGGTCAGCGCCCTGGTGTATCACGAGCTGGATATTCCCCCCGTGAGCGCCGTGCAGGTCTCTGCCGAACAGGTGAGCTGGCAGGGCGAGGGGCCGCCGGCGGGGGCCCGCATCTTTCTCGAACTCTACATACAGCGCGGTTTGCCCAAGCCCCTCTGCTGCTACGGCGAGGTGGTCACCACGCCCGAGGAGCAGGCGGCGGGGCGCAACACGGTGCGCTTTGTCGGCCTCACCGGTGCCGCCCGGGTCTGGCTGGAGAAGCTGATTTTCCGTCACCACCGCCGCGAGGTGGCCTTCCGTCGCGCCCACGTGGGCGACTAATCCGTCTTTTTTCCGTCAATAAGTTGACAGGTTCGCTTCGTCTGAGCAGACTCGGCGCCGTTGCTCGCACGCCCTCACCACGGTGTTTACGGATTGCTACGCTTGCCCCAGTACTCAGACAATGCTTCACCTATCGTCGGCCCCAGCGCCGCCATGGAGACCATCCGCCGGCTGGTGGCGCAGGTGGCGCCCAGCGATGCCACGGTGTTGATCCTCGGTGAGTCCGGTACCGGCAAGGAGGTTGTAGCGCGCGGCATTCACGAAGCCTCGCCGCGCTCGGGCGGGCCTTTCGTGCCGGTCAACTGCGGCGCCATCCCGGCAGAGTTGCTGGAGTCGGAACTGTTTGGTCACGAGAAGGGCGCGTTCACCGGCGCCATCAACACCCGGCGCGGCCGCTTCGAACTGGCCGCAGGCGGCACGCTGTTTCTCGACGAGATTGGCGACATGCCGCTGCCGATGCAGGTCAAGCTGCTGCGGGTGCTGCAGGAGCGCTGCTTCGAGCGCGTGGGCAGCGCCACGTCCCAGGCCACAGACGTCCGGGTGATCGCGGCCACACACCAGGATCTTGAGCAGCGCGTTAAAGACGGCCGTTTCCGGGCCGATCTCTACTACCGCCTGAACGTGTTTCCCATCGACGTGCCCGCCCTGCGCGATCGCCCGGAAGATGTGCCGGTGCTGGTGGCACATTTTCTGGCGCAGTTGGCCCGGGAGCAGCGTGACAGTGTGTCGATCGCGGCGGACGCCATGGCCGCCCTGCAGCAGTACGGCTGGCCCGGCAATGTGCGTGAGCTCAACAACCTGGTGGAACGCCTGGCCATCCTGTACCCCGGCGCCGAGGTGGGGTTTGGCGACCTGCCGCAGAAATTCTGTGAAGGCTTCGACCCGGCCCGGCCGCCGCCGCAGGTACCGCCCCCCGCCGCCGGCTCGGGTGCCGCGGCCCCGTCCGCCAGTACACCCCCGGCGAGTGCCTCTCAGGTACAGTCGGCCCCTGCCGCCGGGGCACCTAACGACCCCACGCGGCTGGGTCAAGAGGGGCTGGACCTGAAGCAGTACCTCGCCGACACCGAGCGCACCCTGCTCCTGCAGGCCCTGGACCGCAGCGGCTGGGTGGTGGCGCGAGCGGCGCAACTGCTCGGGCTGCAGCGCACCACCCTGGTAGAGAAAATGCGCAAGTTCGAACTGCAGCGCGACCAGGTGTCAGATTCCTGACGCGCGGCGCCCAACAGTGTTTGCGAAGTTCTTCAATTCATTGAATTAAAACGGGTTTCCACTTTGGGCACGTCTTTTGCTTCAAGAGCGGCATTGGCGTGATAGCGCTCGGTGGAACTCAATCATGCAGCAGGCTGTACCCCTCGAGAAACACGATCTGGAAGAGGCCTTTCGCAGCCTCGCGGAAGTCTCCCATCAACTGGATGCGTCCTACCGCGACCTGGAGTCGCGGGTAGCCCGGCTCAACGAGGAGCTCGCGGCCTCGCGCTCGGCGCGACTCGACGAACTGGCAGAGAAGGAGCGCTTGCTCGAGCGGCTGGCCTCGCTGATGGCCATGTTGCCCGGGGGCGTGCTGTTGATAGACGAGCGTCAGCAGGTACGCGATGCCAACCCGGAGGCCGTCGCCCTGTTTGGTGAGCCGCTGCTGGGCGAGGACTGGCCGGCGGTGCAGGCACGTATTCGGGAAAACGCCCCCGAGCGGCATTTGTCACTGCACAGCCGTCACCTGGCACAGCAGGGCGAGACTCTGGTGCTGGTGACCGACACCACCGAACTGCATGACCTCCAGGCCCAGGTGGGCCGCGAGCAGCGCCTGCGCGCGCTGGGGGAAATGGCGGCGCGGCTCGCCCACCAGATTCGCACACCGCTGTCGTCCACCACCCTGTATCTGGCGCAGCTGCGTCGTCCGGACCTGGCCGTCGCGCAGCGCGAGCGCATCTGCGACCGCCTGTCTGAACGGCTGGTGCATATGGAAGGGCTGATCGAAAGCATGCTGGGCTTTGTGCGCGGGGCCCCTCCGCGCACGGAGCGCGTGTGCCTGCAGGACGTGCTGGGCGACTTTCAGGCCCATGTCCTCGCTCGCCTGGAAGCGGCGGGCGCCACGCTGTCGGTGACCCCGGTCGATCGCACCCTGGCACTGCAGGGCGACCGTGATGCCCTTGCCGGGGCTCTCGCCAATCTGGTGGTGAACGCCATCGAGGCCGGCGGGGAGGGCGTGCATGTGGATGTCTGGGCCGGCGCGCTGAATCGTGAGCGCATGCTGCTGCGGGTGCGCGACAACGGCCCGGGTGTGGCACCCGAGTTGCGCGAACGCATTTTTGACCCGTTCTTCACCACGCGCTCGGCCGGTACCGGGCTGGGTCTCGCGGTGGTGGCGCGCACCGTCGGCGAACTGGGCGGTGAGATCCGCCTGGGTGACAGCCCCGAGGGCGGTGCGGAATTTGTGCTGGAATTACCCATAGCAGAAGGAGCGTGTTGACCGTGGGAGCCGCGTTGAAAGTTCTGGTGGTCGAGGACGACAGCACCCTGCGCGAGGCGCTGTGCGACACCATTGAATACGGTGGCTATCGCGTCTGGAGCGCCTGTGACGGTGCCGACGCGCTGCAGCAGCTGGAGCGCCAGCCCGTGGACCTGATCATCAGCGACGTACAGATGGCCGGCATGGGGGGAGAGCGCCTGCTGCGCGAGGTTCGGGCCCGCAGTCCGGAGCTGCCCTTTGTCATGATCACCGCCCACGGTTCGGTGCAGCACGCGGTGGCGGCGATGCGGGAGGGCGCAACGGACTATCTGCTGAAGCCCTTTGCCGCAGAGGTGCTGCTGGAGATGCTGGCCCGCTTCGAGCCGGCGCCGGAGCCGGGTGTCGACATGGTGGCCGAGGATCCCGCCATGCAGCGCGTGTGTCGTCTGGCCGAGCGCCTGGCACACAGCGATGCGACGGTGCTGGTCACCGGTGAGTCCGGTACCGGCAAGGAAGTTGTCGCGCGCTATCTGCACGCCTGCTCCAGCCGGGCGGAACGCCCGATGGTGGCCATCAACTGTGCGGCCATTCCGGAAAATATGCTGGAGTCCATGCTCTTCGGCTACGAGAAAGGCGCCTACACCGGCGCCCACCAGTCGCGACCGGGCAAATTCGAGCAGGCCAACGGTGGCACCCTGCTGCTGGACGAGATTTCCGAAATGGACCTCGGCCTGCAGGCCAAGCTGTTGCGCGTGCTGCAGGAGAAGGAGGTCGAGCGCCTCGGCGGCAACCGGGTGATACCGCTGGATGTGCGGGTCATCGCCACCAGCAACCGCAACCTGGCGGGCGAGGTCGCCGCGGGGCGTTTCCGGGAAGACCTGTATTACCGCCTCAGTGTGGTTCCGTTGGAAGTGCCCGCACTGCGCGACCGGCCGGCGGACATCCTGCCGCTGGCGCAGCGCTTCCTGCAGCGCTATGCCGCACCGCGCAGCGGCCTCGCATTCAGCAAGGCCGCCCTGCAGCGCCTCGCGGTCCACAGCTGGCGCGGGAACGTGCGCGAGCTGGAGAACTGCGTGCAGCGGGCCAGTCTGCTGGCGGTGGGGCCGGAGATCGGCCCCGAGGATATCGATTTCGTCGCGGCCATGGCGCCGGCGGCAGCGTCAGTGCCGGGGCCTTCCCCGGTGGGGCCGTCCGAGGCGCCCGCCGAACCGCTGCTGGAAGGCGACTTGAAAGAGCGGGAGCGCGAGTTGATCGTCGCCGCGTTGTCCGCGGTCGATGGCAATCGCAAGGAAGCCGCACAGCGCCTGGGTATCAGCCCGCGCACCTTGCGCTACAAGCTGGCGCGCTTCCGCGAACTGGGGTTGGCTGTACCCCACGCACAGTAGGAGAGGACACACCATGAGCGAAATGGCAATCAACCAGGTACTGGCGCAAATGCGCAGCATGGCGGCCGAGGCGGGCGGCGAGTCGGCCGCGGCGGCGGGCGGCGCCGACTTTTCGAGCTTCATGAAACAATCCATCGACGATGTGAATCAGGCCATGCAGACCTCGCGGGCCATGGCCACGGCCTTCGAGGAAGGCCAGCCGGGTGTGTCGCTGGCCGAGTTGATGGTGACGGCGCAGAAAGCCAGCCTGGAGTTCCAGGCGCTGAGTGAAGTGCGCAACAAACTGCTCACCGCATACCGCGAAGTGATGAGCATGCAGGTCTGATGCCTGCTGGTTTATCATAGCCCCTTCAGGAGTGAGTTGATTCATGGCAGAGAACAGCGGCGGACTTGTCGCCCGCTTCAACGGTTACAGTCGCCAGCCGGTCTCCCGGCAGATTGCGCTGCTCGTCGGCCTCGCTGCATCCATCGCCCTGGGCATCGGCCTGGTGCAGTGGATGCTGGTGCCGAACTACAAGCCGTTGTTCGGCAGTATGGCGGCCGAAGACACCACGGCGGCGATGAGCACCCTGGATGCCAATGGCATCGATTACCGGCTGGACGACCGCACCGGCATGGTGACGGTGGCCGCCGATGAAGTGCATCGCGCGCGGTTACTGCTGGCGACCGAGGGCTTTCCGCGCTCGGGCGATATCGGTTTCGACAGCATCTACCAGGAACAGGAAATCGGCGTCAGCAGTTTCATGGAACAGGCGCGCTATCACCGCTCGCTGGAGCAGGAGCTGGCGCGGACCATCAGTGCCCTCGACGGCGTGCGCGGTGCGCGCGTGCACCTGGCCATGGCCAAGCAGAGCGCTTTCCTGCGCCAGCGCCAGGAGCCGGCCGCCTCGGTGGTGCTGCACCTGTACGGTGGGCGAGTGCTCTCCGAGCGCCAGCTTGCGGGTATCGTGCATCTGGTGTCCGCCAGCGTCCCCAACCTGAAGCCGGAGACCGTCTCGGTGGTCGACCAGCAGGGCCGCCTCCTGTCCTCCCAGGGTAACCCGGACGATTTCGGTTACAGCAAGGAACAGTTCCAGATGGCGCAGCAACTGGAACAGCGCTACAGCCAGCGGATTGTTGATATTCTGGAACCCATTCTCGGGCCGGGCCGTGTTCACGCCCAGGTCTCCGCCGACATCGACTTCACCCGCATCGAGCGGACCAGCGAGGTGTATGCCCCGGACACGGTGCTGCGCAGTGAGCAGACCTCGGAGGAGATGACCACCCGACTGCTGGAGGGCGGCGTGCCCGGCACCCTGGCCAACCAGCCGCCGGAAGACCCGGATGTGCTGGCCCAGCCGCCGGAGGCCGCGGCGGTGCCGAACACGGCGCCCACCCGCTCCACCCGTCGCGAGACACGCAACTACGAAATGGACAAAACCATCAGCCACATTCGTGAGACACCGGGCACTCTGCGCAAGCTCTCGATTGCGCTGGTGCTGGACCACGTGGAAACCACCGCCGAGGACGGCTCGGTAGCGCGTGCCCCGCTGGCGCCGGAACGGGTCGAGGAGATTACACGCCTCGCACGTGAAGCCGTGGGTTTCAGTGAGGAGCGTGGCGACACCGTGAGCGTGATCAACGCCTCTTTCGTCGAGCCGCCGGCACTGGAGGCACCGCCAGAGCCATCGATTCTCGAGCAGGACTGGCTGTGGCGGTTGTTGAAGGGGCTGGGCGTGGCGGCGGGGCTCGCGGCCTTGCTGCTCTTCGTGGTGCGCCCCCTGATGCAGTTTTCCGTTGCGCCGGTGCCGGCGGCTATCGGCCCGGGGCAGCGCGCCCTGGGCAACGATGGCTACGGTGAGGCGGGCTATGCCCAGGGCGGTGCCGCGGGTGAACTGATGAGCGACGACCAGGTGACGCTGGCGGGTAACCGGCGCGGGTTGCCGGGCAACACGGGTTACCAGCAACAATTGCAGATGGCGCGCAGTGTTGCGGAAGGTGAACCGCAGCGGGCGGCACACGTAATGAAACAGTGGGTGGCGGGCGATGGCTGATGCCGCAGGGGCCGGTTTGAGCGGCGCGCAGCGCGCCGCCGTATTTTTGCTGGGGGTTGGTGAGGAGTCTGCCACCGCCATCATGCGCCATATGGAACCGCGCGAAGTGCAGCGGATCGGCGAGGCCATGGCCTCGCTGGCGTCCATCTCCAATGAACAGGTGGAGGCGGTGCTTGCGGCGTTTCACGAGGACGCCAGCGCGCTGAACCCGCTGGGCCTCGGCGCTCCCGAGTTTACCCGCCGGGTGTTGACCAATGCATTGGGCGAGAGCAAGGCGCGCTCCATGCTGGCCAAGGTGATGCCCGGCAAGCAGCAGACCTCGGGTATCGAAGCCCTGAAGTGGATGGATCCGGCTGCCGTGGCCGAATTGCTGGAGGATGAACACCCGCAAATTATCGCCATCGTGCTGGCGTCGCTGGATGAAGAACAGTCGGCCCAGGTGCTGGTGAACATTCCCGAGCCGGTGCGCAGTGAGGCATTGCTGCGTGTGGCCCGCCTACAGGTGATTGACCCGGCGGCGATGGAAGAGCTGGACAAGGTGCTGGAAAAGCAGCTGGGCAAGGTGCGCAAAACCCCGCCGCGCTCGGTCAATGGCATGACCAGCGCCGCCGCCATCCTGAACAATGTCAAGGCGGATATCGAGTCGGAACTGCTCGGTGCGCTCAAGGAGGCCGACGCGGAACTCGGTGAAAAAGTCGGCGAGCTGATGTTCGTGTTCGACAACCTGATGGAACTCGACGACCGCGGCATGCAGCGCCTGATTCGCGAAATCGCGGTCGACAGCCTGGTGATTGCGCTGAAAGGCGTGGACGACCGCCTGCAGGACAAGTTCTTCAACAACATGTCCTCCCGCGCCGCCGATATGCTGCGCGAAGACCTCGAGGCCAAGGGCCCGGTGAAGCTGTCCGAAGTGGAGGCGGCGCAGAAGGAAATTCTTGCGGTAGCGGCTCGCCTGTCGGACGAAGGCGAAATCACCCTGGGCAAAGGGGGCGATGATTTTGTCTGACCCCGGTCGTCCGCGCAGCTGGCAGCCACCGCCACTGCAGGATGCGGCCCCCGCGGCCGCGGTACCGGATACCGCGGCCATCGCCGAGCGCGCGCGTGCTGAAGGCTATGCTACCGGGCACGCCGAGGGGCTTGCGGCAGGGCGCGCCAAGGCCGCGGCCACGGCAGCCGAACTGGCCGCCCTGCTGGGCAACATGGCCGCGCCGTTTCGCCAGCAGGAGGCCGATCTGCTGCGTGAGCTCTCCGAACTTGTCGTGCGCGTGGCAACCGCCGTGGTGCGACGTGAACTGGAGACCTCGCCGGGCGCCATTCAGGACGTGCTGGCGGAGGCACTGGAGATTCTGGAGGCGGTCGAGGGGCCGGTAGATGTGCACCTGCACCCGGCGGATGCGGCGCTGGTGCGGGAGTGGCTGGCGAACGAACTGCCGAAACTGGCGGTCACCCTGCACACCGACGCCACGCTGCTGCGTGGAGGCTGTCGTGTGGCCACCGCCGAGAGCTATGTGGATGCCTCTACCGAGCGGCGGCTAGAGGAAGTGCTGCGGGCGCTGCGCGAGAGTCGCGGCGCCGTGGGTGGAGCAACAGAGACATGAGCGCAGTGGCGGATCTGGGGGCCGAGCGGGTGAGCCGCCTGCAGCGCCAGATCGCCGGCCTGGGCGCCCGCGTGAGTGCGGTAACGCCCATTCGCGAGGGTCGCCTGGTGCGTATGGTCGGCACGCGGCTGGAAGTGGCCGGGTGCACCGGTGCGGTGGGCAGCCGCTGCAGTATTCAGGCGGAAGAACAGCGCAGCGTGGAAGCCGAGGTGGTGGGCTTTTCCGAGGGTCGGCTGATTCTCATGCCGGAGGGCAGCCTGCACGGGGTGATGCTCGGTGCGCGCGTGCGCCCGCTGGGCTTCAGTCACCGGGTTGGCGTCGACGAGCACCTGTTGGGCCGTGTTATCAACGGCGCTGGCCATCTCCTGGACGGTGGCCCCACGGTGATGTTCCGCGACTACGCGCCCCTGCGCGGCGGTGCCATCAACCCGCTGGCACGCGGCTCCGTGCGCGAACCGCTGGATGTTGGCGTGCAGGCGATCAACGCGCTGGCGACCATTGGCCGCGGGCAGCGCCTGGGCCTGTTTGCCGGGAGCGGGGTGGGCAAGAGCACGCTGCTGGGCATGATGACCCGGCACACGGCCGCGGATGTCATCGTGGTCGGGCTGGTGGGCGAGCGCGGGCGCGAGGTGCGGGAATTCGTGGATGAAATCCTCGGGCCTGAGGGGCTGCGGCGTGCGGTGGTGGTGGCAACGCCGGCGGATGACCCGCCCCTGATGCGGGTGCATGGCGCCTGGCGCGCCACCGCCATCGCGGAGCACTTCCGCCGGCAGGGCAAGAATGTTCTGCTTTTGCTGGATTCGCTGACCCGCTTTGCCCAGGCGCAGCGTGAAATCGGCCTGGCCGCCGGCGAGCCGCCGGTCGCCAAGGGCTATCCGCCCTCGGTGTTTTCGCTGCTGCCGGCGCTGGTGGAGCGCGCGGGCAATACCGAGGAGGGCTCCATCACTGCCATCTACACGGTATTGGTCGAGGGGGATGACCTGGCAGACCCGATCGCCGATTCGGCACGCGCCATTCTCGACGGCCACATTGTGCTGTCGCGGCAGCTGGCGGACTCCGGCATGTTCCCGGCCTTCGATATCGAAGCCTCCATCAGCCGTTCCATGGTCAATGTGGTGGACCCTGCGCAGCTACAGTTGGCACGGCAGCTCAAGGAGTTGTATTCTGTGTGGCGGGAGAATCGAGACCTGATAACCATCGGTGCCTACGAACGCGGCACCGACCCGGCCATCGACCGGGCCCTGGGCGCGATAGGCCCGTTGCGTGCGCTGATCAGCCAACCCTGGAATGAGAAACGGGATATGCAGCACAGCCTTAACGCACTTCTCGACACCGCCCGGGCCGCAGGCCTCGGAGGCCAGTCATGACCTCTCCGGATAAACTCGACAAGGTCGTCACCGTGGCTCGCGCCGACCAGGCCGGTGCGGCGCGCAACCTGCAGGAACAGCAGGCGCACCACAGTCGCAACAACGACCAGCTCAATCAGCTTAGGCGCTTCGCCGACGAATACGAACAGCAGCTGCGCGAGATGTCGGCGTCGGGTATGGCCGCGGCGCAACTGCAGGATTATCGTCAGTTCCTGTCCAACTTAAACGACGCCATTCGCCTGCAGCTCAGCACCGTCGCGGAGAGCACCGAGAAGCTGCAGCAGCAGCGCCAGGACTGGATGCAGAAATCGCTGCAGACCTCCACCCTCGAGGACTTTGTCGCGCGCCGGCGCATTCTCGCCCAGGAACATGCTGAGCGCGCGGAGCAGCGTGCTGTGGACGAGCGGTTCAACGCCGGATTTGTGCCACCCGGTCAGGAGCCCCCCGGCTCTGGCACGTAATTTGCTCAATCTCCTGTAACACGGGAGACCCTACATGATCACGGTACTGCAAAGCCTGCCTGTTGCCAGCTCGGACGCCACCGCTGCGCCCGGCAACACGGCGCAGAATGGCTCTGAAAACGGATTTTCGCAGATGTTCGCAGCCGCTCGCGCGGCCTCAGCGGACAAGCCCGCCGCCGACGCCAGGGGCGGCAATGCCACGCCCTCCCGCGGCAGCACTTTGCCGCCTGACGCCGCAGAGTCAGCCCTTGCCCCCCCGTCGGTCGGCATCGCGGGCGCTGCGGCGGAGCCGCCCACCGCTGCCTGGCAGTCCTTTACGCTTTCCCTGCAAGCACTCGCGGAGCCCGGTCTGGAGGGCGCCGGCCAGGCATCGGCTGTCACGGGTGACCTGGTTGCAGCGGGCGCTGGTGACGCGGCACTGTCGGGGGATGCGACGCCATCACCGGCGAACCCGGCCATTCCCCTGCCTGTCGCACTGCCCGTCGCCACCGCTGAGACAGCGCTGCGTGGCGATTCGCCGGGGGCACTGGAGGGCAGCGTCCGCGCCAATGCCACCACTGGGGCAGCAACGCCTTTGGGCTCGTCATTACCGGCGCCACCTGAGGCCGCCGCTGACCTGATGCCGGGAGCGGGCACGCGCGAGGCCAACAGCCGGGCGGAGAGGGTGGTTGCGCCCGCAGCAACCGCCACAGCGGCGGAGGAGTCCGGCATGCTGGCAGCCGCTGAGCGTGCGCGTGGCGAGGAGGCGGCACTGCAGGGCCTGCGCCAGCGCGCCGTGGAAGGCGCTGTTGACGCCCCGCGTCTGGCATCATCCGCGTCCGGCAATGTGGACGCTGCTGCGCCCAACACACCGGTAACGGCCGGGACACAGGGTGCTGCCGCACAGGCCGATGCCCCGGCCCCTGCCGCTCCGCGCACGCCGGCGCAGCTGGCGATGACACACACACCGCAGGACCCGGAGTTTACCGGCGAACTGGCCAACCGCTTGCAGGTGTTCGCCCGTAACGGTGGCCACGAGGCCACGCTGCAGCTGCACCCCGCGGACCTGGGGCGCCTGCAGGTTTCTATCACCACTGAGGGCGACCAGGCGCGGGTGCTGTTCGTGGCGGATTCCGCCGCAGCCCGGGATGCCATTGAACAGTCCCTGCCGCGTTTGCGTGAAATGCTCGCCCAGAGCGGCCTGCAACTGGCCCACAGTGACGTGTCCAGCCAGTCACAGGGCAGTGGTGACAGCCAGCGCGACGCTGTCGGCGGGTCGCGCCAGGTGGCAGCTGACGACAGCGGCAACGGGCTTCTGTCCGGCGCCGCGGAATCCACTCACCAGCCCGCCGGTGCCGGCGCGCGCCTGGTCGATTACTACATTTAACTTCCCGCCTTTTTCAGTCTAGTATGCCCGCAGGCTGCCTCCGGGCAGCCACGCGGGCGCGGGGTGTCAAAATACTGGCACTCGCCGCACACTCTGCGCCTTAACTGTCTGTAATCATTAGAAATAAATTTTCTGGTATAGCTCTTGCTTCAGGGGATGTTGCTGACCTATGGCGGCATTCGGCAGGGCTGCCGGTCAGTTGCGAGGAGCAAGCATGGCTGCAAAAGAAGATCTCAATCTCGGCAAGGGGAATGGCGCGGGTGATGCCGACAAGGCGTCCGGCGGCGGCAAGGGTAAACTGATTGCCATCATCGCGGTGGTGGTCGTCCTGATCGGCGGTGGGGCGGCCGCAGCGTTCCTGCTGCTGGGTAACAATGACGAGCCAGCGGCTGAGGTGGCGGGGGCAGAGCCCGCGGCGCCCAAGGTCGAGGAGCGCGAGGCGGCCTACATGCCGCTGGAGAAGTTCCTGGTCAATTTCGACCACAAGGGCGGCATGCGCTACATCCAGACCGATATCCAGTTGATGGCCTATGAGCCCGCAGCGCTGGAAAACGCCCAGCGCAACATGCCTGCAGTGCGCAACCGCCTGATCATGCTGCTCAGCGACCAGGACTTCGATGCGCTGCGCACGGTGGAGGGCAAGGAAACGCTGCGCCAGGACGTGCTGAAGGCCGTGAACGAGGTACTCAAGCTGTCCGGGCCGGATGCCGTGCAGGACGTCTACTTCACTTCTTTCGTGTTGCAATAGGTCGGGTATGGCTGGCAGCGATCTGCTCTCTGAAGGCGAACTCGATGCGCTGACCGGTGGCAATACCGCCGGCAGCGGCGGTTACCGCACCTTCGACTTCACCGCCCGCGAGCAATCGCTGCTCAACCAGCTGACGCTGTTGCCCCCCCTGCAAGAGAGGCAGGCTGAACAGCTGGCACAGGGCCTGGAGGATGTGTTCGGCAGTGAGTTCGAGGTGGCGGCCGCAGGCTTGCGGGTGCTCTCCTGCGAGGAGCTTCTGGCATCGCTGGCGGAAAGCGTGGCGGTGTCCACGCTGGAGCTGGCACCGCTGGCCGGCCACGGTCATGTGGTGTGCCCGGCACCGCTGCTGTCCCAACTGGTCAACGATTATTTCGGCGGGGTGCGCGGCGGCAGCGTCGCCAACCTGCCGCGCACAGCCCTGACGCCCAGCGAGCTGCGGCTGGCCGAGCGTGTCGCAGAACAGGTGACAGGGTCGCTGGTCGCCGCCTGGGCCGACAAACTGCCGCTGGAGCCGGGCGAAGCGCATACCGCACCGCATGTGGATGCCATCGCCTCGCTGCCCTCCGGCGACAAGCTGGTGCAGATGGTGTTTGCCGTCACCCTCAACGAATTGACGACAGACGTCGCCCTGCTGTTGCCCTTCGCGGCACTCGAGCCCTGGAAACAGCGTTTCAGCGCACCGCGCAAAGCCGCGGCGGAGGACGCCGGGCAGGGCTGGGGGCCGCACCTGCGGCGCGAACTGCCCGCGGTGAAGGTGGATGTCGCGGTGATGCTTGCCAGCCGCGAACTCACCCTGGGTGAAGTCCTCGGTTTGCGGGTCGGTTCGGTCATCGACATTGCAGTGCCCGACGAGGTGGACCTCTGCGTGGAGGGCGTGCGTCTGGCCAGCGGCCGCTACGGCGCCTACGAGGGGCACAAGGCGATCAAGATCACGGGATTTGCCGGCACCGATGCGCCGGCGGGTAAAAGCACAGGATGAGATCATGAGTGAACAGGACGAACAGGGCGCCGGCGAAGCCGCTGGCGAGACGCTGCAGCAGCTGTCGCCCGGCACTGCCGGCGGCGCCGGCGGCGGTGAGATCAATTTCGACCTGCTGCTGGACGTGCCGGTGACCCTGTCGGTGGAGATAGGGCGCACACGGATGTCCATCAAGGATCTGCTGGCGCTGAACCAGGGTGCCCTGGTGGAGCTGGACCGTGAGGTCAATGCGCCCCTGGACCTGATGGTCAACGGCACCCTGATTGCCCGCGGCGAAGTGGTGGAACTCGAGGGGCGTTTCGGCCTGCGCTTGATTGATGTGGTCAGCCCCTCTGAACGTCTGAAGAAAGTCCGGTGAACAGCCCGCAATTGTTCAGCGCCGGTTATCTGGTGCAGGTGCTTGGCTCCCTGCTCCTGGTGTTCTGCTGCATTCTCGGCATGCTCTACCTGATGCGCCGCTTCAGTCGCGGCGGCAGCGGCAACAATGCCCGGCTGGCGGTGCTGGCCAGCGCCAGCGTCGGCAGCCGGGAGCGCGTGGTGCTGCTGCGTGCAGGGGACGAGCAGATCCTGCTCGGTGTGGCGCCGGGCAGCGTGCGGACACTGCACGTCTTTGCCGAGCCGGTGGTGCCCGACGTGGCGAACGCGCCGCAGCGCACGGATTTCGCCGCCATCCTGCACAGTGTCAATCCGCTGGGAACGCGCAAATGACGCGGTCGCGACTGCATCTTCTGTGGGCAGCCGCTGCCGTGCTGCTCGGTCTGCTGGTGATGCCCGGTCTGGCGCAGGCGCAGGCCACGATTCCACTGGTGTCGGTCACCCCCACCTCGGGGGGCGGCAGCAACTATTCCATGAACATCCAGATTCTGCTGCTGATGACGGTGCTCACGCTGCTGCCCGCAGCCCTGATCACCATGACCTCGTTCACCCGAATCCTGATTGTGCTCGCGATCCTGCGCCAGGCGATGGGTACCGCGCAGACACCGTCGAACCAGATTATTCTCGGGCTGGCGCTGTTCCTCAGCCTGTTCATTATGGCGCCGGTGTTCGACGTGGCCTACCAGAACGCCCTGTTGCCCTACATGAACGAAACCATCGATTTCGACCAGGCACTGGCGGCGGCGCGCGACCCCTTTCGCGAATTCATGTTCGGCCAGACCCGGGAGAACGACCTGTTGCTGTTCGCCGAACTCGGCGGCTACGGACCGTTTCAGACGCCGGAAGAGGTGCCGATGGTGGTATTGTTGCCGTCCTTCCTCACCAGCGAATTGAAAACCGCGTTCCAGATCGGCTTTCTGCTGTTCGTGCCGTTCCTGATCATCGACCTGGTGGTCGCCTCCGTGCTGATGTCCATGGGCATGATGATGTTGTCGCCGATGCTGGTGTCCCTGCCTTTCAAACTCATGCTGTTCGTGCTGATTGACGGTTGGACGCTGGTGGCGTCCACCCTGGTCAACAGTTTCGTGGTGTAGCCGCCCATGACGCCGGAAACCGTACTGGATGTGGGCATGGACGCGCTGTGGCTGGCGGTGCTGCTGGCGGCACCGCTGCTGTTGTCCGCTCTCGCCGTGGGCCTGTTGATCGGTATCTTCCAGGCGGCCACGCAAATTCAGGAAATGACCCTGAGCTTCATCCCCAAGCTGATCGCACTGGTGGTGGCACTGTTCGTCGCCGGGCCCTGGATGTTGCAGGTGGCCATCACCTTCACCCAGCGCCTGTACACGGAAATTCCGGGAATGCTCGGATGAGCGGCCTGCCACTCGACATCGACCAGGTGCTGGCGGCGATGCAGCTGTACTACTGGCCCTTCCTGCGCGTCTCCGCGCTGATGCTGGTGGCGCCCGTGTTCAGTGCCGCCAACATCACCGTGCGGGTGCGCGTGTTGCTGGCGGTGCTGATTGCAGCGCTGGTGGCGCCGCTGATGCCCGCGGCCCCGGTCGCCAACCCGCTGAGTGGCGAGGGTCTGTTGCTCGCCGCGCGGGAGGTGGCCATCGGCGCCGCGATGGGCTTCGTCATGCAGATGGTGTTTGCCGCGGTGGTGGTGGCCGGCGAGACGCTGGCCATGAGCATGGGCCTGGGTTTTGCCATGTCGATAGACCCGCAGAACGGGGTACAGGTCCCGGTGGTGAGCCAGCTGAACGTCATTCTTTCCACGCTGCTGTTCCTGGCCATCGATGGTCATCTGCTGCTGCTGGCCGCGCTGGGCGACAGCCTGGTGCTGTTGCCACCGGGCCAGCCGGGCTTTGATCCCGGCACTTTCGCCAACCTGGCAGGGCTGGGCGGCGGTATTTTTGCCAGCGCACTGGTGCTCGCCCTGCCGGCGCTGACCGCAGTGCTGATGACCAATATCGCGCTCGGTGTCATCACCCGGGCGGCGCCGCAGCTGAACATATTCGCCGTGGGTTTCCCGGTGACCATTCTGGTCGGCTTTGTGTTCCTGTTGCTGGGGATGCCCGCTTTTCTGTCCGCAATGCGGCGCTTCCTGGAAGCCGGCATTGACCAGGCACTGATGGTGTTCTGATGGCAGACGAGCAGCAGTCCGGGCAGGAACGCACCGAAGAACCCACCGAGCGACGCAAACAGGAAGCGCGGCGCAAGGGGCAGGTGCCGCGGTCCAAGGAACTCAACACCACCATCACCCTGCTGGCCGCCGCGGCTGGCCTGCTGACCCTGGGCCCGGCCATGGTCGAGGGCATGTTCCAGTTGGCGACCGAGGCGTTTTCCGCCGACCGGGAGCTGACCTTCAACGCCGTGCACCTGCCCGTGCACTTCATGCATATGATGTTCACCGCGTTGCTGCTGCTGGCGCCCTTCCTGCTGGTGTCGCTGGTGGCGGCGTTTGCCGGGCCGTTGCTGATGGGGGGCTGGGCGTTTTCCGCCGAGTCCATGAGCTTTAGCTTCGACAAGATCAACCCGGTCAAGGGCCTGGCACGCGTCTTCTCCCTCAAGGGCCTGCTGGAACTGGCCAAGGCCCTGCTCAAGTTCCTGCTGATCCTTGCCGTGACCTTCGCCCTGTTCGGCCTGCTGCAGCGCGATATCCTGCAGCTGAGCAGCCTGGCACCGGGCGCCGCGAGCCATTCCACCGCGGCGCTGCTGGCCTGGAGCCTGCTGTTGCTCAGCGCCTCCATGGCCCTGATTGCCCTGTTCGATGTGCCCTTTGAGCTGTGGGACTTCCACCGCAAGCTGCGCATGACCCGCCAGGAAGTGCGCGACGAAATGAAGGAGACCGACGGCCGGCCGGAAATCAAGCAGCGCATTCGCACCCTGCAGCGTGAAGTGGCCCAGCGGCGCATGATGAGCGACATCCCCACCGCCGACGTGGTGATCACCAACCCCACACACTACGCGGTGGCGATCGCCTACAGCGCCGAGGGCACTGGCGCGCCGCGGGTGGTGGCCAAGGGTCGCGACCTGATTGCCCTGCAGATCCGCAGCGTGGCGGGCGCGCACAAGGTGCCGCTGTTCGAGGCCCCGCTGCTCGCCCGGGCCCTGTACGCCTCCACCGAGATCGGCGCGGAAATCCCCCGCGGCCTGTACCTCGCGGTAGCGCGTGTGCTGGCGTACCTGTTCCAGCTGCGCCGGGCAGGGCCGACCGACTATGTACCACGTCCCACCGCGCTGGAGATTCCGCCCGAGTACGAAGACCTGATGGATGAGGATGCCGCTGATGGCGACTGAGAACCCGGCGGCAGTCGCAGCGGGCGCGCCAGGCTTGTCCTGGCAGGCGCTGCTGACCGGTGCCGGCACGCCGATCGTGCTGATGCTGATGCTGGTGATGATTGTATTGCCACTGCCTCCGCTGGTGCTCGATCTGCTGTTCACCTTCAATATCGCCCTGGCGATCATTGTCCTCATGGCTGCGGTGTACTCCTCGCGGCCGCTGGATTTTGCCGCGTTTCCGACGGTGCTGCTGATTGCCACGCTGCTGCGTCTGGGCCTGAACGTGGCCTCGACCCGCGTGGTCCTGCTGGAAGGCCACACCGGGACAGCAGCAGCCGGTCGGGTGATCGAGGCTTTCGGCGAATTCGTGGTGGGTGGCAGCTATGCCGTTGGCCTGGTGTTGTTCACTATCCTTGTGGTGATCAACTTCGTGGTGGTTACCAAGGGTGCCGGGCGCATTTCCGAAGTGACCGCGCGCTTCACCCTGGACGCCATGCCAGGCAAACAGATGGCGATCGACGCCGACCTGAACGCGGGCCTGATCAGCCAGGATGATGCCCTGCGCCGGCGTGAGGAAGTATCGCGCGAAGCGGATTTCTACGGGGCCATGGACGGTGCCAGCAAGTTCGTCCGCGGCGACGCCATCGCCGGCATTCTCATCCTGCTGATCAACGTGCTCGGCGGTATCGCCATCGGCATGCTGCAACACGACCTCAGCGCCACGGACGCAGCGCAGAATTACACCTTGCTCACCATCGGTGACGGCCTGGTGGCGCAGATTCCCTCCATGCTGCTGTCCACCGCCGCGGCCATTATCGTGACCCGCGTCTCCAGCGCCCAGGACATGGGTGCGGAGGTGACACTGCAGCTCACCAGCAACCCGCGCATCCTGTTTGTCGCCGCGGGCATTATCGGCCTGATCGGGTTTGTGCCCGGCATGCCGGGTGTGGTGTTCGTACCTATTGCCCTGCTGCTCGGGGTCATGGGCTACCTGCGCTGGCAGTCGCAGCAGGTCGGTGAAGCCGAGCCAGAGCCTGTGCGCCCCGAGCGCACACCGGAGAATACCGAGCTGAGCTGGGACGATGTTGCTGAAGTGGATGAAATCGGCCTCGAGGTCGGCTACCGGCTGATCTCGCTGGTCGACCGCAACCAGGGCGGTGACCTGCTGAGTCGCATCAAGGGCGTGCGCAAGAAACTGTCGCAGGAGCTGGGTTTCCTGGTGCATTCCGTGCACATCCGCGACAACCTCGACCTCTCGCCCAACGCCTACCGCATCAGCCTGCACGACGTGGTGGTCGGGGAGGGCGAGGTCTTCCCCGGTCGCGAGCTGGCCATCAACCCGGGGCAGACCTTCGGTGACCTCGAAGGGGTGGCCACGCGCGACCCGACCTTCGGTCTCGACGCGGTCTGGATTGACCCCGGCCAGCGTGGCGATGCCCAGACCAAGGGTTACACGGTGGTGGACAGCAGCACCGTGATCGCCACGCACCTGAGTCAGCTGCTGAAAAACCACGCCCGCGAGCTGATCGGGCAGGACGGTGTGCAGCAACTGCTGGACAAGCTGGCCCGCTCGTCCCCGAAACTGGTGGAAAACCTGGTGCCCAGCGCCATGTCGCTGGGTGAAGTGACCCGGGTGCTGCAGAACCTGCTGGAGGAGGGTATTCCCGTGCGCGACATGCGTACCATCGCCGAAGCATTGGCGGATCAGGCGGGCAAGGGTCAGGATTCTGACGCTTTGACCGCCAGGGTGCGTATCGCCCTCGGGCCCTCCATCTTCCAGAACATCAATGGTACCGGGGACGAGATGTCCGTGATGGCGCTTGACTCCAAACTGGAACAGATCTTGCTGGGTTCTATCCAGCAGGGTGCGGGGGGGCTGGAGCCCTCTCTGCTGGACAGCGTCATTCGCCAGGTGCTCGCGGCTTCGGCAAAGCTGGAAGCCGAGGGCAAGAACCCGGTGCTGCTGGTGGCGGGCAATATCCGGCTGTTCCTGTCGCGTCTGCTGCGCGGGCGCATGGCGAATTTCTACATTCTGGCCTACGACGAGATACCGTCGACCAAAACGATCAAGGTGGTTGCCACCATTGGCGGTAGCGCCGGTGCGCTACAGGGAGAGAAACAATGAACATACGCAGATTCAGTGCCCGTGACAGCCGCAGCGCTCTGGCGCTGGTGCGCGAGGAACTCGGTGCCGAGGCCGTGATTCTCAGCAACCGCCGGGTTGCCGACGGTGTCGAGGTGGTTGCAGCCTGTAACCTGGAGGCGGTGGAACAGGCCGCCGCCGAGAGCGAGCGGCCGCCCGCGGCGCCGGCCCCGGTCGAGAACGAGCTGGGCATGGTGCAGTTGCAGAACGAGCTGGCCAACCTGCGCTCCCTGCTGGAGGCCGAGCTGCAGCAGCGCAACTGGCGGGACAGTGCCGACAAGGCACCGGTGCGCGCGACCCTGAACCAGCGGCTGGCGCGCATGGGCTTCTCCCGCGCGCTCAGCGAGGGCATTACGGACGCACTGCCCTCCAGTGGCGGCCTGGAAGCGCTCTGGCAGCGCACCCTGGCGGCACTGGAGTCGCGTCTGCTGACCCTGCCGGACGGGCTGCCCGGTGGCACCCGGGTGGTCGCCTGTGTCGGCACTACCGGTGTTGGTAAAACCTCCACCATCGCCAAACTGGCGGGCCGCGCCGCGCTCACCGATGGGCGCGAGCAGGTGGCGCTGATCACCATGGACCAGTACCGCATTGGTGGCCAGGAACAGCTGGCGACCTTCGCCGAGTTGCTGGATGTGCCCGTGCTCAGCGTCGGCACGGGGCCCGAACTCTACGCGGCACTGCGTGATTTCCGCAATCGCCGCCATATCTTCATCGACACTGCGGGTATGGGCCAGCGCGACCCGCGTCTCCTGAGCCAGATCGCGCTGTTGCGGGCGAGCCCCGTCCCGGTGACGGTGCTGGCCGTGCTGTCGGCGTCCGCCGGTGTGGCCCAGACCCGGGAACTGGTGCATTCTCTTGGAAGGCAGGGCTTGAGCGGTGCTATCATCACCAAGTTGGACGAGGCAGCGGGTCTGGGTGGTACTCTGGACACCCTGATCCGCGCGGCGTTGCCGGTGGCGTATACCAGCAGCGGCCAGCGCGTGCCGGACGACCTGCAACCGGCGAGGGCAGGAGAGCTGATTGCACTCGCCGCGGATTGGCTGCGGCAGCGGCGGCGCGCCGATGCGGTGCCCGCATCAAGGGCTGGTGTGACAGCCATGGCAAGTTGAATGAACAACAGGAAAACCTGACATGGGCGAGCAGGCCCCCACGAATGTTATTGCAGTAACCAGTGGTAAAGGGGGTGTGGGTAAGACCAACGTCTCCGTGAACCTTGCCGTGGCACTCGCCCAGCAGGGCCAGTCAGTCCTGCTGTTTGATGCCGACCTCAGCCTCGCCAACGTCGATATTGCATTGGGCCTGCGCCCGCGCTGGGATATCAGCCACGTATTGTCCGGCGAAAAAACCCTGCAGGATATTCTGCTTACCGGTCCCGGCGGCATCACTGTGGTGCCGGCGAGTTCGGGTGTAGCCCGCATGGCCAACCTGACACCGGCCGAACAGGCCGGGCTGGTGCAGGCCTTCAGCGAACTGGAACAACCGGTGGACACGCTGATCGTGGATACCGGCGCCGGTATTGATACCGCCGTCCTCACCTTCACCAGTGCCTGCCAGCGGGTGATTGTCGTGGTCTGTGACGAGCCCACCTCGCTGACCGACGCCTATGCCCTGATCAAGGTGCTGAACCGCGACTGCGGCGTCAAGCGCTTCGATATCCTGGCGAATATGATGGACTCCGAGTTGCAGGGCCGGCAACTGCTTGCCAAGCTGTGCAACGCCACCGATGCCTACCTGGACGTCAATGTGCGCTGGCTGGGTAGCGTGCCGCGCGATAACTTCCTGCGCAAAGCCGTGCAGGCCCAGCGCGCCGTGGTGCTGGAGTACCCGCGCTCCCCCTCGGCGCGCGCGCTGCAGGACATTGCCCGGCGGATTCAGGCGGAACCGCCGCAACAGTTGGGGGGCGGCATGGCCTTTTTTATCGAGCGCATGCTGGCCGCCCGGGAGAAGACAGGCTGACGCCGGCTTATGGATCGTACAGCGGCTTATCAACACGTAGCGCAGACCGGTGTCGATGGACTGGTGCGGGAATATCTGCCGCTGGTCAAGCAGATCGCACTGCGCCTGGCGGCGCGCCTGCCCGCCAGTGTTGAACTGGACGACCTGATGCAGGCCGGGCTGATCGGCCTGCTACAGGCCCGCGAGCAGCATGACCCGGAGCAGGGGGCCAGTTTTGCCACCTATGCCGGTATTCGCATCAAGGGTGCGATGCTCGATGAGTTGCGCGGCAGCGACTGGTTGCCGCGCAGCGTGCAGAGCAACCTCAGTCGGGTCGCCCAGGCGATCAACAGCGTCAGCCTGCGCGAGGGGCGGCCGGCCCGCGAGGCCGAAATTGCGGCGGAACTCTCGCTGTCGCTGGAGGAATACCAGAGCCTGGCCGGCGAGCTGGCCTGTGCCCGCATGTGCCAGCTGGATGACGATGTGGCGTCCTCTGCCGGTGACGAGCACGGTGACCCTCTGCGTCAGGTGGGCGAGGCCGGCTTTCACGAAGCGCTGCAACAGGCTGTTGCGCAGCTTCCGGAAAAAGAACAACTGATGATGTCGTTGTACTATGGTGATGGCCTGAACCTGAAGGAAATCGGCCTGGTGCTCGGCGTCTCCGAGTCACGGGTGTCGCAGTTGCACGGGCAGGCGGTTGCCCGCCTGCGCGTCACCCTGGAAGCCTGGAAAGAGTGAGGAGCGTCTAGTGGCGGGGAAACCCGGTTCGCCCAGAGTATCGTTCGACATGCTCACCCTCCTCGGGGTGACGCTGGCGGTTGGCGTGATTGTGGTGGGCAACATGCTCGAGGGCGGCGAGGTGGGGGCCCTGATGCAGCTCACGGCATTCATGATTGTCGCCGGGGGTACCCTCGGCGCGGTGATGGTGCAGACCCCGCTGGCGGACTTTGCCCTGGCCCTGCAGCGCCTGCGCTGGATCCTGTTTCCGCCGAAGTTCCCGCGGGAGGCGCTGATGGAAGAAGTACTGGGCTGGAGCCGGACGGCGCGGCGAGACGGCCTGCTGGCACTGGAAAAACTCACCGCCGGTGGCGCCGATGCCTTTGTGAACAAGGGCCTCGGCCTGCTGGTGGACGGTTTCGACCCCGATGTCATACGCGGCGTGCTGGAAGTACAGGTGGACAACGCCCATGTGCGCGAGGCGCGGGCGGCGCGCGTGTATGAAGCGATGGGTGGCTACTCGCCCACCATCGGTATCCTCGGCGCCGTGCTCGGCCTGATTCACGTTATGCAGAACCTGTCGGACCCTGCGGAACTGGGGTCGGGCATCGCGGTGGCGTTTGTCGCCACCATCTACGGGGTCGGTTTTGCCAACCTGTTTTTCCTGCCTATTGCCAACAAGTTGAAGTCGATCTCGGCGGATCAGCTGCAGTATCAGGAAATGGTGATCGACGGGATCGTGATGATTGCCGACGGCGACAACCCGCGCGCCATTCGCAGCAAGCTCGAAGGATACCTGCAGTAGCCCATGCGTCGACGCCGGCCGCCTGAGATATCCGACAGCCAGGATCGCTGGCTGGTGTCCTATGCGGATTTCATCACCCTGCTGTTCGCCTTCTTCGTGGTGATGTATTCACTGTCCTCGGCCAATGAGGGCAGCTATCGGGTGCTGTCGGACTCCATCGTGACCGCTTTCGGCGCGCCGCAGCGCTCGCTGGACCCGATTCAGGTCGGTGAGCTGGTGCGCAGCAGTGTGCCTGCCGAACAGGTGCCGCAGGCGCTGGCGCAAAACTCCATCTCCGTGCCACTGCGGGTGCCCTCCGGCACGGACGAGGCGGCGGAGGGGGGGGCAGACCTCAATGCCCTGGCGGGCTCCCTGAGCGACGAGGTCGAGGGCGAGCTGGCGTCGCAGCAGGTGCGGGTATCGGTCGATGAGGAATGGGTGGCGCTGGAAATCGACTCAACGCTGCTGTTTCCCAGCGGCAGTGGTGTGCTGCTGGCCCGCGCGGTGCCCGTGCTGAGCCGTATCGCCGGCGTACTGGCCCCGATTCCCAATCGTGTGCGTGTGGAGGGCTACACCGACAATGTTCCCATTCGCAACGACCTGTTCCCGTCCAACTGGGAATTGTCCGCGGCCCGCGCCTCTTCAGTGGTCCGCCTGTTCGAAAGCAGTGGCATTGATCCCGCCCGCCTCTCTGCGGTAGCCTTCGGGGAACAGAACCCGGCGGCGAGTAATGACACCGAAGCCGGACGCGCCGAAAACCGGCGTGTTGTGCTGGTGGTGCTGGCACTGGACGCAGGCATCAATGACGAGCGATCACAGGCCCGCTAAGGCTGGGCGGCTGCCCGTGGGAGAGGTGCCATGGTGGAACCGGTGGACGACCGGGGGCTGACCCCCCTGACGCGAATACGCCCGATCAAGCGCGACGACAAGCCGAGGAAGCAGCCCAGGCCCGCTCCCGAGGATGAAAACAACGCAACCCCCGCGGCAAGCACCACGCCGCGGAAAAAGCGCCTCGGCGGCAATATTGACGAGCGCTGCTGATCAGCGGCTGTCCGCCAGAAGCATCCCCTGTTTCTGTACCACATGGCGAATCAGCTCCTCTTGCTGATCCAGATCCTCATCAAATTCGACCCGTGTCCAATAGCCGCTGCCGCTGGCCACTGTTTCCGGCGATGCAACAACGCGGCCCTGCAGGCGCAGGCTGGACTGTGATGGCAGCAGGCCGATTTCGATGATGACCACCGTGCCAGCCGCCAGGGCTTCGCGGGCCTCGAAGGCAATGCCGCTGCCGCTCAGGCTCACGGTAGTGCGCTGGTAGGAGACAGGGCCAGGGCCACCTTCCGCTGAGGCGGCGAGGGAGCCGAGCACCGAAATCTTGCGGTTGAGCAGGCCAAGCGCGCGGCCCACATCGGGGTCGTGGGCCCACACACGGTTGATGGTGTGATTCAGTTCGCGGTCGATCTCGGCAAGAATGGCCCCGGTGGCCACCTCAAGCTGAACGCCGCGCGACGTATCCTCATCGCTGTTGGTTTCGACGTGGTAGTGGAGCAGGACATCATCGTTGATCCGGTAATACTTTCTGCGTTCGCTGCTGGATGTTGTCATGGTCGGCTTGTCCACATGAGATAGGGGTCTGATTCAGCGCCCGGCGCCTACGCCGAGTATGTCCAGTATTTCCGGGTTGCCTTCAAGGATGTTATCAAGGCCGGTCTCCTCGGCAGTTTCCGCACCCTGTCGAATCACCAGCTCCACGCGCCGGTTCAGCGCCCGGCCGGCGGGGTTGTCGTTGAAGGTGAAGGGGCGGGTATCGGCGTAGCCGACGACGACAATACGCTCGTCGGAGAGTACGCCGTCCTCGAGCAATTCATGGGTCACGGACAGCGCCCGGCTGGCGGACAGATCCCAGTTGGAGCGGAACTGACCACCGCTGATCGGCACATCGTCAGTATGGCCCTCGACGGAAATCTTGCCGGGGATGGTCGCCAGTGCATCCCGAAGACGCTCCATGGTGGGCAGGAAATCCTGGTTCAATACCGCCGAACCCGACGGGAAGGAGCCGTTCTCGCGGATACGGACGACAATGGAGCGCTGGTTGGTCTCGATGTCGACTTTTCCCGTATCCAGCTCTTCCTTGAGTATCTCGCGCAGTTTCTCAGCATCCTGCTGGGTTTCCAGCAACAGGGATTCGATTTCCTGCTGGACGATTTCGCGCGCCTCGTCGTCACTCAGCTCGCGCGGCGGTGCATCGGGGTTACCCACTTCCAGCGAAGGCCGGGTGGTGTCCGCCGTGACCTGCTGGATAGTGTCCACCGGGCTTGGGTCCGGCTTGCCGGGGCTGAACTCCTGGGCGATGATGCTGGTGCCCTTGGGAATGTCCTCCACCTTCACCTGCTGCTGCACGCCGAAGGCATTTTTCATCGACCCGGCGATCTGCTTGTACTTCTGCACATCCATTTCCGAAAAGGACAGCAGCAGCACGAAGAAGCACATGAGCAGCGACATGAGGTCGGCGAAGGTCGCCATCCACATGGGCGCCCCCGGCTTGGACTCTTCCTCTTCCTCGAAGTCGATCATGCCTCAGCGGCTTCCTTGTTGCGCTCCTTGGGCTCCAGGTAGGCTTTCAGCATGGACTCGATGATGCGCGGGTTCTGGCCTTCCTGAATCGCGAGTACGCCGTCGATACACATGGCCTTGATGCGCCCTTCCTGCGCCTTGCGCAAATCCAGCTTGTCGGCGATGGGGATGGCGACCATGTTGGCGAGCACCGCACCGTAGAGCGTGGTGAGCAGGGCGACGGCCATGGCCGGACCGATGGACTTGGGGTCATCCATGGCGGAGAGCATTTGTACCAGGCCGATGAGGGTCCCGATCATGCCCATCGCGGGTGCGACGTCGCCGGTGGCGGAGAACACCTTGGAGCCCCATTTGTGCCGGTCGATGGTCTGCTGCAGATCCTTGCTCATCACCGCGCTGACCACCTCGCGGTTGTTGCCGTCGATCAGCATGCGCACGCCGTCGCGGAGGAATTCGTTGTTGATCTCGGCGTTTTCCAGCGCCAGCATGCCTTCCTTGCGGGCGATGGTCGCCAGCTCAACCACGGTTGCGATGAGGTCTTCCGGCTCGTCCAGCTTGAACATGAACGCGCGGGCCGCCACCTTGAACGCGCCGAAAAACTGCCCCAGGGTGAACTTCATCATGACGACCAGCGCCGTACCACCCAGGACGATCAGAATGGAGGGCACGTTCATGAAGATGATCGGAGAACCGCCGGTAATGATCGCTGCCATTACCACGCCCATGGCGCCCAGCAGTCCGAGCAGTGTAGCCAGATCCATAAAGCTGTATCTCCGAGGTCTTCAGGAGGCGAAGCGCCTAGTCCGTTTGTAACACCAAACTCCCTGTGTAACAGGAGTATACAGACAACCCCACGTGCGCGTCAGCTCTCTCGCGGTGCGAGTCCGCCGGGTTTCATGCTACATTCGGTGTGACTCCCGACCGGTGAAGCGACGACGTGGAAGATATCCAGCTGGCCTTGACCGCCGCCCGCACGGACCAGAAAAACTTCGGCCTGTGGCTGAAGAACTGGCAGGTGGGGCAGACCCTGTCGGCGCTGGTCTCCGGGCAGCGGCCCTCCGGCGAGCTGGTGCTGCGGGTGGGGGGGCTGCAGATCACTGCCACCGCCGATATTCCCGTACAGCAGGGTGCGCGCCTGCTGCTGGAGGTGCGCCAGCTGCAGCCCCAGGCGGTACTGCGCATTATCGCCCCGCCCGGCGGTGCGGCGGCGTCGGAGCAGAGTGGCAATGTGCGCCTGCTGGGTGCCGCGGCGCCGGGCCTCGAAACAGTGAACGCCCTGGCACGTGTAGTGGGGCAACTGCAGCCGGCGGATGGCGCCGTGCGTGCCCTGCCCACGGAGAGCCTGGCGCTGGTGCGGCAGCTGTTGCGTGCTGTTCCCCGCGCCGCCCAGCTGCTGCAGCCTTCAGGCCTGCGCGCAGCGGTGGCCGCCTCAGGCACCTTCAGTGAGGCCCAGCTGCTGCACAGTGCCGGCAAGCCGCCCGGTACGGCCCCTCCGCCCGTCGACCTGAAATCCAGTCTTGCCCGCGTGCTGGCCCATGTGGATGCGCGACTCGAAGGGGTCAACGCCATTCCCACGCGCGCTGCCGATGCGGCGGCGCTACTCGCACTGCGGCAGGAACTCGAATCCGCATTGACCGCCATCACCACCAATCAACTGGCCTCCCTGCCGGGGGACACCGCCACTGCGCGCAGCTGGCTGTTCACCCTGCCGTTCCTGTGGCAGGAGGAATACCGACAGCTGCAACTGCAGCTTGAGCGCGAAGCGCCGCAGCCGGGTGACCCTGACGAGCAGGAACGTTGGCGCCTGCAGCTGAATCTCGAGCTGCCCAGGCTTGGGCAGATTGCTGTGGAGGCGCGGCTGACCCAGGGCCAGTTGGCGGTGGAGGTGATCAGTGACCGGCCGGCGGTGCGGCGCCTCGTGCAGGCAAGCAGCGGGCTCTTGGAATCGGCGCTGGAGAATCGCGGTCTCTCGCTGGCCGGTCTGATCAGTCGCCCGCCGACTGCCGGTTCCACCGCGCCCCCTGTAACGCCCTCGTCATTGGATCTGCGCGCATGAATGATTCGCGCGACCACCTTCCCCCCTCGCGTGCAGCTGCGCTGCGCTACACCGGCATGGGCGCGCCGACAGTAGTGGCGAGTGGTGAGGGTGTACTGGCCGACCGTATTCGGGCCCTGGCGACCGAGCACGATATCCCGCTGTATGAGAACCAGAAGCTGGTGGAGCTGCTCTGTCAGATCCCCATAGGTGACGAAATACCCGAAAGCCTTTATATTACAGTTGCTGAGATTCTCGCTTTCATTTACTACCTGGACGTTGCACTCGATGAAAGCGTGTAAAAAAGAAACACCGAACGGAAACAACTATGCAGCGCTCTGAAGCTCTCACACGTTTGACTCTGCGCCTGGCGCGTATGGCGGAGGGCAACAGCGACAGCATTGATGAAGCTCTCGCGCGCATTCGGCGCCTGATCCACGACAACGCCGATGGCCGCGATCTGGCCGCTGCCTCCGATCACCTGGCCAAGGTGGTTATGACCGTCACGGGCCAATCGCCCGACAACGGCAGCGCGTTGCCAGCTTCACACGATCTTTCCGGCCTGTCCTCCATTATCAAGTCCATGCCCCTGCGCACAGAAGATCACCAGCGCATGACGGATCTGGTGCGCAAGATCTCTGGTGATCCTTCTCAGGGCGTACGCCAGCAGGCGCTGGGCGAATTGCTGTGCTCGGCGACGGAGGCCCTGAAGGAGGTGGCGGCGCGGCAGTCGCGCTCCGAGGGCGGCGTGCGCGGCCTGTTCAAGCGGCGCGCCTCTGACAGTGCCGATTACGATCATTTCCTCGAGTTGTTCACCAGCCTCGTACACCGGCTGGTGGACCACATCGACGTCATCAACGGCTCGCAGGTGCGCAGCAAGGCCCTGCGGGATGCGCTGCCCAACGTCACGATTGTGGAGCAGGCACAGTCGCTGATGCGTGAAGTCACGCGTGAAATGGACAGCATCGACAGTCGGATTCGCCAGGAACGCCTGCAAACCAGCGACTTTCTGGACACCCTTCGTGAGCGTCTCGGTGGTTTTGAGGAACTGGTGGTCGATGTCACCCGCGGCGGCGAACGTTCAGTGGAACGGTCCGAGTCCTTGCAGAGTCAGGTGGTGGCCGATGTTGGTGTGCTCGGCACGGCCAGCCGCAGCGGTGATATGGACGCCATGCGCCAGGCGTTTGAGGAGACGCTGAAAAACATCACTCAGCACATGGCGGAACACGTGGAGGCGGAGCGGCAGCAGCACAAGGAGGCGCAGGAAAAGGTGGATGCCTTGTCCGAGCAGCTGACCCGGCTGGAAACAGAAGCCGAGGTGTTGCGCACGGAAATCCGCAACAAAACCGACCTCGCGATCAAGGATCAACTCACTGGCGTTTATAACCGCAACGGTTTTGACGAGCGCGCGGCGGAGCTGTTTGCGCGCTGGGAGCGCAGTGGCGCCAAGCTCTCCATCGTCTTTGTCGACTGCAACAAATTCAAGCAGATCAACGACACCTACGGGCACGCCGCAGGGGACCTCGTGCTGGTCAAGGTTGCCGACATTCTGCAATCCCGCGCCCGGGTCACGGACGTGGTGTGCCGTTTTGGCGGTGACGAGTTCGTCATCCTGCTGCCGGATACGGGAACGGAGGGTGCCGAAACCTACGCAGTCAGCGCCTTCAATGAAGTGCTGGATGCCGGTTTCAATGACAACGGCAAGCCACTGGATGTCTCCATTTCCCTGGGTATCACCGCCATCAAGGAGGGCGACACCCTGGAAGTCGCTCTCGCACGGGCCGATGAAGCCATGTACGAAGCGAAAAGCAAGCAGGGCGTTCGGGTAGCGACGAAAGCCTGAAGCCGGGCTAACGCGGCTCTGCCAGAAACACCGGGATTACGCGGGTGGTTTTGGCCTGGTAGTCGTCATAGGGCGGGTACGCCTCCACGCTTGCGGCCCACAGCCGCGTCCGCTCCTCCGGGTCCGTCACTTCGCGCACGCGCATGTCGAAGACCTCGGTTTTGTCGCGTATCTGCACGTTCGGGTTGGCCCGCAGGTTCGCCACCCAGGCGGGATCCTGCGGTTGCCCGCCCATGGAGCCGATCAGCACATAGTTCCCGTCCACCTCCACGCGCATCAGGGGGATCTTGCGGATGCCGCCGGTCTTGTGCCCGGTGTGGGTGACCAGGATGCAGGGCATGCCAGTATCCAGCAGGGTGGTACCCTGGGTGCCGCCGCTGCCCTCGTAGAGCGCTACGTGCTCGCGTACCCAATCCAGTTTTGGGGGGATGTAGTCAGCCATGGGGAATATGCCTCAGCGAGTTGGTTGCAATCGTTTTACGATACAGGCAAACGCTGAATCGGTAAAAGGCTTTGCGCCGCCGTGTATCACAGGAAGACAGGCGTGCGAGAAACCGGAGCGAGCGCTGTGATGATCCATCGCTACCGCATCAGCCAGATGGCAACTTGAAGGTCGAAACACGGCGCGTTGAGCGTTCAGCACTTCAGAGGTGAGGCGGTTCCGGAGTCACGAGTAACAAAAAAGCCCCTGAAAGGGGCTTTTTGAGTGGTGCCTGAGAGGGTGTAGGTCAGATGTTCGACTTTTTGCGCCGTGACCAGCCCAGCCCGACAAGGCCCAGGCCAAACAGTGCCAATGTGGCGGGCGCTGGAACCGGTGCGGGAGCTTCCCCGGTATCGATGTTCAGCGTCCAGCTGCCGAGATTGCCTGCGTCAAGCCCTGCCCGATCGTCCAGGTTGAGTGTCCAGGTGCCTGCCGCGGACAGGCCATCAAAAACCGAAAAACTGCCTACCGCCGCGTACGTACCCTCAGGGATGGGGTTACCTGCACCGAAACCGGCTGTGCCACCGTCGGCGAAGGTATAGGTTCCAGCGGGGTTGTTCGAACCACCCTGCCGGTCGAACAACACCACAGACACCTCGCTTGAGCCATCATCGAAGGTCAATGTAGCGAAAAAGTCGCCAATCCATGTGTGGGTGAAGTCGTTCAACGAGATGAAGACGTCGTTGATGATGCCGGTGTCGACAACGGTAATGGAACTTGAAAAATCAACCAGATCGGGCAGTGCGCCTCCGGTCCCGGCATAACTGGTGGGAGCTGCGCTGGTGAGCGATGAGAAACCCGCCCCGAGGACCAATGCTGCAGCCAGTGTCGTCTGTTTTAGGTGTTTCATGGTGTACTCTCCTGCGTAACCTGCTGTAACATGAGCACACTTCATGCCAGTGATTGTAACCCATTGTGGCAAAACAAAAAAATATTCTTGGCGGGCTGTCTTGGCCCCGGAATTGTAAAATAAGCTGACAGTCCCCGTTGCTGCTGTGCGCCTAGTCCCGATTGGTATGAATGATTTCCCCCTCCTCGGGTGTTTCCAGCTTCAGGTAGGGTAACCCCGGTTTTACGCTGCCCTGCACCCAACCTTCCAGCAGCAACACTTCCAGCGCTTGTAACGCGTGGTGCACCAGCAGTTGTACGGGAGCACCCAGGTCGCGCCGCTGCTGGAAGTAGTGGTGCAGGGCTTCGTAGATGGACTGTGCGGTTTTATGCTTTTTCAGCACCTCCACCACCAGTGCGTACATACCGCTGAGCACCAGGGTTTTCTGGCCGCGCGTATAGCTCGCGTCAACAGTGATCCTGCCGTTTTTAAAGAGGGGCGCGTGGCCGCGAGTGGCATTGCGCAGGTTCAGTTTGAAGCGGTTGTACTTGTTCAGCTGCCAGTTTACGGCGCCGCGTGTGAATTTCTGTGTGATCTGCTTCAGCCCTGCCAGGTCCAGGCTGCCAATTCCGGCTTGTCCCGTCGTGTCGTTGGTGAAACCGCCGGTGCCCAGCCACTGGAAGGCCTTCTGGGGATTCATTTGCAAGCCGGCGTCTTTCGCAATTTCTGACGTGTAGTCCTGCAGGTCGGTGAATTGACCGTTGGAGGAATACCAGAAATCCGCAAAGCGAATATGTTGGCCAATACGTTTCTTCTGCGTGTGCTCATACCACTGTTTCAGCCAGTTGTTCTTGTCTGCATCGCGCAGCAGCTCCGGGATGATATAGGCCAGTTCCCGTGCACCTGTCTGCGCGAGGGTCATTCCGGCCGCGAGAATCGGGTCGGCAAAGCCAACGGACTCCCCCGCAAGAAACCAGTTTTTACCGGCAGATTGCTGCGCCAGGAATGACCAGTCTTTGGTGCCGTATACTTTTTCCTCGCGCCTTGCATTGCGAATCAGGCCGGCAATACGCGGGTCCTTGGGGAGGGATTCAAGGTAAATGGTCTCCGGCGAGAGGCCGGACTCCTTGTAATAGGCGGCGGGACAGACCAGACCGATGCTGGTGCGCGTGGGGGATAACGGAATGAACCATATCCACCCGGAGCCGATGCTCATTACCTGCACGCGGGTGCCGCCGGTGCCGATTTCCACAGCCCATTCTGCGTTTTCCCAGTAACTCCAGAACGCGACGTTTTTCAGTGAGGTGGGGACATCAACCTGTACACCCAGTGGTCGGCGCAAGGCCGCGGCGCTACCCGAGGCGTCCACATAGTAGCTTGCGGTAACGTTGCGGCCATCGCCCAGGGACAGGGCGGAGATTTCACCCGGCTGCTCAATGACCGGGGTCGCGTGGCACTGATAGTGAACGTCACAGCCGAGTTCTTCCGCGTGATCCAGAAGGATCTTGTCGTAGCGCGCGCGGTCAACCTGAAACGCGGTTTGCTGGCGTTGGCCGACAAATCGGGCCGGACGCGGTTCATCACGAAAATCCTTGATCGGCAGGAACTCGAAATCCCACAGGTCAGGGCTGTTTCCCCAGCGGTAGGTTGCTCCGATCTTGATGGGGAAGTTGGCGGCCTCTACTTTGTCCCAGCAGCCCATTTCAGCGAGGATCTTGCCTATCGGCGGCAGCTGGCTCTCACCGACATGCTCTCTGGGGAATTGTTCACGCTCAAAAATCGCCACGCTGAGATCCGGGTGATACTTTTTCAGGAGGGATCCCAGTGTGCTTCCGGCAGGGCCTCCGCCGACAATGGCGACATCGTAGTTCATCGAAATAACATCTCCTCCAGGACGTGACGTATCACCGCGGCGCGGCGTCTGCGCGTGGCGTTCACAACTGAGCCTCAAACGCCGCAAACGGTTCAGTGATGACCGGAAGAAACGCTGAATGACTAACGGCGTTACAATACAGCGAATGGATGAAACGGTAAAAGGGGTTTCCTGTCACATGACGCTCTGGAGTGAATGATGAGTGCGCAAGCCGTGGTTTTCGTGGTCGTCGTGGTGGCGGTCATCGCCCACGTGGCCTTGTACCGGTGGGTGAAGTTCAAGATTCAGGAGGGCGTTATTCTGCAGTTCCTGCGCGATGCCGAAGAGGAGGGTGCGCCTGATCATCATCACGCCACAGCGATTGCTGCCCACACTCAACTGTCTGCGGAGCGCGTCTCAGCCGTCTGTGCCAGGAGCAAGGAGATTATCGCTGACCCGGAGGACGGGCAGAGCTGGCGTGCAAGGAACTAGCCGGGTCAGCGCAGGCGTGGTTCATTGGGGTGCAGCCATGCGTCTTCGAGAACGGGTTGCACCCTGAGCCCCTCAGGTACATTCGCGGCGCCGACGACTGTGTCGGCAGACTGGTGCCAGTGATAAATACGCGCCTCCTGGTAGCTCAATGGAATACCTCTGTTTGATTGAGGGTCCAGGGCTGCCTGAATGGCTTCTGACATGTCGATGTCTTCGCGCAGGACACGGCTGGGCCGTGCTCCGTCATCCTCAGTCCACATGTCGGGGCCGCGGTCGGTGTCGGGCCCCCAGTCCGGTGCCATGGTCCAGGTCTCGACAATGCACTGGTCGATACCATCCGGCCAGAACTGGATAGGCGGTATCACAAACTGGTTCAGCGGCATCACCAGGTTGGGGAACACGCTGTAGGACTGTGTGCAGGTTCTGGCGATGTCTCCCGCTGTCGGAATGTCCGGCCACCTGGATGTCCAGGCCGGCTGTGCGTGCCCCTTGGGAATGGGGGCGACCATCCTGCTGTGGCCGCCGGGGTAGAAGCTGTTTACATTGCGCCTGGCGTCGAGCACCGGGCTCACGGTTTTGCCGTGAATGCTCGGTACATGGTAGACCTCGAGGTTCGCCTCCATGGCGATCTTCCAGTTGCAGCGCACGGAGAAGCGATCACGCCGGGAGAGACGGCAGTTGTCCAGGTCGAACTCGGCCCACTCCTCCACGAGTGCCCCAAGGCTTTCGCGCAGGTTCACCGCCTGAGGATCAAAATTGACAAATATCAGCTTCCCTAGCCGCTCGCAGCGCAAGCGCTGCAAGCTCAGTGCCTCGGTATCCAGCGCAGCAAAGTCCCGCGATTCACGCACCGCGAGCAGCTCGCCCTCATGGCTGTAGCTCCAGCCGTGATAGGGACAGGTGAGGCGCTTCCGTTTGCCCCGTTCGTCCATGGCCACCGGAGCGCCTCGATGACTGCAGCGGTTGATCAGCGCGTGGATATCGCCGTTGTCAGCGTGTACCAGAACCACCGGTGCACCTGCGATATCCCAACGCTGGAAGCAGCCGGGTTCAGGGATTTCGTCCAGATGCGCAGCCAGTAGCCAGGTTTTACGGAACAGGATGTCCTGTTCGAGGGCGTGGAAGGCCGCATCGGTGTAGCGAGCCGAGGGCAGGGGGGGCAACCGGGGGAAATCTGCGGGAGGTGCATTCCGCGAGGCCTCGTAGGCCATCAGCTGACGCAATTGCTGCAGGTGTTGTTGAGACACGGTTTGCCCCCTGGTACTGCTGGCCCGAAAAGTGTGCGCTGGGGTCGACCCTTAGCGAAGGTGCTCCACGTGCGCCGGGCCCATTATGCCAGATGCAAGGTAAAGCGCTCGCCCCGAAACTCGATCATATCGCCGCTGTGCATTTTGCGCCGTCGGCGGGTTTCGGTTTCGCCGTTGACGCGCACCTGACCGTCGGCAATCAGCAGTTTTGCCTCGCCCCCCGTCGCCACCAGCCCCTCGAATTTGAGGATCTTGTACAGTTCAACCGGTTCGCGGGTGATATCGATGGTTCTCATGCATTTGCCTGTGGATAGTGCCGTGAAAGAAGGGCTCGCCGCATTGCTCAGGCGGCCCTGGCCTCTGCCCTGGCCCTGTCGGAGAGATACTCATCGTAGGTTCCCTGGAAGTCGATCAGGGACTGGTCCTTGATTTCAACCACGCGAGTCGCGAGTGAGGAGACGAACTGCCGGTCATGGCTGACGAAGATCAGCGTGCCGTCGTAGTTGGCCAACGCCTTGTTCAGCGCCTCGATGGATTCCATGTCCATGTGGTTCGTCGGCTCATCCATGATCAGCACGTTGCTGTCCATCATCATCAGCTTGCCGAACATCAGTCGGTTTTTCTCGCCCCCCGAGCACACGCTGGCCTTTTTGTTCGCATCGTCGGCGGTAAAGAGTAGCCGGCCCAGCATACCGCGTACTGCCAGGTCGTCGTGCCGTGGCATGCGCCACTGGGTCATCCATTCGAAGATGGTGAGGTCTCCCTCAAAATCGGCGCTGCTGTCCTGCGGGCAATAGCCGACGACCGCATTTTCCGACCACTTTACCGCGCCGCTGTTGGCCTGGATCTCCTGCAGCAGGCAGCGCAGGAATGTGGTCTTGCCGGTACCGTTTTCGCCAATCACGGCGAGGCGCGCACCCGCTTCCAGAATCATCTGTCCACCGCTGAATAGCGGCGCGCCGTCAAAGCCGTGTGCGAGCCCTTCCAGCACCAGGGCCTGCCGATGCAGCTTCTTGTGTTGTTTGAAGGTGATGTAGGGCGACACCCGGCTGGAGGGCTTGATCTCGTCCAGCTTGATTTTCTCCATCTTCTTGGCGCGTGAGCTGGCCTGCTTGGCCTTGGACGCATTCGCTGAGAAGCGATTCACAAAGCTCTGCAGCTCTTCCAGTTCCGCGGACTTTTTCGCGTTACCGGCCTGCAGTTGGTCCTGGATCAGGGTGGAGGCAGCCACAAACGCCTCGTAGTTGCCGGGGTAGATGCGCAAATCGCCGTAATCGATATCCGCCATGTGAGTGCACACCGCATTCAGAAAGTGGCGGTCGTGGGAAATGATGATCATGGTGCTCTTGCGCTGGTTCAGCACGCCGGCCAGCCAGTTGATGCTGTGGATGTCGAGGTTGTTGGTCGGCTCGTCCAGCAGCAGGATGTCCGGGTCGGCAAACAGTGCCTGTGCCAGCAAAACACGCAGTTTCCAGCCCGGTGCCACCTGCTTCATCAGCCCGAAATGCAGGGATTCATCAATGCCCGCTTCCAGCAGCAGTTCGCCGGCACGACTTTCCGCGGTATAGCCGTCCATTTCGGCGAACTGTACTTCCAGCTCCGCCACACGCATGCCGTCCTCTTCGCTCATTTCCGGCAGGGCGTAGATGCGCTCGCGTTCCTGCTTCACCTTCCACAACGCCACATCACCCATGATCACGGCATCGACCACACTGTAGTGCTCGAAGGCGAACTGGTCCTGGTTCAGGATGCCCACCGAGCAGCCGGGCTCGATCGATACGTTGCCCGCGGTGGGGACAAGCGCACCGCTGAGGATCTTCATGAAAGTGGATTTGCCGCAGCCGTTGGCACCGATCAGACCATAGCGGTGGCCGTTACCAAACTTGGCGGAAATGTTTTCAAACAGCGGCTTGGCACCGAACTGCATGGTGATGTTCGCGGTGGTAATCAAGAGCGTATTCCTGCGCGCGTGCAAGGGGGAATGGATGTGCCACCGCGGCTATGCGGTGGCGTACAGCGGGCCGGCACTATACGGGCTTGGGGGGCTGCTGTCGAGGTGAGCGCTAAGGACCTGGTATCTCGTTAGACTACTGTGTGGATATAGCGCCGTATATTTGCCCACGCGGCAACCGCCTCCGGCACCCTCTCGTTCACCAGGCCATGCCAGCCCTGGATCATTCCGGGCCAGCCCTCCATCGTGACCTCCACACCGCTGCGCAGGGCGTTTGCGGCGAGCAGCAGCGCGCCCTCACGCACGGTGTCATACTCGCCAACCTGCAGATATAGTGGCGGCAGGCCGTGCACCGCGGCGAAGGCCGGGGACACGCGGGGGTCATCCAGCGCGAGTTGACCGGCGACATAGTCCCGGCCCCGGTTGCGCACCCACTCGGGTGTAAGGAAGGGGTCCCGCCCGCGGGTCGGAGACTCGGCAACCGACAGGTCGAACCAGCCGGTCAGCGATATGCAGCAGGCCGGCATGGGCAGGCCCGCGTCGCGCAGCCGCAGCAACAGCCCGAGTGCGAGGCTGCCGCCGCAGGATTCACCAATCAGCACAATATTGCCAGGGCTGACGCCGGTATCGAGCAGTCCACAATAGGCATTGAAACAGTCGTCGTGCGCGGCGGGGTAGGGGTGTTCCGGCGCAAGGCGATAGTCGGGCATGATCACCCGGCAATCGATCTGCCGCGCGATGATTTCCGCATAAAAATGGTATTCATCCAGCGGTGTGGACACGAAAGCACCGCCATGGCAGTGGAAGGCGATGCGGTCACTGGGGTGGCCCTGGAGGACATAGTCACCGCAACGAACGCCGCCGTAGTGGCGCAGCGTAATCTTCAGGTCAGCGCTGACCGGACGGCCATGGAACGGCGCAAACATCGCGCGCACGGCCCGATAGTCTGCGGCCGGATCAGCGAAGTCCGCTGGTATGGCATCGATGATGGCTTGCAGTGCGGGGCTGATCGTCATGGCAGGGACCTTTTCCGGAAACGGGCGGCTGAGGGGGCGACACGCAACGGGGCGATGCCAGGAGGCAAACGCATGCGCTGGCGAATTGCCGCGGCAGAATGACGCGGGGTGATACATCCCGCTATACTCCGCCGATGATTCCACTCTCCATACTTGATGTTACCGCTGTTCCCGAGGGCAGCACCACCGCGGACGCATTGCACAACGCGCGCGATCTGGCGCAGCACGCGGAGCGCTGGGGCTATCACCGCCTGTGGGTTGCCGAGCATCACAACATGCAGAGCATCGCCAGCGCGGCAACGTCCATCGTGATTGCGCACCTGGCCAATGCCACCACCTCGATACGCCTCGGTTCGGGTGGCATCATGCTGCCCAACCACGCGCCGCTGGTGATTGCCGAGCAGTTCGGCACGCTGGCCACGTTGTTTCCGGGCCGTATCGACCTGGGCCTGGGGCGCGCGCCGGGTACGGATCCGCGCACGGCGCAGGCCCTGCGCCGCAATATGAATAGCAGCGTCGATAACTTTCCCAATGACGTCCTCGAACTGCAGTACTACCTGAAGCCGGCGCAGCCCGGGCAGGCGGTGGTCGCCACCCCTGGCGCCGGCACCGAGGTGCCGCTCTGGATTCTGGGGTCCAGCCTGTACGGTGCCGAGCTGGCGGCGATGCTGGGCCTGCCGTTTGCGTTTGCCTCACACTTCGCTCCCGCCTATATGGAACAGGCGATAGCGCTTTACCGGAAAAAGTTCGAACCCTCGGAACAGCTGGACAAACCCTACGTGATGCTGGGCTACAACGTGTTTGCGGCGGATACCAATGACGAGGCGCAGGTGCTGCAGACTACGATGATGCAAACCTTCGTGCGTCTGCGTCGCGGCACCCAGGGCAAACTCGCGCCGCCGCAGGCGGGCTACTTCGACACGCTGACGCCCCAGGAGCAGCACATGCTGACGGACATGCTGCGCTGCTCGGCAGTGGGTGATCGCAACACCGTTGCGGAGGCCATGGGGGCCTTTGTTGCCGCGACGGGTGCCGATGAATTGATGCTGATGTCATCCATCCACGACCACCAGCAGCGGCTCAGGTCCTTCGAGATCGCTGCCACGGCGTTTGGTTAGTCTTTCCACCCGGGCGCGCGCAATGCACAGCTTCTTCTGGCGCTTTATAGCGGTTATCGCACTGCTGCTGGCGGCGGTGGGCATACTGTTGCCCATCATGCCCACGGTACCGTTTCTGCTGGTCGCCACCTGGGCCGCGTCCCGCGGCTGGCCGGAACTCAATGACTGGCTGCTCAACCACCCGGACTATGGGCCGCACATCATTGCCTGGCAGGACAACGGCGCCGTCTCCCGACGCGCAAAATGGCTGGCAACGCTGATGCTGGGCGGTAGCACCACCTTGCTGTGGCTATCCGGAGCGCCGGTCATGTTTGCCGCTATCATCACTACGGTCTTTGTGGTGGTGCTCACCTGGCTCTGGTGGCGCCCGGAGCCGTGAGCGATGAGCGAGGTCAGGTTGACGGTTCCCGACTGCGCCGCTTCGGTCAGCGTCTGGTTCAGTCCCGGCACGCGCTCTGGGGGCTGACACTGGCCTCGTTTCTGGAGTCCACAGTTGTGCCGATTCCCCTGGAGGCGCTGCTGATTCCCTTGATGCAGGCCAGGCGACATCAGTTGTTTCTGCTTGCCCTGCTGTCCCTGATCGGCTGTTTGCTGGGCGCCAGTGTCGGGTATGGCGTCGGCTTGTGGTTCTTCGACGCTCTCGGTGATCAGCTGCTTGAGTGGTTCGCCAAACCGGATCAGTTCGAGCGTGCACGTATGGCGATGGCCGACCACGGTTTCTGGTTTGTGCTGAGCGTAGGCGTGACGCCGGTACCTTTCCAGATGGCGATGCTGGTCGCGGGTGCCACCGGTTATTCCTTCGCGCTGTTTATGCTGGCCTCTGCGCTGGCCCGCGGCCTGCGCTACTTCGGACTCGCTCTGCTGGTTTACTGGGCAGGTGATCAGGCGGAGACGCTATTCCGCCGGCATGCGCGCTGGGTTTCTGTGGCCGCTGTGGTTCTGGTGATTGCAGTTTTCCTATGGGTTTGAGGGAAGCGGGTGGCAACATACCAGTAATGGCAAACAGATGCATTGCAGGGCAACGTTTGCGGAAGTTTGCCGCAGTGAATACGGCGCTGATACATTTGACCGTTACCGCAGATGTGCCATCCACTTCGATAAACAACCACCAAGAAGAAAATTAATGCGTCAAAAGGGAAAGATTCGGTCATGGAATGACGAGAAGGGTTTTGGATTCATTGAGCCGATGACGGGCGAGAAAGATGTCTTCTTGCATATTTCTGCATGTGGCCAGAGCAGTCGCCGTCCCGAGGTAGGCCAGATCGTTACGTATGAGGCAGGTGTAGACAGGCAAGGTCGTTCTCGGGCCGCGCACGTCTTGCTCCCTGGTGCGAAGCGGCGTAACCGCAAGAACAGTCGCAGTGTCACTTTTCCGCTGCTGGCAGTCGGGGCGTTCTTCATTGCGGCGGCGACAATGCTAGCCCCGGTTTTCCTGCTCGCATACGTGTTCGTGAGTGCTCTGACATTTGCCGTGTATGGGCTGGATAAATCAGCGGCTCGCAGCGGCGGGTGGAGGACATCTGAGCATACCTTGCACTGTCTGGCCTTTCTGGGAGGGTGGCCGGGAGCTGTTCTCGCTCAGAGATTTTTTCGACACAAGTCCAAAAAGTCGTCATTCAGAGTGACATTCTGGGTGACGGTGATATTTAACATCCTCATCGTTCTTTGGTTATCAACAATCGAGATCAACCTCTCAGGGCAAGCATGGATAAAGCCCGCATGAGTTGACCCAAGCACCCCAATTCGCGCCGTTAGAGGGCGCCGCAAAGTAGGAATACTCGGGTCGGCTCGCTCAATATACCCGCTTCTCTAGACCCCCACCGGCTCCCGATACGCATCAATGCTCGGGCAGGAACACACCAGATTGCGGTCTCCGTACACGTTGTCTACCCGGTTTACCGGCGGCCAGTATTTGCGCTGGCGCAGTGAGGGCAGGGGGTAGGCAGCCTGTTCCCGGGTGTAGGCGTGGTCCCAGTGCTCAGCGGTGACATCCAGCAGGGTGTGCGGGGCGTTGCGCAAGGGGTTGTCCTCGGCGTCCAGGCGGCCTTCTTCCACCGCGCGGATTTCTTCGCGGATGGCGATCATGGCGTCGCAGAAGCGGTCCAGCTCCGCCAGAGACTCGGATTCAGTCGGCTCGATCATCAAAGTGCCTGCGACCGGGAATGACATCGTGGGCGCGTGAAAGCCGAAGTCCACCAGACGCTTGGCGATATCCTCTTCGGAAATGCCGCTGGCTTCCTTCAGCGGACGAATGTCCACGATGCACTCGTGTGCCACGGTACCGTTGCGGCCTGTGTAGAGCACGGGGTAGTGATCTTTCAGGCGGTGCGCAATGTAGTTCGCACTCAAAATGGCCACGCGGGTGGCCTGGGTCAGGCCCTCGGCGCCCATGAGCGCAATGTAGGCCCAGCTGATCGGCAGGATGGAGGCGCTGCCCCAGGGCGCTGCGGACACCACGTCGTTGCTTTCCGGCAGCCCGGGTACCGGCACCACCGGGTGCGACGGCAGGAAGGGCTGCAGGTGCGCGCCCACCCCGATCGGCCCCATGCCGGGGCCGCCGCCGCCGTGGGGAATGCAGAAGGTCTTGTGCAGGTTCAGGTGCGACACGTCGGCGCCGAACTTGCCGGGAGAGGCGAGGCCCACCAGGGCGTTGAGGTTGGCGCCGTCCACATACACCTGGCCACCGTGACGGTGCACGATGTCGCAGACATCGACCACGGTCTCTTCAAACACGCCGTGGGTGGAGGGGTAGGTGATCATGATGGCCGCGAGCTCATTGCTGTACTGCTCGGCGCGGGCGCTGAGGTCGTCGAGGTCGACGTTGCCATCGGCATCGCACTCCACAATGACCACGCGCATCCCGGCCAGCGCGGCACTGGCGGGGTTGGTGCCGTGGGCCGAGGAGGGGATCAGGCACACGTCGCGCTGGTCGTCGCCGCGGCTCTCATGGTAGCGGCGAATCGCCAGCAGCCCGGCGTACTCGCCCTGCGAACCCGCGTTGGGCTGCAGTGAAATGGCATCGTAACCGGTGCACTCTTTCAGCATGTGCTCCAGCTCCGCGAGCAGCTCCCGATAGCCTTCGGTCTGGTCGGCGGGGGCAAACGGGTGGATGCCGGCGAACTCCTGCCAGGTCACCGGCAACATCTCCGTGGTGGCGTTGAGCTTCATGGTGCAGCTGCCCAGCGGAATCATCGCCTGGTTGAGGGCGATATCGCGGGATTCCAGGCGGCGCATGTAGCGCAGCATTTCGGTCTCGGAGTGGTAGTCGTTGAACAGAGGGTGCTGCAGGTAATCCACCGCGCGCTGCAATGGCTGGGGAATGCCTGAGGCGGGGGCGGGTTGCTCGCGGCAGGGGTTGGCGGGCTCTTTGCCCGTCATGACGGCGAGCAAACGGTCCACGTCCTCGGCCGTGGTGGTTTCATCCATCGCTATGCCCAGCGTGTGCGTGCCGATAATCCGCAGGTTCATGCCGGCGTCCAGGGCACGCTGCAGGATGGCCTGCTGCCGGTCCCCCACGCTGATGGTCAGCGTGTCGAAATAGGCGTCGTTGTCTGCCGGCAGTCCCGCTGCCTGCAGGCCGTTGGCCAGCACACCGGTGAGGTAGTGGATGCGCTCGGCGATGCGCCGCAGACCCACCGGGCCGTGGTACATGGCGTAAAACGCCGCCATGATGGACAGCAGCGCCTGGGCGGTGCAGATGTTACTGGTGGCCTTCTCCCGGCGGATGTGCTGCTCGCGGGTTTGCATGGCCATGCGCAGCGCCTCGTTGCCGTGGCGATCGATGGAGACGCCGATGATGCGTCCGGGTGTAGACCGTTTGAAGGCATCCCGGGTGGCGAAAAAGGCGGCGTGTGGCCCGCCGAAACCCATCGGCACGCCAAAGCGCTGGGAATTGCCCACCACCACATCGGCGCCCTGTGCGCCGGGTGACTTCAACAGCAACAGGGACATCA